>JBBIKC010000015.1:0-66856 GCA_037445635.1 Chloroflexota bacterium
TTGGCTCTTTGGTCTGGCGGTTCTTCACCAATTCCAGGGCGGAAAACAAACCGATATAACGCACATCGCCCACCGAAGGATGTTTGGCTTTCAGTTCTTCAAGCCGCCTGCCGAGATGCTTCCCCACTTTCTTCGCGTTCTCGAAAATTTTCTCCTCTTCATAAACTTCGATGGTGGCGAGCGCGGCGGCGCAGGCCAGCGCGTGACCGTTATAGGTCAACCCCGCATACAACACTTTGTCGTCGAAAAACTTTGCAATCTTCTCGCGCACAATCACCGCGCCAAGCGGCACATAGCCTGAGGTGATTCCCTTTGCCGTCGTGATGATATCCGGCACGACGTTCCAGTTATCCACCGCAAACCACTCGCCGGTGCGCCCCCAGCCGCTCATCACCTCATCCGAGATGAGCAGGATGCCGTACTTATCGCAAATCTCTCTCATGCGCGGCCAGTACTCGTCGGGCGGGATGATGAGACCGTTCGTGCCGGTCACGCCTTCGAGGATGATGGCGGCGATCTGGTCGGGACCTTCGTGCTGGATCACCTCTTCGACGTGCTTGATGCACTCGCGGTGACAGGTGTCCTTCGTCCAGCCGAAGGGACAGCGGTAGCAATACGGGTCGAGGAAGTGGACAACACCTGGGATGGCAGGCTCCACGGGCAGGCGGCGGTAATCGCCCGTGAGGGCAATCGCGCCGTGCGTCGCGCCGTGATACGAGCGATAGCGCGCCAGAATCTTGTGACGTCCCGTGTAGAAACGCGCGATCTTGATGGCGTTCTCGTTGGCTTCTGCGCCGCCGAGGGCGAAGAAGGTTTTCTTCAAATCGCCAGGGGTGATCTCGGCCAGTTTCTTTCCGAGCAGGCCGCGCGGCTCGGTGGCCGCGCTGGGCGAGACGAAGGTCAACTTGGCGGCTTGCTCCTGAATCGCCTTGACGATCTTTGGGTGCTGGTGACCCGCGTTCTGGTTCACGAGTTGGGAGGCGAAATCGAGATAGCGTTTGCCGTCCGCATCCCAGAAGTACACGCCCTCGGCTCGCACGACGGGGATCGGTTTCAGCGGTCCCTGTGCGGACCAGGAGAAGAAGGTGTATTCTTTGTTGAGGTCAATGATTTGTTGGGAGGTGAGGGACATTGGATTCTCCGGGGGTAGTAGACACGTACACACGTATACACGTAAACAGGTACACAAGTTACTTGTCTACGTGTGTACCTGTTTACTTGCTTACTTCTTTACATCTTTCACGATCTCCGCATACACATTCAGCGTCTCATCAATATCCGCGTCGCTGTGTGAATAACACAGGAACCACGGCTCGCGCGCGTCATAGTCGGGCATCACGCCGCGGCTGATGGCTTTCTCGATGAGCGACTCATACATGACCTGGTCGCTATTCGACCAGTCGCGCTGACACGTGACGCTCTCCACCCCGATGGCGAAGGAAAACATGGCGGGATAGCCGCTGAAGACCACAGGAATGTCGTTGTCCTCGAAGATATCCTTCAGGCCGCCCATCAGGCGCTGTCCGCGTTTTTCGATGGACTTCAGAATCGGTTTTTCCCGAAGCAGTTTCAATGTGGCGTATGCGGCTGCGACCCCCGGCTTGTTATTCGTGTATGTCCCGCCCTGCGCGACTCCGTCTCCGATGATGGACATGATCTCGCGCGAGCCGCCGAAGGCCGCGATCGGGTAGCCGTTGCCCAGGGCCTTGGCGTACGTCGCGAGGTCCGGCTGGATGCGATAATATTCCTGCGCACCGCCGTTGGCAATGCGGAATCCCGTCTTCACTTCGTCGAGAATGAAAACCGTTCCATGTTCTTTGGTCTGCCTGCGAATTAACTCGAGGAAGCCGGGTTGCGGCTCGATAGCGCCGCAGTTGCCCTGGCACGGTTCGGTGATAACCGCCGCGATCTGGTCGCCGTAGGAGCGCATGGCGCGCTCAAACCCCTCCGCGTCGTTGAACGGCACGGTGATAATGAACTCGCGCATGGATTTAGGAATGCCCGACGAGGACGGGATGGGAATCGGACTGCGCGCGTTGCCCATCGCCCCCGTCGGCGCGTAGGTGGACCAGAGGGTGTGATCGTGAAAGCCGTGATAGTTGCCCTCGAATTTCAGGACGATGTCGCGGCCTGTGTAGGCGCGCGCCACGCGGATGGCGTGCATGGTGGCCTCGGTACCTGAACACGCCAACCGCACCATTTCCACCGCGGGGCACATGGCGGCGATCATTTCCGCCACTTCCACCTCCAGTTCGCCCGTCATGGCGAAGAGCGAGCCGCGCTGAATCTCCTCGATGACTTTCGCGTCCACCTCATCGTATGCGTGACCGAGGATGATGGGACCGAAAGCCATTCGATAGTCTATATAGCGTTTCCCGTCCACATCCCAGAGATAGGCACCTTTTGCCCTGTCAACGTAAGGCGTCATCCCCTCGCCCCAGTATCGGAAATTGGAATTGACCCCCAGCGGCATCACCTCCAATGCACGCTTTTGTAATGCCTTGCTCTTTGGCCCGATGAAATCCATACAGCCTCCAAAGTGTTGTCTGTTATTCCCTGGCGACCCCGACCGGGACTCGCCATTGATACACATCCTTGAGAACGACAGGGACAATCGAAGTTGTCGTCCGCCTCACTCCCGAGACCTTGCGGACGACTTCCGTTACAAAGCGGTACACCTCATCCGTATCTTTTGCCACCACCTGAATGCTGACGTCGGTCTCGCCGATCGAGCAGGCCACGTAAGTGACACAATCGTGCTCTGACATCTTTTGCGCCACTTCGAGGATTTTATCCGACTCGACCTCGAGCCACACATCGGCATAGGTTGTAAAGCCGAGCGCGCGCGGGCTGACAATGGCGCTGATGCGAATCACGCCCTCGTCCACCATGCGGTCAATGCGGTATCGCACGGCTCGCTCGGAAATCTCGCCCAACCGGCGCGCAATCTCCGAGGCGGCCATTCGTCCATCTCCGAGCAGCAGGTTTATAATCTTGATGTCAATTTTGTCGATTTCATACATAATTTATCTTAATCCCTTCCGAATTAGACATCAACGCGGCTTACTATACTCAATTTCGGCAAGGCCGTCAAGGAATCAACTGACCTTCGGATAAGAGTTCGTGCAATTTTCCGAAATCTGCCCCGGACGCCGTCTCACAGGGATGGGACGAAAACAGACTGACAGCCTATCCGGATCACCAATCTCGATTGAATCAGGGAGCTTGCTCTCGAAATACGCCAGCAAGCTGGCTGACTCCAGGGTTGTTTGGATAGGCTCTTAGTTCTGGATGTTCGAAATAATGTCCGAACTTCAGATCGAAGGGTATAACGTCAATGTCCCATTGACATCCGCGCTTTTATTTCGTCTGAGATATTTTTCGCGAAGGTGCAATCATCAGCTACACTGTCGCAGCGCAACGCGAAAAATATCGTGCTACAAAATCTCTGCGGCTTCGCATTGATCACTTTGGCAGAATTCGTGATTCGATCGGCATTTTCACGTTGACGCCCGCCATTCATGCATGTATAATCAGCCTTCGGCCAAATATAAGATACAGGAGTACGATTATGAGCGCAATGACAGCTACACCACCGGCAATCGCGCTGGAACCTAAAACAAAACTGACGGGCAAAGTGTTGAAGACAACACTGGCAGGGGCATTGATAGATATAGGGCAGGAACTCCCCGGCGTTCTCCACATTTCACAAATTCAAAAAGAAACGGTCAACAAGGTCGAAGACGTGCTGAAAGAGGGCCAAAGCGTGGAAGTGTGGGTGCGCCGCGTCAGAAAAGACCGCATCGAATTGACGATGATCGAACCTCTCGGCCTGGAGTGGAACGAGATCGAGGCAGATATGGTCGTCAAAGGCAAGGTCGTCCGTCTCGAATCCTACGGCGCATTCGTGGACATCGGCGCGGAACGTCCCGGGATGGTCCACGTCAGTGAGTTGACCCGCGGGTACGTCAAAACCCCCAGCGAAGTCGTCAAAGAGGGGGACGAAGTGGAAGCCAAGGTGTTGGAAGTCAACCGTAAGAAGAAGCAGATTCGCCTGAGCATGAAGGCCCTCCTGCCTGAAGTAACAGTGGAAGAGAAGAAACCCGAGCGCGAATCCCGCAAAGGACGCGGCCCCAAACGCGGCAAGAAACACGAGGAGGCAGTTCCGGTCGAAGAAGCGCCGAAGGAGCCTGAATTCACCGCCATGCAGATCGCATTTCAGATGGCGCGGGAACGGGCCAACGCGCGCACGAAGGTGATCAAGAGCAAATCTCCCAAAGCCGGCGTGACCCGCGAACAGGAAGACATCCTGAATCGAACACTGGAAAACCGCCTCCCCACCGGCGGTTAGAAACTCCAGACAAAAAACGCCCTCTGTGTCACGAGGCGTTTTTTGATTCATACCCGCGTGTCGCTCAGGTAGCGCGCAAAGGCCTCGGGCCGCAAAAACAGGTAGATGAAAACCGAAGCGGCAAAACCGCCGAGGTGCGCCCAGTAGCCAATATCGTAATCCACGTTTGAGAAGGCGATCTCGACAGCAGGGATGATCTGGATTCCAAGAAAATAGAAGATCACCCACACCGCGCGGATCTTCGGCCAGAGAGGGACGGGGGTGAAGAGCAATATCGTACGAATGCGCCCCTCCGGGTACAAAACAAGGTACGCTCCCATTACGCCAAAGATGGCCCCGCTGGCGCCCAGGTTGGGAATCGGCGAATCGTGAAAAATCAATAATGTGGCAATATTGGCAAGGCTGCCCGCGAGAAGGTAGTAAAGGAAGAAGCGCCACGGCCCACAGGCATCCTCGACGCGGCGGCCAAAGACCCAGAGCGGAATCATATTCCCTACAAGGTGAAACAGCCCTCCGTGCATGAACGTGGCCATCACACTGGAAAGCACGCCCAATCCCTCCTGCCGCAGGATCAACCGAGGCGTAAAGGCGTAGAGCATCAAGTTATCCCACGTTGGCCAGGGACCGAATATGAAGATCAATATGTTGAGCAGGATAATCCCAATCGTCATGAATGGGATCGGAGAATAGCGATTGGGTTCGACGTCGTTGATGGGCAACATGGGTTATTGCAGGTAATTGGGAACGGGAGGAATCTCGAATACCGCCAGGCGCTGGAGCGCGTCCAGCGTCAGCAGGGCGAAGGACAGGAGAACGAGAATCCAGCCCGAGGTCCGCAGGGCGAAGCGGGAGAGAGGCTTGCCGGCGGCAGCCGGGTCGCCCAGCAGGATCCACAGGCGGTGCCGCGAACGGACGGTCCCCAACGCGATCAGGAAGCCGCCAAGCAAAGTCCAGGCCAGCCCGATCCAGAAGACGAAATTGGCCGAGAACGGATTCAAGCCGACATGAATGAGCAATGACAAAAGGTAAAGCAGCGGAGGCCCGGCAGTCAGACGGGCAATCGAAACCGAGGGCGGTACATGAACGATTCCCTCATTGCGCAAGTCTTCGAGACGGGTGATGTTGCGATAAATGTGATCCCATTCCTGCGAGGTTCTGGCGCGCGCGGCCGCCCGCTGATATTCGAGGATGGCCTCGTCAATTTTGCCCTGCTCCTCCAGCAGGGACGGCAAATCGAACGGGTTCTTCTGACGAAAGCGGATCTTTTCCAGCGTTTTGCGCGCGGCGGTATTGGATGGATCCAGCGACACGATCTGTTCGTAGGCCCGCACCTGCTCATCCACATCGTGCGAGAGTTCGGCGACCAGCATCCAGGACGAAGATTCGCGGTCATTGTCCTGGAGCTCGCGGCGCAGGAGCAACAGGGCGCGCTCCGTCTCGCCTTGCGCGTGCAGGTCGCGCGCCCGCGACCGAACCTGCTCCCCGCGCCGCGCGAGCAGCTCATCCAGCCGCCGGCGGACGCGCGATTCCTCAGGGTCAATTTCGAGCACGCGGCGGCAGGCTTCGATCTGTTCGCCGAGGTCGTCCAGCAGTCCGATGAGCCACAGCCAGGCCAGTTTGCTGCGCGGCTCGAGACGGATGACGTCGCGAAACAGGTTGCGCGCGGTCAGTTCCCGCCCGGAGCGGACAGCGCGAATCGCCTCCTGTAGCAGATCGTTGGGATCTGTTTTCATCCCTTGCCTCGATGAATGGGAACAATCCTGCGCGGTAAGCCTTTCAACGGTTTTGACTGGCTTCGAGTTCCTTCAGAAATTTCTCTTTGTTGGCCGCGCGCGCCGTCTTGCCGCTGGAAGTCTTCAAAATCCATTTCGGGCCGACGACTCTGACATGCCGCAGGGCAATGGCCGAATTCTTCGTCACGTGCTGGCGGATGGCATCCGCGATCCTCTGTTGTTCGGCGGGAGCCTCCGAATCGACCTCGGCGATGATGACGACCTCCTCCGTGCCCTGCTCCTCGTCGAAGAGGCCGAAGGCCACCGAGCGCCCGGCGTGCACCCCGGGCACTTCATAAGTCAGCGCCTCCAGGTCCTGCGGATACACGTTCTTGCCGCCGACGATGATCATATCCTTCTTGCGTCCTGAAACGTACAAATCGCCGTCCAGCAAAAAACCGTAATCGCCGGTCAGATACCAGCCATCCAGAAAGGCCTTTTCGGTAATGTCGGGCCGATTGAAATAGCCCGTCAACATGCAGTCGCTTTGCAGGGCGATCTCGCCGATGACGCGCTCGGGAACGCCGCGCCCATTATCGTCCAGAACGCGCACGCGCGTATTCTTCAGCGGACGCCCGGACGACATCATCTTCAGCGAGGGACGACCATCCAGGGCGGGACGCGCGACGCGCTCGACCATGAACGCCTCGCGGTCCAACTCGACCCAGGCCGGTTCACCGTTTAATCGGCTTTGGGTCACGCCAAAGACGTTTTCCGCCATCGCGTACGACGTTTGCAGAGCCTCGTACCGCAGGCCGTACGATTTGAACTTCTCGTAGAACGCCTGGTGGCTCTCCCAACGGACCGGCTCGGAGCAATTGATGACCGCCCGCCACGAGGACAGATCCACACCCTCGATGTGGCGGCCGCGGATCTTCTGCGCGCAGAAATTGTAGGCAAAGTTCGGAAGCCACGAAAGCGTACCGCGATAGTGCGAGACGGATTGCAGTAACCGATACGGCGCGCGCACCCAATCGAACGGCGACATGAGCACCAGCGGTGTACCGGTCAGGATCGGCATGAGAAAGCCCGCGATCAACCCCATGTCGTGATACAGGGGAAGCCAGGAGACGATCACATCCCTGTCGCTCAACGAAAGCGCCTCCCCGTAAGCCTGCAACTGGTTCAGGACGGCGCGGTGCGAGAGCGCCACACCCTTTTGCAGGCCCGTCGTCCCGGACGAGTGCTGGAGCAGGACAATATCAGCCTCCGCACGGGTCATGCCGGGCAGGGACTCAAAATCGGGCGCGGATTGCGGCTCGGTCCGGTTGGCCGCGATCACGGCGCGGACAGAGTCGCCGTCACGCAACGCATTGCGCACCTCCGCCTCGAATTCAGGATAGGTGACGATGGCCGTCGGGCGCGTGACCGAGATCAACGCGGCCAGGTCGGCGCGATAACGTTCGGGTGCAAGTTTCTCGGTCAGGAACGGCATGATCGAGGGGATGGCACCATGCAGGACCGCGCCCCAAAAGGAATACATCAACTCCTCACCGTGTCGAAGAATCAACACGACCACCTCGCCCGGCTGGATGCCCTCGCGGGCATAGGTGCGCGCAAAGGCATTCGCACCGTTCATCAATTGACGGTACGAAATCGGCCGGTCGGGTTGGCCGGAGAATTGCAGGGTGAGAATCGGCTTTTCGGGGACGCGCCCGTAAAAGTCCCGGAGCAGATGCGTGAACGTTGTCATTTCTGGCGCGAAAGGATGAGGGCAGTCAATTGGTCGAGCGTATCGAAGGTCGAGGCGTTCAATTCTGTATCTTCGATCCGAACGCCGAAAGTGTCCTCCACGAACAGGGCCAGGTCCATCAGGCTGAAAGAATCGATCAGGCCGCTGGAGATCAGCGCCTCGTCCGGGCGAAGGACACGCTGAGGTTGTTTCAGAATTTTAGCCGTCACGAACTCATGGACAGCGGCCTGCACTTCATGGGGCATGATGATTTCACCTCGATTGGGGTTGCGGTTCGAGCGGACAGGCGGCCTGCGCGATCACCGGCGCAAGAAGCTCCGCGAAGCGCCGCTCGCCCGCGGGAGAGCGATGAAGGGATGGATTGAGAAATTCATTGGGGGGTATTGTATTCCAAAAGTCGCGGAATTCGTAACCCCGGGCGGAGGTATATTCCGCAATGGCCGCGCGGTAGGCATCATATGCCCAGCGGGGATAGTTGTTGTTGTAACGCAGGCCGCTGTTCTTGCCCGTCGCGACGAAGATCGGTTCGTTGACGACGATGAAGGGAACCTCCCCAGCGATTTGAACCGCGGCGGCTATGTCGTTCAGAGTCAACGCGTCGAGCAGGCGGGATAGTTCCTGCGAAGAGGCAACATCGAAATAGGCAACGCTGCGCGGCACGTCCGGACTGACCGGTTGAGGGTTGACAGGAGTACGGGTTACGTGAAAGTCTATGCCGGTCGCAGACCAGAGGAGGCCGTAGAGTTGGGCGCGGACGATTTTGTTCAGCCGGGCGCGCTGACCGACGATAGTCCTGTCCCAGAAGGACGGCGAGTCCAAACGCCGCGCCAGCCAGGGGAGGTCGAGATCGTAGCGATCCATCAGACGCAAGGCCCGGTCTGCGTGCGGGCGGAGGAATTCCATTTCGATGTTCTGCCGGTCGAACGTGGACAGGGTCACCAGCCACAGAACTTCGTCAGGCTGATATTTCATGGCCTCGTCCAAAATCAGCAGGTCGCGAAACGAGAACGGCCATGGAAACGCCAGGTTGTAGGCGCGGATGCGGCGTCCGCCGCATGTTTGCAGGGCGAGGCGGTTGATCTGCTCGGCGAGATTCTCGTCCGCGGGAAGATGACCGCCCCAGGTGGCCGAGTCGCCCAGCAGGATGAGGCGGAATTCATCGGCGGGCTTTTCGCCGTTCGCGATGACGTGAGATCCGAACATGGCGTCGAAGTCCTCGAATAAGGGCGCGTTATAACCGACGCCGTAAAACGCGGGTTGCTGTTCGTAAGGGAAGCGCAGGCGTCCAGGCAGGAGACGGTTGTATAACGTGATTCGTCCGACCGCGGGGCTCGAAACGGCAAACGCAATATTGGCAATGGCGAACAATACGATTGCCTTAATCAGAACCCGCCACGGATTGACGCTGGCGCGCATGCTCAGGATACCCCCAGCAGTTTCAGCAACGCCAGCCAGGAGGCCCGAGGCGTTGACAGTGCAAAGAAGACCCATCCCAGGGCGACGAAGTGGAACGTCAGCAAAACCCCCGCGCCGTTGATCGCGGCGCTCCCAGGGCGCGCCGAAGTCCAGGCGGGCATGCGTCCGCGCACAAAATCGCTCCAGCGGTTGTGGATGAAAAGGCCCAGACCATGCCAGCCTCCCCACAGGACGAAATTCCAGGTGATGCCGTGCCACAGGCCAATCAGCGCCATCGTGCTCAATTGCGAGAGGAGGATCATGGACCAAACCGGGAGAGGATGCTGCGCGGCGCGCATCGAACGCGTCAGCGGATTGAAAAAGTAGGAACGGAACCACTGAGTCAGGGTCATGTGCCAGGAGTTCCAGAATTGCGTCAGGCTGGGCTTGAGGTAGGGCGCGGCAAAATTTTCAGGCAATCGGATCCCCATCAGGCGGCCCATGCCGATGGCGATATCGGTGTATCCGCTGAAGTCAAAATAGATGCGAAAGGCATAGGCATACAAGAAAAGCCAGAGCCAGCCCCCGGTCCGCGTTTGAACGGCCAGCGCGTCCGTGATAGAGACGACAGCCAGCAGGTCGGCCAGCACGAATTTTTTGAACAGGCCCATCGTCAGGCGCTTTCCGGCATGAAGCCAGTCGTCGTTCGTCAAGGCCGGTGGCGAGCGCAGGTCAGAGATAAAACGCTCCAGACGGTCAATCGGCCCGGCGGTGAAGGCTGGGAAGAAAATGACGTAATTGACATACTCCGCCAGTCCCACCGCAGGCAGGCGTCCCGTTTGGCGATCTCGAATGGTATGGATCAAACGAAACGCGAGATAGGAATAACCCATCCAGGCAAAGGCGACAGTCGCATCCGCGGCGAGGGAACGTCCGCGCCAGGCAGAGACCGCCGAGAGTACATTCCCCGCCAAATGCGGCGTCTTCAAGAAAACAAAAACAGCCAGAATGCCAAACAATAACAGCGTTCGAAAAAGGCGCGCGCCGCCCTGAAAATAACCGATTACGCAAACCAGCAAAAACACCCCCGCGATGGCAAGCCCTGCAAAAAGAGGCAGGGGTAAAAATTCAGTAAAAATTTGAAGGGAGGGGATAAACCGATCCAAATCCACGAGAAGGACGACGCCGCCCAAAACCAATCCGGCCGGGAGATTCTCGCGCCAGCCGCGCGCCTCGGGCGGAGCAGTCAACACCCAGGCCAGGACTGTGACCGCGAGAGTTGCGAACGGAATCCAAAACGCCAGCGACGGGATTGCCTCGTTCCCCGGCTGGAGCCAGAAGACGACCGCCGCGCTGAGAGCCAGCAGGATCAGACCGCGGCCTCGGCGGAACGAACCTCCCAGCATGGCCAGGCCGATCAGAACCAGGATTTCGGCAACGGACATCTAGAAACCCTGATAGATCCATGCAGGCGAAACATCCGCAGTAAAGACGACCAGCGCGATCATCACGAGCGCAAGCAGGAGCGCCAGCAGGTTTTCGTACGAGAACAACCACCCGGCAATCTTTCTCATCATATCCACCTACCTCACGCTCTGTTTCAGGAACGCTTCCATGAATCCATCCAGATCCCCATCCAACACCGACTGCGTATTACCCGTCTCGAACTCGGTGCGGTGATCCTTCACCATCTGGTAGGGATGCAGCACATACGAGCGAATCTGACTGCCCCACTCGGCCTTGGTGTAATCGCCCTTCAAGATCGCAATCTCCTCGTCCTTTTTGGCCTGCTGAAGCTGGAAGAGACGCGCCCGCAACACGCTCAGGGCGCTTTCGCGGTTCTGGGTCTGCGAGCGCTCGTTCTGGCAGGTGACCACAATTCCCGTGGGGATATGCGTGATGCGGACGGCAGTGGAGTTCTTCTGGACGTTCTGCCCGCCCGCGCCGGACGAACGGAAGACGTCAACCTTCAAATCATTCGGGTCAATCTGGACCTCGGAACTGTCCAGCGTGATCTGGGGCAGGACCTCCACCAGCGCGAAGGACGTGTGCCGCCGATGCGCCGCGTCGAACGGCGAGAGCCGCACAAGACGATGCACGCCCTTCTCGGAACGCAGATAGCCGTAGGCATACTTTCCGTTGACCGCAATCGTCACGGACTTGATGCCCGCTTCCTCGCCTTCGGTCGTATCAAGGATCTCCGTCTCGAAGCCGCGCGCTTCCGCCCAGCGCAGGTACATGCGCTCGAGCATGGCGGCCCAGTCCTGCGAATCGGTGCCGCCCGCCCCGGCGTGAATGGCGAGAATGGCATCGTCGTCGTCGTACGGACCGGAGAGCATGGCCGCGAAGGCGCGCTTTTCAGCCTCCGCCTCGATCGCCGCGATCTCCGCCTCCAGGTCCGCGCGCAGACTCTCGTCATCCAGCGCGGCCAGTTCGTGCGCGTCGCGCAAGCGGCGCTGGAAAATGTGCCAGCCTTCCACTTCGTCGCGCAGAGATGCGGCCTGTTTACTCACGCGCTGCGCCATCTGTGAATCATTCCAGAAATCGGGCGCGGCGATCTGTTTTTCTAATTCAGCCAGTTGGGATTCTTTCGCGGCGAAGTCAAAGACGCTCCAATATCTGAGCGACCGTCTCCCCCACCGCGTTCACACGATTCAACAAATCCTGCATGGTTCCTCCAAAGCGCGGCGACTCACGCCGCCGCTACGAATTCAAGATCCCATCCACGAAAGCATCAGGATCGAAAGGCTGCAAATCATCTGCTTTCTCGCCCAGTCCCGCGAAAAGAATGGGCAGGCCGAGTTCGCGCTGGATGGCAAACGCCATGCCGCCGCGCGCCGACGAATCCAATTTCGATAATATCACACCGGTCACGCCGACGGATTCCTTGAACGAACGCGCCTGATGCAGGGCGTTCTGCCCGGTGGTCGCGTCCAACACCAGCCACACCGCGTGCGGCGCGCCCGCCAGCGCCTTGCCGACTACACGATGCACCTTCTTCAACTCCTCCATCAGGTTCATCCGTGTATGCAGGCGGCCGGCCGTATCGATCAGGATGAAGTCCACGCCGCGCGCAACGCCGGATTGGACCGCGTTGAACGCCGCCGCGCCCGGATCCGATTCCGGCGCGCCCGCCACCACCGGGACCTTCAGCCGGTCGCCCCAAACCTGGAGCTGGTCCACGGCCGCGGCGCGGAACGTATCCGCGGCGCCGAAGAGCACGGTCTTGCCCTCGGCGAGGAATCGCCGGCCGAGTTTCGCGGCGGTGGTGGTCTTGCCCGATCCGTTGACGCCGACCAGCAGGATGACCGACGGCCGCGCGGAAAAATCGAGGGCGGGAGGAACATCGAGGCGGGCGCGCAGTTCGCCTCGGAGGGCGGAGTCCAGTTCGCTGGCGCGCGTCAGGCCCGAGGTCCGCGCGACGCGCTGAAGAGCCTGGATGATCTCGGCGGTTGTCTCGATCCCAACGTCCGCCTGGACGAGCAGCGCCTCCAGATCTTCCCAGGTGTGGGACGTGATCTCCGTCACGCCCAACAGCCCGGCCAGACGCCCAAAGGCCGCCCTGCCGGACTTCGAGAGGCCCCTGCGCCACCGCGAAAGAACGTCGGACATGGGCCGTAATTATAGCACGCGAGCCGCGCGGGATTTTTGTGTTATACTCCCGTCGCTTGAATTGGCCGTCTCCACGAACCAATCCCATCCGCGACTCGATACGAATGAAGCCAAGATTTCTCCAAACGACTCTGCTCATCGCGCTGCTTGCCGGCTGCGCCCCCGCCTCGACCTCGACGCCCGACACCGCTTCAACCGCGGTGAGCATGGCCCTGACCATGGTGGAGCAAACCCGGGCCGCCCAGCCCACGTTCACACCCGTCCCCACCGAAACGCCCGCGCCGCCAACATCCACCCCAACGCCGGTGGTGGTCGCGACCGCGCTTCCAACCAGCACGCCGACCCTCTCCGCCAGCGACTGCAATCATCCGCTGGGATCGTGGGAAGGGCCCTCGACCACTTTCATCCTGGATAACGATACGAAAGAAAATATTGTCCTGTCGTTGTCTGTGGTGACCAAGCAGGGCGAGTGCGGCTATATGGGATGGAGTTACAAGAAATCCATATCCGTCACCGTGCCGTTCGGCTGTTATTATGCCTTCGCCTACGTGGGCAATAAGAACACGGTGAGCGGATCGTTCTGCGCCAACTCCGGCAACTGGTCCATTGTGGTTAAAAACGATCGAATCGTGGCGCAAGGCTCCTGCTATTCCTCCGGGGGAGGGTGTTGACGCAGTGCACAGGCAGGTTCAACTGCGTCGTATGGATTTGCGGGTTGACCGCGTCAGGGAAATAAATCTAATCGAAAAGGTGTAACAAGATGATTGACGAACCCATCCACGTAACCGATGCCGCATTCGAGCAAACGGTTTTGAAATCCGAAATTCCCGTCATTGTTGATTTCTGGGCGCCCTGGTGTGGACCGTGCAGGATGGTCGCGCCGACCCTGGATAAGCTGGCGAAGGAATACGCCGGGAAACTTCTGGTCGCCAAAGTGAATACCGACGAGAATCCTGAATGGGCCATGAAATACGGGGTGCAGGGGATTCCCACCATGTTGTTCGTGGCCGGCGGGAAACTGGTCCACCGCCAGGTGGGCGCCCTGCCCGAACGCATGTTGCGCGACGTTCTCGCTCAATTCATGGAAGTCGTCGGGCAGTCGCAGAATTGATAGATGCACGAGACGGTCGCCTTGAAGTGGTGGCGCTGGAACGGGGTGATCCTTGCACTCATCCTGGGTGCATGCAATGTGACATTGCCGCTGCCGGCCTTCGCCCCAACCGCCGGGGCCCAGGCGACCGTTGTCTCTCCCGCATTTACGGCAACTGAGCAGCCGCCCCCCACACAGACTCAGTCACCCACACAGACTCCGCGGCCGACCGCGACCAGCGCGCCGATTACAGCCACGGCAGAGGCTTCGCCCACCCCCACAGTCACTTCGACAGAGTCCAGCGCGGCACCCACCGCTACGAGCGCAGCGGTCTCTGCCACACCGACCGAGACGCTTCATCCCCGTTTCTACGGGACACAGCCGCCGGACGTGCCTTTCGCCAAAATGCAGCTGGCGAACAAGTCGAAGGCGGAGGTGTACGTCTCGCTTCAATGCACGACGGACGATGGGCGCCTGATCATTTTGGAATATCCCGTCTACGGCGTAATGAAAGTCTCCGCGCCCATCGGCGACTACGTGTATGTGGCCTGGGTCGGCGGGAGGAAGTTCACCGGCCGGTTTACGTTGACCAGGGCGGGAAATGTTGTGATACGATTCTACAAAGATAAAGTGATTGCCAATTGACCTGATTCGTCAGACCGCCCGGAAACTATAAGCATGGAGAGAAAAATGAAAAAACTGATATTCGTCAGCATGGTGGCCGTGTTATTGCTGGTCGCCTGCGGCCCGGAGCCGACACCCACGCCGGATGTGATGGGCACCGCGATGGCGATGGCTCTTACCATGGGCGCAGAGACCCAGGCCGCCATCCCCACCGCGACGCCCGTCCCGCCAACCGAGACGCCCACCGAAACGCCAACACCCAGCCAGACGCCGGTCCCGCTTCCGACTCAGCCTGGTGGAACTTTTCCGGCAAGTACACCGACCAGTTCCAGCAACATTGATCCGTGCGACGGGCCGATGTCGAAGGAACCTACCGGCCCCAAATTTACCGCGGCGATCAAGAACGAGAACAAAGCATCAGCCAACCTTTCGTTGTGGCTGGCCAAGACTCCTTTTGGAGAATGCGGTTATAGAGGATTCAGCCTCGGGAAGAACGATACGATCACAGTCACCCTTCCTCAAGGTTGTTACTACGCATACGCTTGGATCAACGACCCCAAGAAGCCGTCCACCGCGCAGGGCGGCCCCCTATGTGTGAATAACTCCGACAAGTGGACCTTCGTCATCCGAAGCGAGACCATCATCCTCAACCCGCCCTAAAACAATCCGCCGGTCGAACAGAAAACGAGACGCGGCCGAACGCGCGTCTCGTTTTTATTTCCGATTGAACACTACTCAGCCATGCGTTGGATGTTTGCTCCGAGCGAGCGAAGTTTCTCGTCCACGCGTTCATAACCGCGTTCAATCTGTCCAATGTTGCGAATCGTGGATTGCCCATCGGCGGCCAACGCCGCAAGCAGGAGCGCCATCCCGGCGCGAATATCTGGACTTTCCACCTTCTCGCCGATCAGTTGAGTGGGGCCCTGCACGAGACAGCGATATGGGTCGCACAGGATGATACGTGCGCCCATGCCCGCCAGTTTATCGGTGAAATACATGCGCCCGGAATACATCCAGTCGTGAAACAAGACGGAGCCCTTTACCTGAGTCGCGACGGTAATAGCAATGCTCATCAGGTCGGTTGGAAACGCGGGCCAGACGTTTGTCTTGATCTCGGGAACAGCACCTCCCAGGTCGGGAATGACCTCGAACGGTTGATTCGCAGGCACGATCAAATCATCCCCGTCCACGTCCCAGACCACGCCGAGACGACGGAAGACCTGCGAGATCATTTCCAGATACGCCACGCCGGCACGGCGAATCCGAATCGAGCCGTGCGTCACCGCGGCCGCGCCGACGTAACTGATCACTTCGATATAGTCAGGCCCCACGTTGAATTCACCGCCGTGGAGTCGTTCGACGCCTTCGATATGCAGAGTGTTCGATCCGATCTCCTCGATATGCGCGCCCAGGCGGTTGAGAAAATGGCAAAGTTCCTGGATATGGGGTTCCGAGGCCGCATTCCGCAGGATAGTCCGTCCCCTGGCCAGGACAGCCGCCATGATGGCATTTTCAGTGGCCGTGACACTGGCCTCATCCAGGAGAATATCCGCGCCCTTCAGGGCTTTGGCGCGAAATTCGAAAGCGCGGTCATAGGTCACTTCCGCCCCCAGGGCGCGCAGGGCAAGGATGTGCGTGTCCAACCGGCGGCGGCCAATGACATCGCCGCCCGGCGGGGAGAGCCGTAATTCGCCCGTGCGCGCCGTCATCGGGCCGGCTAGGAGAATGGAGGCCCGGATGCGGCGGCAGAGGTCCGGGTCCAGCTTGGCCGGCCGGAGGGTCCGCGCGGTGATGCGCCATGAATTGCCGCCCAGAGGCTCGGCTTCCACGCCGAGACTTTCGAGCAGACGGCGCATATCGGCAACGTCCCGGATATCGGGCAGGTTGTGCAGAACGACCGGTTCGTCGGTCAAAAGACAGGCCGCCAGCAAGGGCAGGGCCGCGTTCTTGTTTCCAGAAGGGACCACCTCCCCGCGCAGGGGAGTCCCGCCTTCGATCACGAATTTTTCCATGAGTCACCTCATCCTTGCGGGATTGTAAGGCAGATTCGGCAATTCGCCAACAACATTACAGGTCGCTTACATTGTATGTACATCTATCCCTACTATATGTATAATGATAGGGTGGAGATAACCATTCCCATCTTATTAGGCCTGTTCGCGGGTTTGGCGGTCAATTATCTTGCCGATGTTTTACCGTTTACCCGCCGCTTGAGCCGGCCGGTTTGTCGTCATTGCCAATCCCCATTCGCCGCGGCGGATTATATCCTCATTCGTCCCTGCCGGAACTGCCGCAAGCCCCGCGGCGCGAGAACACCGTTGATTCTTGGGGCCGCTCTCGCCGCAACGCTTTACCTCTGGATATCGCCGCCAAAACTGCTGGGCTTTTACGCTGGATTAGCCTTGTTGATTTATTTCGGAGTGGTCCTCGTCATTGACCTTGAGCATCGCCTGATCCTCCATCCCACCAGCCTGGCCGGGGCCGTCCTCGGACTTGGAACTGGCACCGTCACCCATGGAATTGCCAGCACCCTGATCGGCGGCGCATTTGGATATCTTCTCATGCTTGGCTTGTATTATCTGGGGATTGCGTTCAGCCGGTTCCTGTCCCGCCGGCGCGGCACGGAGATCGAAGAGGAGGCGCTGGGATTCGGCGATGTGAACCTTGCGGGTGTACTTGGACTGGTTCTGGGCTGGCCGCTGATCTGGATCAGTCTGCTTTTTGGGATTTTGGCTGGCGGTGCGATCAGCCTTGCAATCATCCTTGGGATGTTGGTCTTACGGCGCTATCAGGCATTCACGGCAATCCCGTATGCGCCATTCCTCATCCTTGGGGCCGTATTCTTCCTTTACCGGTAGAAGCCCGTACTTAAGCAGGATTGTAAACGAGGCGTCTGACCCATACGATTAATTCGGAGAAAGGCTACCTGTTCGATGAAGCACTTGCTCAAGGCACTTATCCAGAAGAAGCGACCCACTCGGCCGGCGGGTCTCTCGCGCAAAGGACAAAGTCTTGTAGAGATCGCCATCGCCTTTCCGTTCCTGCTGATGCTCCTCTCGGGAATGCTCGAATTCGGGTTCATGCTGAACCATTACGTCGCCCTGACCGATTCCACCCGCGAGACCGCCCGCGTGTTCAGCAACTTCGATCCGTTCAACGAAGACGGCACAGATAACATCACCGATTTCTACGCGAACGCGGCAGGCTATCTCGTCACTAATCTCGAACCGCAGTTCGCAGAGGATACATCCCGCCGTATTGTCCTCGATTCAGCCAGAGATGACGTTATCATCTCGGTCTTTAGCATTCATAATAACACCGTCACACGTTTCCCAAGTTCGCTCGGCGGGCAATACCGGTGGTTCGGTAATCTCAATTCGAAATTCTCGAACGAAGAGATCGAATCCCGCCTGGTTGCCAACGCTCCGGACACGGGCATCTTGCTCGTGGAAGTATTTTATAACTACGACCAGGTGCTGGCCCTGCCCTGGATCACAGCCTTCCTGCCCGACCCGGTCACTTTGCACGCTTACACCATCATGCCGCTTTCTGCCGCAGAACCGACCCCTACGCCATCACCTTGACATTGAGAATTCGGAAAGTAAAACAAATGATAATGAGACGCTTCAACAAATCATCCCGCAAGACCGAACGCGGACAGGCGATCATTCTGATTGCCTTTGCCGTTATGGGATTGTTTGCCATGGTCGGCCTGATGATCGACGGGGGCATCATGCTGTTGGAATATGGCCGCCTGAAGCGCGCGGTGGACGCTGCCGCGATTTCGGCCGCGCTCCAGTTCCGCGAAGGTTTTACGATCCAGGAATTGACCGATGCAGCGGTCGAGCTGCTTCTCCTCAATCAAGTAAACGTGGAGCAGACCGATATCGTCATCGAGACCTGCGAGACCAATCCGGGCGACCCGCTACTGTGCACAGACCCGCCGCGCAAACTGGTGCGTGTTTTCGCTTCCGAAGTGGTCGATTTTGGCTTTATGCCCGTCCTGGGAATCCCCAACGGCACTATCTCCACCAGCGCGATCGGCGAGGCCGCTTCGGTGGATGTCGTCATCGTGCTGGATGCATCCGCTTCGATGTCTGCTGAAGGCGGCGGCGATCCGAATCGCAATGATGTTCCTGCAGATGACCCGTCCCAGTGCAATTTAACGGACACCTGCCATCCCTTCCGCGAAATCAAAGATGTGGCCATTGATTTCGTCGGTCAACTCTTCCTCGAAAACGCTGACACACCCGTCGGCTACGACCGCGTGGGAATCGTCACCTTCGACCGCGACGCGCACCTGATACTTCCGATGACAGCCGTAGAAGCCGATGTAATCAACGCCATCAACGATCTCGACGTGTACCAGCCCCCAGCCTGTAACACGAACTTCGGCCCTTGCCTGAACTATCCTGATACGGACGGTGATACAATCGTTCCCGAACTCGAAGATTACGTCGGCCTGGAATGTCCGCGCTACCGCAACACTGATCCTCACAATCCATCCTCCTGCACATCCAGCAACATCGGCGACGGATTGCGCGTGGCCGGCAATGAATTCGCCGAGCCTCCCATTCGCGAGGATTCGCTGTGGGTTGTCATTTTGCTGGCGGGTGGTCCAGCCAATACGGGTGTCGCGAGCGCCCCGACCGGGGACGGACAGGAATGGCCCGACCGATTCTGTCCTCCCTCCACATGGAGTTCGCCCTTCTGCCGCGACGCATCCGCGTCCACCCGCCACGATAGCAGCGACACCGACCATTACGACGCCGACGACTATGCCCGCGACATGGCCGACTTCGTAGCTGATCCTGAAAACGGACAGGGCGCGGTGGTATTCGCTATCGGCCTGGGCAACCTGATCCAAAATGCGCCGACCGGCGACCCGGATGCCGGCGAACAATTGCTGATGTACGCCGCAGAACAGGCCGGCGGCGCATCCGCGGATCACGGCTCGTATTATTTCGCACCCACCTCCAATCAATTACTGTTAATCTTTAGGGATATTGCCGAGAAAATCGCTACCCGCCTGAGCCAGTAAGCCGCTGGCAGAAGAGATGTCACGATGAAACGATTCTTTTCTCCAAAACCCAAACTCGGACCACCCCGCGGATCATCGGCCCAGGGTATGCTGGAATTTGCCCTGGTCCTGCCGGTCCTCCTGCTCCTGCTGATCGGGATCCTCGAGTACGCGCGGTTGTTCTACGCCTGGCTCATCGTTGAAAACTCCACGCGATTCGGCGTGCGCCTCGCGACCACCGGTCAATACGAAGCGGGCTACTGTGTTGACGGGCCGGACGATGGCCTGGAGGCCTGCGGCGGCGATGACGAGGACGCCGAAATTGATGAGGCGCGCATCCCCACCATCAAAGATGAGACCCGCCGCATCATCATCGGCCTGCCGTACGATGAAAGCCTGACCGAAGCCGACGAAGAGTATCTCAAGATCACCGTCTGCGGCAACCCCGGCTTCACTTTTACACCGCCGCAAATGGGCGGGCCGCAGTACGCGGAATGCGATCCCGGGGAATTTGCCGGAGCGCCCGGCAATCACGTATTCGTAGCCACAGACTACAACTTCCGCTTTATGGTCCTGCCGATCTTCGGCATCCAGCCGGCCATGATCCACCTGGCCTCCTACCGTGAGGGCACCGTGGAACAGTTCCGCGTCTCGCGCCTGGTGAACCTGCCACCCACATCGTCCGTCGCAATTCCCCCCACCAATACGCCTCCTCCGACCAATACGCCGGTGCCAACAGAAACACCGTTGCCCACCAACACGCCGTTGCCGACCAATACGCCTCCCGCCACAGCGACCCCGACAGCCACGCGCACACCCACCAGTACCCCTTCGATTACACTAACCCCTAGCATCACGCCCACGCGTACGCCAAGGCCAACGCGTACACCGACGCGCACGCCAACCATCACCCTAACACCTTCTCTCACGTTAACACCATCGAGGACCCTGACACCCTCCCGCACCCCGACTCCATCCAGAACACCGACGGCATCCATCACACCGACGCGCACCCTCACGCGTACACCTACCATGACACGCACTCCATCGCGGACACCCACTATGTCCAATACACCGACGCGGACTCTAACGCCATCTATCACACCTACCCGTTCGGCGACGCCAACAAGGACGTACACACCGACGCCCTCGCGCACACCCACGCCGTCCCGAACGCCCACGCCATCTCTGACGCCGTCCCGGACGCCCACGCGCACCTACACGCCGACGCGCACACCCACGCCGATCTCCACTCCCACTTACACGCCGACACGCACGCCGACGACCTGCTTCGACTGCTAGTCGGACCGTGAGCAGAGAAAATCCCGGCAGAGCAAAAATGCTTTGCCGGGGTTTCTTTTGCGGTATAATCCCGCCCGCAAACATCACGAAAGGAGGTGACACGGTAACGTCACCGGGAAAGCCAGCGCATGGACTCATTGGTCTGACAGTTGGACGGTCAAATCGTCCGATAGCCAGGCAGGTGAGTTGACGAGGATGAGGGTTCTGCGGCGCGTGCCGCGGCCAACTGCCCTTACCCCCTCTCCTTTCAGGAGAGGGCCGGGGTGAGGTCAGGAAAATCGAAGGATCAGCGGATGCCCTCCGGGCCAGCCAGGCCCGACATCTTTCCCTCCAGTAAATAATCCCTGCGAAGAACATCGCGTGAGCGATCGCGCGGACAAAGGCGCAGGGAATGGCAACATCAGCTTGTCATTGCGAGACAGTGAGGCTGTCTCTTCTAAACAGGAGAGCGCTTCACTCGCGTTACGCTCGCAATGACCCTAGACACTAAATCTGGAGGTTCCCCATGTGTGGAATCGTAGGTTACATCGGCCCGCGCGACGCGACGCCGATCATTTATAACGGCCTCAAGCGGCTGGAGTACCGCGGCTACGACTCGGCCGGAATCGCCGTCTTGCAGGATCATCGAATCGAGGTGCGGCGCGAGGCGGGCAAGTTATCCGTGCTCGGCGACCTTTTGCAAAAGTCGCCCATCGAAGGCAACCTCGGCATCGGTCACACGCGCTGGGCCACGCACGGAGCGCCGTCGGCGCGCAACGCGCACCCTCATCTCGGGCAGACCGGGCGCGTGGTCGTGGTGCAGAACGGCATTGTGGAAAACTTCCTCGAACTACGCGAGGAACTGACCGCCGAGGGCGTCGAATTCAAATCGGACACCGATACGGAGACCATCGTCCATCTCGTGGAGCATTACCTTGCCACAGGTCTGGACCTGACCGAGGCCGCGCGCCAGACCTTCAAGCAGATCAAGGGCGCGAACGTCGTCGTGCTCATGTCGGCCGACGAGCCGGACAAGATCATCACCGCGCGCATCGGCAATGCGGGCGGCGTGGTCATCGGCTACGGCGAGGGCGAGATGTTTGCCGCGTCGGACGTGCCCGCCATTCTCGAGCACACGCGCAGGGTATCGTTCCTGGAGTCGCGTCAGATGGCGGTCATTACGCGGGAGGGGGCGCGGGTAGAGGCAATTGAGGGGGGGCGAGTCCAGCCCGAGGTCCATATTGTGGCGTGGGATCCCGTCGCGGCGGAGAAGGGCGAGTATCGCCATTTCATGCAAAAGGAGATCCACGAACAGGTCCGCGCCCTGACCGACACGCTGGCGGGCCGCGTCGATTTCGAGCACGGAAAAATCCGCCTGCCCGAACTCAATCTCACGCCCGAACTGGCGAAGCGCATCCAGAAAATCTACATCACGGCCTGCGGCACCGCGGCCTACGCGGGCATGGTCGGAAAATATCTCATCGAGAAGATCGCCCGTATCCCGTGCGAACTGGAGATCGCCTCCGAGTTCCGCTACCGCGACCCAATCGTGGACGAGAATACGGTGCTGCTGGCCATCAGCCAGTCGGGCGAGACCGCCGACACGCTGGCAGCCATGGAAGAGGGACGGCGCAAGGGAGCGATCCTGTGGAGCATCGTGAACGCCATCGGCTCGCAGGCGATGAGAATTGCGGACGGCGCCGTCTCGATGCAAACGGGACCCGAGATCGGCGTGGCCTCGACCAAGGCCTTCACCGCCCCGCTGGTTGACCAGTACATGCTGGCGATTCTGCTCGGCGACCTGCGCGGCACGTTGGACGAAAAGACGCGCCGCGCCCTCGTCTCTGACCTGCGGCTCGTGCCAGACCTGGCCGGCCGCACGCTGGAGCGCGAAGCGGAGGTCGAGAAGGTGGCGCACGCGCTCAAGGACATCCGAGGCTGTCTCTACCTCGGACGCGGCATCAACATGCCCATCGCCTACGAAGGCGCGTTGAAGTTGAAAGAGATTTCGTACATCCACGCCGAAGGTTACCCTGCGGGCGAGATGAAGCACGGCCCCATCGCCCTGATTGACGAGGAAATGCCCGTGCTGTGCCTCGCGCCCAAGGATCCCTGGCACGAGAAGATGATCAGCCAGATTCAGCAGGCGCGGGCGCGCGGCGGGATGGTCATTGCGGTGGCGACGGACGGTGACGAACTGGTGGCTTCGATGGCCGACCACGTGCTGTGGGTGCCCGACGCGCCGTGGATGCTCAGCCCGGTCATCACGGTCCTGCCGTTGCAGATGCTGGCCTATCACATCGCCGCCATCCGCGGCCTGGATGTGGACCAGCCGCGAAACCTGGCAAAGAGCGTCACGGTGGAGTAAAACGAACAGTCAACGAAAAGGCTTCTGACGTGAATCGTCAGAAGCCTTTTTGATTCGCTCGTGCTCTGTTGCAATCATTCGTTTTTCCCGTCATTGCGAGATGCCGAAGGCATCGAAGCAATCTCCTCGCAGGCGGGGAGACTGCTTCGCTTCGCTCGCAGTGACGGCCTCTGAAGGTGTTTGCAACAGAGCAATTCTCTCGCCTTTCTCTTGAACCGCGAAGAGCGCGAGGCCCGCAAAGGTTTTTTCAGGGTTCTCTTCGCGTTCTACGCGGCCTTCGCGGTAAATTTGCACAGTTTTTTACTCAACTGCACTCAGGAGGGAGACCGATTCACTTTGCTGGTGCAACAAATCCCTTTCCAGGCCTGTAATACACATAGAACCCCTTACGAAAGGAATCCTCATGTCCGATATCTCCGCCATCTTCGGCACCCTGCTCACCCTCGGCATCGTCTTCCCCGGCTGGCTGACGGCCTTCTGGCTGCTCTTCCCCGCCAGCGTGGAACGCGCCCGCGCCCGCCTCGACGCAACGCCCTGGCGCTGTTTCTGGCTGGGCGGCGCGGTCCTGGCCGCGCTGGTCATCCCTGTGCTCATTTTGCTGGCCCTGCCCTTCGGCCCGGCCAAATTTCTGGGCTACGTTTTGATCGCCTCCGCGCTCAGCCTCTCCAGCATCGGCGCGGCGGGACTGGCCTCCAAGATGGGACAGACGCTCTCGAAGGCCGCGCCCAGCCTCTCGTCCGCGGCGGGATTCGTGCGCGGCGCGGTGGCCCTCGAACTGGCCGCGGCCATGCCGTTCGTCGGCTGGCTGGTCTTCATGCCGCTCGCCATCGTCCTGTCGCTCGGCGCGTCGGCCTTCTCCATCCTGAATTGGAATACGAAGCGCGCACCCGCCCATGAACCTGTCTCGGCGTGACTTCCTGCGACTGGCCGGGCTGGTCGCCTCCAGCGCGGCGCTCTCGGCCTGCACCGCGGTGTACGACTGCGTCGCCCCGCTGACCGAGGAGACGACCGGCCTGCCGCCGCTGTCCCCGCGCGACTTCACCGCGCTGAACCGCATGACCTTCGGCCCGCGCGCCGAAGAACGCGAACGGGCGCGTCGAATCGGACTTCAGGCCTGGGTCGAGGAACAACTGGCCTTCGACTCCATTGACGACGGCGCGCTCGACCTGCGCCTGCGCGGCTACAAAACCCTGTGGCAGGACGCCGACACCCTGCACTCCTTCAGCGACCTGCTCTTCGACGGCGAAGACCGCAGCACGGTCCCGAACGAATTGCGCGAGGCCACGCTCATGCGTCAGTTGTTCAGCCGCCGGCAGTTGTACGAGTCGGTCGTCGAATTTTGGAGCGACCACTTCAACATCACGACCGAGAAGGGCGATTGCTTTTATCTCAAGACAGTGGACGACCGCGAAGTGATTCGCCCGCACGCGCTCGGCTCCTTCCGTGACCTGCTGTGGGCCTCCGCGCACTCGCCCGCCATGCTGACCTATCTCGATAATCAGGATAACCGCGCCGGCACCCCCAACGAAAACTACGCGCGCGAACTGCTCGAATTGCACACCCTCGGCGTGGACGGCGGCTACTCGCAGCGCGACGTGATGGAACTGGCGCGCTGTCTCACCGGCTGGACCGTCAAAGAACATTTCTGGCGCGGACAATTCACCTTCAATCCCGACTGGCACGACAAGGGCATAAAGAACGTGCTTGGAATGCAAATCGTGCCAAACGGACAGTCCGAGGCCGAGCAGGTTGTGGAGCATCTGGCTGTCCATCCGCAGACTGCCCGCTTCGTGGTCACGAAACTGGCGCGGCGCTTTCTCGGCGAAGAGCCCGCCGATTTGATCGAACGCGGCTCGCAAGCCTTCCTGAAAACGGACGGCGACATTCCGGCTGTATTACGCGTCCTCCTGCTGGATGGATTGACCAGCGACCGTCCCATCGCGCCCAAATTCAAACGCCCCGTGCATTTCGTGACCTCCGCCCTGCGCCAGTTGAACGCGCAGGTCAATGATTTTGCACCTCATCTCGAAACGCTGGCGCGGCTTGGACAGCTTCCCTTCAACTGGGCCACGCCCGACGGCTATCCCGACCGAGCCGAGGCCTGGCAGGGAAACTTGCTGCCCCGCTGGCAATTTGCCTTCGCCCTCGTCCGCGGCGAAATGAGCGGCGCGACTCTCGACCTGTCCGCGTTCGTGCAATCCAGCGACCCCGCCGCCATCGCCGACGCGCTGGCGCTTGTCCTGCTCGGCGCGCCTCTGCCAGCCGCGCAGCGCGATTCGATTCTGTCCGCCGTTTCCGACGCGGACCCGCAAACCGAACTCCCCGCCCTGCTGACCGCGGGGATTCTCGCCTCGCCCGCGTTCCAATGGAAATAGAGTTGCGTGACATCTTGAAAACGCTGAAATGATTCACCGCGAAGAGGCGAAGCAACGAAGTTTTGCAAATCTTCGCGAAGTTAATCCTCTTCGCGCTCTTCATTTCTCCGCGGTTCAATAGGAGCCTCTAATGGTAACCACCCTCACCCGCCGTGAATTCATCAAATCCGCACCGCTCGCCGTCAGCGCGCTGACCCTCCCCGCGTGGATGCCGCGCCTGGCGTTTGCCCCCGCCCAGTCTGCGCCGCGCGGCGACACGCTCGTGGTCGTCTTCCTGCGCGGCGCGGCGGACATGCTCAACGTCATCGTGCCGCACGGCGAGGCCGCCTACTACGCGGCACGCCCGACTCTGGGCATCCCGCGTCCCGACGACAACCGCGCCAAAGCCGACCTGCGCGCGGTGGACCTCGACGGCTTCTTCGGCCTGCATCCGTCCCTGCGCCCGCTGATGGATTCGTGGCAGGCAAAGCAACTTGCCATCGTCCATGCCTGCGGCGCGCCCGACGAGTCGCGCAGTCACTTCCGCGCCATGGAACTGATGGAGCGCGGCGTGGACGACGAGCGCGGTCCCGCCTCAGGCTGGATCGGGCGTCACCTCGCCACGCTGGACACGGGCAACCTCTCGCCCCTGCGCGCCATCGGCCTCGGCGCGTTGACTCCCCGCAGTCTGACCGGGACCGTCCCTGCCACCGCCCTGCGCTCCATCACGGACTTCCACCTGCACGGCGACCCGCGCGCGATTGCCCACATGCGCGCGGCGCTCGACGCGCTCTATACCGGGGAAGACTCCCTCAACGCCATCGGCCGCGAGACGATTGGCATCCTCGACACCCTGCAGACCCTCAACCCGGACGATTACCAGCCCGCGGCCTCGGCCCGGTATCCCGATTCGGATTTCGGCATGAGCCTGCGGCAGGTCGCCATGCTGGTCAAAGCGGAAGTCGGACTGGAGGTCGCCGCGATTGACCTCGGCGGCTGGGACACCCACTTCGCACAGGGCGCCAGCGAAGGGCTGATGGCTAATTTGCTGGCAGATTTGGGCGCGGGTCTCGCCGCCTTCCACGCCGACATGCACGATCACGCGGACAAGTTAACCGTTGTCGTCATGTCCGAGTTCGGGCGAAGGACTTATGAGAACGGCAGTCTCGGCACGGATCACGGTCATGGCAGCGCCATGTTCTTGATGGGCGGCAATGTGATCGGAGGCAAAGTCCATGGGCAGTGGCCCGGGCTGGCCGAGGGTCAACTCATCGGCCCCGGCGACCTGGCCGTCACCACCGATTACCGCGACGTGCTGGCGGAGGTTTGTTTGAAGCGGCTGAACAATCCTGCCGTCGGCGAGATCTTTCCCGATTACCAGCCAAAGATCAAAGAAATCCTGCTGGCATAAACGAACGGACTGGCGAACGCCAGTCCGTGTTCTTCAGAAAGATGCCACCATCACGGAGCATATAATTCGGCGCAAACTCACCAACCGTCTGCGCGACAAACGCTGACATTTGTCACTTGCGGCATACAATATTTATCCCCATAATTACGCTGGAAATCTGGTGGCTAACATGCGCAACACGAAGGCTCAAATAATCTTCACTTTTCTAACCATCGTCCTGACGGCTTGCGCGCCTGCGGTCGCGCCTGCACCAACTGCGACATTAATCCCAACAGAAGCAGCGCCCGCTTTCACGCAAACACCGATACCGGTACCCGTCACTGAAACGGCGATACCGACTCTTCCTCACCAACCTCCCGCCTGCACCTTCCCTTTGCCACAGACAACGATGGAAGAGTCAACACCGGAGGAGTACACGTTTTCAGAGCCATATGTAGTGATGACCGCTCCCAGTAGCGGACTTAATCTTATACAGTGGCTTCACGATAATCAGAGGGCATTGATATTGCGAGAGGTTGTAGCAAATCAACGTGAACAAGATGACGCAATCGAGGTTTTTAATCCTATTACAACTGAGTTACAGGTTTATGCCAAACGCAAACCTGTAAGCTATATGTTACCATCATGGGTGACAGGTTCGGACGGTATTATTTATCCAGAGTTTCTTGCAGAGCAGTATGCTTGGGATGCTGATGGTAAGGTTATTCCTCCATCCACAGATGTTGCGCACATGGTGCTCTGGTTCACTAACGGCAACCCTGGTGCAGCTCGGAAAATTGAAGATGCCCAATACAATCTATCTGCCTTGCCACATGAGTGGGTGATTTCTTCTCTTGTTGTAAAACCTGATGGCAGCCAAATCGTTTATATGAAAACCAACGGAAAATATCTTTTTCAATTTTATAGCCGCAACGTCTCGCAAGGCGTATTCGGTAAAGAGCAATTGATCTCTTTTGACTCGGAAATGCTGAATTACAAAAACTACCATATTATAAGATATGAGATGGCATGGCGTCCCAACACAACGCAAGTGTTTCTCAGCAGTTCAAATTCCGATTTTGGAGCACCTAGCCAGAATTATTCATTTTTATTTGATGTAAGTACTGGAAAATTATGTGAAGTGAATTTCGGAATCACGACATGGGGAAAAACCTGGGCAACGATACCTCGCTGGAGCCCCAATGGGCGCTATCTTGCAATTGGTAGAGGATTGGGTGGGACACCTTGGAGCGATCTGGCCGCATTAGACACAAAAACAGGTGACCTACATACAATGCAATTTTACCCACAAGAGATACAGGGGTTACAGGGGATAACTGGTATTGCTTGGGCGCCAGATAATTATCATTTGGCAGTTATTAGTTCAGTAGGTTCATATTCACACTGCGAACCAAATTGTAAAAAATTCAGCAGGTTGTATTTGGTTGATTTGATCTCCAAAAAAGCCGAACTTCTGTTTCCATCATTCCAGTTCATAACAGGTGAAAGGCTAGATAGCCTAATATGGTCGCCAGATGGAACAAAGATATTGGCGTTATGTTGGAATGAAGAAGTGTCAAGGGCGTGCCTCATTCCAGTCTATATTAGCCGACAATAACAATCAGCCCAATTCATTACCTCACCCCAAACACACACACCCCCTGCTCCTTCTCGATCTTTCCCGACTGCCGCACTTCCCTGCCCAACGCATTCTCCAACAAGAACGCGTCCATCTGGCACAGTTCTGGATGCTTCTCGATGACCGCCGCGTAGGGACAGTGACCCAGAATCACGCGCGGACCCTCCGCGCCCGCCTCCCAACGCGCCGCGTAATGCTTTTCATTCAGACGTTCAACAACTTGTGCGAGTCGGCGCGCCAGAGGCAGAGTGGTTACTTCCGTTTCGCCGCCCAGTGCCTTTGCCAGCGCGCGCAATCTTTCCTCTTTCTTCTTTTCGGATAAATTTCCCAGCCAGTCCCCCAGCACGGAATCCAGTAATCCTGCCAGGTTGTTGCCCCGCAGCGCGGCGGACAGTCCGTACACCTTGACCGGCCGGCCGCGTCCCGCGCGGCGCTCGCGCACCACGGTCACGCGGCCGTCGGAGGCCAGCACCGACAGGTGATGCCGCGCGTTGGCGGGAGTGGTCGAAAGGGCGCGGGCGACCTCCATGGCGGAGGCAGGCCCAAGTCGGCGCAGATGCGAGAGGATGCGTTGGCGCGAGGCTGTCATAGGTCTTTCAGTGATTATACTCACGTTTTTATTTTTGCAAATATATATTTTCGTAATTCGATTGACTTGCCTCTCCCCCATGCTATAATCGGCTCGTTTGCACCGTCTGCCACTGACAACTTTTCACTGATTACTGATCACTGATTACTGATTACTGATCACTGATGACTGATCACTGATGACTCTGACCTGGGAATCCCCCTACGCCATCGCCTTAGAGCTGCGCCGCCGCCACCCGGATGCAGAGATGGAAAAAGTATCTTTGCAACAGATTCACGACTGGGTTTTGGAACTTCGGGATTTCGAGGACGATCCCGCGCTCGCGAACGATGAAATCCTTTCGGCAATTTTTCAAGACTGGTTCGAGGAGAACATTCATGGACGACAAAAAAGTAAATGAAGAACTCAACCTGCCCGGCTACGACATCCCCGACGATCTGAAGAACGTGGTCAGCATCACTGCGCTCGACCGCCTGTACAACTGGGGGCGGCGCTCGTCGGTGTGGCCGCTCATGTTCGGGCTGGCCTGTTGCGCCATCGAGATGATCGCGGCGCAGGCCTCGCGCTACGACCTGGCCCGTTTCGGCATGGAGGTCATGCGCCCCACCCCGCGCCAGGCCGACCTGATGATCGTGGCCGGCACGGTCACCAAAAAGATGGTGCCCGCCATCGTGCGCCTGTACAACCAGATGCCCGAGCCGAAATACGTGATGGCCATGGGCGCGTGCGCCTCGAGCGGCGGGCCGTTCAAGGAAGGCTACAACGTGGTGGCCGGCATTGACAAATTCCTGCCGGTGGACGTGTACGTGCCCGGCTGTCCACCCACGCCGCAGGCCCTGCTCAACGGCCTGATCATGCTCCAGAAGAGAATTGACAAGCAATCCATCAAGAAAGTGCGCTGGTATCGAAAGGGCGCGGACACGGTCGAGGTGCCGGTGCCGATTCTCGGTCCAGACCTGATCGACCCGCGCCGCATCCCGGACATCAAAGCCAAAGCCGCGGAACCGGTCGCAGGCGCGGCTGAGACGCAGGCATAGGAGGCCGACATGACTGCACCCGCATCCACCCAGACCCTCGACCTGGCCGCGCGTTTCCCCGGCGCGGTCACACCCGACGCGCGTCCCGGCTACAGCGGCTGGATCGTGGACTCCGCCAAATTAACCGAGGTGGCGACCGCCATCCGCGACGAATTCGGCTACGACATGCTCACCGCGCTGACCGCCGTGGACTACCTGCCCGAAAACAAAATGGAAGTGGTCTACCACGTCTACCAGACGACCGGCGGCCCGGCGCTGGTGTTCAAAGTACAGGTCCCGCGCGTCGACCCGATCGAAGTCCCGTCGGTCACGCCCATCTGGCGCGGCGCCGAATTCCAGGAGCGCGAAGCCTGGGACCTGTTCGGCATCAAGTTCACCGGTCACCCCGACCTGCGCCGCATCCTGATGTGGGAGGGCTTCGACGGCCATCCCATGCGCAAGGACTGGAAAGAGCCGTTCTTCGAAGAGGATGTCAAACCCTTCAAGAGCCGCTGGCCGGACGGCAAATTCCATCTGGCCGAAAGCAAGAATCCGTATGCCGATAACCTGAAATTCCCGCCCGGCTTCGATCCCGAAAAATGGGTGCCCGAGGGCGACGCGGCCCTGTACGGCGCGCTGGCACAATACAGCCATACAAACGAGGACGGTATCAAAACCGATCACATCGTGGTCAACATGGGACCCCAGCATCCGTCCACGCACGGCGTATTCCGCGCGGTGGTCATGCTGGATGGCGAGACGGTCGTCAGCCTCAAGCCGGTGATGGGTTACCTGCACCGCAACCACGACAAGATCGGCGAACGGAATACGTTCCTGCAAAACATGCCCTATACCGACCGTTTGGATTACTTCTGCTCGATGACCAACAACTTCGGCTACGCCCTGGCGGTCGAGAAGTTGATGAACATTCAGGTGGCCGAACGCGCCGAGTATATCCGCGTCATCATGGCCGAGCTGACCAGGATCCAGAACCACCTCATTTTCATCGGCATGTTCCTCAACGACCTGGGCGCGATGTACACCCCCGCCCTGTACGCCTTCGAGGAACGCGAGTTGATCCTCGACATCTTCGAGGAATCCTCGGGCGCGCGCATGATGTGCAACTACTTCCGCTTCGGCGGCGTGGTGCGCGACATGCCCGAAGTGTCCATCAAGAAGGCCCGCGACCTGGCCTTCGACCGCCTGCCCAGGAAAGTGGATGAGATGGAACGCTACCTCAACGAGAACGAGGTACTGGTCTCGCGCACGAAGGGCAAGGGTTACTTGAGCGCCGAGGACGCCATCCGCACCTCGATGAGCGGACCGATGCTGCGCGCTTCGGGCGTGCCCTACGACATCCGCCGCGCCGACCCGTACTCGATCTACGACCGATTCGACTTCAACGTGGCCTGCCGCCTCGAAGGCGACATGTACGCCCGTTACATGATCCGCATTGACGAAATGCGCGAGTCGATCAAGATCATCCAGCAGGCGCTGAAGCAGATGCCCGAGGGCCCGGTGATGAGCGTCAAGCCGCAGTACCAGGTCAGGGTCCCGGCCGGAGAAGCGTACGGGCGCATCGAATCCCCGAAGGGCGAACTCGGTTATTACATTGTATCCAACGGGAAACCGAATCCGTGGCGTTATCACGTGCGACCGCCTTCCTTTGTCAACCTGACCTCGCTGGAAATGATGTGCAAGGGCGAAAAGATCGCCGATTTCGTGGCTATTCTGGGCGCGGTGGACATCGTGCTCGGTGAGCTCGACCGTTAAACAGGAGAAGAGAAAATGCTTGGAAAAGGTATCCTCAAAGGTCTGGGCGTCACATTGGCACGCTTCTGGAGCACGTACTGGGACGACCTGCTCTGGCTGTTGCGCGGCAAGAAGCGTTATGGCACAGCGGAGGGCATCGAGCATCGCTCCAGCAAGAATGCACGCGGCATCTTTACCGTGCAGTATCCCGAGGAGAAACTTCCCTCGCCCGAAGAGTTCCGCTACGTGCCCTTCCTGGTCTACGACGAGGGCGAGGGCGGGAAGAAGGAAGTCCGCTGTACTTCGTGCGGAATCTGCGCCAAGGTCTGCCCGCCGCAATGCATCTGGATCGTGCGGACGAACGATCCCGCGACGGGACGGCCTGTCCCCGTTCCCGCCGAGTTTTACATTGACATTGACATCTGCATGAACTGCGGCTACTGCGCCGAGTACTGTCCCTTCGATGCCATCAAGATGGATCACGATTACGAACTGGCTTCGTACACGCGCAACATCTACCCGATGGAGAAGTTGCTCAAGTCCGCGGACTATTATGCGGGCATCCGCCCGCTGAACGCGGCCCGCGAGGACGAGGCGCGCAAGGCCAAGGAAGCCGCAAAGGCTGCCAAAGCCGAGGCCGGCGCGGCGTAATTTCGCAAGCAACTCAGAAACCCGTTTTCTTCGAGAAAACGGGTTTCTACCTCTCAAACAATGACTGGTAGAATCAATTCATGGCTAACAAAATCACACAAGAATCCATCCTCGCCGCCTTGAGCAAGGTGCAGGAACCCGAACTCCACAAAGACCTCGTCACCCTCAACATGATTCGCAATCTGGAGATCAACGGGGGCAGGGTCTCGTTCACGGTCATGCTGACGACGCCCGCCTGCCCGCTGCGCAATCAGATCGAGAAGGAAGCGCGCGCGGCGGTGATGAACGTCGCGGGCGTGGAATCGGTTGAAGTCAAGCTCGACTCGGACGTTCCCAACGACGGCCGCATGCGCGGGCTGGTCAACATGCCCATCCGCAACGCCATCGCGGTCGGCTCGGGAAAAGGAGGCGTGGGCAAGAGCACCGTCGCGGTCAACGTGGCGGTCGCGCTGGCGCAGACCGGGGCGCGCGTCGGCCTGATGGATGCGGACATCTACGGCCCGAACATCCCGACCATGCTGGGCATCGAAAAACTCCCCACGCCCAAAGAGAACAAAATGGTTCCCGCGCTGGCCTATGATGTGAAGGTCATTTCGATGGGACTGCTGGTCAAGCCGGGACAGCCGCTCATCTGGCGCGGCCCGATGCTCAACTCGGCCATCCGCCAGTTTTTAGGCGACGTGGAATGGGGCGAACTGGACTATCTCATCGTGGACCTGCCGCCGGGCACCGGCGACGCGGCTTTGTCGCTGGCCCAGGCCCTGCCCCTCTCCGGCGCGATCATCGTGACCCTGCCTCAACTGGTCTCGCTCGAAGACGCCAGCCGCGGCCTGATGATGTTCAAACAACTGGAAGTGCCGATTCTAGGCGTAATCGAGAACATGTCCTACCTAGACCTGCCCGACGGCACGCGCATGGACATCTTCGGTTCGGGCGGCGGCGAGCAGTTGGCGCAGGCCACGCAGACTCCGTTCCTCGGCAAGATCCCCATTGACCCCATCGTGCGCGAAGGCGGCGACAGCGGCAAGCCAATCGTGGTTGCCAAACCCGATTCGCCCGCGGCAAAGGCATTGAGAGAAGTCGCCGAGAAGGTCGCGGCGCGCATCAGCGTGGAAGCAATGAGCGGAAAGAACGAGTTGCCGATCAATATTATCGAGTAATCCGTTTATAATTACATTCATGCAACCAACCATTATCGGTGTCCGTTTCACCAAAATCGGTAAAATCTATCACTTCGACAGCCGCGCTGTACCCGACGTCCAGGTCGGCGAACACGTCATCGTGGACACGTCCCGCGGCAAGCACCTCGGCGAGGTCATCCGCCGGCTCGATGAGGTCCCGCCCAAGCCCGAGGGCGGATGGAGAAGCGTCGAGCGCCGCGCCACCCCGCGCGACCTCCTGCTCCTGCAAACCTGGCAGGCCAAACAGACCGAGGCCATGATCGAATGCCGCGCCCGCGCCGCCGAAATTGGCCTGCAGGGAGTCAAGATCGTCGCCGCCGAATACAACTACGATGGCTCGCGGCTCGCCTTCCTGTTCAGCACCGAATCCGACGAGAAGGTGGACCTCAAGTCGCTCAAGCGCGACATGCAAGGCAGGTTCCCCAACACGCAGATCGAGATGCGGCAGATCGGTCCGCGCGATGTGGCGAAACTGCTGGGCGGCATGGGCGCCTGCGGACTCGAAACCCGCTGCTGCTCCAAGTTCCTCACCGAATTCAGCCCGATTTCGATCAAGATGGCGAAAGAACAGGGAATTTCACTCACGCCCAATGAAATCACGGGCATGTGCGGACGCCTGCGCTGTTGCCTCATCTACGAGTACGAGCAGTACGTCGCGGCACGCAAGGAACTGCCCAAGCGCAACAAGCGCGTGGTCACGCCGCGCGGCGAGGGCAAGGTGGTGGACATCCTGCCGCTAAGCAACGTCGTCATGGTCCTGCTCGACGGCGACGAGCGCGGCTTTCCGCAACCCTTCCACCGCGACGACCTCCAGCCCTGGGACGAACTCGAAGCCCTGCGCCGCAAGTCCGAGGCGCCCTGCGATAAACACGACGGCGGCGGGTGCGACTGCGGCAAGGCCGGAAAAGAAAAAACCCGCTAAACCGCCCCGCCTCGAACCCGGAACCTGCAACTTGGAACCTGGAACTTGGGATTCCCCCCAGCACATCCTCGTCGTTCTCGCCCATCCCGACGACCCCGAATTCTTCTGCGGCGCGACGCTCGCCAAATGGGCGCGCGCCGGTCACCGCATCACCTATCAACTGCTCACCTGCGGCGACAAGGGCTTCAACGACTCCACACCCGCGGACATGACACCCGACGCGCTGTGCGCGATTCGACATCAAGAACAGCAGGCCGCCGCGGCCGTCATCGGCGCGCAGGCGGTTCATTTCCTGGACCGAGCGGATGGGTACCTCATCCCAGACCTGGACCTGCGCCGCGAGATCGTCCGCGTCATCCGCCGCGTGATACCCGATATCCTCGTCACCTGCGACCCGCAGAATTTGTTCGCCGCCTACGGAATCAACCATCCCGATCACCGCGCCTGCGGACAGGCCGTGCTGGACGCAGTCTTCCCCGCCGCGGGCAGTCCCGTCTACTTCCCCGAATTGCTGAACGAGGGACTCCAGCCGCACATGCCAAAAGAAGTCTGGTGCTCGCTCACCACTCAACCCAATGTCGTCCTCGATGTGACCGAGACATGGCCAATCAAACTGGAGGCCTTGCTGAACCACAAGACACAGATCGGCGATGTGGACAAATTCAGGGAACGCATGATGTCACGCCGCACAGAAGACAGCACGGACGAGAATCCGCGCTATGAAGAAAAATTCCGCGTGGTGAAATATAGTTGAAAGTTGGAAAATGGCAAGAGCACCATTTCAAGTTTTGGTCTATCCATACCGCAAAACCAAAAGTGGGCAGATCGAGTATGCCTTACTAAGAAGAACCGACGAAGGATACTGGCAGGCAATTGCAGGCGGCGGTGAAGAACAGGAAACACCGCTCGAAGCCGCCAAACGAGAAACGTATGAGGAATCTGGCATTCCTCCAACATCCGATTTCATTCAATTAGATACAATTGAGTCTGTTCCTGTAACAGAGTTTAGAGACAGTTACCTTTGGGGCGATGACATTTATGTGATCCCTCAATATTGCTTTGGTGTAACTGCACAGAATATGCAGATTGTGATATCGCGCGAACACATTGACTACAAATGGCTCACCTATGAAGAAGCCCATAACCTGATAAAGTACGATGGAAATAAGACCGCCTTATGGGAGTTGGATAAAAGACTCAAGGGCAGAGGGCCGCGCGGTTAGAAAAAGCTGCAATAAACGCCTATGAATATCGTCAACCTCGGTTATCGTTCCACGAATTACTACGCCCTCGAACTCAGGGACGGGAAGTTCCTGGTAGACTGCGGCTGGCCGGGGATGATGGGCGAATTTGCCGCGGTCGCCAAACGCAAAGGCGTTGACTTGCGCGAAATTAAATACCACCTCGTCACTCATTACCATATGGATCACGCCGGGCTGGCGCAGGACTTGAAACACTTCGGTTCCAAATTGCTCCTCATGGAAAGCCAGGATGATTTCCCGGGAAAATTGGGCGACTTCCTGAGGCCGAAAAACCTCGGTTTCACCGAAATCACGCAGACCGGCAACCTCCTTCTCAAATTTTCGGAAAGCCGGGCATTCCTCGCCTCTCTCGGCCTCGCAGGCGAGATCATCCCCACACCCGGTCATAGCGACGATCACGTCACCCTGATTTTGGATGACGGCTCCGCCTTCACCGGCGACCTGCCGCCCCGCGATCTGGCTGTGGACGATGTGACAAAAGCAAGCTGGGATCGAATCTACCAGCACAAGATCACCAGAATCTTTTCCGCCCACGGACAATAGGAATAGAGCCACATGCCCGACTTTCTTGCCGAAGCCAATTCGCTTTTCCCCTATACCCAATCCCTGCGCCGCGACTTTCACATGCACCCCGAACTGGGTTTCCGCGAAATCCGTACGGGCGGCATCGTGGCGAAGGAACTCGAAGCCCTCGGCCTCGAAGTCACCAAAGGCGTCGGCAAGACCGGCGTGGTGGGTCTGCTCGAGGGGGCGAAGCCCGGGCCCGTCCTGCTCGTGCGCTTCGACATGGACGCGTTGCCCATCACTGAAGAGACCGGCGCGGAGTACGCCTCACTGACTCCCGGCGTGATGCACGCCTGCGGGCACGACGGTCACACCGCCATCGGGCTGACCGTCGCCAAACTCCTGCACGCGCAGCGCGGGCAACTGGCGGGCACGATCAAATTCGTGTTCCAGCCCGCGGAGGAGGGGCTGTGCGGCGAGGAGGTCGGCGGCGCGGAGATGATGATGCGCGACGGCGTGCTCGAAAACCCGAAGCCCGATTTTGCCCTGGCGCTTCATCTGTGGAATGAAAAGCCGCTCGGCTGGCTGGGCGCGGCGGGCGGTCCGGTCATGGCGGGCGCGGAACAATTCACGGTCACGATCACGGGCAGGGGCGGGCACGGCGCGGTGCCGAACCTGACGGTTGATCCCGTAGTCGCCGCGGCGCACGTCGTCACGGCCTTGCAAAGCATCGTCTCGCGCAATGTCGGCCCGCTGCAGACCGCGGTCGTCAGCGTGACCACGATGCGCGGCGGGAGCGCGTTCAACGTCATCCCGCAGGAGGTGGAGATGACGGGCACGATTCGCACCTTCGACCCGAAGGTGCGCGAACGCGTCCTGGCGCGCTTTAACGAGATTGTGACCGGCGTGAGTCAAAGCATGGGGTGCGCGGCCCAGATCGAGGTCAAAAGAGTGACGCCCGCGCTAATCAACGACGAGGCGGTCGCGGCGAAAGTCCAGGATGTGGCGCGGCGCGTCCTGCCCGAATCCGATCTGGATACCAGTGGATACATCACGATGGGCGCGGAAGATATGGCGTTCATGCTGGAGAAGGTGCCCGGCTGTTATTTCTTCGTGGGGTCGGCCAACGCCGAGCGCGGACTGAATTACGCGCATCATCATCCGAAGTTCGACGTGGACGAGGCCGCCCTGCCGCGCGCCGCCGCGTTGATGGCGTCCGCCGCGGCGGAGATTCTGTCACAGGCAAAGAACGCAGGTACAATCGAAGCATGAGACGCACCCTGTATTTCCTGTGTTTCTTTTTGGCAGCCTGCAATATTCCGCTATCCCCCACCACAACAGCAGAACATCTACCGGCCACCTCAACAGAAACGCCGTCAACAGGTTCGCAACCATGTTACTACGTTTGGGCATATCAGGATTTGCCTGAAATCTCTGGGCGGGTTGACGAAGCAATCAAAGCCGTCGTACCAGAGGCGGAAGCAGGCGCGTACGCCTTCGGAGAAGACTGCGTCTATGAGGACGGCACGCGCAAATTCGGCGCGATGGAAACCGATTTTCGAATCGGCATGTCCGTTGACGACCTGACCGACGATGAGGCCATTGGGAAGATCATCGAAAAAATTATCCCGGTGTTTGCAGACTTTCCGCCCGGTGTCGTGCCGGGACCCCAGGTTGGCCGCGCCGAGTTCAGTTTCACCAGCGGAAGCGAAGTCCGCTACGTGCGTTTCATGGTCAAGGATGGCCTGCAGGCGCTGGCAGAGGGACTGCACGGCGCGGAGTTGCTCCGCAAATTGGAACAGCAATAATTCTATTGCGCTGTAATTCTTCAGAGGCGCTCGAGAGTGTCTTGCGCGGTGGGCAAAATGCTCCAGCCGCCGTCCCCGGCGGCGAATCCAGCGCCGAGGACGGCGCTGGGCGCGGCCAGGTTTTGAAAAGCCCACGACATTCGCCGCTCCCCGGCGCTCATACCAACCATTCGCGGATTCGTCCGCGGATGTTTTTTTAACTTGACAAGTTCGGTTATCTATTGTATAGTTCGTTTAGTAACTACTAAACGGACATAACACAATGACCCAGAAACTCGAAGACATCAAACAGGAATTCATCGAAGGCCTGAGCCAGATCAGCCGCTTTTGGGGCTTCCCGAAAGGCATGGGCGCCATCTTTGGCGTGTTATATCTTTCCCCCGCCCCGCTTTCACTGGACGAGATCGTCCGGCAGACGGGACTCACCAAGGGCGCGGTCAGCACCGAGGTGCGCGCCCTGGCCCGCATGGGACTCGTCCATCGCTCGACCAAACTGGCCGACCGCAAGGATTACTACGAGGCTGAGACGGATTTCTACAAATCCATCCGCTCGATCTTGAAGGAGCGTCAGAACACCGAGTTCGACCGCGCCGTCGGGTCGGTGAAGGATACGCTGGCAAAACTCGAAGCAGGCACGAGCAATGCCGAGGAGCGAGCCTTCCTGATCGAACGCGTGCGCGCCCTGCAGGAATTCTTCGACGCGATTGACAGCCTTGCGCGCGCGGTGGTCAAACTGGAAAGTTTGGGACTCGTGAATGTTCAAAGAATTCTAGGTGTATTGAAATAAACCATCGAACAATGGAGACAAAATCAAATGAAAATCGCAGTGACAGGCGCATTCTCCTATTCGGGCAAGTACATCACGCGGCGGCTGCTGGCGCGCGGCGAAGAAGTCGTCACATTGACCGGCCACCCGAACCGCCCCGATCCCTTCAACGGACGGGTGCGCGCTTTCCCGCTGGACTTCAACGACGCGGCCGGCCTGACCTCCAGCCTGCGCGGCGTGGAGACGCTCTACAACACCTATTGGGTGCGCTTCGACAAAGCCGGCAATACCCAGCCCGCGGCCGTGGAAAATACGCGCCGACTGGTGAAGGCCGCGGTCGAGGCAGGCGTAAAACGGATCGTACACATCAGCATCACCAATCCATCCGCGGATTCGCACCTGCCTTATTTCTGGGGCAAGGCCGCCAATGAGAAGGCGGTGATGGACTCTGGATTGTCCTATGCCATTCTGCGGCCAACGGTGCTGTTCGGCACGGAAGACATCTTGATCAACAACATCGCCTGGTTGTTGCGGCGATTTCCATTCTTTGCCCTGCCCGGCGATGGATCGTATCGCCTCCAACCTGTGTATGTAGATGACGTGGCAGAATTGGCCGTCGAATGCGGCTATTCAAAGGAAAATATTCTTTGGGACGCGGTCGGGCCGGAGCTTTTCACCTTCCGCGGGATGGTCGAATTGATCGGCGAAAAAATCGGACACGCACGCCCCCTGCTGCGCGTCCCGCCGCGCCTGGCATTGACCGCGGCCCAGTTGATCGGTCTGTTCGTCGGCGATGTGGTGCTCACCCCCGAAGAAGTGGACGGATTGATGGCCGACCTGCTGGTTTCAAAAGAACCGCCGCGCTGCAAGACGCGGCTGGGAGATTGGCTGGAAGCGAACAAAAAAACCGTGGGCGCGAGGTACGCTTCAGAATTGAAGAGACATTTCTAAACAATTCGGGCGGAAGCGATCCGCCCGAATTGTTTTCTCAATCTATCGCCACCACGCCCTTGCAGCGCGGCGAATCCATGCACCCGTAATACTTCTTCCCCGCGTTCGGCCCGCCGCGATGGATTCTCAGCACCATCATCTTCCCGCACACGGGACACATCGGCACCGAGTCGCCGGTCACCTTCGCGCGCGGGCGCGTCTCTTTCGTCTTCATCACCGCCAGTTGAAAGAGATGCACCAGGTCGGTCATCTCGTAATGGTCGCCGAGAGGAACATGCACCAGCGGGACGCCCTCGCTCAGAAACAGGTCTTCGATGAACTGATCGCTGGAACGCGTCTCGGTCTTGGCGATGGGCTTGACCAGTTCCACGCCAAAGGCGGGCTTCATCGTCTGCGGGTCGCACAGTAAAAAATCCACGTGCTTGCGGAAGATCTTGTTGTAGAAATGCACGTTCTCGTTCGGGCGCACGATGGTGAAAATATCCGTCAGCGCCACCTTCGGGCAGATCATGTACCGCTCCCCCACCATTTCCTGCAAACGCCGAAACAAAGCCATCTCGGGCGACGATAAAAAATTCTCCCGCAGGCGATACGGCAGTTCTTCTTTGGTTGCAGGTTTGCGGTCGGCCATCGGAATCCCTCGATAGAATTATAGGTCAAGCCGCGTTTTGAAGCAACACTTCGAGCAGGGCAGTTTCCTGCGCCGCGGATTTCACCTCGCCGTCCAGCCAGGCGGCGCGCAGGCGATTGAGGATTTTTTTATACGACGGCCCGGGCGGAACGCCGCGCGCCTTGAGCGTCTCGCCCGTCGTCTTCGGCTGGACATGCCGCCAGCGCGCCAGATAGGACGTCAGCGCGGCGCGGGCCGACTCGTCCGCGGCAAGGGAGACCGCGTACACCGCCAGCGGCGGGACCTTCTCCAGCCGCGTCGTCCAGCGACTCGGGCTGGCCCCCGCCAAACCAGCCAAATCTTCCCTGAGAGTTGAGGCCGCCAACACCGCCCGCGAGAGGTCCGCCGTGAGCGCCACGCGCGTAGAGAGGCTTTTCAACAAGGCGACAGGCGATTCCATCAACCAGAGAATGTAACGAAAGGGGCGGCGGTTGAAATCAAGGCTGAATTCGGTGAGCGGGGTGGAATCGAAAAATTCGGCAGGCTTGGTATGCAACTCTGGCAATGGCGGATCAATTGCATCCAGCAAACCCAGGTCAGCCAGCATAAAGAGCATTTGCGCCGCATTGGGTTCATCCAGAATCAAGTCCAGCTCGTGGCGAATTCGCTCCCCCGATAACTTCTTAATATACCTGCGCCCATTCTCCACAAGCGCCAGTGTTTCGGGCGCGATTCTAAATCCGAAACGAACGGCATAGCGGACAGCCCGAAACAACCGCGTCGGATCGTCCACGAAGGAGCGCGGGTGGAGTACACGCACCAGCCCGCGCTGGAGGTCATCGAGGCCGCCGAGGTCGTCGCGCAGTTCGCCGAAGCGCGGACGGTTGAGACAGATGGCCAGTGTGTTGATGGTGAAATCGCGGCGGCGCAGGTCGTCGGTAAGCGTGCCCGGGGAAATATCGGGCAATGCCGCGGGCTGGGAATAGGTCTCGGAGCGGGCAGTGATGAAATCGAGCACCAGCGAAGGAAGCGACAGAGTCGCGGTGGCGAATTTTTTGTGAACGGTCAATTTGCCGCCGAGTCGTTTGGAGCAGGCGCGGGCAAAGGTCAACGCGTCCCCCTCGACGACCAGGTCGAAGTCCAGGCTGGGGCGGCCAAGCACCAGGTCCCGCGCGAAGCCGCCGACGAGATACAGCGGCAGGCCGCGCCCGTCCGCCTCGTCCGCGATCCGGCGCAGAACAGATAAGCCGCGAGGCGGGATAGCGGATTCGAGTCTGGCCGCGAGGTTCATCGCTTACGTCATCTGAGGGTCGAGGACATCGGCCAGCCCGTCGCCGAACATATTCCAGGCGATGCCGAAGAGCATGACCGCCAGCATGGGGGGCAGGAATACCCACCAGTAGGTGAGCAGGCTCCCGCCCGGGCCGATGACCCAGCCGCGCCCCTGCGCGAGCATCGCGCCCCAGATGGAATCCCCGCCAATGTTGATAAAGGTGAGGGTGGCCTGCAACAGGACCACTCCGCCCACGTCGCGCGCCGCCAGGACCAGGGCAGGCGAGATCGAATTGGGGATGAGGTGTTTGCGAATCACCCAGAGGTAACTGCCGCCCAGGGCGCGCGCCGCCTGCACGAATTCGGTTTTCGTCAGCAGGAGCACGATGGAGTGAACCAGCCGCGCGTAGGGCATCCAGGAAAGAACGATGAGACTGAGCATCAGAGGGTTAACACGGTCCAACAGCCACTGAATGGCGGTCATCGGCCCGACGATCTCTATCACCTGCCCGTAATACGGCGAAGTGAAATACATGCCGCCCATGGCGGTAATGGTCGTCGCATACAATTGCTGCAGGAAGACCACGCCCGCGATGACGGGAAACGCGAGGAACGAGTCGGCGACGCTCATGAGCAGGCCGCCGGCGCGTCCGCCGATCATGCCAGCCACCGCGCCGTAGAGCACGCCGAAGAAAGCGGTGCACAGCGTGACGATCAGGCCAAATTGCAACGCCCCGCGCGCACCCCAGACCAGCGGGTGCAACACGTCCATGCCGAAGGGAAGCATCCCCAGCGGCGCCTTTTCGGAGGGCGGCAGTGGGCTGCCCTCGGTAGCGCGGCCCACGCGCATGAACGGTCCCGGCTGTTTCGGGTCGTCGGGAGAAATATAGGGCGCGGCAACCGCGACAATTACAAATCCAAGAATCAACAGGACTGCGATCCAATTTTGCCAGCGGGAGAAGAAGCGGCGGAGGCGTCTCATGAGCGCAGAACTCCTTCACGCACGCGCGGGTCGAACAGCGCCTGCAACACGTCGAGGATGAACATCAGCAACAGCACCATGATGACGCTGTAAATGGCGAAGCCCAGCGCGGCAGGGGCGTCGGGAATCCCGCTCATGGCCTTCACGATGATGAACGACACGCCGTTGAAGTCGAAGATGATCTCGGCCACGAAGACGCCCGTCACGATGGATGCGGCCGAGAGCGCCATGCTGGTCAGCGACGGCGAGATCACGTTGCGGTACACGTGCCGCCAGACCAGGCTGTTTTCGGTCACCCCGCGGGCGCGGGCGGCAATCACGTACTCTTTGCCGCGCTCGTTCAAGACGGTGGCGCGCGCCACGCGTCCCAGCGTAGCCCAGTGGTAGAGGCTCAACGTGAATACGGGCATGGCAAGGTGCCTCCACACGTCCAGGAAAATGTCCGGGCGCCCGTTGAGCAGGCTGTCTATCGTCAACATGCCCGTGTATTTGATAAACTCACCTTTCGCAAGCTCGAGATTAAAGTTGAGACTGAGACGCTCCGGAGCAAGCCAGCCGAGATTGATGTAAAAAACGGAGAGCAAAATCAAGGCCAGGATGAACGTCGGCGTGGAGGTCCCGAGAAACGCCAGGCCGCGAAAAATCATGTCGTATCTCTGCCTCCGCCGCCAGCCGGCCGTAACGCCGTTTGCCAGTCCAAGCGGGATCAATATCAGGAGCGAGTACAGGCCCAGTTCCAGGGTAATCGGCGTCCTTTGCAACAACGCCGGCAGGACATTTTGATTCATAGAAGGGCTATAGCCCCACGTTCCGTCGAATAAGGTCTGAACCCAGTAAAAGTATTGCACCGGGAACGGGTCCCGTAAATGATAGCGGGCGATGATCTGCTCCTGCAAGCGCTCGAGTTGCTCATCCGAGAGGTTCGGATTTACCCGCTCCGGCATGTATAATTCCGCCCGCGCCTCCGGGGGCGTCAGCATCACTCCCCCGTAAAGCACCAGCGAGATCACGAACAGCGACACCGGAACAACCAGAAATCGACGGATGATGAATTGGAGAAATGGCGGCATAGGGTCCTCGCGGCGTCCGCCTGAATATTGCACGGGCCGTGGGTCTATTTTACACCCCTCTTGTAAAATTAGAAAAAACCTGCATAATGTATGTACGGACAGGGCGCCGGGGAGGCTGGCTTGTCAATCAGATACCTGGACTTCGATCTGCTGATCGAGCGCGGCGGGGCAGGGTACACGGCGCGGGTTTTGGAGTCCCCGGCAGGGGAGGCCAGCGAACGATTCGACGTTCCCTTCTCCGAGTCTGAGGTGGAAGACTTTTTCATCCAAATTGGGCACACGCGTTCTTTCGAATCACCACAAGTCAGAAAAATGCACCAGTTCGGACAAGCACTCTTCGAGGCTGTCTTTCGAGGCGAGGTGCGGGACCGCCTGCGCGCCAGCTTGAACGAAGTCGGTCAGCAGGGTGCGGGACTGCGCATCCGCCTGCGCCTGGCAGGCGTGCCCGAACTGGGGAACCTGCCATGGGAGTTCATCTACGATCCCAGCCTGAACCGATTCCTGGCCCTCTCGGTCGAGACGCCGCTGGTCCGGTATTTGGAGACGCCGCAGATCATCCAGCCGTTGACCGTCCAGCCACCACTCCGAATCCTGACCATGATCTGCGGGCCGAAAGACTTCCCCAAACTGGACGTGGAACGCGAATGGCAAAATCTGCAAGAGTCCCTGCAAAGCCTGCAGGCTGGCGGGCTGGTCCACTTGCATCGCCTCACTCCCCCAACACTCCCCGCCCTGCAACAACAACTCCGCCGCGAGCAATATCATGTGTTTCACTTTATTGGACATGGCGTATTTTCCAAACGCGACCAGGACGGTTTCCTCCTGCTCGAAAACGAACAACGCGGCGGCCACCGCCTGAGCGGGCGCGACCTGGGCACGCTCCTGCACGATCATCGCCCTCTTCGGCTGGTCGTCCTGAACGCCTGCGAGGGCGCCCGCGCCGCCCTCGACGACCAGTTTGCCGGAACCGCCCAGAGCCTGATCCAGCAGGGCATCCCCGCGGTCATCGCCATGCAATTCCGCATCACCGACCAGGCCTCCATCACGCTGGCGCATGAATTCTACGGCGCGCTCGCGGACGGCTATCCCGTCGACGCCGCGTTGACCGAAGCGCGCAAAGCCATCAAGACTCAGGGCAACGAACTCGAATGGGGCACGCCTGTTTTATACATGCGCTCCCCCGACGGGCGGATCTTCGATGTGACCCAACTGCCCGCCGCGGCGCCCCGCCCCGTTTCCATCGCGGACCCTCAAGAGTCCGCGCGCCAGGAGCGACTCTACACCGAGGCACTCGAAGCCTTCTACCTTGGAAAATGGGCGGAGGCGTATCAAAAATTCCAAGCCATCGTGGATGCAAATCCCGCGCACAAGGACGCGGCCGCCAAACTGGAGATTGCCCGCCAGAAAATGCGCCTGCAGACCTTCAACGATCAGGCTCTCGCCGCGGAAAGAGAAGGCGACTGGGACAAAGCCATCAAGTCTCTCGAAGATCTGCTTGCAGCGGACCCGAATTATCCCGAAGCGGCCGCGCGGCTGGCAAGAGCGCGCCGCCAGAATCAACTGACCGACCTGTACGCGGAAGCCCAGCGCCTGGCGCAAGCCGAAAAGTGGCAGGCCGTGCTCGAAATCTTCCGCGAGATGGATGCGATCAATCCGCGCAACCCCGACCCGCAGGGTCTGCGGACACTGGCCGAACGTAGTTTGAGCAAAGCGAAAAAGGAAAAAGAACTCGAAACAGCCTACACCGGCGCGCTGACCGCCCTCGACTCAGACAACTGGCAGGAGGCCATCCGCCTGCTCCGCCGCGTGCGCGGACTTCAGGCCGGTTACCGCGAAAGCGAGTCGCTCCTGCGCCGCGCCGAATCCGAACTGGAGCGCGCCCGCCAAAAGGTTCGCAAGCCCGAAGCGGTTGTCGCCGGCCAAAAATCCGCGCGAGGCGAGTGGCTTCTGACTGCGCTGGTTTTGGCAATCTTCGGCGCGCGGCTGGTCACCGGATGGATAGGCAATTTCATTAGCCACACCTGGCTGGAAGATAGTTCAAACGCGATCCTCGTTACCTCAGTCTACATGCTCCCTTCGGGAATCCTTACAGGGTTGGCGCTCTGGTGGTTCTTGTCGAAAGCCGCTGGGCCATTACTGCGCAAAGAAATCATTCTGATTGTGGTCACTTCCACCCTCGCAGAAACCATTTTCGTAGACCTGGGTGTAGCGCTTTATCCAGATCAACTCTGGGCTTGGACATTGACATGGGCATTCATCAGGATGATAGTGGCAATCCCCATTGCCCTGGTTCTTCGACGTACAGATCCAGCATTTAGCGAAAGACAATTTGCCGCCCTATTAATTGGATGGGGTCTGGGTCATGCAATGGGCGTATTAATCGGCAATAACCTGCGCGGCGACTTAATTGATCAGTTTGGCCAGGAAACGGGATATTCGATTTCCATTCACGTCGAGCAGTTCTTCGCAAGCCTCATCGGCGGGTGGGTGACTTTGCATCAGGTTAGAATCCGCCCCAGCTGGCAATCCAGGAATCTGGAATGGCGCATTTTAGCGATGTTTGCGGGTTTCGGGCTTGCAAGCGTCCTGATAGACTTCTTGCTGGGCGGTCCCCTTTATACAACGATTTGGAGTTACACTAATTCATATTTTGCTTCGGCGATTTATTGGGCTTTATATGGCGCACTCACAGGATCGGTATTGTGTTGGGCTCTACATGTCCGCATCGTTCTCGGCAGAAAACAAGCCCTGACTGTCATTCTGGCCTGTTCCGCTATCCTGTCCAGCCTGCTGACCATATCGCTTTATGGGCACGTACAAGGTATAGAAGAGTGGATCTGGAGGTCCGGGATTATCACTTCAGGTTTGGGTATTGGAACAGTTATAGCCCTCACCCTCCGTCAATCAAATGCGACCTATACTTGGAAAAATTTCCTATTGATCATTCTGGGATGGGGAACTGCCTTTGCGATTGGACAACTAGTAGCAGACAGCCTCCTTTCACTCTCAGGAATCAGAACATTATTGATTGCATTGCTCTCGAATACAGTGCAGGCAAGTACCGCCGGCCTGCTTGGCGGGATGTTCATGTTCAGCCAAATCAGCGGGAGTTGGACTCTCAATTGGAAAACAGTCCTCGCCGGGGCGGTTGGTTTTACAGTTGGCAACCTTCTCACCAATTTATTGAATATACTTGTTGAACCTTATTTTGAAGAAGGGCTAACGGCTTCAATCATGCAATTGGTGATTTGGGGCTTCATCGGGGGCGCGTCATTGGCCATCCCCTCGAGAAGCGCCAAGCGCTATTCGGTATTGGGCCTGCTAGGGAGCATTGGAATGCTTCTTGGTCTATTCGTCTGGATGATGCTTGGGGAGCCCGATGAATTTCGTGCAATCATCTTCGGAGCGGTGTTTGGCCTGTGCCTGGGGATTGGCACAAAAAGGGTCTCTGGCATAGTCATCCTTTCAATTGTCGGAGCCATTGCCTATGTCCTGCGCTACGTGCTGAATTCATTCTATTTCAGCAATAACCCATCCATGGGTTCCGAAGTCTCATACACCGTTCTTGCCTTAACCGCCGGTTTGATGGGTGCAACCATCGGCTTAACCTGGAGTTTCCTGAACAGCGCCGAATCATCGGCCTCCGCGCCGGAAACCGCGAAATGACCTTTTCACATTTCCACAATCAGGTATAATCTGACACATGCAACTGAACCCGTCCCCTAGCCCGCGCAACGTCAAACCATCTCGGTCTGGATAGGTTCGGTTCAGTGCGCCGCGAACGGCTCCCAGACCTGGTGAGCCGTTTTTTGTTTATTCCCTCACCCTTGCCTTCTCCCGCTGGGAGAGGGGAGAGAAGACGAATGAAAATAGCAGTTTTTGGCGGTTCCCAACCCAAGGAAGGCGAGACGGCCTACGCCGAAGCACAGGAACTCGGCAGGCTGTTGGCCGAACGCGGCCATACCGTGTTGACGGGCGGTTACATCGGCACGATGGAGGCGGTCTCGCGCGGCGCGGCCGAAGCGGGCGGACACGTCATTGGCGTGACCTGCGCCGAGATCGAGAAATGGCGTCCCGTCGGCGTGAATCGCTGGGTGAAAGAGGAATGGAAAAAGGAAACACTGATCGAACGGTTGCAGGCCATCGTCGAGGGGAGCGACGCGGCCATGGCCCTGCCCGGCGGTCCCGGCACGCTGACCGAGATCGCGCTGACCTGGAATCTGATGATCATCGAGTCTCTGCACCGGAGGCCGTTGATCCTGATCGGGGACGGCTGGCAGTCCGTCTTCGGTCAGGTCTTCACGATACTGGGCGATTACACATCGCAGACACAGCGAGAATTGGTGCAATTTGCCCCGGATGTGGAAACTGCTGTGGAAATGCTCGATATTCAATAATTCGATACTCGGGCTGCCACAAATCGAATACCGAATATCTAATATCGAATATCTAATATCGAATAACGAGGATATAAAAATGGCTGAAGACAAATTACCCACCAGAGCAGAGAACTTCTCCGAGTGGTACAACCAGCTCGTGCTGAGATCGGAGATGGCCGACTATGCACCCGTGCGCGGCTGTATGGTCGTGCGCCCCTACGGCTGGACGCTGTGGGAAAACATGACCGCCGCGCTGGACCGCCGCTTCAAAGAGACGGGCCATGTCAACGCGGCCTTCCCCACGCTCATTCCGCTTTCGTTCTTTGAGAAAGAAAAAGAACACGTGGAGGGCTTCGCGCCCGAACTGGCAGTCGTCACACACGGCGGCGGCGAGAAACTCGAAGAGCCTCTCGCGGTCCGCCCCACGTCCGAGACCATCATCGGCTACATGTACTCCAAATGGATCAAGTCCTGGCGCGACCTGCCCGTGCTGATCAACCAGTGGGGCTCGGTCCTGCGCTGGGAACTACGCACGAAACTCTTCCTGCGCACGGCCGAATTCTATTGGCAGGAAGGCCACACCGCCCACGCCGGCAAGGAAGAGGCGATGGAGGAGATGTACCGCATCCTCGATATCTACGCCGATTTCGCCATCAACGAGGCCGCCATCCCGGTCGTCAAGGGACGCAAGAGCGAGAGCGAAAAATTCGCCGGGGCGCAGATCACCACCTCCATCGAAGGCATGATGCAGGACAAGCGCGCCCTGCAATCGGCCACATCGCATTACTTCGGTCAGAACTTCGCCAGGGCCTTCGAGATCCAGTACCTCGACCACAACAATACCCTGCAGTTCTGCGAGACCACCTCATGGGGTCTGTCCACGCGCATGGTCGGCGCGATCATCATGGTGCATGGCGACGATCAGGGCCTGGTTCTGCCGCCCCGCCTCGCGCCCATCCAGGCGGTCATCGTGCCCATCTACAAGAATGACGCCGAAAAAAGCAAGGTGATGGAAGCGGCAGACCGCATCTTCGCGGAACTCAAGGATGCGGGCATCCGCCTCAAAATGGACGACCGCGAGGAGGTCACCCCGGGCTTCAAGTTCAACGACTGGGAACTGCGCGGCGTGCCCCTGCGCGTCGAGATCGGGCCCAAGGATGTGGAAAAAAGCTCGGTCGCGCTGGCAAGACGTGATGTCCCGGGACGCGAGGGCAAGTCATTCGTGCCGCAGGCGGGTCTCGCCGCGACCGTGAGCGGGCTCCTGTCCGAGATTCAGTCCGCGCTGCTGACGCGCGCCACCGCCTTCCGCGATGCCAACATCCATGATCCCAAAGATTACGACGAACTCAAACAGGTGGTGCAGGACGGCTGGGCTTTCTCGTGGTGGTGCGGATCGGCCGAATGCGAAGCGAAGGTGAAGGAAGAGACCAAAGCCACCACCCGCAACATGCCGCTCGACCAGCCCAAAGGCACGGGCAAGTGCATCGTCTGTGGAGAAAAAGCGGAGAAGAAGATATACTTCGCCAAGGCGTATTGATCGCAGGGGCACAGCAGGCTATTCAATCAACAGTGTTGAGTGACAGTTCCGCTGTGCCCCTACAGTAATTCCCATGCCCGCCATTGACCTCGCCCGTCTCAAAAAACAAGCCGCCGCGCTGGGCGATCTCTTCGACCAGCCCGCGTCATTCCTGCGCGAACTCCACGAGACGCTCGACTTTTACGTCAACCGCACACTGAGGCAGGCGGGGGCCGTCGCACCCGCGTCCGTCCTGCGGACCTATCACACGCCGCCCGTCATCCTGCGTCACCTGGAAACGGAACTCGGCCCGCTGGCCGCGGCGCGGCCCGATCAGGCGCTCGACCTGGCCGACAGCCTGTGGGACGAAGGCTGGCTGGAGATGCGCCTGCTGGCAGCGTTCCTGCTCGGCAAATTGCCGCCGCGCGAGGAACGCCTGCTGGCGCGCCTGACCGCGTGGACCATGCAAATCCGCGACTCGTCCGTCCGCGCCGCGCTGTTGACCACCAGCCTTGCCCGCCTGCGAAAAGAAACGCCCGAATTGTTCCTCACGCTGGTCGGCGAATGGCTGAATCCCGAACGCCATCGCATGTGGCCGAACGGCATCCAGGCACTCATCCCTCTCATCAAGGCCCCAGACTTCCACAACCTGCCGCCCGTGTTCGAGATCATCGAGCCGGTCGTCGAGGCCGCGCCCGCTCTCATCCAGAACGACCTGGCCGAACTGATCACCGCATTGTATGATGCCTCTCCTACCGAGACCGCCTATTTTCTGAGGCAGGTGATCGCAAAATCGCAGACCGAGATGACGGCCGTCACCCTGCGCCGCATCTCATCCTCCCTGCCGCCCGACCTGGCCAACAACCTGCGCGAGGTGATACGTCCGGCGCGGCGTGTGCGGTAAAAATCCTATTCAGGAGGCCGATATGCTTCTGGTAAATCTTCTTCTCGGCGTTGCATTGCTCATCTGGGGGCGCAAGTTGTTCTGGCTGTTCGTCGCCGCGGCGGGATTCGTCACAGGCGTGCAGTTCGCGGCGGGGGTACTGCACGGCCCTGAGTGGCTGGGAATCCTCATTGGCATCGGGTTTGGACTGGCCGCCGCATTGCTGGCGGTGTTCCTCAAAACGCTGGCCATCGGCCTGGCGGGATTTCTCGCGGGCGGCTCGGTCCTGCTCGGGCTGACGGGGCTGTTCGGCCTCGATAGCGGAATCCTCTCCTGGGTTATTTACCTGATCGGCGGCATTGGCGGCATCCTCATCGTCAGCGCGTTTTTCGATTGGGCGTTGATCATCCTGTCGTCGCTGGGCGGCGCGTCGTTGATCACCGGCGCGCTGGATGCAGGCCGCCTCGCGGGTGGGATTCTATTCATCGCACTGACGGTGGTCGGAATTGCTGTGCAGGCAAGTCAGATGAAGAAAGACAAAAAGGATTAGACGATTCGGAGAACGTCCGGGGACGTTGGACTCCGGGGAGGATGCCATGCTCAAAGAACATGTCTACTGGCACGATACGGTCGCGATGCCCGAGGGGGATTCCGCCTCGCCTCTTCCCGACCGAGTGGATGTTGCCGTCATCGGGAGCGGCTACACAGGGCTGGCCGCCGCGCTCACCCTCGCGAAACGCAACTTGAAAGTTGCAGTACTGGAGGCGGCGGAGATCATCGGCTGGGGCGCGAGTTCGCGCAACGGCGGCATGGTGCTGACGGGACTCAAACTCCCGATGCAGACTGTCATCAAACGCTATGGCCGCGAATTAGCCAAACGTCTCTTTCAATGCTCGCTGGATTCGATCGACACGGTCGAAGAGATCGTGCGCGAGGAGAAGATTGACTGCGGCTTTGCGCGCACAGGTCACCTGCTGGCGGCAAACAAACCGAAGCATTACGACGCGCTGAAAGACGAAGTGGACTTCATGGCACGTGAGTTCGGGCACAAGGTAAACCTTGTGCCGCCGAACGAGATGCAAAGCGAGATCGGGTCGCGCGTCTATCCCGGCGCGCTCGTGGACGAGGTCAGCGCGGGGGTGAATCCCGCACAGTTCGTCGCGGGCTTGGCGCGGGCGGCAGAGAAGGCGGGGGCGAGTCTCCACACGCGGGCGCGGGTCACACGGCTCGAGCGCCCTTCGACTTCGGGCGGAGCCCTCCGCTCAGGGAGCCGCGGGGCGCGCTTCGTCGTCGAGACAGAACGCGGCAAATTGGAAGCGGATTCCGTTTTCGTTGCCACGGCGGGATACACGGGAAGCGTCACGAAGTCGCTGCAAAAGAAAATCATTCCCATCGGCTCGTTCATCATTGCGACGGAGCGTCTGCCCGACAATCTTGCGCGGGAACTCAGCCCGAAGAACCGCATGATCTTCGATTACAAACATTACCTGAATTATTTTCGCCTGTGGGATAACCGAATGATCTTCGGCGGGCGCGCCGCATTTTTCCCTGAGAACGAAAACACGATTGCTCGAAGCGCCGACATCCTGCGCCGCGAGATGGCGACGGTGTATCCGCAATTACGCGACGCGAAAATCGAATACGCCTGGGGCGGCACGCTGGACTTCGCCTTCGACATGATGACGCACGTGGGCGAGGAGGATGGCGTGTTTTACTCGCTCGGTTACGCGGGACACGGCGTGGCAATGGGGACGTATTTGGGCAAGACAGTCGCCGAGGCGATGCTGGCTGGGAATATACGCGAACACCCCTTCGCACAATTCGACTTCCCCGCCGCGCCGCTGGGACTCTACGATGGCCGTCCGTGGTTTTTGCCCTTCGCGGGGATGTGGCACAAGGTTTTGGATTGGGTGGAGTGAGGGAAAGGATGAAGGATGAATTTCGAGTGGCGGACAGGATGGAGGTTGGAAACCTATCCCGAATGGGGACGCGAATATACGAGCGCCAACTCATCCATTCGTTTATTCGAAAATCGTGGATGGTTTTACACGCAATGCTGTTTAGATAGGCCGTGAGAAACCAGGTTTCTCCAAGAAACCTGGTTTCTTCCCTTGAAACTGCCAAACCGTTTTATTTTCCTTCGTTGTTACCGGGAGGAATTTCCTGCTCCTTCTTCCCGATAAAGATCAAGGATTCAAGGTCTTCCACATCTTGCGGCGCATACTTCTTTACAACCCCCCGCACCTGCTCTAAATCGGCCTCGGAGGCCAGGCCCAACATGCGCGAAACATCCGCCCAGTCCTGGGGACGCTGTGCCGCCATTTTTAGAAGGATGAGATAAGGCAAGGCCAGGACGGGATAGCCCGCCGCGTCAATGTTTGGATGCGCAAGGGCTTCTTTCAACCATTGATCGTTTCCAAAGACTACATCAATTTCAGTTCCATCGGGCGCTGACATAAGGCAACCCGGTATCGCTAATTGGGAAACAAGCTGATATCCCGCCGCCCGCAATTGGTTAACCGCAACCTCCCCATCTTTTTCATGGACGAGGATATCCAAATCTTTTGTTGTGCGTTCTGGCATATAAGCGCGGGTGGCCACGCCGCCAATAATTGCCCATGGAATTCCCGAAAGGATGGGGCGCAAATCAGGCCAGGGATTCATGGCTGTTCTCCTTCGCATAAAGCCGCGCCCGCTCCCTGTCCCCGGCTTGACGCGGCGCAGTACCATGTCAATCATAAATCGGCGCAGTTGACGCGGGGTCAGGTTGCCGTCGGGGGCGATCTTTGCAATACCGGCGGGGACATGCAATTGACTCATGCCGTTATCTTACTATAACTTTGGGAAGCGAGGAACAGCCGCACGCTTATATTACTCAACCTCCCGCCAACGCCAGCAACTGCGGCGGGACCCAAAACTGTCCCTGTCCCAAAGTGCTGAGCGCCAGCGAGAACAGCAGGATGGCGAGACCGACTCCGATCAGGATGCGGTCTTTCGTTTTGTAATCCAGTTTCTGCAGCCACGTGCGCGGACCGATGCCGAAGGCGCGCAAGTCCATCGCGTCGATGATGTCCTCGCTGCCGATGATGGCGTGGATCGTGACAGGCACCATCAGCGGTCCGAGTTTGCGCACCTGCTGGAATAGTCCGCCGCTGATCTTTTCGAGTTCGTAGCCGCGCGCCCGCTGCGCGTCCATCGTCAGTTGGAAATCGCGGCTGAAGGTCGGGATGAAGCGCATGGTCAGGTCCATGGCGTAGGCGATCTTGTCGGGCAATCCCAGCCCGCGGAAGGTGACTCCGTACAGCGCGGGGTTGAGCGTGTACGGAATCAGAATGGTCATGATAGCGATGCTGAAGACGCGCACGAATTGGCTGACCCCGAAGAAGGCGCGTTCGACGGTGATGTCGAGGGCGGGCGTCCAGCCGAGGATGGAGAACGACGCTTCGAGCCGTCGAATGAGATGCTCCTGCTCATAGAGTTCCGTCCCGCCGCGGCCCGTCAGGAAGGTGAAAAAGGCGAAGATGAGGACGAAGCCGACGATGAACAGCACCGCGCGGCGGATTTCATTCCACGTCACAACTGAGGTAAAGAGGACAAACAACGCGATGACCGCGAAGAACAGCAGGTAACGCACGTCCCAGAACGCGAGCGTGGAAAAGAGGAAACACGCGTAGAACATCATCCAGGCGCGCGGATCGAAGGACTGGATGAACGAACGAGCGCGTTCGCGGTAACGCCAGGCGACTAACATACAGTTTTCAGTGTTCAGTAATCAGTCATCAGTGAGCGGGCAGTGACCAGATAAACTGATCACTGCCCGCTGATTACTGATAACTATCTTCCCGACTGCCTCTGCACTGCCGCGTAGGCCGCGACGAGCAGCGGAACGAGGATGGCGGCGAAGATCAGGTTCGGGCCCGCCGCGGGCAGGAACTCGCCCACGATCGCGGCCGCGGGACTGAATCCGTTGATCCAGATGTCGGAGATGGCCGCGAAGCCAATGCCTAGGATGTTACCGAGCATACCCCAGATGACCGCCTCGCCGACGCTCACGTTCTTCCCAAACGCAAAGCGGACGATCAGCACCAGCACGAAGCCGATCAGGAGCGCGATGCCCGCCGTCAACGCGATGGGCTGGTCGCCGAAGATGCCCGCCTCGGGCTGGAAGAACATCATGTTCGTCTGATCGCGGTTAAGGAAATAAACGATCGTGGCCAGCACGGCCAGCGCGCCGCCCACCCACAGCACGGTATCGGTGGCCTTCTTGCGGTCCGCGTACAGCGCGGGCAGGCCGGCGATGAAACCGATCAGGCCGTTGCCGATGCTCCACTGCGGCGAGAGGCCAAAGCCCGAGATGGCGTCACCGAACATGTTACCGACCGCGCCCGTGAAGAAGCCGACGATGGGGCCGAAAGCGTAGCCGAAGAACATCGGGATGGCAATGGCGGGACGGAGCGCCACCTGACTCAGCGAGGGGACGACGAACACGGTGGCATTGAAGTACCACGAGAACACGGCATACAGCGCCGCGCCGATGGCCATCCACACCACTTCACGCGTGCCCACTTCCCAGGCCTTGTTGTCCTTGCTGAAGTAGTAAACCACGAAGGCGATCAGCAGGCCAAGGACGACGAATCCAAAACGCAGGCCGAGTGTGGCATTGTCGGTCTGGAAACGCTCGATGCCGAGCATGTTGCCCAGCACGAAGACCAGGATGGCAAAGACCGCAAAGATCACCACCAGCCAGGTCAAAACGGAAGACAAACGTTTATCCATCTCATTCTCCTTTGTGATATTGTCTCGTCATTGCGAGCCGCCGCTGGTCGAGTAGCCGAAGGCGTATCGAGACCAAGGCGGCGAAGCAATCTCAGCAATGACGGTGGGACCGAAAATTCAGGCAACAACGATTACACATGCGCCAGCGCCTCGGCCCGCAGGAAGCGTCCCGTCTGCGCGAAGCGGTTCACGTTCAGGGCGAGGAGCGAACTCGGGACGACGCGGCAGGCCTCCAATCGAGAAAAGTCGCGCAGGACTTCGTGCGGAGTCCCGTCCGCGACCAGCCGCCCATCCGCAATCAACAGGACGCGGTTGGCATAGATCACCGCCAGGTCCACATCGTGCGTGATGAACATCACCGCCTCGAAGCCGGGCAACTGCAATATGGCATCCATGAAATTCATGTAGTTCTGGTAGTCCTGCCCCGCGGTCGGCTCGTCCATGACGAGAATGCGGGAGCGCATTGCCAGAATGGCCGCGATGCTGACGCGCTTTTGCTGGCCGAACGAAAGCGCCAGCGGGGGGTCTTGCTCCTTATCGGACAGGTTTACAATTCTCAGCGCCTCTTGCACCTCCTTTTCGATCTCATCCTTCGGGTGTTTGAGATTGGTCGGACCGAACGCCAGTTCCTCGCGCACCGTCGGCGCGAACAACATGTGACTCGGACTTTGAAACACGTAACCGAGCGTGCTGGCGATCTCCGCAACGCTCGCGTCCTTCGTATCCTTCCCGTTCACGAGCACGCGCCCCGATTTAGGCTTGAGCAGGCCAATGGCGTGCTTGACGAAAGTCGTCTTACCCGCGCCGTTCGGGCCCAGCACCGCGATCACGTCGCCGCGCTTGATTTCGAGATTGATGCCATGCAGGACTTCGACATCCGACTCGTAGCCGAACGCGACATCCTCGAACCGAACCAGCGCTTCCTCTCCCGACCCCGCGCGGGCCGCGCCAGGCAGGACGCGAATCTCCGCTGGGGCGGGATCCCGCTTCGCGCGCCCGACGATCTGTTCAGCAGGGAGTTTCACCTCGTGATAGTTCACCACCCTTGATAACCCGTCCACCTCGCCGAGGTAACGGAGTTCGCCCTCGCCCATGTACATGACGCGCTCGGGCCGAATCCGCAGCACATCCTCCACGCGATGCTCCACCATCAGCACGGTCATCCCCTCATCCGCGAGGGCGCGGACGGCGTCCAGCGTCTCCGCCGCGGAGGCGGGATCGAGACTCGCCAGCGGTTCATCCAACAGCAAAATGGACGGCCGCATTGCCAGCACGCCCGCCAACGCAACTTTCTGTTTTTCGCCGCCCGAAAGCAGGAACGTGTCGCGATCGCGCAGATGCTGAATCTTCAAATGCGCCAGAGACTCGTCCACGCGTTGATAGATTTCCTCGCGCGGCAGGCCGAGGTTTTCCAATCCAAAGGCCACCTCGTTCAGCACCTTCGTCCCGAGGATTTGCCGTTCGGGGTCCTGCAACACCGTCCCGACCTTTTGCGAGATCGTAGACAGTTTCATCTTCGCCGTATCTTCGCCGTGGATGAGGACGCGCCCGGTCAACTCTCCCTTGTAACTGCGCGGGATGAGTCCGTTGACACAGCGGATGAGAGTCGTTTTTCCGCATCCGCTGGCGCCGGCGATCAAAAGGATTTCACCGGCATTGGCCGAAAATGAGATATCACGGATGGCCGCGCCGCTTCGGTCGCGGTAACGAAAGGACAGGTTTTCTACAACGAGGGGAGTGTCGGTCATGATGGGTTAATTGTAACAAAATAATGGCTGTCATGATTATCCGTTGAACTGCGCGCGGCGTCAAGCCAGAAATCATGCGCATGCAAAGATTGTCAATGACTACGCTCCAGCCGCCGTCCCCGGCGGGGTTTTACGAGAAAATCTATCGCCGAGGACAGCGCATAGAGTAAAGGTTTGTCAATCAAACCGGCAAAGCGGAGTAAAATCAGACCATGCGTGTCCTGTTCCTGTTCCTCGACGGGGTCGGCCTGGGGGTGGATGATCCAGAGATCAACCCCTTCGTCCGCGCGCACATGCCGCGCCTGCGCGCCCTGCTCGGCGGCAGACCCATGACCGCCTCCGCCGCGCCCTTCGAGTCCGCGCGCGCCTCGCTCCTGCCCCTGGACGCGAATCTGGGCGTCGAGGGATTGCCGCAATCCGCCACCGGTCAGGCCGTCCTGCTGACCGGGGTCAACATCCCCGCCGAACTCGGCTACCATTACGGGCCGAAACCCAACCGCGCCGTCGCGAAGTATCTCAACAACGGGAGGACAATCTTCGCCGCACTGCGCGGACAGCAGAAAACCGCCGCCCTGCTCAACGCCTATCCGCCGCGCTACTTCCACGGCGTCCAGAGCGGCAAGCGGTTGTACTCGTCCATTCCGCTGGCGGTCACGGCGGCGGGATTTCCACTCTTCACCCAGGAAGATTATTTCGCGGGCCGCGCCCTGGCCGCGGATTTCACCGGTCAAGGCTGGCACGATTTTCTCAAAATCAAAGAAGCGCCGATCTTCACCCCCGAAGAGGGCGGGCGCAGGACCGCCGCGCTGGCGCGCGCATACGATTTCTCCCTGTTCGAATACTGGGCCACCGATTACGCCGGTCACAGCCAGGAGATGGACAGAGCCGTCTCCCTGCTCGAAACCTTCGACGCCGTGCTCGGCGGCCTGGTGGACGAGTGGGACGATCCTTCGACAGGCTCAGGAGGCGGCCTCATCGTGCTGACCTCCGACCACGGCAACCTCGAGGACCTGTCCACGCGGCGGCACACGTTCAACCCCGTTCCCTGCCTGCTGATCGGAACCCCCGCGTCGCGCCGGGATTTTGAGGCCGGTCTGCGCGACCTGACCGGCATCGCCCCCGCCATCCTTAGGACAATTGGAGCATCTTGAATTTGTACGGAAACCGAGCATAATATGTAAAACCAAACCGCGGAGGAGAGTATGGTAAGGATTCGCAAGTCCCATTTACTATTCCTGGTCAGTATCGTTCTTGTGATCGTTCTGGCCTGCAGTCTGCCGGGGACGGACTCCACACCGCCGCCCGCAGCGACGGAAATTATCTATGTTACCGCGACCCCGGAGGTCGGCGCGCCCGCCACAGAGTCGTCCCCGCCGACCGAGACTGTCACGCCGGTACCGGTGGTCAATCACGTGGTTTTCCCGGCAAGTTCGGTCACGGCAGGGTCGGTGGTCTATGATGTGAATTCATCCGGGACGGGCCCGGAAAAGCGCGCACCCTACGGCGATTCGTACGACATCAACCGCCTCGAGCGTCCCTTCCTGCAGGATATGACTTACGTCCCCGACCTCGACATTGACACTTTCTATCTCTCCGAGGATTCGGCCTGGTACTATGTCTCCGTCAATCTGGTTGGCAGTAACCCCAACAACGAGATGGGAATTGATTACGGAGTCGAGTTCGATACGAATGCCGACGGCTTCGGCGACATCATCATTTTGGCGCACCCGCCCTACAAAACGGATTGGACGAATGACAACGTCCAGGTCCTCACTGACAAGAATCACGACACCAGCGGTATCTCTGCGGAAAAATCGGATGCGCCGATCTCGACGAACGGTTACGAAACGCTGGCCTTCAACGGCGGCCTCGGCGCGGGCGACGATCCCGATCTGGCCTGGGTGCGGATTGATACGGTCGGCTCGAACCTGCAATTCGCCTTCAAGAAATCCCTTACGGGGTCGTCCTTCATGTACGGCGTGCTGGCCGACGCGGGTCTGAAAGACGCGGGCAAACTCGATTATGTGGACCGCTTCACCGAGGAACAGGCAGGCTCGCCCGTCAGGGACAAGAAATATTATCCGCTGAAAGACTTGTTCGCGGTGGACAACACCTGCCGCGCGGCCTTTGGCTTCGCCCCGACCGGCTATGAACCAATGTTATGTCCGCCCAACGAACCGCCCCCCGGCGAGACGGGATGCGAGAATCCTGCCCAATACACGAACCAGGCCAGTTGCGAGGCGGCAGGCTGTGCATGGAGACAAAACGGAAGCATCGTTATCGCGGTCGTGTACTACTGCACCTACCCGTAATAAGAAGAACTGCTGGACATGACAGGGACGCGGCTCGCGTCCCTGTTCGCTTTCTGCTACCCGACGAATCGCATGAAGACCTGATTCCCCAGCAGACGCCCCCGCCGCGTCAAAATCAGACGTTCGGCCTGCCACTCGAGCAGCCCCAGCCGAGTCAACGCTTCGACCTCCTGGCCGTAGACCTCATCCAACCGCGACCCAAAGCGCATCTCAAACTCCATGGAGGAGATGCCCTCACGCGTCAGGCGCAAGCCATTGAGCATAAATTCGGAAATATCATCCAGCCTGCCCTGGCGATGGCGGTTGACGACGGCGGGAGTGAGGGGAAATTTGTAATTGGCAATTGGTAATTGAAGATTGGCGAGGCGTTCGATGTAGGTTTTGATGCGAAGGACGTTGGAATAACGATAGCCGTTTGCATATCCGTGCGCGCCCGCGCCGAGGCCGAGGTAGGGAAGCGCGCGCCAGTATTGCAGGTTGTGGCGGCATTGGAAGGATGAAGAACGAAGGATGAAGGATGAATTTCTTTCATCATTCATCTTTCCGCTTTCATCTTTGATTTTTGCCCAATTTGAAATTTCGTACTGAATGTAGCCATTCGATTCGAGATAGTCGCCTGCCCATTCATACATCTCGGCGGCGAGGTCGGGATCGGGGAGCGGCAGGAGACCGCGTGAAGACCATTTGCCAAAGGGCGTGCCGTGTTCGAGCGTGAGCGCATAAGCCGAGACGTGTTCGGGGTGCAGGTCGAGGGCGCGTTTGAGAGTGGTCCGCCAGGTTTGCAGAGTCTGCTCGGGGAGGCCGTAGATCAAATCCAGGTTGAGATTATCGAAGCCCGCCTGCCGCGCCCACTTAACGGACTGGATCACATCGAAGAAATCGTGAGCGCGCTCGAGCATGCGCAACTCTTCGCGGTTGGCGGATTGGACGCCGAAGGAGATGCGGTTGATTCCTGCTTCTCGAATCCGATGCAGAAATTCGGGGGAGGTGGTTCCAGGGTTGGCTTCGATCGTCGCTTCGAGATCGGGAGTAAATGCAAAAGCGGCGCGCAACGCGTCCATGACGGAGGCCAGTTGAGGTCCAGAAAGAAGCGAGGGAGTCCCGCCGCCAAAGAACACGGTTGGAATGTTGAAGGTTGGAAGGCTGGAAAGTTGTCTTCCGATAAATTCGATTTCGCGGATAAGGGAGTCAACGTACGCGGGAATCAATGATTCTTGTCCCGAGTAGGTGTTGAAGTCGCAATAGGCGCAGCGGTGGGCGCAGAAGGGGATGTGGAGGTAGATTGAAGTGTCAGGTGTCATGTTTCAGGCGGCAGGCCGCGGCGCGGGAGGCCAATGATAAGGGCGATGGGCCCGAGACACAAGAGCCAGATGGCAACGCCGAGACCGAACTGGTCGGCGAGCAGGCCGACGAGGAAGGGCAGGAGTTTGGCGAGCGGCGCGGTGACCGAACCGATTGCCATCAGGCTGGCGCTCTGGCCCGGCAGGGCAGAATAGAGACGCCCTTGCAGCACGGGATACCAGCCGGTGTTGAAGACGTTGACAAAGACTGCCGCGATCAGTTTGGGAATGAAGCCCGGCACAAGTAGAAATATCGAAAAGGCGATGAGTTCGAGTATCGCCGTCCTGCGGAGGAATTTGATGCTGTCCGGCTGTCTGTCAATGAATGGGATGAAGAGAAGTTCGGTGGCCATGCCGAGAGCCAGCCAGAGCGTGACCGCGATGCCAGCCTGCGTTTCAGAAACGCGGGCCACATCGACGAAATACAGGGCGAGATAGCCAAGCAGGACATCCATCATCAGGTCGGCAAAGTCGAGCAGGAGCAGCCAGCGCCAGACTTCCTTGCGTTTGAGCGCATGGAAGGCGGCGCGAAATCCATCGAGAACGCTCGAAAAAGCGGGAAGATGCGGCGCGGGATTTTTGTCAGGCGGGACGAGGCGAAACGCGGCGATCAGGCAAAAAGCGGAGACGGCCGCAAGGAAGGCGTAGGTCCCGCGCCAGCCAAGCCCAAAGTAGACGAATGCGCCGAGCAGGAGAGGCCCAAGCACGTTGCCCAGCGATCCCGCAAAGGTCCAGCGCGCCATGTTCTGCTCGTGGCGTTCGGGAGCGGAGTCCATCAAGCTGGCCTGCGAGAGGCTGACGAATGCGCCCGAGGCGGGATAGAAAAGGATGAAAGAAAAGAGAAGAATGGGGAAGCCCGGGCTGACCGAGGTAAGCAGGAGAGAGAGGGTGAAGAAGACGCCGCCAGCAAGAATAAGGAATCGGCGTTTCCACACGTCGCCGAGGATGCCAATGAAAGGTTCGATGAACGCGGCGATGATTCCGGGCAGGCCGATGAGAAGACCGATCTGGGTGTAGGTGAGACGCAGATCGTCGCGCATCAGCGGCCAGGCAGTCTCGCCCAGACCGAAGACGAGTTCGTCGAGGAATTCGATGAGGAGGTATATGGGTATCAAATGTCAGACAGCAGCTATCACGTCTAAGCGTCGGGTTTCAAGAGATGGCGGAATGTTGGGTAAAAAATTCGGGGAACATGTGGCTGTTGGTCACAAGGACTTCGGGGTGATCGTGTTTGAATTTTCTCAAGCGCGCGTCGTGCGGGCCGAGGACGAGGTTGATGAGCCATTTGGGAGAAGTGTCATTGTACACGGCGCTGGAATCGCCCGCGTGGAAGAGCCAGCCGTCTCTTGTTTTGATGGCGACGCCACAATGGCCGCGTGAATGGCCGAAGAGAGGGACAAAGTACATTTCGGGCTGGAAGGGCAGGCGGATGGCGTCGAAGTCATACCAATTGGAGTCAATCGTCTCGTAAAGGATGAACTCTGGTCTGTGCGCGATGTAGCGCGGGATGTAGGCGTACTCCGTCCACTGGCCGATTTTTCCATCCACGAAGGCATCATATTCGCGTTTGTGGACATGGACTTTCGCGCGCGGAAAATCGGGCAGACCGCTGATGTGGTCGAAGTGCATGTGCGTGAGGATGATATGCTTTACATCTTCGGGTTTGTATCCCAGTTGTCCGATCCGATTCACCGCGGTCTCGTCTGGATCGAAAGGGACGACAGTGAGGACGCGCATCAATCGAGTCATCCAGGTGGGGTGGACATATTCGTCGAGACCGAGACCCGTATCGAGAAGCGCCAATCCCTGATCGGTCTCGATCAGCAGGCAGACCATCCCTGTTTTCAAATTGCTCGGCCAGCGGGCGTTACAGGTGAAGCAGTTGAGGAGACGGATGGTCATGTGGATATTTAACCACATATAGGGAAAAAGCGGGATAGGCCCAGGAGGCCTTCCCGCTCCGAATGACTCTCGAGGCCCCTGCGGTTATTTTGCGTTCGCCTTGATGTACTCGTTCCCGAAGAAGCGCAAACCGACCGCGGTGTTATAGCCTCTTTCGAGCAAAGTCATCAAATCGGACTGGCGCATGTCGAACAGGTCCTTCAAGACATTGATAAAGCCCACTTCGCCGTCGGAGAGGTTTAGATCCATGGCGGCTACGGCGCAGGCCTCGACAATGAAATGGTGCACGTCGGAGGTGCTGCCTCCCACGCGGGATTTCAGATTCTGGAGAGCGGTCTGGAGATTGCCCAGTTCGTTCTTCTCGAGTCTGCCCCAGAACACGCGGTTGGCCTCGTCCACTTCGTCCAGGGACAATCCCCAGCCGATCAGGAACATGCGCGCGGCCGCATCGGCTATGCTATCCAACATGGTTTTGTCGGAGCCTTTGAGCTGGAGCTCGCGCAAAACGTAGAGGTATTGGAAGCCAAATTCGACATTGGCAGGGTCAAGCGGTTTCTTCTCTTCTGTCATGGTTCCTCCATTCGGCTTTCGATGTCAAATCTCAGGAATTGGAAAGGCCAATCCACGACACCATTATAGGGATTTCTCCCAGCTTGAATCTAGTGACATTTATCACCTGTTTCAGGATGGTCATCCCCTAGGCCATCATTCTGCGCCACCCAAACCCTTTTTTGTGCTCTGTTACAAGCACCTCCAGCGTCGGTCACTGCGAGCGGAGGGACTCTTGCACCGCACTGCGTTTGGTGCAGTACAGGTGAGCAGTCCCTCCCCTGCGAGGAGATTGCTTCGATGCGTTCGGCATCTCGCAATGACGGCATCATGGATAATTGCAACAGAGTAATGCTGAAATAAAAACTTCCGAGGTCGTTTTGACCTCGGAAGTTCGATTACACCAGCATCCTGATCGGGTTTTCGATAAAGTCCGCCAGTGCCTGCATGAATTGAGCCGCCTCCGCGCCGTCGCTGACGCGGTGGTCAACGGAGATGGTGGCTTTCATGCGCCAGCCAACCTTGATCTCGCCGTTTTCTACAACAGGAACATCCCTTGCCGAACCCACTGCAAGGATCGCGGCTTCAGGCGGATTGAGTATCGCGATGAAGTTTTCCACATCGTACATGCCAAGATTGCTGACCGAGAAGGTCGAGCCTTCGATGTCATCCGGTTTGACCTTGCCCTCGCGCGCACGCGCAACCATTGCTTTGACCTCGTTGGAAATCTGGCGCAAAGGCTTTTGATCGGTGTCTTTGTGCGCGACGGTGAGCAGCCCGTTCTCGACAGCAACCGCGACGCCCACGTTCACCGCGCCGTGACGGATGACCTTATCTCCAGCGAACGAGGCGTTGAGATTCGGATATTGGCGCAAGGTGAGCGCCACCGCCTTGACAATGAAATCGTTGACCGAAAGTTTCTCGTTATCGGGCAAAAGCTCGTTGATCTGTTTGCGCAGCGCCATGACCGCGTCCATTTTGTATTCGTGGGTGACGTAGAAGTGCGGGACACTGGTCTTGGATTCGGTCATGCGGCGGGCGATGGCCTGACGTAACTTGGTGAGTTGGGTAGTTTGATCTTCGTACTGCGTGATGGGTGTTGTGTAAGCAGGCTGCGCCGGCTGTTGACTGATTACTGATAACTGTCCACTGGAAAGCGCGGCTTCCACATCTTTCTTCACCACACGTCCGCCGGGACCTGTGCCTTGAACGCGGGATAGATCGAGTTGATTGTCTCTTGCAATCTTCTTCGCAAGCGGGCTGGCTTTGACGACAGACGACGGCTCAGGGGAGGAAACTGCCTGGGGAGCAGAAGCAGGCGTCGGCGGAGTCTGAAGCGCAGCGGCAGTCTGCGGTCTATCTTCTGTGGTCGGTTTCTTGCCGCTCACTGATGACTGATCACTGCTCCCTGATAACTGATCACTGACCACTTCGCCTTTCGCTCCCACCACCGCAATCGGCGCGTTGACCGGCACCACTGTTCCCTGTTCGACGATGTGCTGCAAGACCACGCCGCTGGCGGGGGATTCCACTTCCACGGTGGCTTTGTCGGTTTCGATTTCGGCCAGCACATCGCCCTTGTTGATGGTCTCGCCCACCTGCTTCACCCAGCGGACAAGCATCCCCTCGGCCATGTCGAAGCCGAGTTTGGGCATGTTGATAGTTTCGGCCATTAACGCAACACCTCCTTTGCCGCGGCGACGATGTCTGGCACTTGCGGAAGGGCGGCCTGTTCGAGCGTGCGGTTATACGGAAGCGGCACTTCTTTTTGTGCCACGCGCAGGATGGGCGCGTCCACGTAATCGAAAGCCTCTTCGTAAATTCGACTCACGATTTCACTGCCAACGCCGTAAGATTTCCAACCTTCCTCGACCACGATGGCGCGGTTGGTTTTCTTGAATGACTCAAGCACAGGCTCCATGTCCAACGGACGGAGCGTGCGCAGGTCAACGATCTCGGCTTCGATGCCTTCCTTTGCCAATTCGTCTGCCGCTTTCATCGAGAGTTCGAGACCCTTGCAATACGTGACGATGGTCAGGTCATTGCCCGCGCGCTGGATTTTGGATTTGCCGATGGGGATGAGATACTCGCCCTCGGGGACTTCGCCTCTCACCTGATACATCGTCGCGTGCTCGATGAATAGAATCGGGTCGTTCGAACGGATGGCGGACTTGAGCAATCCTTTCGCGTCTTCAGGCGTCCCAGGCGAGACGACCTTCAGCCCGGGGAAATGCGCGAAGACCGCGTCGGGAGTCTGCGAGTGGGTCGCGCCGAGTTGACGTCCGCCGCCGCCCACGGCGCGAATCACCATCGGGAGCATGAACTGTCCGCCGAACATGTAGCGCAGTTTTGCCGCCTGATTGACGATGTAGTCCATCGCCGAGAAGGCGAAGTTGATCGTCATCAATTCCGCGATGGGACGCTGTCCCACCATCGCCGCGCCGATGGCCGCGCCGATGATGGCGTTTTCCGCGATGGGCGTATCCTTCACACGGTCGGGGCCATACTTATCATAAAAACCTTTGGTGACGGCATACGTGCCGCCCCACACACCCACCTCCTCGCCGAGAATGAAGACGGCGGAGTCGCGGTCCATTTCTTCCATAAGGGCTTGCGAGATGGCCTCGCGCATGGTTATCTTGGTCATAATTCCTCGTTGTTCGATCCTCGATATTCGATATTCGATACTCAATAGCCGAGCATCGAATTATCGAATATCGAATTATCGAATATCGAATTATCGAATATCGAATTATCGCTCCTACTCCGCGTACACATCCGTAAACAACTCACTCAACGCGGGTTCGGGACTCGTCTCCGCAAATTCAACCGCCTTGGTCACTTCTTCTTCCACGCGGGCTTCGATCTCGTCCAACTGTTTGCGGGTGGCGGCCTTTTTATCGAGCAGGTACTTGTTAAAAATACCGATGGGATCGCTTTCCTGCCACTTCTTGACCTCTTCCGCTTTGCGATAACGCTCTGGGTCGCCCATCGAGTGACCGCGGAAGCGATAGGTGTTGATCTCGAGCAAATAGGGCTGGCCTTCCTTGCGGACGTAATCAATGGCTTCCTTCGCCGCCCCGTAGACCTTCATCACGTCCATGCCGTCCACAGCGCTGTTTTTCATGCCGTAGCCTTCGGCCTTCTGACGGATCTCATCCACCGCCGACGCGCGCTCAACGGCAGTCCCCATGCCATACTGGTTATTCTCACAGACCCACAACACGCGCAATCCCCACGTCTTCGCCAGATTCAACGCCTCGTGGAAGTAGCCGATGTTGGTCGCGCCGTCGCCAAACATACAGATGGTGACGTTGTCGTTCTTCGCGTACTGGTCGCCGAGGGCGAGTCCCGCCGCGATGGGCAGGTGACCGCCCACAATGGCATGTCCGCCCCACATATTCTTCGCGGTGTCGGCCATGTGCATCGAGCCGCCCTTGCCTTTGGACATGCCCGTCGCCTTGCCAAGCAATTCCGCCATCACTTCATTGGCTGAGATGCCGCAATTCAACGCCACGCCGTGGTC
>JBBIKC010000016.1:0-6208 GCA_037445635.1 Chloroflexota bacterium
CCGGTCTCCATGTAGGAGGTCGGGTAAAAATATTTCAGGTCGGGAGTCTGCTCCGGCCAGCCGAGCGTGGAGAACGGCCACAACCCCGAAGAGAACCACGTGTCGAGCACATCGTCGTCCTGCTTCAATTCGGTCGAGCCGCATGTGGCGCACTTCGTCGGGTCTTCGCGCGTCACGGTCATGTGGCCGTCGGGACAGTACCACACGGGGATGCGGTGTCCCCACCACAGTTGGCGGCTGATGCACCAGTCCTTGATATTCTCCAGCCAGTTGAAATACACTTTTTCGAATCGTTCGGGGACAATTTTGATTCGTCCGTCGCGCACGGCTTCGAGCGCGGCTTTTGCCAGCGGTTCGATCTTGACGAACCACTGCGTGGAGATCATCGGCTCGACGATCTCGCCGCCGCGCTGGGAACGCGGGATAGTGGTGGTGTACGGCTGGGTCTTGATAACCAGACCCGCGGCTTTCATGTCGGCCCAGAGTTTTTTCCTCGCCTCGAATCGGTCCAGACCCGCGTACGGGCCGCCGTTTTCGTTGACCTTCGCGGCCTCGTCGAGCATGGAGATGATCGGCAGGCCGTGACGCTGGGCAATGGCATAGTCGTTCGGGTCGTGACCGGGTGTGATCTTGAGCGCGCCCGTGCCAAACTCGCGCGAGACGTATTCATCCGCGATGACGGGAATCTCGCGCCCGAGCATCGGCACGATGACCTTGCGCCCGATGAACTTTTTGTAGCGTTCGTCTTCGGGGTGCACGGCCACCGCCGTATCGCCGAGGATGGTCTCGGGGCGGATGGTGGCAACGGGGATGTATTCTCCCTCGCCCCCCTCTTTCTCTCCCCCCATTTTCTCCGAAAATGGGGGGAGACGGAGGGGGGTCTCAGGCGCAAGCATATACTTGAAATAATACAACGTCGCGTCTTCCTCGGTGTATTCCACCTCGAGGTCCGAGACGGCGGTCTTCAGGCCCGGCGACCAGTTGATGAGACGCGGGCCGCGGTAGATGAGTCCCTTCTCGTAGAGGCGGACGAAGGCCTCCCGCACCGCGCGAGACAGCCCCTCGTCGAGGGTGAAGCGTTCGCGCGTCCAATCGCAGGAGGCGCCCAGGCGTCGAATCTGGTTCGTGATGATGCTCCCGTACTTGTGCTTCCAGTCCCAGGTGCGCTTCACGAATTCCTCGCGGCCATATTCCTCGCGGGTCTTTTCCTCGGTGCGGAGCAGCATCTTCTCCACCTGCAACTGCGTGGCGATGCCGGCGTGATCCGTGCCGGGGACCCAGAGCGTGGGGATACCCTTCATGCGGTGGTAGCGGATCATCAGGTCTTCCATGCTGACGAACATGGCGTGACCGAGATGCAGTTCGCCCGTCACGTTTGGAGGGGGAATCGAGATGACGAACGGCTTGACGGACGGGTCGAAGCCCGGCTTGCGCGGGTCGTTCCACGGCTGGAAGTATCCGCCCGCCTCCCACATCGCGTAGATGCGCGGCTCGGTGGATTTGTAATCGTAGGCTTTGGGGAGTTCGTGTTTGGTCATGGCTGCCTTCTTTCCGGGTTCGATAGTGGATAATTCGATATTCGATGTTCGATGTTCGATATTCGATATTCGGATTTCGAGTATCGAATATCGCTCTTCCGAAGATCGGCTCTTAAACAAAAAAACGCTCCGTCCAACAAGAGGACGAAGCGTGCGCTCCGCGGTACCACCTCAATTCGCCGTTTTATACGGCGCACTCTGCAGCCGACCAACATCGGCCTGCGCTGTAACGGGCGCGCCCGTGACGGTCTACTTGCCAGTGATCAGTGATCAGTGATCAGTGATCAGCGGCGTTCTTCATCAAAGTTATCAAGCGACATTCGGCGGTTGTTTTCTGTGAAGGCTTCCAGCCTGGGTCTCGACGAGCTCGACCACCAACCTTCTTCTCTATCAGTCCGCAGACCGCTTACTCCTCTTGATGGCAGGGATTATACGCGGGAGGAAGAGGAGAGTCAAGAAAAAAGCCAATATCCTGATGTCGGGAAGAACTTATCGAACCTGCCTGATTTCCTCCAGGAAATTGTTTTTGTCTATCATCTTCAAAGTGTGTGGCAATGGAAAGACAGGCGTCGGTTTTTGGGATTCGTATTTGATCTCGAAGCATTGGTATTCTTTGTCGTAATTTTCCAGCACAACGTCCACTTCCCTGCCGCCATATTCGCGGTAAAAATACGCGCTGACGGGCAGGCGCTGAGTCCTTCTGCGTTTCTCCAATTCGGAGACAATGAAATTCTCGAAGACGCCGCCCTTGTCGGGACGCAGGTCGGGTCGGCGGAAGTCCTTGACCAGCGCGTTGCGAATCCCCAAATCGTAAAAATACAATTTCCTGTTTTCTGAGACCGCCCTGCGGAGGTTGGTCTTGAACGAGGGCAGGGGAATCAGGACATAGTTCTTGATGAAGATCTCGATGTAATTCGAAACGGTGCTGACGTTCGCCATCAGCGACGAGGCGATCTCGCGCACAGACACTTCCTGCCCGACTTGCAGGGCGATTTTGGTCAGGATATCTTTGGCAAGTTTCAGGTTTTTAAGATCGTAGAGGGAAACGATGTCTTTCAGGATGTAACTCTCAACAATATTTTCCAGCAGGCTGGTTTTGTCTTTCGTCCCTTCCGAGGCGGCAAAGACCTCGGGATAAGCGCCGAAGACGAGGACTTCCTCCCGAAGTCGGTTCACAAAATCCGCCTGCTCGTAGGTTTTGTGAGGCGTGTTGTCGCTGATCTCCTCCACGGAAAAGGGCAGGCAAAACAATTCCTGATACCTGCCTGCGAGGCTGTCGAAATCCTGCCCCTTCTTTCGCAATTCACTGCTTCCCGTGGCGATGATCTTGACTTTGTATTCATCGTGCAAGAGTTTCAACGGCACGGTGGATTCGGGGAAACTCTGCACTTCGTCAATCAGGATGAGGGGATGGTCTCTGGCGAGTTCCTCCAGAACGTCCCTTCTGGGCTGAAATCCCTCCCTGTCCGAGAGAAACTCAAAATTGAAAATGCGGGCATTCTGCTCCGCGCTGATCTTCGCCAGCAGGGTGGATTTCCCCGAACGGCGCGGTCCCCAAATGAAGAGGATCTTGTGCGATTCTCCGCTCAGGTATTCCTGGATATCTTTCTCGATGCTTCGGTTGAACATAGGGATATTATATCAGATTTACAGTAAATTGTATAACAGCGTTATACAAAATGAGACTAAATTGTCCATCCGCTCCACTCTGGACGCCGATCCCGACAAATTGTCAATCCCATTGACAATTTGTCAGGGCGCTGGTCTTTTTCCGCTTGTGAAGTGATTGCCCTGTGCTCTGTTGCAAACACCTTCAGAGGCCGTCACTGCGAGCGAAGCGCTTGCCCTGAGCCTGTCGAAGGGAAGCAGTCTCCCCGCCTGCAAGGGATTGCTTCGATGCCTTCGGCATCCCGCAATGACGGTAAAAACGAATGATTGCAACAGCGCAATTGCCCTGCCTTACGCGTTCTAAACAACACAACCCGCCACTAAATTGACCTGCCGCGGGGATTCGTGATCCCAGGCGGCAGGTCTCTATTTGGCTGAACACTCCCCTCTCCCCTCGGGAGAGGGGCCGGGGGTGAGGGTTTAACCACCACGCGGCCGTTTCGACCGGCCCCCGCAATCTTTCGATTGCCCTTTCAGTGTACCGCGATTCGCGCTGGGGGAGGGCAAAGCCCTCCCCCAGACCCCCACCCTCAGAGATTCAGAGCGCAGAGATTCAGAGTTCAGAGTTGGAATGATGGGGAGCCGACCACACGAAAACCGACAAGGGGGTAGAAGCTATCGGGAGCGTCCCTGAAGCGAACCGAACAGCGGGCGAGGTTTCGACCGTTGTTCCACGAACCGCCACGCAACACGCGGCTTCCCGACGCTTTCAAATCTTCGCGTCCATCTCCTGCCCGGTAAGGATAGTCTTTGTATAGGCTTTGCGTCCACTCCCAAACGTTGCCGGCCATATCCGCCGCGCCGTAGGGACTGTCGCCTGCGGGGGAATACGCGCCCACAGGCGTGGTGCCGCCTTTGCCTCCCTCGCTTGAATTGCATTTGCTCGGGTCGAACTCATTGCCCCACGGCCATTCGTTGCCATATTCGCCGCGCGCGGCCTTCTCCCATTCGGCCTCGGTGGGCAGACGGAAAGAATAGCCCTTGGGGAGTTCTGCTCCATGGGTCTCGTTCAACCATTTGCAATACGCCTGCGCGTCGTTCCATGAAACATTGACCACGGGATGATCCTTTTTCTTTTTCCTGTCGCTCACCGGATGCTTGCCGTTTTTGGCTTGTATGAATAAATCGTATTGCTCGTTGGTGACCGGGAATTGCCCGATCCAGTAGTCCTTTGCAATCTCGACCGTGTGCTGTTCTTTTTCGTTGTCGTAGGCCAATTTGTTATCCTTGCGCGAGCCCATCAGGAATTTGCCTGCAGGAATCGGCACATAAGGAATATCCGCCCAGGTTTGAATTCCCGCGCGGGGCGCCGTGCCTTCGCCGCGTATGGCTTTCTCGTGCAATACTTCCACGCGGGCTTCCTTGGGCGGTATCTCCTCCGCTTCGGCGGGCGCTTTTTCTCCCACCTTCGGCGTTTCGATCACAGGCGGCGCGACCACATACATCAATCTGCTTACCACCTCCTGCGTGAAGCGCCCTTTATATTCCAGAATATTCTTCAAAATTTCGCGCATCTGCGGGTTGACATCTTCCTTGAAACTGGCCGCGGCGGCTTCGTCCCCGCCCGCCATGTTGAAGGCGTTTTGTACCAGTCCGTACCGCAATTGTGCGTCCGTGATGTTGTAAACGCGCGCCCGGAATTTGGGCGCGGCGCGCATCAACACCTCCCAGCGCACGAAGTCGTCGAAGTTCACGCCTCCCGCCTGTCCCGTATTCTGCCACATCGCCCAGCGCAGGCGCAGGTCGTTCAGGAAAGTCTTCACCTTGCGCAGGTTGGCTCCTGCGCCGTAGGTGATGATCTTCCAATGCTCCACGAGAGCCTTGTCTTGCACCTGTCCCTTCACGTAGGCGTTCATGTCCTCTTCGGGGATGGGCGGCAGGGCAAAACGCAGTTGAATCAATTTCTCGGTGTAATCCCCCACATTTTCTCCCTTCACCCCCGCATCGTTGTAATGCTTGACGACCGCCTCCTGCACGATGTCCGTATCCGCGCCCAACACAAAGACACAACCGTCCTTGTCGAGGAACAGTTTCACGGCTTCCAAGACCTGCACCACCTTTTCGGGCAGGCAGCGGTCGAGGTCGTCAATGAAGACCACCAGCGCGCCTTTCTTCTCGTCAATTTTGGCAAAGTCGCCTTTTCCATGCACCCAGCGCGCCAGCAACTCCTCGAAGGCGGAATTGAAATGATCAAAGAAGGCGGTGTGTTTGTAAAATTCCGTATCGGTCTTGTACTTGTTGAGGTCGAGCCCAATTTCCAATCCCCCGAATTTCACTTTGAACATATTGACGAAGGTCGCCAGCACATCGTAACGCGGCGCGGTCTTGTCGAGAATTTCGCTCCACAACTGCTCGCCGAGATTGCCGCGTCCCATCGTGTTGAGGATCACGCGCACCAGGGCCACCAGCAATTCGCTCTCATCGTTGTATTTCCACGCGTCGAACCAGACGGTCTTGCAGGTACGAAAATCTTTTGCGGTCTCGCCTTCATTGGCGAAGAACGGCCTGTTCTTTCCATCGCGCCTGTCCAACAGGACTTTCACGCGTCGAAGCAGGGTTGTCTTCCCCGAACCCCACTTGCCGCTGATGCCGATGGTCAACGGCGTGCGCGTTTCGGGGTCTGCGATCAACCGCGCCAGCGTGACGGCGAACTGATCGAAATGGAAATTCGCCTCATCGTCATCGCGCAAAGGCGAATCGGACAGGATGCGCGGCGTCTCCCAGTTTTTCTTTTTCGGTTCGGGCATGGGTCCCCTCGCAGGTGATTGGATGCGACGGAGGCATTATAGTCGAAAGACGCCATACTTTCCCAACCTCATCCAAAAGGATTCTTCATGCTCACCCCCTCGAATTCCTCCTCATCTCCCTCACCCAAATGAAACGTCATGCGTGGGCGGCGGGAATTTTCCGAAACCGTATCGGAACGGCATCCCTGGAGATGTTTCGGTATAACCCGGCTTGAATCTTCTCCATGTATTGCCAGCGCGCCGCGCTGATCACGC
>JBBIKC010000016.1:6308-64383 GCA_037445635.1 Chloroflexota bacterium
TATAACCCGGCTTGAATCTTCTCCATGTATTGCCAGCGCGCCGCGCTGATCACGCGGACATCGAGTTCCACGTCATACTTCAAGGCAATATCGGAAAGAATTACGCTCAAGGGTTGGCGATATTTCCATTTATCGTCCGCGACAATCAATAGGATATCAACGTCGGAGTATTTTGTGTGATCCCCCCTCACTTTGGAACCATACAGCGCAGCGCGCTGGATTTTATCGCCAAAAGCCAATCGAACCGTCCGAATGAATTCCCGGACGGCTTTCTTCTCTTTGGGAGATAATTTCAGAGCAGGTCGCGCTCTTGCAGCCATTTTCTTACCTCTTCGACAAAGCCCTGCGCCTTTGCGAGAACAATTTCAACGTCTTCTTTGTCCATCTTATCGTACAGATCATAATCGGCAGTGTGCCGGCTATCCATGACAAACTCGTAATCGTCGCTCCACTTTTTATCGAACTCGCCCGTCTTGATGAAGTGTTGACGAAAGGCGGCAAGCACCGCGCTGTGTTTGCCGTATGATTTTCCTTTTGAATATAACAACGCGCATGCTGCATAAAAAACTGCGTAATAGGCGCGGTTACAAGCCGAACTGTTGTGGCCGTTGCTCAAGTTTTCCCTCGCAACGTCCAGCATTTCCTGGGCGTTTTGCATATAAAGCCGATAATTGTCCCTTGGATCGTCCATGCGCCAAGTATAATCCCAAACCATTGACTGTTCCGAATGCTATACTTGCATTCATCAACGACGAAAAGGACATCGAACCCTCATGCTCACTCCCTCGACTTCCTCCTCGCCTCCCTCGCCGCGCCGGGAATTTTGCGGTAACATGCTTGCGGGGACCAATCCCGCGTCGCTGGGACGCCAAAGTCTGGAAGCATCCCCCTCGACAGCGGAATGCGGAGGGGGCGCTCCTGAGCGAAGCCGAAGGGCATTGCATCCCCGCAGCCGAGACGCAAGGATCGCATTAAAATGCGCTTCGTCTGCGGCACGGATCGCCGCCGCCAGAGACGGTGTGAAGATCGCGTTACAAAATCTTCGCGAGTAATACCACAGAAAGGAAATCCTCATGCCTGTCAAACATTCGGATGATGTGGAAAAGAAAGACGTCGCCGCGGGAAAAGATACGACGATCCAGGTTCTGATCTCCGCGCAGGAGGGACCCAATTTCGCCCTGCGAAAATTTTCCATGCAGCCCGGCGGCGGGATGCCGCGTCATACCAATACGGTGGAGCACGAGCAATACGTGTTGCGCGGCCACGCGCGGATTGGAATTGGCGAGGAGAATTACGAAGTTCACGCGGGCGATGTGGTCTTCATCCCCGAGGGCGTGATCCATTATTACGAGAACATCGGCGACGAACCGTTCGAGTTTTTGTGCGTCGTGCCCAACAAGCCCGACGAGATCAAGATCGTGGGCGAGGCCTGCTGAGCCGTGTACCCGCGCCTGCGTCCCCTGCTCTTCGGCCTCGAGGCCGAGACCGCGCACGCGCTGACGCTTCACGCCTTGCGGTTTGCTGGCGCGTTTTCTCCTCTTCACCGCATCCTCGCCCGCTCCTTCGACGCGCCGCCCAAACCCGTGACCGCGTTCGGCCTGACCTTTAAAAACCCGGTGGGACTCGCCGCGGGCTACGACAAGGACGGCCTGGCTCTGCGCGGACTGGCCGCGCTGGGATTCGGTCACATCGAGATCGGCACGGTCACGCCCCTGCCGCAGGCGGGCAACCCGCGCCCGCGCGTGTTTCGCCTCGCGGAGGACGAGGCCGTCATCAACCGCATGGGGTTTCCCAGCCGCGGCGCGGCGTTCGTGCAGAGACGCCTGGGCTCGAAGCCGACCGAGAGCCTGTTCGAGCGCGTGACCGGCTTGTCCATCCGCGCCGCGTCGGCGCAGGGCAGGCTCCAGAGGCCAAAACGCGATTTCATCCTGGGGGTCAACCTTGGCAGGAACAAGGCTACGCCCAACGAAGAAGCCGTTTTCGATTACCTGAGCCTGCTCCAGAATTTCGCTCCGCTGGCAGATTACCTGACCATCAACGTCAGTTCGCCCAATACGGAGGGACTGCGCCGCCTGCAGGGACGCGAGGCCCTGAACGGCTTGTTGACACAACTCGATCTTCAGCGCAAATTGGAGGAAAAGAAGTGGGAAAAGTCCCTGCCCCTGCTGGTCAAACTTTCGCCCGACCTGACGGATGATGAACTCGACGACGCCTTGGAGGTTATGATACAGACAAAGATGGACGGCGTCATTGCCACGAACACCACGCTGGGACGCGAGGGGGCAAGGTCCGCGCTGAAGGGCGAAACAGGCGGGTTAAGCGGAAGCCCGCTCAGGGTCCAGAGCGAGGCGATGCTGGGGAAAATCGTCAAACGATTAGGTGGGAAAATCCCGGTCGTCAGCGTGGGCGGAATCATGAGTCCCGAAGACGCCAAACGACGACTCGACATGGGCGCCGCGTTGATTCAGGTGTACACGGGGCTGGTGTATCGCGGGCCGGGGCTGGTGAAAGAGATCGTGCAGGCGTTGTAACCGACGCAGGGATTGCTTCGGCGGAAGAGCGCCGTCCCGCAATGACGGATATCAGGACATATACAACCCGCCCGTGGATTCCATCCAGTCCGCGATGCGCTCGACGGCGCGCGGGATGTCGTTATCGGAGATGTCCAGATCGAGCCGCGGCAGAATGGACTCGGCCGCGAGCCGTCTGAGAAGTTCCTGCTCTTCGATGAAAATTTGCAAGTCGTCGTATTGCGAGGGCTTGCCCGAAACCTTGAGCCGTTCGGCGCGCGCCGACTCGAACGACTCGGGTGTGCGCGTGAGCAGAACGAGACGAAAGCCAAGCGGCGCGAGGCGTTCCTCCAGCCAGCGGAAATCGTAATCCTTGTTGTACGTTTTCAGTTGATACGCGCGCGTGGACAGGTGGAAGCGATCAACGATCCACGAGTAGTAGCGTTGCAGTTCGAAGAGTTTGACCCACGCGGCATATGTTTCCATCGCGAGAGGTTCTTCGTGCGGCTCGAAGTTGATCAGTCCGCGCCCCCACGGAAAGTTGGTGAAGGCGCACCATTCGGCCGAGATCAGCGGCGAGTGATACCGATATTTGCGCGGACCGACGATGCGCGGGTGCTCGTTGAGCGCGAAGGCGATATCGGTCTTGAAGGTCAGGCGCGTGCCTTCGAGGATGATCTTGGGGACGAGTTTGTTGCCCATTGCAATCATTATACAATGCCATCGGGGGAGGGGCATCAACTCGAAACTATGGTATATTTTCGCCATCACAGGTACCCCCATGGACGATAAAATCACAATCATCGAAGGCCCACCGCCCGTGTTCGAAGCCGTTAACGACGGCTGGGCGCTCGGCTTGAACGAGGGTCCGGCGTTATCCATCCCGGCCCTCACACGTCTACGCACCTTTAACGGTCCGGCGCTGGTCGAACGCTGTTACCGCGCCTGGCATGCCAAACATCCCATCCACCTGCACTATCGTAACGAGATGGGGCTTGAACAGACCGCCCCCATCCTGGCCGCCCGAAACATCAACACACTGGAAGGACATGTGCTGTTGTTGTGGGTCTATCTGGAGGGTGACAAAGTGGAACTGGAATTCGACTCGGGCGAGGACGACTCGGCCGAGGACGGACTCGACTAAACGGACCGGGCCCCGCGCCCGGTCTTTTTCTAATCACTGCCCTGAGCGGAGCCCCGCAGGGGCGCAGTCGAAGGGCAAATTACAAAATGACTTCGCTTCTTTCTGACCTCAAATCCGGCGTCCGCACCCTGACCTTCAACCGCCCCAAGCGCGCCAACGCCTTCAACTTCGAGATGATCGCCGCGTTGCATCGCGCCCTGGACGAATCCGCCCGCGACGCGGAGACGCGCGTCATTGTACTGACCGGCGCAGGCAGGACCTTCGGCGCGGGTCACGATGTGACCGAGATGCTGGCCGCGGCGGGCAAGGTCTCTTATCGTGAGCATCTGCAAAAGACGTACAACCCCCTCATCTTAAAAATCCGCCAAATCGAGAAACCGGTCATCGCCGCGGTCAATGGCATGTGCGCGGGCGCCAGTCTCGGTGTGGCGCTGGCCTGCGATCTTCGTCTCGCCGCGGACGAGGCCTCCTTCGTCGTGGGTTTCGGCGGCATCAGCCTTGTTCCCGATAGCGGCGTGTCCCTCTTCCTGCCCGCGCTCATCGGCATCGGCCGCGCCATGGAATTCTATTTCAGCAACCAGCCCATCGCCGTCGAGCAGGCCCTCAAATGGGGATTGGTCAACCGCGTCATTCCCTTCAACTTTGAAAACGAAGTGCAGGCCGCCGCCGAAAAGATCGCGGCAGGTCCGGTCGGCGCGTTCGGCTTGAGCAAGCGCGCCTTCAACAAAGCCGTGTATCCGCATTTGGAGGAGGTGCTCGCCGCGGAAGCAGATGCGCAGGAGGAGGCCGGGAAATCGGCCGAGCACAGAGAAGGCGTGAAAGCATTCCTGCAAAAGCGCAAAGCGGTTGACAATTGAGACTTGAGACGTAAAGTCGTATCCAAAACCGAATAATGCGAAAACGCTATCTGGCCCTCCTGCTTTTACTGGTTTTATGGTCGTGCGCGCCTGCCCCTGCACCTGTCGAACAGGAGGCGGCTCCGCAAGCGCAGGAGGCTTTTCCCTATGATGGAAACTGGGAGGGGACAGGCGTCACATCGGACGGCAACCACTTTGTCATTTCATTCCAGGTGCGTCAGGGCATCGTCACCGCTATCAACTATCAATACGAGGGGCCGCACGGGACACCATGCTTCAACATGCGCTACTTCCCCGTCCCGGAAGCGGAGAGACCCCGCATCCAGGATGACTCTTTCACGGTGAAACTCGGCGCGGACATGGATTTGTCCGCGAGGTTCATCTCGCACAATTCTGCCGAAGGTCGCTTGATCGCAGATGTGTTTTACCGTTACGAGACGTGCAATGGCTTTTTCGAGTTGGATTGGACGGCGCAGAAACAGGCGGAGCAGGCACAGGCAACAGGGCCAAAACCTGCCACAAAGAAAACGCCGCTCGAAATATTCGTTCAAATCCTGATCTTCGGCCTGTCCAACGGCGCGGTATTGGCGTTGAATGCCATCGGCGTCAGCCTGATCTATGGCGCGGTCCGCTCCCTGAACCTCGCGCACGGCGACGTGTTCGCGCTCTCCTCCGTCGCGGTGACATCCCTGATCAACGGGTTTGCCATTCACGGCGGCTGGCCTGCCGGGAGATTGATTCTCTCGCTCCTGCTGGTTGGAATCGCCGCGTCCCTTTTCGGAGCGGGGCTGAGCGTGGGAGTGAATCAACTCGCCTTCAAGCCATTTCGCGGGCGTTCACGCCTCGCGCCCCTGATTTCCACGCTGGCTTTGTCGTTCATTCTGTTTCAGGCGGCGCTGGTCTGGCGCACCTTCCAGGCCTCGTGGATTCCCGGCGAGCATCGAAGCGTGCCGGGCCTGCCCGAGGTTCCCACCGACGGAATCCCGAGCCTGTTGCCCGATGTGAATCTGGTACAGGCGCTTGGCCTTCCCTTTCAAATCGTATTTCGCGCCAACGATTTGTTCGTCCTGGTGATGGCGTTCCTGTTCGTTGCGCTGGCAGCACATTTTGTCTACCGCTCATCCACAGGACGCGCCCTGCGCGCACTCACCCAGAATCAGACCCTGGCACAGATGGTCGGCGTGAACGTCGCTTCGACCATTAACCGCACCTTTGCGGTGGGCGGCGCGCTGGCCGGGGCGGCAGCGTTCATCTTCGCGTTGTATTACGGGCGTCCATTTGGGATGCACGGCGCACAAAGCGGCCTGCTGGCGTTCACCGCCGCACTGCTGGGCGGCATCGGCAACCCGACGGGGGCGTTGATCAGCAGTCTGGGCATCGGCGTGGTTTCCTCGCTGAGCGATTATTATTTCTCCGCGCAATGGACGAATGCGATCACCTTGTCGCTCCTGCTGGCCTTGATCGCCTGGCGGCCATTGGGGTTGATGGAAAGAGGCGGCACGGACGCGGGATCTGCCCAAACGCGCGACTCGGTCATTTTGCCGGGAACAGGCTCGAGGTCCCGCGTGAACCGGGACGCCGCCATTTATCTTTCAGTGCTCGCATTGATTCCCATCCTGCTTTTCGGTTTCGGATTCGGCGGGCAGATCATCCTGCGGACCGCCGCGATCTTCGTCCTGCTGGCGCTCGGCTTGAACGTCGCGCTCGGCTTCGCGGGCCTGCTGGATTTTGGATTCGCCGCAGGCTTCGGGCTCGGCGCGTACGCCGCCGCCATCGCGTTGACCCGTGGCGGAAATTTTCTCTCTGCGTTATGCGCGGCCCTCCTGGCCTCGGCCTTGCTGGGCATCGTGAAAGGAATGTTCGCGCGCCGCCTGCGCGACGATTTCCTTGCCGTTGCTACACTCGCGCTGGGGTTGCTCGTCCGCCAATTGATCGTGAATTTCGATTTCACCGGCGGCCCAAACGGGATCAACGGGTTTACCTGGCTCCGTTTCCCGGGCTCGCACCTGTTCGCGCCCGTGATGAATTATTATCTCGTCTTCGGGTTCGTCCTGCTGGCGGCCATTGTGAGCATCCGCTTTGCGTTTTCATCCACCGGCAGGGCGTGGCTGGCCTCCAGCGAGGATGAAACCGCCGCGCTGGCCCTGGGCGTGGACGTGCCCCGGGCGCGCATGACGGTATTGGTGATCAGTTCCGCGTTCGCAGGGGTTGCAGGCGCGCTCTACGCCGGGACATTCACATACGCCGACCCGGAGCTGTATTCCTTTTACGTGTCCTCGCTTACACTGACCATGGTCATCCTGGGCGGAGCAGGGAGCGTGCCCGGCATTCTCATCGGCGCGACGGCGATCATCCTGTATGATAAGATCCTCGTGCCTCAACTCGCGGAATGGATCGCGCTGGTCTGGCCCAGGAACCTGGCAATCGGTTCGGTCCCGGATATCCGCGGGGCAAGTTATTTCAACTTTGGTTTCGCCCTGTACGTCACCGTGCTGGTACGTTCCCGCCGGATACCGTTCGCAAAGTTTTTCAAGAAGCATTCGACTTACGACACTGGTCATGGTAATTAGACGCACATTGTCACATTGACGGAAAATTACCTCCCGTGATAAGGTTAAGTCCCTCAACATGGAAGGAACGCAATGTAGCATGGTCTTACAGTGCGCCATAGTTCTGGATTAGATGCGGGCCCCCAGACCGGGATGCCCGCGTATTTTTTTCTAAAAATTCTTTTCCAACCCATCAAGGAGTAACAATATGTCTGGACAGATCAATGCCTTTGAAATGGCACAGAAGCAGTTCGACGGCGTCGCCAAGCAGTTGAACCTCGACCCCGGCGTGGCCGAGGTTTTGCGCTGGCCGATGCGCGAGTACAGTTTCCGCATCCCGGTACGCATGGACGACGGCTCGCTCAAGGTCTTCCAGGGATTCCGCGTCCAGCATAACGACGCCCGCGGCCCCAACAAGGGCGGCATCCGCTTCCACCCGGCCGAAACGCTGGATACCGTACGCGCCCTGGCCACCTGGATGACGTGGAAATGCGCCGTGGCCGACATCCCGCTGGGCGGCGGCAAGGGCGGCGTCATTTGTGACCCCTCAGCCCTGTCCCCCAATGAAAAGGAACAAATCTGCCGCGGCTGGGTGGGCGCCATGTGGAAGAACATCGGCCCGCGCAACGACGTGCCCGCCCCGGACGTCGGCACCACTCCGCAGATGATGGGCTGGATGATGGATGAGTATTCCCGTCTCGTCGGTCAGTTCACGCCCGGCGTGTTCACCGGCAAGCCTCTCGGAAGCGGCGGCTCTCTCGGACGCACCGAGGCGACCGGCTTCGGCGTGATCTATCACGTGCGCGAGGCCATGAAACACCTCGGCATAGACCCGAAGAAATCCGTTGCGGCCATCGAAGGCTTCGGCAACGTGGCGCAGTACGCCGCCATCGGCTTCGTCGAGATGCTGGGCGGCAAGGTGGCCTGCGTCTCCTGCTGGGACCGGCACGAGAAAAAATCCTTCACCTATAGCCACAAGGACGGCGTGGATCCCCGCTTCCTGCTCACCATCGTGGACGAGTACGGCACGATTGACAAGAAGAAAGCCGAAGACAAGGGTTACATCGTCGAAGACGGCGACAAATGGATCGAGAAGGACTGTAACGTGCTCATCCCCGCGGCTATCGAAGGTCACGTCAACGCCGAGACCGTCAAGAAGATGTCTAAAAACGTGAAGATCGTGGCCGAAGGCGCCAACGGCCCCTGCACGCCCGAAGCGGACGAATACTTCAAAAAGAACGGCATCTTCAACATCCCCGACTTCCTGTGCAATGCGGGCGGCGTCACCTGCTCGTACTTCGAACAGGTGCAAAACGACATGAACTTCTACTGGTCGAAGGAGGAAGTGCTCGAGCGCCTCGACCAGAAGATGACGGCTGCTTTCCACGGCGTGCTCGACATGGCCAAGGAAAAGAACGTCTACATGCGCGACGCGGCCTACATGGTAGCGATCACGCGCGTGGTCAAGGCTATGGAACTGCGCGGCTGGTTACACTCGACCTGGTAAGATAAATCATTCAAGAAAAAAGCAGGATGAGATGAATCTCGTCCTGCTTTTTGATTCCCCGCATCATACCTGACCCGCAGCCTGCTTCCGCTAAATTATCTTTTGTGCGCCTCGAAGCAGACCACGCCCTCCGCGCCGACCTCCGCGGCGTGGAGGGTGCCCGCGGGCAAATCCAGGCGGTCGCCCGCATTCAACTTGTGCCATGTGCCCAACTCAATCAACTGGAAGGTGATCGAACCGCGCACGCAGTACAGCACCTTATCGTAATCGTGCGCGTGCGGGGGATAGACGTCGCCCGGGCCGTTGGACCAGGCATAAAAGTCCAGGCCCTGTTGCGAGAGCAGGGCGCGCAGGCGCGATTCAGTTGGAGGCGTCGCCTCGGGCCACGGGGTGAGGCGGAGTTCCATCCTATTGCTGAGGCGCGGGCGTGGTCGTGTTCTTGTTGTTGATCTGGTGCCAGAGCATCCCGCCCAATGCACCGGTACCGGCCATGAGAGCAAGGTCGAGCAATCCAAGACAGACCGTGCTCAAGATCAGGCTGACCCAGTAGATGGAGGCGGTGTCTCCGCCGGCGGAGGGAAGCCCCATCTGACGCAGAAGTTGTGCCGTACCTTCCGGGCCAACCATGATGCCGTTGACGACGGATCCTCCGGCCTGCCCAAGAAGTGCGCCAACGCCGCCGATCAGACCGGCCAGCGCGCCGCTTTTGGTCGCGGCCGACTTCTCGACCGGCTTGTCGAACACGCCGGCCAGATAGCCTGCGCCCGCCCCCAGGAACAGGACGAGGCAGGGCGTGCACAGCGGGCTGATTACCGTCCCGCCGATCGCCAGCACCATGGCGACAACGGCCATAATCAAACCTGACTTGCTCATTTGTTCCTCCTCGAGTAATTTTTACGGATCCGTTTCAGGTGGATCCGCCGCTCACTGTCCTTTATCTACCGGATACCCCGCATCCTCCCAGGCATAGAAACCACCCAGGATTGGGTTGACGCGTGAATAACCGTGTTCCAATAAAATCTGCGCCGCCCGGGCGCTCGACTCTTCAGCGGGTCAGGTGCAGTAGGTGATGATCCATTGAGCCGGGTCGAGCTCGCCGAGGCGGGATTCGAGTTCGGCCAGCGGAATCGAGAGCGCGCCGGGGATGTGTCCCTCGGCATACGCGGCCTCACTGCGCACGTCCACGAACACGGCCGCGCCGTCATCGAAGGCGGCTTTGGCTTCCTCGAGGCTTATGCGCGGCACCTCCGCTTCGGAAACCTGCGGCTCGCTCACTGGAGCGGACGCGACCGGAGCAAACAGGGAGCAGGAAAGGGCGGCTAACGTTAAGACTGCCAACAGGGTGGGAATTTTTCGCACGCTAAAGTTTCTCCATTAATTCCAGCCGGTTGCCAAACGGATCGAGCACATGGACGCGCGTGTAGCCGTCCAGCGGCGGCTGGGCCGTGTCCACTTCATGGCCTGCACCGCGAACGCGGACGACCAGCGCCTCAATGTCGTCTACCAATAAAGCAGGATGAGCCTTCTTGAGCGGACGGAAATCCGCCTCGATGCCGAGGTGCAGGTTGACCTGTCCCTGTGTAAACCACGCGCCGCCGCGCCCGGCCAGCGAGGCAGGCTTTGGAACTTCGGTAAAGCCGAGCACACCGACATAAAAGGCGCGGGCCTTACCCTCCTCGCCGGGCGGGATGGAGAGTTGCACGTGATCAATGGCGAGAATTGACATTCGAGGAGTGCTCCACTTTCCAAGAGTATCCAACTACAACTCGCAGTAACGCTCCACATGCTTGGCGATGATGGCGATACTGTCGGCCCAGAATTTCTTCTTGCGAATGTCAATACCAAAGCGCGTCGCCAGGTCTGCGGCGGTGGCTTCGCCGGTGGAGGCCAGCAGGTTCTTGTAATCCTGCACGAAGGCCGCGCCGCGCTGTTTGAAAATGGCATACAGACCCGTCCCGAACAGGAGGCCGAAGGCATACGGGAAATTGTAGAACGAGATGCCGGTCGAATAGTAATGCGGTTTCCACGTCCACATGTATTTCTGGAGGTAACGTTCGTCGAGGCCGTCGCCGTAGGTGGCCTTCTGGGCGCGTTCCATGATCTCGCAGAAATCGTCCGCGGATAGCTCTGCCTGATCGCGGCGCTCGAAGACTTCCTTCTCGAACAGGAAGCGCGAATAGATGTCCACGATGACCTGCGATGCACTGTTGAGGTGTCCCTCAAGGATGGCAAGTTCCTCCTGCGCATCCTTGGTCCTGGCAAGCCGCGCTTCGGTGACGATGGTCTCGCAAAAGGTCGAGGCGGTCTCGGCCAGCGTCATGGGTGTATCCTGCTGGATGACGGTCTTGTTGGCCTGATAGGCACATTCGTTGTGGAAGGCGTGACCGAGTTCGTGCGCGATGGTGGCGATCTGGTCGGCTGACCCGTCGAAGTTGACGAAGATGCGGCTTTCCTTCACCGCCTCCACGCCGGAACAGTAGCCGCCGGCGCGTTTGCCCTCGCGTTGTTCGGCATCCAGCCAGTTATGGTCGAAAGCGCGTTGGGCGAAAGCGGTCAATTCGGGGGAGAAGTTGTTGAAGTGTTCCAGGATGAAGTCGCGCGCCTCTTCAAAAGTGACGCTGCCATCCGACTTGCCGACCGGCGCGTATAAATCGTACCAGGCCAGTTTTTCCTTTCCGAGCAGTTTGGCTTTGTGCTTGAAATATTTACGGAAGATCGGGAAGGAATCCTTCATGGCTTCCATCATCACTTCCAGCGTGGGACGGTCAATGCGCGCCTGGTCGAGCGCGGAATGGAGCGCGTCCTCGCGGCCGCGGCGTTTGTTCAGCGTGTTGACTTCGCCCTTGACCCCGTTCAGGCAGGCGGCCAGCGTCTCGCGTACGGAATCCCAGGCCGCGTTCTCGGCTTCATAGGCGCGGCGGCGCACCTCGCCGTCGGGATGCGTGCGCAGGTTGATCAGCGCGGGCATGGGCAACTTCTCGGTCTTGCCGTTCAGTTCGAAATCCACGGTGAGTTGCGAGGTGACCGTGCCCATCAATTTGCCCCACGCGTTGCCTCCGCTCAGAGTCAATTCGGCGGCGAGCCCCTCTAATTCTTCGGGCATCAGATACTTGCTCTGGTCGGCGGCTTCCTTCAAATTGAAGGCGTGCGCCTGCGCGGACGGATGATGAGGGAGCGCCTCGTCGAGTGCAGGCGCGATCTTGCCCAGCCACGCTTGAAAGCGGACCCCCAGTTTGCGCAGCGGCACCGCGGCCTGTTCATATTCCGACTCGAGCCGCTTGGCGACTTTATCGTGTGAGTTGGTGTCCACGTGAAAGGAGATGTACGGACCGAGCGTGGTGGACAGCACGTAGGTGTCGTTGAAGCGGTCAACCACTTCGCCGAGAACCTGTCCAAGTTCCTTCGGCGGCGTCTTTACAGTGGTCTTGACGACGACTTCATCGAAGTAGTCGTTGAGATCGGCGATCTTCTTTTTCAGTTCATCGAAGGCGGTTTTGAATTCTTTGGATTCAAGAGAGGGGTAGATGTTGGTCAAATCCCAGCGGGGAGGTGTGGTGGTCATGATAATCTCCGAAAGGGGGATACCGGTAGTATATCACGCACAGCATGAGCACTTGACTTGTTTTTTTCCACGAAAACCTATACAATCTGATTCGCCATGACCGAATCCATCATAAAGTTGACCCTCGAAGTTTTTCTCGCGGCAATGGCAACCCTGGCGCTGCTTTTCCTGCGGACGCGGCGGCTGTCGTTCACATCGTACGCACTATGGGGACTGCTGGCGATCATGGTCCCGGCGCTGGGACCCTTCCTGGTGATCGCGGCGCGCCCGGGGAGAGGGGAAGCAGCTCCCCGTCGAGGCGCGAGGCGGCGCAGGCGCGTTCCCCTTTGACCCCCAAGGAGTTTATCCAATGAAACAAGACCGTTTTCTGCTCGGCATTCTGATCGGGATCGGGGTGCTGATCGTCCTGGCATTGACATTGTTCTTCACCCGCCAGGACACGCTGACATATGTGGACGACAGCACGCCGGAAGGCGTCGTCCACAATTACGTTGTGGCGGTGTTCAAAGGCGATTACGAGAAGGCTTACTCCTACCTGGCCGACAAGCAGAACAAGCCAACCTTTCAACAGTTCGAACAGGATTTCCTTTACCGATATGTGGACCCCTCGAGCGTGGGACTGCAAATCGGCAAGACCGAGATTCGAGGGGGGCGGGCGGTCGTTTTGCTGACCTTGAGTTACAGCAACAGCGATCCGTTTTCCCCGGGTTACAGCAGCGAAGACCGCGCCACCCTCATTCGGCAGGATGGCAAATGGAAACTCGAGCAGATGCCATACAATTTCTGGTCTTATAACTGGTATCAGCCGACAACCGAACCGGTCTACTAGCAAGTGGAGGCCCCCAATGCGCACTGTTCGTCGTCTTTACTTTTACGCTGTCGCTTTCATTACGCTGGAGGTGGTGCTGTGGGGGCTGATCAATCTATTACGCAGCATCGTCCAAAGGGACGTGTTGTCCATGGGAGATACCCTGGCGCGGGCGCTCGCGTTGATCCTGGTGGGCGTGCCGATCTTTGCCCTGCACTGGATCTGGGCGCAACGCGTTTCGGGTACGGATGAGGAGGAGCATTCCGCCGGCCTGCGGGCGGTTTTCCTCTACGGCGTTCTGCTGGCGACTTTGATTCCCGTTGTCCAAAACGGACTGGCGCTGGTCAACCGCACGCTCATCGAGAGCGCCGGGTTCGCGTCGTACCGCGCCCTCGCAGGCGGGAACCAGACCTGGACAGATAACCTGATCGCCATCGTGATGAACGCGGTCGCTGCGTGGTACTTCATCACCATCCTGCGAGCCGATTGGCGGACGCTTTCGGACACCGAAAACTTTGCCGACATCCGCAGGTTGTACCGGTACATCTGGGTGTTGTACAGCCTGTTGATGGTCATCATCGGGACCCAACAGATCGTCCGCTTCCTGATGTTCGTTCCCGGCAAGGGACTGGGAGAGGTCGGCCGTGAATTGTTCATCAACGGGACCGCCCTGCTGTTGATTGGCACCCCGATCTGGTTCTTCGCCTGGCGCGTCTGCCAGGAGGCTTTCTTCCATCAACCAGGCGAGCAGGATTCGAATCTTCGCCTGGGCATCCTGTACCTACTCGCTTTATCAGGTGTGACCATCGTACTGTCCGCGGCGGGCGTGACCCTGAACGTGTTGCTGCGCTGGGCGCTGGGAGAGAGCCTGGCCTTCGCGGAAGTCCTTCGACGCGTCACCGGGTCCGTGTCCATCGGCCTGCCGCTGGGCGCGGTCTGGGCATACTACGGATACTGGCTGCGCCGGAGCATCAACGCCGCGGCCGACGAACAGCGCCGCGCCGCGCTCAACAGGATTTACCTGTACATCCTGTCCTTCATCGGGCTGGTGGCATCGTTCATCGGGTTGGCGTCTCTGGTCGCGTTCGTGATTGACATTGTGGCAGGAAGTCAGATCTGGGGCGATGAGATGCGTGCGCGCATTGCAGGCGTGCTGGCGACCCTGGCGGTGGGACTGCCGCTCTGGTTGAGCGCCTGGCGCCCGATCCAGAATGCGGCGCTCGCGGAAGGCGCGGCAGGGGATCATGCCCGCCGTTCCGTGACGCGGAAGGTCTACCTGTATCTGGTCCTGTTTGCTTCGGTCATCGGGGGAATGGTCTCGGCTGTGGGATTGGTCTTCCAACTTTTACAAACGGTGCTGGGTTCGCAGACGTTGAGCCTGGTGAGTCTGCTCAATATGGCCCAGGTCCTTGCGTGGTTCGTCCTCGTGCTTGTCTATCATCTGTCCTGCCTGCGCGCGGACGGTTCGGGAGCGGCACGCGCGCTCAGCGACCGTTACGCACATTTCCCGGTCGCGGTCTTCGAAACTGCCGGGAGCGGATTCGCGGAGGCGATGCGCGCCGAGGCGCAGAAACAGGTCCCGGGTCTGCCGGTGACCGTGATCGCCTCGGGCGGGGAAATCCCGGAGGAGGCCGCGGCAGTCAAAGCCGTCCTCCTGCCCCTCGGGGTGATGGTCGAATTGCCGGATGCGACGCGCAAGTGGCTGGATGGATTCGGCGGATCGAAGATCGTTGTTCCAACCGAGGTGAAAGACTGGCTGTGGATCGGCAGCACGCCGCGTCGGTCAGTGACGCGCGCCGTGCTGACCGTGCGGCAGTTGGCGGAAGGGCAGACGGTGCGCGTAGAGGGCGGAACTTCGGGTTGGACAGTCGTTGCTTATGTGTTTGCGGCGCTATTCGCCCTGCAACTGTTGTTCGTCCTGCTGATGCTGGGCATCTCGACCCTCATGGATTAATCGCCGCGCGGCGATTGCCAGTTGCGATTAATGATATACTTTCGCAAATCCAATTTGCCATGAGGGCCAGGCCATGAAAGTCATCGTCCTTCAAGAGAATCTCGCACGCGGTCTGGGAATCGTCTCCCGGGCGGTGTCGCCGCGCAGTACTCTGCCGGTGCTGGCTAACGTTTTGATCGCGACCGACGAAGGCCGCCTGCGGCTTTCTGCAACAAATCTCGAGATGGGAATCACATGCTGGATTCCGGCGCGCATCGAAGAGGAAGGCTCCACCACCGTGCCGTCCCGCACCTTCGCGGACCTGGTCAACACCCTGCCCGGCGATCAGGTGCAATTGACTCTCGACGCGCAAACCCAGAACTTAAACGTCCACTCGGGCTCATCGAACAACGACATCAAATGCATCGACGCGCAGGAGTTCCCGCCCCTGCCGGTGGCAGAGATGGAAGGCGCGATCCAGTTGAACGTGGTGGATTTCAAGGAAATGATCCATCAGGTAGCCTTTGCCGCCTCCACCGACGAAGCCCGCCCGGTGCTGATGGGCGTACTGATGACGGTGGACAAGGATCAGGTCACGATGGCGGCCGCGGACGGTTTCCGTCTCTCGGTGCGCAAGGCGGCGCTGTCCTCTCCGGCCCCCAAACCGGTCAACGTCATCATCCCGGCGCGTGCACTGAGCGAACTGGCGCGCGTGGCCGGCGACGGCGACGAAATGATTTCGATGGTCGTGCCCAAGGGGCGCGGCCAGGTCATCTTCCGCGTCAAGGATGTGGAACTGGTCTCGCAGTTGATTGACGGTACTTTCCCCGATTATCAGCAGATCATCCCGCGTCAGTACAAGTCGCGCACTTTGGTATCCACGGCGTCACTGTTGAAAGCCTGCAAGCAGGCCGAGATCTTCGCCCGCGAAGGCTCGAATGTTGCGCGGCTGGACATCAAAGCCGCCAACGGCGACATGACGCCCGGCGAGGTGGAAATTTCGGCGGTCTCAGAGGAGACCGGGCGCAATGAGACCATCGTCGAGGCAACCGTGGACGGAGGCAGCGTGCTGATCGCCTTCAATGTCAAATTCCTGCGCGAAGTGCTCGAAGTGGTCAAGACGCCCAACGTGGCTCTCGAGACCTCGGCCGCCAACGCACCCGGCGTCGTCCGGCCGGTGGGGGACGACAGTTTCCTGCACGTCATCATGCCGATGCACCTGGGCTAGAAAAAGCGAAAGTCCCCGTTGCGGAAACGACGGGGACTTTTTGATTCGCTCGACGAGGTCTAATTCTTCGCCGCCGCGCGGGACGCTTGGACGGGCCCCGGCAAAAGGATGTTGAACCGCGCCCCCTTCCCGGCCCCATCGCTCTCGGCCCAGATCCTGCCGCCCTGCGCCTCGATCAACCCGCGCGCGATGGTCAGGCCGATACCCAGTCCGCCATAACGCCGCGTGTTGGGCGGTTCGCCCTGGCGGAATTCCTGGAAGATGGTATCCAATTGATCTTCGGGAATGCCCTCACCGTCGTCCTCCACCCAGATGAGAACTCCGTGCGGGTCCGCTTTCGCGCCGACGCGAATCTCGCCTCCCACCGGTGAAAACCGAACCGCGTTGTTGAGCACACTGCTGAGCGCGGCGTTCATCTTTTCCGGGTCCACTTTGACCATGAGCGGTTGCAGGGTGTATTGCGGCACCAGTTTCTGGGCTTTGCTGTCAGCCATGAGACGTATGCTCTTGCATGCCCTGTCGAGCAGGACTTGCACCGCCAATTGCTGCGGCTTGAAGTTCAACCCGTCAGTTTCCAGCAGGCGCAGGTTGGTCATATCGTCTATCAGCGAACGCAATTGCAGGGAGGCGTTCAGCACATGTTCCGCATGTTCCGAAAGTTCGCCCTGGGCGTCTTCGCGCAGGAATGTTGCATAACCAATAATGATTCCGAGCGGCGTCCGCAACTCGTGGGAAGCCAGCGCAAGGAAATCCTCTTTCAAACGATCCGCTTCCTTGACGCGGTCGAGCGCCTTCTGGAGCGCATTCACCAATCGCGCATTATTGACCGCCACTGCGGCGTGGGAGGCAATAACGCTCAGAATCAGCTCATCACCGGAATCAAATTCACCACTGCGTTTGTTGATCGCCTCGAGCACGCCGGTCAGCCGGTCGCGAATGCGCATGGGCACGCCCATCAGCGAATGTACCAGCATGCCGGTCTTTTTGGCTACAAAGCCATAATGGCGCGGGTCTTTCTGCGCGTCGTTGATGATGATCGCCCGGTTGGTCCGGAACACTGTCCCGGCCAGACTGCCCTCCATCGGCACTTCCAGTTGCTTCAACTGGTCGGCCTGGGGTCCGCTGGTAGCGGCGAAAAAGAGGTGCGGCTTCTTTTCATCGTAAAGCAGGATGGAGGCGGTCTCACAGCCCAAGAGGTCGGCCGCGGTATGAATGATGATTTGGAGGAGGCTATCCAAATCAAGAGTGGAATTGAGCCGCACGCTCAAGTCCACGAGGCGGCTTAATTGATCCAGAGTCCGCTTTGTGTAGCCGGCCTTACGAGCATCCGCTTCGGAGGACATAAGCATAGTTTAGCAGAAACGGGAAAGAAATCATAGTCCCACCCCCGGCCTAAATTAATAGAAAATATGTTCTACATCCAGATTGTAACCATCACCCCGACTCGGAAACCGACGCCTCCGCCTCTTTCTCGACCCGAACCGGTAACCGTCTCGTCAACGCCAGCCAGCCGACGAAAAGCGCCATGCCGATCCACGCGGTCGGCGCGGCCAGAGTTCCACCGAAAGCCATGTTGAAGCCCGGCATCAAGAACATTACCGGCAATCCAGCAGTTGCGTTGACCGCGCCATGTGCCAGCGCCGCCGCCCACGGACTTTGCGTGTTCAGGTACAGCCACGAGAAAATGACGGCTAGTAATACGCAAAACACAATCATCATGAAAATACCTGCCACGGGGTAACCCGGATAGTTAAGTCCCTGAATGATAGCCGGGGCATGCCACACTCCCCAGATTACGCCACTGATCAGAATAGCCTTCCATTGGCCGAGCGGCATCAATTGTGGAAGCAGAAAGCCGCGCCAGCCCAGTTCCTCCCCCAGAGCAAACAATACGTTGATGAATGGGGCGAAAAGAATGGCCAACGCGATCTGGGCCGCGACGACCAGTCCTGCCGGGACAACCTCGCCGTCTGCGGCCTGTGCCATAGTCTCACGAATCAGGGTGAAACTCGTGTCCAATTTTGCGACGCCAAACAGCAGAGTGACCAGTCCACCGATGATGCTGAGGACCGGCGGCAGGAACCAGGCCCAGACATAGAAGCGTTTCGGGCCAAGCCGGTTCAAGTTCAGACTTTGAAAAGGCTCCTTCTGGACTGCAAGAGTCGTCACAATGGCGGCAAGGCCCGGCCCCCACATGGCGAGCGCCCAGAGACCAACTGTAACGAATTGTGCAACGACCGGCTCGAGGTCCGCGAAGAGAAGCGGGGCCAGAAACAACGGCCAGGAAATGAACAGGGTGATGACCAGGAACCAGGTCAGGGCTTTGCGGTCTACCATGTGTCCTCCTACGCGGGCATGGAGCGTTCGCGGCGGATTGTGCGCGTCAGTGGGCGCTTGGCAATGACGTTGATCTTGTTGGAATTCTCGAGAATATGCGTGGAGACGACCTCCCAGCCGTCCGCGCCCCATTCATTGAGAAGCTCTTCCAGTTCGTCAGCAGGGACGCCCTTGAAGAAACCGCCTACAGTCTGAACACGATATTCCCATTGCTGGATGGATTCGGCCATTTTTTCTCCTCTCGGCCGCCGTGAACAACTGCGAGTTGTTTCGAACAGCGACCGCCACACGGTCAGTTTTTCGCCCGGTTTCACGTGAAACGCGGGCAGGAATGGTCATCACGCGGCCGGTTACGCCTTCAGTTCCCGTCGGTAGAGCACATAGGAATACACAATGAGGAAGAGCGCCGAGCCCGCCAGCGGAACGAACATCAGCCAGAAGGCAGTTACGCCGCCGAACAGCGACCCGATAATCGCCAGCACGCCCGAGGCCGTGAAAAGGATCGAACCGAGTCGATGTGTTTCGTCCCATACATGGTCGCTGCTGAGGGTCCAGGGCGTGCGGATGCCGATGAAAAAGTTTCGTTTGGCCTGTCGCAACATGTAGCCAATGAAGATAAATAGTACGCCCATAAACGGCAGCATGGCCATGCTCATGCGGAAATTTTGATAGCCCAAACTCCAGGCCAGCGTCAACCCGTGCATATAGAGCATAAAAGCGATGATGAGGACAATGAACAGGTTGAACGCGCCGCGGAATTTGGTGATGTTGGCCTTCAACGGGTCAATGGACGGAATAACCAGAAACAGCAGAAACATACCCAGCGTGACCAGCGGCATCAGGAAGACGCCCCAGAATTTGGGCATGTAATCATCCGCCTGGTCATTCATATTCCAGTGCGAGGCCATTTGGTCCGGCAGCCGGTTCCAAAGCAGGAGCCCGGCCAGCGCAGCCGCGACAATCATTACCAATACGAGGATACTTGTGGTTCGAGTGGACATCTTTACTCCTTATTGGACTTTTCCTGCGGCACATGTTTCTCCGCCATCGAGACAATCCCGCTCAGGCCGCCAAGATTCATCGTATCCACCGCGGACGAGGGGACGATCACCAGCGCACCCTTCTCCTTCAGACCTTCAAAGAGCATGTTCATGGCACGCAGGTGGAGAGCAGTCGGGTTATCGGCATAAGCCTTGGATGCCTCAGCAAAGGAAGCCGCGATCTGTTTCTCGGATTCACCCAGGATGACGCGCGCCTGACGCTCGCGTTCGGCCTGCGCCTGGCGGGACATGGCGTCCTCCAGGTCTTGCGGAATGATCACATCACGGATTTCCACCGACTGCACGGTCACGCCCCAGGGCGTGGTACGCTCGTCAATGATCTTCTGCAGGTCGGCATCCATCTTGGAGCGGCCGACAAGAATGTCAGCCAGCGACATCTGGCCAATGATCTCACGCAGGGCGGTCTGCGCGGCCCATGCGATGGCAGACTGGTAATCCTTCACCTCCAGCGCAGCCTTCTCGGCATCCCAGACAACCCAGAAGAGTACGGCATCCACATCCACGGGAACGGTGTCTTTGGTCAGCGTCTTCTCCGCTGCGAAGGGAGTGAACATCACGCGATGGTCAATCCATGAAGGGATGGTATCCACGATCGGGACAATCCAGAACAGGCCGGGGCCGGCCAGTTTATGGAACTTCCCCAGACGCAGGACGATGGCCTTCTCCCATTGCGAGGCGACCTTCAACGCATACAAGACATAAGTGCCGGCAAGCGTCAGCCCGGCAACATATAGCCCGATCCACATATCCGGCACGCGGCCATCCATCAGCAACGCGCCGATGACTGCCGCAATCAGGAAGACCGCGAACAGCGTCCCGGCCACGCCGGAAATATGTTGATCTATCTTACGAACCTGCATAATTTCTTTGGTGGTTTTTGCAGCCATTGTATTTCTCCTTTAACCTTTCGTTTCGACATCCTGCGCTTCTTTCCAGGACTTCAACTGGTCACTGACCATCTGAGTAATTTCCTTCCCGGAGAACCCCAGCCGCGCCGCCTCGCGGACGAACCGGTAGGCTAGCGCCTCCAGCGACTCGCGCCGCATGCGCTCGGTCACCTTTGGCGGCGGGACTTCCGTGATGTAGGTGCCGCGCCCTTGTTGCGTGGAGATGATGCGCTCTTCGTCCAGGATGCGATACGCCCGCGCCACGGTGTTGAAATTGATGCGCAATTCCGTTGCCAGTGCGCGGACGGTCGGCAGTTGATCACCGGGTTTGAGCGCGCCGCTGGCGATCTGTCCTTTCACCTGGTCTACGATCTGCACATAAATGGGCGAGTCGGATCGAAGGTCCAGGCGGAAGCGCTTGCTGAAAGAGGCAAGTCCGTTTGCATTCATAATCAATATTGTATCATTGTATGATTGTACCAATTGTATATCAATTTCTCATTTTGTCAAGGCCTGGCGCAAAGTTCATCCGCAAAAGGATGAATGAGCCAATATGGTAGAATCCCGGCCGCAAACAATACGATTCCCGCGCAAGTTCGCGGAAGGAGATAGGTTTTATGGAACAACAGACTGGTACTTTCGCCGTAAAGAAGGGCCTGGCTCAGATGCTCAAAGGCGGCGTCATCATGGACGTCGTGACCCCGGAACATGCCAGGATCGCGGAAGACGCCGGCGCATGCGCCGTCATGGCGCTCGAGCGCGTCCCGGCGGACATTCGCGCCACCGGCGGCGTGGCCCGCATGAGCGATCCAGATCTGATTTTGAAGATCATGGACGCTGTCACCATCCCCGTCATGGCCAAATGCCGCATCGGGCACTTCGTCGAGGCGCAGATTCTCGAAGCCATCGGCGTGGATTACATTGACGAATCCGAGGTGCTCACCCCGGCAGACGAGGCGCATCACATCAACAAACACCTGTTCAAAGTCCCCTTCGTGTGCGGATGCCGCAACCTGGGCGAGGCTTTGCGCCGCGTCGGCGAAGGCGCGGCGATGATCCGCACCAAGGGCGAGGCTGGCACAGGCGACGTAGTCGAGGCCGTTCGTCACGCGCGCGCCGTATTGGGCGACATCCGCCGCCTGACCACAATGGCCGACGAGGAGTTGATGGCTTACGCCAAAGAGATCGGCGCGCCGTACGAACTCGTCAAAGAGACCAAGGAACTCGGCCGCATGCCGGTGGTCAACTTTGCCGCGGGCGGCGTGGCCACCCCCGCAGACGCGGCGCTGATGATGCAACTCGGTGTGGACGGAGTCTTCGTCGGATCGGGCATCTTCAAGAGCGGCGATCCCGCGCGCCGCGCCGCGGCCATCGTCAAGGCTGTGACACATTATCAGGACGCCTCCATCCTCGCGGAAGTCAGCAAGAACCTCGGCGAGCCGATGGTTGGACGCAATGTCTCACAGATGCCCGAGGCGGAGAGAATCGCCGGGCGCGGTTGGTAATGATTTATGGTAAGGGCGCGGCGAATCCGACAAACACATTGCACATCGGCCGCCCCGCTGCGCCCCTGCAAGAATAAAAATGAAAATCGGAGTCCTCGCCCTGCAGGGCGATTTTGCGGAACACATTGCAATGCTCCAGCGCCTCAAAGTGGAGACCTATGAGGTGCGCCTGCCCATGCACCTTAAAGGGCTCGACGGCCTGATCATCCCCGGCGGCGAATCCACAACCATCGGCAAGTTAGCTGTGGCGTACAACCTAATGGAGCCTCTAAGGGTATTTGGTCAACGACACGCCATCTGGGGTACCTGCGCGGGAGCTATTTTTCTTTCAAAGGATGCCCGCCGCGACCAGCCCCTGCTCGGCCTGATGGACATCAAAGTGGAACGCAACGCCTTTGGCCGCCAGGTGGATTCCTTCGAGGCCGACCTCGACATTCCCGAACTCAAACAGGCCACCGGGACGAAGGAGCCGTATCACGCGGTGTTCATCCGCGCGCCGATCATCGAATCCGTTTCGGGTGGCGCGAAAGTTCTCGCCTCCGTCGCGGACGGGAGGATTGTCGCCGCGCAACAGGGCCACCTGCTGGCGACGTCGTTCCACCCCGAACTGACCGACGATACGCGCTTCCACGAATACTTCCTTTCGCTGGCAGATTGACTTTTCATGACCGTCCGCCCGCTCGAACTGCTCGACCTGCCCTCGCTGGCGCGCCTCCACAACGATGTCCTGCCGCTGGATTCCGCGCGCACCCTGACGCGCGGCAACCCCCTCGGCGCGGCCAGTTTCCTGGCCTATTTCAATCCCACGCGTCATCTCTATTCCGCGATTGCCGACGGCGATGGAATGCCGCTGATGGGAGGGGTGACCCACACACGCGGCGAAACGTTCGCCAAATTGCTGTACCTCGCGCCGGTCACACAACTCGATCACGCCGAACTGCCCGCGCTGGTGGATCATCTCGCGTCCGAAGCCGGAACATGGGGCGCGTATCACGTGCTCGCCGAAGTGGACGAAACCAGCGAGGGCTTCGTGGCCCTGCGGAGTTCGGGCTTCTCGGTCTACGCGTGGCAGAGGATGTGGGATGTCTCGAACATAACGGGGGCAGGCGCGGGTCCGCGCTGGATGCGGATGAAGTCCGCGAACCTGCCCGCGGTGCAGAGTCTGCATTATCAGATCGTCCCGCCGCTCCTGCATCCCATCGAGCCCGCGCCGTCGCGCGTGAACGGCTTCATCTGCAACGAGGGCGCGAAGTGTTACATCAGCATGGCGCGCGGGCTGCACGGCATTGTGCTGACGCCGCTCATCCACCCCGAAGCGACCGAGGTGAGCGGAAAGTTAACTGCGTTGATTCAATCCCTGCCTGATCGAGGCGGTCGGCCGGTGTATCTTTGTGTGCGCTCGTATCAGGCGTGGCTCGAACCCGCGCTGGCAGACCTGGGCGCGCTGGCCGGTCCGCGCCAGGCGGTGATGGTGAAGCATCTGACGCGGCTGATAAAAGAGGAACAATTGGTGCGCGCCGCTCAACCCGCAGGTGTAAGTGTTCAACCATCGAGAGTAAGCCGCATTGAAAAAAGCAAATCGTGATATAGTCAGGTTGATGGCAGATGCTTGTCAGGAGGATATTGCTTGCATGAAGGATAGCATCCTTCAATCGCGCAAGAAACTCTACGCTCTCGTCAACAGATTGCCTCGCACCTGCTAAAACTGCCAACCACAAAACACCACTCCAAACGGATCATGACTCAACAAAAACGAATCACCGACGACCTCGACGCCCTGCTGGACGTACTGCCCTCGCCAATACGCCACGCGGTGGAGGTCGCCAACAACAGCGAGAACCTGCTGGAAATCATCCTCGACCTGGGACGCGTCCCCACCGCCCGTTTCGTCGAGCAGGAGATTCCGCTCAGCGAAAAGGAAGTCACGCGCGCCGAGATTGACTATGTCGTCGAGCGCATCGGCGATTTCGACGCGGATAACCGCGCCGGGATGGAACGCACCCTGCACCGCATTTCGGGCATCCGCAACCGCCGCGGCACCATTGTGGGCCTCACCTGCCGCGTCGGCCGCGCCGTGTACGGCACGATTGACATCATCGAAGACATCGTCAACTCAGGCAAGTCGCTTCTCATCCTCGGGCGCCCGGGCGTGGGCAAAACCACCCTCCTGCGCGAGGCCGCCCGCATCCTGGCCGAGACCAAACGTGTCGTCATCGTGGACACCTCCAACGAAATCGGCGGCGACGGCGACGTGCCGCATCCTGCGGTGGGCAAGGCGCGGCGGATGCAGGTTAAAGTGCCCACGCTCCAGCACGAAGTGATGATCGAGGCGGTCGAGAACCACAACCCGGAGGTCATCGTCATTGACGAGATCGGCCGCGAACTCGAAGCACAGGCGGCGCGCACCATCGCCGAGCGCGGCGTGCAACTCATCGGCACGGCGCATGGCATCACGCTCGACAACCTGCTCCTCAATCCCACCCTCTCCGACCTGGTCGGCGGCATCGAAGCGGTGACTCTTTCGGACGAGGAGGCGCGTCGGCGCGGGACCCAGAAGACGGTGCTCGAGCGACGCGCCCCGCCCACCTTCGACGTGCTGATCGAAATCCAGACCCGCGACCGCTTCGCGGTCCACGCGGATATCATGGCCTCGGTGGACGCGCTTCTGCGCGGCTTCCCGCTTCCGCCGGAGATTCGCACGCGCGATGCCGACGGGCAGATCCGCATCGAGAAGGCCGCGCCCACCCCGAAGTCCAGGGTGGAGGCGAGGGAAGTGAAACCGTCTCGGCGCGCTGGAAGAACACCAGGGTCTTCGACGGGACGTCAGCCGGTCGCGCCGTCCGAGCCCGTCCCAGGCGCGGCGTTGCAGACCGTCCGCGTCTACCCGCTGGGTGTGGCGCGCAATCGCCTGATGCAGGCCGCCAAACGGCTGGGAGTCCCAGCCATCATCGTGCGCGAGCCGTCCGAAGCCGACGCGCTGGTGACCCTGCGCTCGTACTATCGCGACCGCCAGCAGGCCATCGTGGACGCGGAGGGACGCGGCCTGCCGATCTACGTCCTGCGCGCCAACACGGTGGGACAGGTGGAGCAGTTCATGAGCGACCTGTTCAATCTGCCTTCGGATCAATTCACCAGCGGTGAAATGGAGAGCGTGCGCAGTGAGACCCAGCAGGCCATCCAGGCGGTGCTCAACGGCGAGCGCTGGGTGGACCTGCCGCCCGGCCCGGCGCTGATCCGACGCCTCCAGCATGAGATGGCGCGCCAGGCGGAACTGGTTTCGCATTCTTACGGCAAGGAGCCGCGCAGGCATGTGAGGATATTTCGAGAATAGTGAATTGGGAGAGGGAAAACGGCTTACCGAATCACGATTCCCGAATATCGAATTCCGATTCCCCATGTTCATCACTCTCGAAGGCCCCGAAGGCTCCGGCAAGACCTCCCACATTCCCTACCTCGTGGAGTATCTGCGCGAGAAGGGATACACGGTTTTCCCCACGCGCGAGCCGGGCGGGACGTCCATTGGTGAGCAGATTCGCGAAGTCATCCACGATTTGAAGAACGTGGAGATGCATCCGCGTACAGAGACCCTGCTCTACCAGGCGGCGCGGGCGCAGATCGTGGAGCAGGTCATCCGTCCGCGGTTGGCCGCGGGTGAGATCGTGCTCTCCGACCGCTACGCCGATTCGACCATCGCTTATCAGGGCTACGGTCATCAGCAGGACCTGGAGCAGGTGCGCGCACTGGTAAAGTATGCGACAGCAGGGTTGATCCCTGATTTAACTGTTTTGCTGGATGTGGACGTGGAAGAGGGCCTGAGACGGAAGAAGAAGGACAACGAATGGAATCGCCTCGACGCGTACACCCTCGAGTTCCATCAGCGCGTGCGCGCCGGGTATTTGGAGATGGTCAGGCAGGAGCCGAAGAGGTGGGTGGTGATCGACGCGGGGAGGGAGTGGCAGTCTGTGCAGGAGGAGTTGAGGAATGTGGTTTTATTGAATCTGGAGCATAAATAAATTCTGGTCATGGCCTCCGCGACTCTATGATCATGCTCAAATAGTTCTTGCTGTATAATAATCACAATGACCGCCAATAATCGAATCGTCCAGCAGTGTAAAGAAATCCTTGCCAAACACTATGGCAAACGGCTTAAAGGCCTGTTCCTCTACGGTTCAATGGCGCGCGGGGACGCCGTATCTGCGAGTGACATTGACCTGCTGGTTTTGCTTAATCCGCCTCTGGATTACTTTACTGAATTGCGTCAATTGGTGGATTTGTTGTATCCGGTCCAACTTGAATCAGAGCAATTAATATCGGCAAAGCCTGCTTCGGTAAAGGACTTCGAGGTGGGCTCCATTTCGCTATATCGAAATGTGCGGCGCGAGGGGGTAGCAGTATGACAGTTGGCGATAGAAACGAAATCAATTCCAACCTGGAGCGCGCTGAAACAAACCTACAAGCTGCAAGAGAGTTGTTGGGCAAGAGTTATTATGATATTGCCGCGTCACGAGCATATTACACTGCATTCTATGCCGCCAGCGCCTTGTTGCTATCCGAGAATTTGGATACCGGCAAGCACAGCGGCGTAATTGCACCGATTCATCAGCACTTTGTAAGAAGGGGAAGGCTGGAGAAAGAGCAGGGCAGGAATCTCAACTGGCTGTTTGAACTCCGCGGCATCGGGGATTATGGTGTCTCTGTACATGTAGCGTCAGGGGAGGCAGCTCGAGCAGTTGAAGTCGCGGGAAGTTTTTTAGAAACAGTAAAACAAATGCTTGGATAGTAAAAGATTTCTTGGGGTATCCTCAACATATGATCCACCTCCCCTCCCACGAACACCTCGATAGGCTCGGCATCCCATATGAGAAGGCCGAGTTCTCGCCCGACATCGAAAAGGGCGCGGCATCGGTGGCGCGCGCATTGGGTTACCGCGAACGACAGATGATCAAGACGCTCATCTTCGAGATGGACAGCGGTGAGCGCCTTCTGGTGATGGTGGGCGGGGACCAGAACATCGTCTCGGGCAACTTGAAAAAAGCCGCGGGGTCGCGCAACATCCAGATGGCGCGCCCGGAGGTGGTCAAGGAAACGACCGGGTACGTCATCGGCTCGATCCCGCCGTTTTCGTGGCAGCCGCCCGGCTTCCGTACTTTTCTGGATGCGTCGCTGATGTCCGAGCCGGTGCTGGGCGTCGGCACTGGTCAATGGGGCCATGAAATCCTGATCACGCCGCAGGATTTGGTCAGGGCCAGCAATGCAATTATCGCTAATCTGGTGGATCGTGAGAAGCCTGTTTTCCCGGAGGAGCGATGAAAGACAAAGCCGAATTACTGGCGGAGATCGAGCGTGAGTGGAAGGCGCTGATGGACGCGGTGGATCGACTCACGCCTCAGCAAATGGTCACGCCGGACGAGGGCGGATGGTCGCCGAAGGACAACCTCGCCCACTTGACCGAATGGATGACGGCTCTGATGGGCTACCATATGGACGGACGCCCCTCCCACGAAGTGATGAACCTGGATCCCGCCGACACCAAAGACTGGGATATGGACATCATCAACGCCCGCCTGTTCGAACGGAACAAGAACCGCCCTGTGAAAGAAGTCCTGGTGGGGCTCAAAAGCAAATATGCTGAATTGATTGCCAGACTCGAAGCAATGCCATTCGAAGACCTGCTCAAGCCGCGCTGGCCGGACGACCCCGAGAAACGCCCGCTGGTCAACTGGGTGCTTGGGGACAGCAGTGAACACTTTGCCGAACATCGGGAGGCGATCGAGAGAGCCCTGACAAGATAATTGGATGCCGGAAGGCAGAATCTATTCCGAACATCGCGTGTTATACTGTGTGTATCGTCAACAGGGGTTTGGCTGATTCTCTTCCGAGGTCATCGAACGCCTGCAATTTTCAACCGCCCGCGACGCGGGCACGTTTAGGAGAATGAAGATGGAATCGAAGTTGTACGTTGGAAACCTGCCCTACTCGGCCACCGAAGAAGAGCTGAGTTCCATGTTTGGGCAGGCCGGCACCGTGACCTCGGTGGCGATCATCAAGGATCGCGAAACAGGCCGCTCGAAGGGCTTTGCCTTCGTTGAGATGAGCAATGGCGACGAGGCCCAGAAAGCCATTAACATGCTCAACGGACAGCCCATGGGCGGACGCGACCTGCGCGTGAGCATTGCCCGGCCGCGCGAGGAAGGCGGCGGCCGCTCGTTCAACCGCGGCCAGCGCCGCAACTATTAGCCCCACAAACGCCGAAAAACAGACTCCCCGGTCCATGCCAGACCGGGGAGTTGTATTATGACTCGTCCTCGCCGCCCAGGTCGGGCAAGGCGGACTCGATCTCTTCGGGACTTTGGCCTGCCTCCAGCCGGTCCACCACGTCGTCGAATTCGGGCGGCAACTCCTCGCCCGTCTCCTTTCCCATTTTGCGCATCATCTTTCCGAGGGCGCGCGGGTCGTCCTCCAGCCCCTCCAGCGCGGAGGGATCAGCCAGGTCTTCCATGCGGCTCTCCTCGGATCTGGCGATGCGCACGCGCGTCAGCCTGCGGCGGACGTTTTCGCTTCCACAACGGGAGCAGGCCACGGGTCGCGTGCCGTATTCGCTGAAGGTCATGAAGACCTCGAAGCGGTTCTGACAGTCGAGACAGGTATAGGGATAAGCAGGCATGACCTTATTTTAATCCAGACTCCCGCCTGCTTTCTAGGTACAATTGGGAGATGACCCCCGACCCACAATTCCATCCTCAATACACCAGCCCGCTGCTCATCGTCATCTCCGGCCCTTCAGGTGTAGGCAAGGACAGCGTGATCCAGCGCATGAAGGAACGCGAGATGCCGTTCCATTTTGTCGTCACGGCCACCACACGGCCGCGCCGCGAGAACGAAGTGCACGGCAGAGATTACTGGTTCGTCTCGAAGGAAGAATTCGCCCGCATGATCGAGGAGAACGAACTCTTCGAATATGCCATCGTGTACGGCGACTACAAAGGCATCCCCAAACAACAGGTGCGTGAGGCGCTGGCCAGCGGCAAGGATGTGATCATGCGCCTCGATGTGCAGGGCGCGGAGAGCGTCCGCAAACTGGCGCCCGAGGCGCTGTTGATCTTCATCACGGTCGAGAGCGAGGAGGAACTGGTGCGCCGTCTGCAGACGCGCAAGACCGAGACGGCCGAGGAACTCAAACTGCGCATCGCCACCGCGCGCCGCGAACTGATACGCATTAACGAATTTGACTACGTAATCGTCAATCGCGATGATCAACTGGATAAAACGGTGGACACGATCCGGGCCATCATCGAAGCCGAACATCACCGCGTAAAACAACGCAAGGTAACCCTGTGAACCAGACTCCCGCCTCACCTTTGACCCCCGAGCCGGCCGCGCCCGTCCCCGGCCGAATCTCCCTTCGGCTTCCGTCTTCGCTCCCGCGCGTCACATACGCGCTCCTCGGGCTGACCATCTTTACGTACATTCTTCAATTCATCTTCCCGCAGATCGTTGACCTGGGAGAGAAAAACAACAGCCTGATCCGCGCCGGTCAACTCTGGCGGTTAATCACACCGGTTCTGTTGCATGGACCGATCTGGCACATTGGTTTCAACATGTACGCGCTGTTCTCGCTCGGCTCCGGCCTGGAACGACGGTTCGGGCACGTGCGGTTCCTGATGCTCTACCTGCTGGCGGGATTCGCCGGGAACGTGTTCTCCTTCCTCGTCACGGACAGCAATTCCATCGGCGCTTCGACCGCGATCTTCGGGCTGATCGCGGCGGAGGGAGTCTTCCTTTACCAAAACCGCAGGTTGTTCGGGGAGGAGGCGCGGCAGGCGATTGGGAATGTCGTCTCAGTCGCGGCTATCAACCTGTTCATCGGCTTTTCCAGCGGCGGCTACATTGACAACTGGGGGCACATCGGCGGCCTGCTGGGCGGATTGATCTTCACGTGGTTCGGCGGTCCGTTGTGGGAGGTGGAGGGCATCTATCCCCTGCTCCGCCTCGTGGACCGGCGCGGTAATGTTGACCTGTTGCTGGGCGCAGGAATGGTATTGCTGCTCTTCGGGGGACTGGCCATGTTGGGGTTGATTGCGCCAATCATTCGTTAGGATAATTTCCTGCTTCACACAGGACGTCCCGAAGGTCTCAAAACCTTCGGGACGTTGCCAATCTCGCCGTCTCGTCAGATTAACTCACGTGCGCCAGGCGCGGGTCGAGCGCGTCGCGCAGGCCGTCGCCGAGCAGGTTGAACGAGAGCACGGTCAGCATGATGGCAAGACCGGGGAAGAACACCAGGTGCGGCGCGGTGAAGACCTGGTTACGCTCCGCGCCGAGCATGGAGCCCCATTCGGGCATGGGCGGCTGGGCACCCAGGCCAAGGAACGAGAGCGCAGCGGCGTCAAGGATGGCTGTGGCGATGCCAAGCGTACCCTGCACAATGAGCGGGGTCAACGCGTTGGGCAGGATGCGGCGGAACAAAATCTGGAGGTTGGATCCGCCCAGGGCGCGGGTGGCAGACACGTAGTCCATTTCACGGACCGAGAGGACCGAAGCACGCACCACGCGCGCGTAGGCGGGAATCGAAACGATGCCGATCGCCAGCAGAGCGTTCGTCAACCCGGGGCCGAGCACGGTCACAATCGCAATCGCCAGCAGGAGTGATGGAAAGGCCAACACCACATCCATGACGCGCATGATAGTGTTATCCAGCCAGCCGCCGAAGTATCCGCCGATCGCGCCGAGCACCGTGCCGATAATGATGGCAAAAGTGACGGTCGAGAATCCGATCCATAGACTGATGCGCGAGCCGTAAAGCAGACGGCTGAACTGGTCGCGCACATTACCATCAATGCCGAGAATGTGCTGGGGTTGGTCTTTTGGACATCCGAACAGGTGGATGCAGGGCGCGGCGCGGGCTTTGATGCGCTGAGGCGGATCGGCATCCAGCATGGAGAGGGTGGGGTCGTACGGAGCAATCCACTGCGCGGTTAGAGCGATCACAACAAGCACCATCAGGATGAAGAGGCCGACCAGGGCGGAGCGGCGTCGAAAGAGCCGCCGCCAGGTGATCTGCCACAGGCTGACAGATTTAAGGGAGAGCCCTTCGGCGTCCAGGGTTGTGACTTTTGAGTCGACGGTGGTCATGTTCGGTTCCTAGTCGAGGCGGATGCGGGGATCGAGATACGCGTAAGAGACATCAACAATCAAATTGAGCAGGACGAAGAAGATCGCGATCACAACAGTAAAGGCCTGCACGATACCGTAGTCGCGGGCGGTGATGGCGTCATAGAGGATGCGTCCAACGCCGGAGAGACCAAATACCGTCTCGGTGAGTACCGCCCCGCCGAGCAGACTGCCGAGCGAGAGGCCGATCACCGTCACCAGCGGCAGAAGCGAATTCCGAAATGCGTGTTTCGATATGACCACGTAGCGCGTGAGTCCTTTGGCGCGCGCGGTGCGGATGTAATCCTGACCCAGCACATCCAGCATGGCCGAACGCGCCATGCGGGCGATCAGCGCCATGGGGATGGTGCCAAGCGCCATGGCTGGGAGAATAAGGTGCTTGACTGCATCTTTCAAAAGTACCCAGTTGGCGCTGAGCAGGGCATTCAGGATGTTCATGCGGCTGAGGAACGTCAACAGGCCGGCGGTCATGCCCGCTTCGGGAAGCACGAGCCCCCACACTTCATAGAACGGGTCATCCGGCACGCCGGGCGTGACACGCCCGGAAGGCGGTAACCAGAAGGGAGTGTCTTTCAGCAAAAGAGAAAAAACATAAGCCAGCATCAACCCCAGCCAGAAGACCGGCATGGAAACGCCTATATTGGCCCAGACCATCGTTGTCACGTCAATCCACGAATTGTGCCTGACTGCCGAAATAACGCCAAGGGGGATGCCAACGATAACAGCGATAAACAGGGCGGAGAAACTAAGTTCAACGGTGGTGGGCAACCGCTCGACCAGCAGGCGCGTGACCGGCAGACTATAGCGAATCGACTCGCCGAAATCGCCGCGCATGATCTCGCCGACATAAATACCGAATTGTGTCAGAATGGGCTTGTCCAATCCCTTCTCGCGAATAAAACGTTCGCACACTGCCTGTGTGGCTTTTTCCCCCAAGATAGCGCGGCACGGATCGCCGGGGATCAGACGCGCTAGGGCAAAGGTAACGAACAATATACCGAATAATACCGGGACTGCGGCCAGCACGCGGCGTGTAATGTACTGAATCATCATGAGCGGCCTCTCTTGTGAATACGGGATGGCGGAGGCTCCGCCATCCCGTATTGGTTATTACACAGGGCGGAAGGTACGATTAACCGCCGGGCTTCTTCATCAAGCCCCACAGATAATCGTAGTACTCCCACAGGTTGGTGTTGCCCGCGTGAGTCGGCGAGGCAATGTTGAGGCCCATGTTGAAGGTGGCTACAACATCCGTCGCATCGAAGTCCGAGCCGTCATGGAACTTGACGCCCTGGCGCAAGGTGCAGGTCCAGACCGTCAGGTCCTCGTTCGGGTCGCAGGATTCAGCCAGCAACGGTTCGGTGGCTGTGCCATTGATCTCATACCCATACAGGGCTTCCATGACCTGGTCGCAGGCGCGCAGGGATTCACCGTCGGACTCATCGGCGCAGAACATGCTGATGGGTTCGGCATTCTGCATCCAGATGAAGGTGTCGCGGCCGCCCGGGTCAGAGAAGGCGAACTGCTCATTGGTCAGCGGGCTGGCCTGCGGAACCGTCACGTCAGCCTTGTACGCTGCGGCAGAACCGCCGTGAGCAACGGGTATCATCGGAACCAGTTCGCGGATGGCGTTGTTGGCCTCCACGTAATAGGGCTCAGCCTCAGCCGGGTCCGCAATCTGAGCACCAGCGACCAGCGGCTCATAGATCTCGGGGAAGGTTGTGCCGAACTGCGGGTTGGCCTGGCCAAAGTGGAAGTCCAAGAAGTTGGTGACGTGCGGATAGTCCGCGCCCCAGCCGAGCAGGTAGAAACCGTCCAGACTGCCAGAGGTGGAAGCCTCGATGAAGGCACCCGATTCCATGACGACAATCTCGGCGTCAATGTTCAGGTTTTCCTTCAACTGGGCCTGGATATCCTGGGCCACGTTGGCAACCTGCGGCAGGTAGCCGCGGACGACATCGCGGTAGTACAGCTTGGTGGAGAAACCGTCCGGGTAACCGGCCTCGGCCAGCAGGGCCTTGGCCGCATCAACATCGAAGTCGTACCAGGGATCGCCCACGCAGCCGTTCGGAATGGCGCAGGGCGTGAAGTGCGAGGCGACTTCGGAGCCGGCCGGATAGAAGGTATCCACAATGCGCTGGCGGTTAATGCCCATGGCAATGGCCTGGCGCACCTTGACATCGTCGAACGGCTCGAAGGTGTTGGTCATGCCGATGTAGAAGACATTCAAAGCCGGGCGGACCTGCAAGTGGAGATTGGGATCGTTCTGAACAGTCTCGAAGTCCTCAGGACCGACGTTGTCAATGCCATCCACCGTGCCAGACTGGAGTTCCAGCAGGCGGGCGGCAGACTCAGACGACCAGCGGTACACCAGGGTTTCGGCCGCGGGCGGCTCGCCCCAGTAATCAGGATTGGCAACGAAGGTAATGCTCTCGCCGCGGTTCCACTCGCTGACCATGTACGGACCGGTGCCAACCGGGTGCTCGAGGCCTTCGCTGTTTCGGGCGCCGTCCACTGCTGTGGCTTCCAGCCATTCCGAGGGATAGATCGCGAACGGGCTGAAGGCCACCTTCGAGAGGAAGGCGGGATCCGAACGGCATAGTGTAAAGGTCACGGTGTGTTCGTCGGTCGCAACGACGGACTGGATCAAACCGACGTAATCGCCATTGCATTCCTCTGCCGGAACAGAGAGCGAAGTACCATCGAAGGTCGCAATCGGCACATCCGGGATGGGGGTGGGCTCGGGCGCTTCTGTGGGCGCCTCAGTAGCCGGAGGCTCGGTCATGGGCGCTTCGGTGGTCTCGGCGGGGCCGCATGCGGCGAGCATCAGGCTGGCCAGCACCAACACCGAGAGCAGAGCAAACAGTTTGTTTTTCACGTTCTCTTCTCCTAGAGTTTTGGTAAATGGGGACAATTGGACGGGAAGGAATGGAAAAATCATTGGGACGGGGCACCTCCTTCGACTTTGACGATGTTAACATGCCGATAAATTATACAGCAAAATCAACGCACCGGTAGAGGGATACCAAACCCGTTCAAGCGGACCTCGGATGGGTCGGCGGGCCATAGGCCGGGTACTTTTGTCCCGCAGTTCGGACAGGCCCCGTTTTTGGCCAAACGATATTCTGTGATCACATACCCCGTGCGGCGAATCAGGCGGTGATTGCAATTCGGGCAGACCGTATCCTCGTACTCGTTCACGCGGCCGGGCAGATTACCGGCATAGACATAACGCAGTCCGGCCTCGCGCCCGATATCCGCGGCGCGTAGTAACGTACGCGTGTCGGTGTTGTCGTGGTCGGTCATCTTGTAGTCTTTATGAAAGGCTGTCACGTGCCAGGGAATATCCGGCGAGACTCCCGCCAGAAAACGCGCCGCGTCCCACAATTCCTCATTGCTGTCGTTGAAATCGGGTATCACCAGCGTGACCACCTCCACCCAGAGACCGAGGTCGCGCGCCCGTTTGATTCCGTCCAACGTATTCTGAAGCACGCCTCCGAGTTTGCGATAATTCTTGTCGCTCATGCACTTCAAGTCAATTTTGTACGCGTCCAGGTACGGCCTGAGATATTCCATTACCTCCGGTGTATTATTGCCGTTCGAGACGTAGGCGCACTTGAACCCCGCGGCCTTCGCCTCCTTGAAGATCGCCACAGCCCACTCGCTGGTGATCAACGGTTCGTTGTACGACGAGACCACTACCGCCGCGTCCGCACGCCGCGCCAGGTCCACCATCTGCCGCGGCGAGACGCGCCGCACCAGTTCCACCGCCGCGTTGGAATTCGGATCGCGCATGGCCTGCGACGTGAACCAGTTCTGGCAGTACCCGCAATGGAAATCGCACCCCAGCATTCCAAATGTCAGCGCGTTCGAGCCGGGCAGGACATGAAAGAACGGTTTCTTCTCGATTGGGTCGCTTTGCAGGGCGGCCACATAACCCCACGGCACGCGCAATTCGCCTCCCTCGTTAAACCTCACCTGGCAAATGCCGCGCTTACCCGGGCGGATCAGGCAGCGATGCCCGCAGGCAAAACAGCGTACCGAGCCATCCGCCAGTTTTTCATAGAGTTCCCCCGTTGCAGTCAATTGGTCGAGCACGTCTCCAATCGTATCCATCTCTCGTATAATATACCACTATGTTGACCGTCGTCATCCAGGCCGGAGGAGGCTCCACGCGCATGGGCGAGGACAAGGCCCTCAAGCCGTTTCTCGGACGCCCGCTCATCCAGCGCGTCATGGACCGCCTCGCGCCCATCGCCGACGAACTAATCGTGACGACCAACCGCCCGCAGGAATACGCCTTCACCGGCGCGCGCCTCGTTTCGGACCTCAAGCCGGGGCGCGGCGCTCTGGGCGGACTCTACACTGCCATCGCCTCCGCCAGCGCGCCGGTGGTGGCGGTCGCGGCCTGCGACATGCCCTTCGCCTCCGCGCCGCTCCTCGAAACGGCGGCCCGGATTCTCGTCCGCGAGGAAGCGGATGTCGTCATCCCTCGCACAACGTCCCGGGGAGGAAAGTCGAGCGAGGGATTCGAGCCCCTGCATGCCGTCTATCGCCGCGAGACCTGCCTGCCTGCGGTTGAGGCGGCCATCGAAGCCGACCAGTGGAAAGTCATCGCCTGGTTCCCGCAAGTCAAAGTGCGGGAATTGACATCGGAAGAAATCGCGCGCCTCGATCCGTCCGGCCTGGCCTTCTGGAACGTGAACACGCCCGAAGAATTTGCCGAGGCCGAGCGGCTCGCCCGATTATCCGATCAGCAACTACCAGGCTAGCGACCATCAGCCTATCTGACTACCAGCACCGGGCACGGCGCGTGGGCCAGCACTTTGTGGCTGGTGCTACCCAACACGGCCCCGGCAATGCGCCCCAGCCCGCGCGACCCGATGACGATCACATCGCTGGCGCGCGTCGTGGCGACGTCAATGATGGCTTCGGCCGGCGAGCCTTCGATCAATTCAGTGTGAACCTCGCCGGGAATTTCGCCAACCGCCTCCTGCGCGACCTTCAAAATGTCCTGAGCCTCTTTCATGCGCGCATCAATGACATGCTGTAAATTCGGCTCACCCAGATAGGGAGGGATGCGGTCAAAAGCAACCACGATGCGCAGATCGTCGGATTTCATGGCCCGCGCGAGGTCACCGGCCATGCGGGCGGCGTGCAGGGCGTGTTCCGAACCATCCACTGCAAGCAGGATCTTGTTGAACATCGAGCCTCCTTTCTGTAGGGTACAATCCAAGTATACAATCAGAGTGTTGAATTTACATTAAGGAGCCGCGCATGTCCCTCGACCCGGAAGCCGTTCGCCAGCAGTTCCCTTCGCTCAACCGGCCGGTTGTTTTTTTCGACAACCCCGGTGGGACGCAGATCGCGAGGCAAAGCCTCGACCGAATCAACAAGTATCTGCTCGAATGCAATGCCAACCACGAAGGTGCCTTTGAGACCAGCCGGAAATCGGATGCAATCCTGCACGAGGCGCACGCGGCCATGGCAGACTTTTTGAACGCCTCTTCCCCGGCCGAGATCGTGTTCGGCAACAACATGACGACGCTCACCCTGCATATCAGCCGCACACTGGCGCGGACGCTCGGTCCCGGCGACGAGATCGTGGTCACGCGCCTCGACCACGACGCCAACATTTCGCCCTGGTTATTGGCCGCCGAGGACAGAGGCTGCAAGGTCACATGGATTGATTTCGACGTGGAGGATTGCACGCTGAAATTGGAAGAATTCGAGAAAGCCCTGGAGCGCAAACCGAAGATCGCGGCCTTCGGTTATGCTTCGAATGCCACCGGCACCATCAACCCGGTCCGCAAGATCACGCAAATGGCAAAGTCTGTGGGCGCGCTGGTGTATATTGATGCCGTGCAATACGCGCCGCACGGCCCAATTGACGTGCAGGCCATCGGCTGTGATTTCCTGGTGTGTTCGGCCTACAAGTTCTTCGGTCCGCACGCGGGCGCATTATACGGACGTTACGAATTGCTGGATGAATTGAAAGCCTATAAAGTCCGCCCGGCCGGTAATGAACCTCCCGGCAAGTTCGAGACCGGTACGCAGAATCACGAGGGGCTTGCCGGGGTGCTGGGAGCAATGGAGTACTTCGAGTGGCTGGGAAGCCGGTATGCCGGCACCCAGGCCGACGGTCTGCGCGAGAACGGATTCACCGGTCGGCGCCTGACGTTGAAGCAGGCAATGAACATGGTCCGCGCGTACGAATTCGAACTCAGCCGCGCGCTGATCGAGGCGGTCGAGTCCGTGCCGGGCGCGCGCATCTACGGCATCACAGACAGAAAGCGACTCGATGCGCGCGTGCCAACCGTCTCGTTCACGCTGGAAGGGAAACATCCGAAAGCAGTGGCCGAGGCGTTGGGCAATGATGGGATCTACGTATGGGATGGAAATTACTACGCGCTGGCTGTCACCGAACGGCTTGACCTGGAGGAAAAGGGCGGCATGGTGCGCGTCGGCGCAGTGCACTACAACACATTGAACGAAGTGGATCGTTTTGCCGAAATGCTGAAGAAAGTTGCCGTAAACTGATCGTATGCGGCCCCGCTGGCCTGTTTCGATAGGTCACCGGGACATTCTGCCAAAACAATCCCCCGGCCCGGAAATCGAGATCTGATGTTACACCCTGCAAAAAACCATATGTATGGGTTTGCTCGACACTTCAGACCCAAGATATGGGATGTCTGCATCACCTCAGTTAAAATGGCAAACGCCTGGGTGAGGGGGGCACCCAAGCGTTTGCCGCTGTTATATTACTACACCTTTCTCCAAAATACAAGGGTTTAAGATTAAAGTTTTTGTTAGGTAATTTGATATACAATACCGACAGCAGGAAACATGTTTTCGTGGATTTGTCGCTTCATTCCTTTTTTCTGTAATGCGAGCCTCGCCCTCATCGCGAGATCGCTGTTTCTCCTCTTCGTGATCGTCGTCGCGTCGCTTGTGCTGGCACGCCTCATCTACGACATTATCAAACATCATCGTGGTCAATAAACAAAAAGGCTCCCTTTCGGGAGCGGGGAAATGCCCCAGGCGGGAATCGAACCCACATCAGAGCCTTAGGAGTGCCCTGTTCTGTCCATTGAACTACCGGGGCGCGTGGAAAATTATAGCACGGACTTCCGCTCTCCGCAGCGGATTTCAATCGGGATTTGAACCTTTCGGCGGGATGACCGTCTCGGACTCCAATACGCGGCGCACCTGCGACATTCCCTCCGGCGGACCGACGATTCCCTTCTCCTCCAGCACGTCCACGAGACGCGCGGCGCGCGTATAACCGATACGCAATTTTCGCTGAAGCATCGAGACCGAACACTTGCCCTCGCGGCGGACGATGTCTGTCGCGTCTTTGAGGAGCGGATCCTCATTCGAGGCCGGGGCCATGTCCTCCCAAAGCGGGGCCTGTTTGAGCGGCACACCCGTTGCGGCCGGTGCATCCACCGGGCCGCCGGGCACGGCGTACGCGCTGGTCTGTCCGCTTTGCATCTTCCAGTATTCGACCAGACCGTGAATTTCGTGATCGGAAACGAACACACCCTGCAAACGGACCGGCGAGGGCGATTCGGGCGCCTGATAGAGCATGTCGCCGCGGCCGAGCAGGCGCTCCGCGCCGGGCTGGTCGAGGATCACGCGGCTGTCCACGCCGGAGGCGACGGCGAAGGCGATACGCGCCGGGAAGTTGGCCTTGATCAGGCCGGTGACCACATCCACGGATGGACGCTGAGTGGCAAGGATGAGATGGATACCTGTGGCGCGCGCCAGTTGCGCGAGGCGCGTGATCGTTCGCTCGGTTTCATCCGGGGCGATCAGCATCAGGTCAGCCAGTTCATCAATGACAACGACAAGGAATGGAAGTCTCTTGCCGCCCTGCGAGGTCATGCGCGCGTTGTAATCCTGAATATTGCGCGCACCAATGCGCGCGAACTCGTGGTAGCGCTTGTCCATCTCGCGCGTCATCCATTGCAGCGCGCCGACCACGCGCTCCATCTCCACCACCACCGGGGCCAGCAGGTGCGGCACACCGTTATAGCCGGTCAATTCGACGCGTTTCGGATCCACCAGAATCAGGCGCAGGTCGTCGGGTGTGTTGTGCAGGAGGAAGCAGGTGAGGATGGAATTGACACAGACGGATTTACCGGAACCGGTCGTGCCAGCGATGAGCAAATGCGGCATGGACGTCAGGTCCGCGACCATGGGATGCCCGGCCACATCGCGGCCGAGGGCAAAACGCAGCGGCGGGCGGTTGCGCTGAAACATCTCGCTTTCCAGGATGTCGCGCAACGCAACCAGGGTCATTTCTTCGTTGGGGACTTCGATGCCGACGTAACTGTGGCCCGGCACCGGGGCCTGGATGCGGATGCGCGGCGCGGCCAACGCGAGGGCGAGATCGTCCGCAAGGGAGGCGATCTTGCCGACGCGCACGCGCGTGCGCCCGCCGCGCGTCTCGACGAAGAGCGGCTCCACGCCGAATTGCGTGATCGTCGGCCCGCGGCTGATCTGCACCACCTGCGCCGGCGCGCCGAAGGAGGCCAGGGTCTCTTCGATGAGGCGGGCGCGCTTTTGAATGAAGTCTTCGTTGATGGCAGGCGCCGCGCCCTCGTCGAGGATGTCCTTGATGGCAGGAACCTGCCAGTGGATGACCTGTGGCTCGCCAGATCGGGAGGTGGTCAGGATTGGCGCGGAAGCAGGAACAGCCGCGGCGGGCTTCGACGGACGGCTTAAGGGTGTAAAGCCGTTGGTCTGCGCCTCGGCTTGTGCGGGCGCGGCAGAATCAGGTCCGGCGCGACGCGTGAACAGCGTCCGCGCGCGGACAACCATTGGTTTGATCCACATGGCCAGGTCGCGCACCGAAATATCCAGCGTCATCGTCAGGCCGATCAGCAGCCAGGCAATGAGGGCCACCACGCCGCCGGCCGGGCCAAGTCCCAGCCACAGGGCGCGCATGAACAAACTCCCGATGTACCCTCCGCCATCGCCATTGAGCGCGGCCTCGTTGGCGCGCTCGGGAGCCGCGATGACGGCATGGAGGGTAGTGAGAAGCCAGAGGAAAATCAGGACGCTGCCAACGGCGCGCTCCAGAGATAGAGGCGGGATGCGCTCGATCTTGCGGAAGACCAGCCACAGGCCATAGACCAGCAAAGCCAGCGGCAGGACGTAGATGCCCCAGCCGAAGATCTGCCCAAGGATTTGGATGAAACCGCCAGTGAGGGCGCTTCGATTGGCAGAGATCAGGCTGAGAAGAATGAGCAGGCCGAACGCGGCAAGCACATAACCGACCACATCCAGTTTGCGTTCGGCAGAGAGACTACTCCACCAGGAGGCGGATACAGGCGGTTCGGGCGCGGTCTTACGCACCGCCGGCCTTCCGCGCGGCGGGATGGTCTTAGGTTTATTGCGGGAGGGCTTGCCTTTGGAGATGGGCATGTGCGAGGCCAAAAAGATTATAGCACAAATGGTCTGTTTTTCTTTAAGGTACAATTACGACGCTTTCAGTCTCTTCCGGCCGCGAATCGCAAGGAGTCTCGCGAAGTCCGCGGCATGACAGGACTCTTCCTTGTTTGAAATTCTCTTCCTTGGCACTTCCGCCTCCGCCCCGTCCGCCAAGCGCGGGCTTTCCGCGCAAATCGTCCGTCACGACGAATACCGCTTCCTGGTGGACTGCGGCGAGGGCACCCAGCGCCAGATCCTGCAATCGGGCGTCGGCTTCAAACGCCTGACGCGCATCCTGCTCACGCACGGTCACCTGGATCACATCCTCGGCCTCGGCGGCCTGCTCAGCACGTTCCTGCGCTGGGAGGCCATCGAGGAACTCGAAATCTTCGGCGGCCGTTCCACGCTCGACCGCGTCCACGATCTGTTATACGGCGTCGTGCTGCGCGGCAATCAGCCGCCCATGCCGCTCCACTTACGCGAGATCAAGCCGGGCGTGTTCTTCGAGACGGAGGACTTTACCATCACCGCATTTCCGGTCACGCACCGCGGACCGGATTGCCTCGGTTACGTCTTTCAGGGAAAATCCCGCCGTCCCTTCCTCGCGCAAAAAGCGAACGAACTCGGCGTCCCGTTCGGCCCCGAACGAAGCGACCTGGTGGCCGGGAAAACAGTCACCCTGCCCGATGGGCGCCGCATCGCGCCGGACGATGTGCTGGGTCCGCTCGAAAGGGGAGCCAAACTCGTTGTCGTGGGCGACGCGGGGCGGACGGATAACCTCGTCGAGGCCTGCCGCGACGCGGATGCGCTGGTGATCGAGTCCACGTATCTGGATGAAGAAGCCGGTATGGCTAAGGAATTCTCACATCTGACGGCGCGCATGGCCGCGGAGCTGGCCGCCAGGGCGGGAGTCAAGAGACTGATCCTCACCCACCTGTCGCGCCGCTACCGCGAGAAGGACGTGCTGGCCGAGGCGCAGGCCGTTTTTCCGAATTCTGTGGTGGCGCGCGATTTCGACGAGTTCAAGATCAAGCGCGAATAAAACACAGGCAGATAACAGAACCTCCCGACAACGCAGGAGGTTCTGTTGTTTTCATTGCGCGTCCGCCCGTGTAAGTCCTAGATCGCATCACTCGTCATGATGAACAGCGGAGTCATCTCGAAACTTTCGAAATTGGGACGCAGGCGGTCGGTGTTGTAGAAGCGCTCCACGTTGACGCTCTTCTTGGTACTGGTCACAATGTCAATCGGGATGTTGTCGTAGCGGCCGTTCTTGAGCACGACCATTCGTCCGTGCACGCGTTTGAGAATGAGGTCCAGCGCCAGGTTCCCGTATGCCATCGGGACGATGGAGTCGATCGCGTCCGGGTCGCCGCAGCGCACGAGATAACCCAATTTCTGGTTGATCGTATCCACACTGCGGCCGTTGTTGTGCTGTGCAGTCAGTTCCTTGAGCCGCGCGGAAACCAGATCGCCGATGCCGCCCAGTTTGGCATGACCGAAGGCGTCGGTCGTGCGGTCCTCGAACACCATCTCTCCGCCCTTGAACATGGCGCCTTCCGAGACCAGCACCACTGAGTATCTGCTCGGGTTGTGCTTGCGGTCCAGCATGAGCAGTTCGGCAAGACGTTCGATATCGAATTTATATTCCGGAATGACGCAGCGGTTGGCCGCGCCGGCCATGGTGGGAAGCATGGCCGTGAACCCCGCGTAACGCCCGAAGACCTCCAGCACCATCAGCCGTTCGTGCGAACCGGCCACAGTCCGCAGGCTGTTGGCCAGCTCGATGGTGCGTGTGACGCAGGTGCTGAAGCCGATGCAGTAATCGGTCCCGGGCACGTCATTGTCCATCGTCTTGGGGATGGCAATCACCTTCACCCCCTCCTGGTACATGCGCACGGCGTAACTGAGCGTATCGTCGCCGCCGATGGGGACGAGATAATCAATGCCCAGGAAGTCGAGATTCTGGAGCACCTCCGACGTCAGGTCGTTGACTTCGTCCTTGAACTTTTCCTGCAAGAAGGGAGGCATTCGGTCGTGCTTGACCCTGGCGGGATTCGTCCGCGACGTGTGCAGGAACGTCCCGCCCGTGCGCCCCGCCTTGTTGACCACCTCCTCGGTCAGCACCTGGAAGTTGTTGCTGTTGTCCGCTTTCTTGTCGCGGACAATGTCAATCAGTCCGGCCCACCCCCGGCGAATTCCAATGACCTGCCAGCCCTCGCGCAGAGCGCGGATGGTAACGGCGCGGATGGCCGGGTTGAGTCCGGGGACATCCCCGCCGCCGGTCAGGATTCCAATTACACCCGGTTTCATGCCTGCCATAATGTTCTCCTTTTTGCCGATCTACTTGCGCTATTCTACACCCAAAGAGTGGGAAGGCAAAAGATGGAGTACAATGCAAGGCGATTTAGCCCGGAAAGACAAGAGAAAAATGGAACCTCAAACAAGTATGACCATCGGTGTTTTGACTTCGGGAGGCGACGCGCCCGGCATGAACGCCTGCATCCGCGCCGTGGTGCGGACGGCCCAGGCCCGCAACGCCCAGGTACTGGGTGTTTTCAACGGCTTCGAAGGCCTGATTGACGGCGAATACCGCCCCCTCGGCGTGCGCGACGTGGGCGGCATCCTCCAGCGCGGCGGGACGATTTTACAGACGCGCCGCAGTAAACGCTTCCTCGAAAAGAAGGGCCAGCGCGACGCCATCCGCAAGATGAACGAAGCCGGCATGGACGCCCTCATCGTCATCGGCGGCGACGGATCCCTGCACGGCGCACAGGTTTTGCACGAACAGGGAGTCAAGGTCGTGGGCGTGCCGGCCAGCATTGACAACGATATCTGGGGGACGAACATCGCCATTGGCGTGGACACGGCCATGAACACCATCATGGACGCGGTGGACAAACTGCGCGACACAGCCTCCTCGCACAACCGCGCCTTCCTGATCGAGACCATGGGGCGCAACAGCGGTTACCTGGCCGTGATGGCGGGCATCGTGTGCGGCGCGGAAGTGGTGCTCATCCCGGAAGTAAAGGTCGGGATCGAAGATATAGCCAACATGGTGGAAGAGGCCTACAAGCGCGGCAAGACCCATTCCATCATCATCAACGCCGAGGGGTCGGGCTTCAAGACCGTCGAACTGGCAAAGGCGCTGGAGGAGATGGACGTGGGCTTCACCACGCGCGTGACCATCCTGGGTCACATTCAGCGCGGCGGCACCCCGACGGCATACGACCGCCTGGTGGCCTCCCGCATGGGGGTCAAGGCGGTGGAGGCGCTTCTCGAAGGCCGGAGCGGCGTGATGACCGGCTTGAAAGGCCGCGGCATTGACTTTGTCCCTATCGCGGACGTGATCGCGAACCAACGCATGGTCAATATGGAATATTACGAAATGGCGAGAGTCTTGGCTCGTTAGCTGTTGGATTTCAGAACGTACCAGCGATTCAGAATGCCTCTGGTTACTGGTTCTATTTCCGGCTGACAGCCGAAAGCCGGCCGCCAATGGCTAGATCCAGTTCGGCTCCTCGTACGTCCCAAACACTTCCTTCATCACGCTGATAATCTCACCCAATGTCGCGTACGCGTGGACACATTCCATGAGATGCGGCATCGTGTTCTCCGTGCCCTGACAGGCGCGCCGCAGTCTGTCCAGCGCCTGACCGACGCGGCCGTTGTCCCGCGTCGCGCGGACTTCGGCCAGCCGCGCCGCCTGACGCTGATAGCCGCCCGGGTCCATTTCGAGCAACGGGATGGTCAGCGGCTTGTCCTCGGCATAGGCATTCACGCCCACGATGCGGCGCACGCCCTCGTCAATCTCGCGTTGATAGCGATAGGCCGCGTCGGCGATCTCGCTTTGGAAGAATCCCTTTTCGATGGCGGGGATGACACCGCCCAGTTCCTCGATGCGGCGGAAGTAGTCGTACGCCTGCTTCTCGATGCGGTCGGTCTGGGCCTCGACGAAGAAACTGCCGCCGAGTGGATCAATGGTATTCGCCACCCCGGACTCCTCGGCGATGATCTGCTGGGTGCGCAGCGCGATGGTGACCGCGTGCTCGGAGGGAAGCGCGAGCGCCTCGTCGAGACTGTTCGTGTGCAGGGATTGTGTCCCGCCGAGGACCGCGGCCAGCGCCTGGATGGCCACGCGCACCACGTTGTTCTCCGGCTGCTGCGCGGTGAGACTGACACCCGCCGTCTGTGTATGGAAGCGCAATAACCACGAACGCGGGTTTTTGGCCTTGAATGTCTCTTTCATCTCGCGCGCCCAAATACGACGCGCGGCGCGGTACTTGGCAATCTCCTCGAAAAAATCATTGTGGGCGTTGAAGAAGAAGGACAGGCGCGGGGCGAACTCGTCCACGTCCATACCGCGCTGGATGCCCCAGCGGACGTATTCGAGGCCGTCCGATAACGTGAACGCCAGTTCCTGCGCGGCCGTGGAACCCGCCTCGCGGATGTGGTATCCGCTGATGGAAATCGTGTTCCATTGCGGGACCTTCTGCGCGCCGAATTCCATCGTGTCCACCACCAGCCGCATGGACGGCTCCGGCGGGAAGATGAATTCCTTTTGCGCGATGAACTCTTTGAGGATATCGTTCTGAATCGTGCCGCGCAACTGGTCGGCACGGACGCCCTGCTTCTCCGCGGCGGCGATATACATGGCCCAGATGACGGCCGCGGGCGAGTTGATGGTCATGCTGGTAGATACTTTATCCAGCGGGATGCCGTCGAGCAGGATTTCCATATCTTTAAGCGACGACACCGCCACGCCGCATTTGCCAAACTCGCCCAGCGCTTCGGGCTGGTCGGTGTCGTAGCCCATGAGGGTGGCGAGGTCGAAGGCAATGGACAAGCCTGTTTGACCTTGATCCAGTAAATACTTGAAGCGCGCATTCGTCTCTTCGGCGGTGCCGAAGCCCGCGAACATCCTCATCGTCCACAGTTTGCCGCGATGCAGCGTCGGGTGGACTCCGCGCGTAAACGGGTATTCGCCCGGCAGTCCAAGATCGGATGCGTAGTCCTGGTCGGCCACATCGAGCGGAGTGTAGAGACGGTTGATGGGTTCGGAGGAGGTCGTGATGAATCGGTCCTGCCGTTCGGGCATGGACGCGAGCGCCTTCTGCAGGCTGGTCTCTTCCCATTTTTCCAGCGCGTCCCTTAGTTCGGCGAGTTTTTTCCTGTCGTACATGGGCGGCTCCTTCGACGAGATGCGGAAATTATACTTTGTAATTTGGTATACTCGCCTCATGCCCCGCTTCGAAATTGACGTGGATCCGTGCGAACACATCACCGCCGACGCGATCGGCAGGCCCGGCCAGCGCGTCTTTTACATTCAGGCCTGGCAGCGGAATCAGCCGCCGGTCACGGTGCTGATCGAGAAGGCGCAGTTGCAGTCGCTGGCGGTGGGCGTGGAGCAGTTCCTGGCCGAACTGGCGCGCCAACAGCCGCAACTCGACGAACCTTCCGCAGATTACGACGAAGCGCAGATGCACATCCATCCGCCCGTAGACCCGCAGTTCCGCGTGGGCGAGATCGGGCTCGGATACGACCAGACCCGCGATCTGGTGGTGCTGATCGTGCGCGAACTGTTGACCGAGGATGCCGATCCCGAAACGGGCGCGATCGTCCGTTACTGGTGTACGCGCTCGCAACTGCGGGCGCTGGCGCGCTGGGGCGCGGAAGTGGCCTCGCGCGGGCGGCCGATCTGTCCGCAGTGCGGCCAGCCGATGGAGCCCGAGGGGCATTTTTGTCCCAAGAAGAACGGGCATAAACATTAGCGTTCGGCGACCTGTGACCGGTAATCAGCCCCTCGAAAATCTTAAAACTGCCCTTCGGTTCGGCGCCCTCGCCCTCAAAGGCCAGTTCATGCTCGGCTCGAACTATACCTTTCTCGTGGACGTGAAGCACGAAGGGCAAACCTTTCCCGCCGTGTACAAACCCTCGCGCGGCGAACAGCCTCTCTGGGATTTTCCCGATAACACCCTCGCCCAGCGCGAAGTCGCCGCGTATCTCGTCAGCGAGGCGCTCGGCTTTCACTTCGTCCCATACACCATGCTCCGTGATGACGGCCCCTACGGGCCCGGCTCGCTCCAGCAGTACATCGAGTACGATCCCGAATATCACTACTTCACCTTCAGCGGCGAGGACAAGCAACTCCTCAGGCCCGTCGTCCTCTTCGACCTGCTCGTCAACAACGCCGACCGCAAGGGCAGTCACGTCTTCTTCGACTCCGGCCACAAACTGTGGGCCATTGACCACGGCATCTGCTTCCACGAAGAGGACAAACTGCGGACGGTCATCTGGGACTTCGCCGGTCAGCCGATCCCCGACGACCTGCTCTCGCCTCTCTCCTCGACCCAAAACTGGCGCGCCCTCCTCGAGCCGTATCTCAGCCCGGGCGAGATCGCCGCGCTCGAATCCCGCGCCCAAACGCTGACCCGCTCACGCGTCTTCCCTCATCCGCCGCCCGGCCGCCGCGCCTTTCCATATCCGCCAATTTAGGAGCGACCATGCCCATCACCCAAAAGCGCGTACTCGATTTTCTCGAAGAATGGCGCGCCTACATCCCGCGCTTCGAAAATCTTTCCGCGGAGTCGCAAGCGCAATTCCTGAAAGAGCAGGGGTTCGCATCTTTGCATGACCTGCTCGCGCACGTCGTCGGCTGGTGGGACGAGGCCTACGAGATCGTCACCGCGACCGTGCAGGCGAAAGACCGCCCGCAGCGGAAATACGACTTCGATGTCTTCAACGCCGAGTCGCTGGCGCGTTACAAAGGCTTGACCGACGCGCAGATGCTGGCGCGCTTCGAGGAGATGCGCCGAAAACTGATTGACTTTGTGACCGCCCATCCCACCGCGATAGACGAACACCGCCGCGTGCGGAACTGGCTGTACGCGGTGGTCATCCATCACATGAGTTGCGACCACGGCATCGGCGCAAGCCGCTTTGTGGTTCTGGATGTGTTGCAAAACGACTGGGCGGAGTACCTCGCGGACTTCAACAGCCTGCCTTCCGAAAAACAGGCCGAATTCCTCGAGAAGCAGGGCTTCCCGCGCTTCCGCGATCTGATCGCGCACATCATCGCCTGGTGGGACGACGGGCTGGGGGCTATTCAATCCCTGCAAAGAGACCCCGCTTACATCCACCCCGATAAGGATACGGATTCCTACAACGCCGAGGCGGTCGAACGGTTCGGCGAACTGGACGAGGCCGAAGTTCTGGCGCGTTTCGAAGCCGCGCGGCGGCAACTGGTGGACCTGGTCACAAATCTCCCTGAGGAGATTCTAAACCACAAGGATATTCAATCCTGGCTCAGGTGGGATGTGATCGAGCATTTCTACGAACACGCGGGATGAGGCAGTGTAAAAAAGTGGTATAGTTCGCAGAAACCGCCCATGCGAGAATCCCTATGGACACTCACATCGTCTACCTGGCCCTCGGCTCCAACCTCGGCGACCGCGCCGTGAACTTGAAGACCGCCGTCGGACTGCTGGCCCCGCAAATGACCGTGCTCGCCAAATCGCCGGTCTACGAGACGCCGCCCTGGGGTCACACCGACCAGCCGGTTTTTCTCAACCAGGTCGTCAAGGTGGAGACGCACCTCCAGCCCCTGCCCCTGCTCAAGCATCTCAAACGCCTCGAAGTCGCCATGGGACGCCAGCCCAGTTTCCCCAAGGGACCGCGCCTGATTGACCTCGACATCCTCTTTTATGATGACATTATCCTGCGCGATTTCGAGATCAGCCTCCCGCACCCGGGCGTCCACGAGCGCGCCTTCGTGCTGGTCCCGTTGAACGACATCGCGCCCGACCTGATCCATCCCGTCACCGGCCAGACCGTTCGCGAAATGCTGTCCGCGGTAGACAGGACCGGCATCACACCCTTCGACACCGAGAAAGTCTAACCGACCTGGAGGCAATCATGACCCAACCCAAACCGCTCAACTGGACCCCCGCGCCCGGCGTCGGCTACACCGTTGTCCGCCGTGCCGACGGCGGGATGCACTATACCTTTACCGACCTCTCTCAAACCACCGTCATGCACTGGCAGCAGTTCGCCCACGAACACCTGCTCGAATCCGACCGCCTGACCCGCAACCTGTACGACCTGCGGCAGGTCAGCGAAGTGCCCGAAGTTGCCATCCGCACTGCCATCGAAGTCAATAGCGACCCGTCGGCGCGCAACATCCGCCTGGCGGTGGTCGTCGCCAGCGAAAAGGTGGCGGAGGCCATCCGCACCATCGCCGCGCTGGCCCTGCCCGAGACTGCCGCGGCCATCAAGATCTTCACCGACATGAACGAGGCCGAGGCCTGGCTCTCGCGTCCGCTCGACCAGATTGCATGAACTCCTCCACCCTCGAAATCGGCAAACACACCTTCGAATGGGGCGCCCGCACTTACGTGATGGGCATCCTCAACGTCACGCCCGACAGTTTTTCGGGCGATGGCCTTCTCTCTCCCTCACCCCCTTCCCCTCTCCCTGTGGGAGAGGGGGGAGGGGGCAGGGTGGTGGGGGGTGAGGTCGCTGCCCTGGAACAAGCCCGCGAATTTCTCGCCGCCGGCGCGGACATCCTCGACGTGGGCGGCGAATCGACGCGGCCCGGCTCCGCCCCGGTCAGCGCGGACGAGGAACTGGCGCGCGTGCTCCCGGTCGTGCGCAGCCTCTCGAAGCGATTCCCCGACGCGCTCATCTCGATTGACACCTACAAGGCAACCGTCGCGGAAGAAGCCTTCAAGGCCGGCGCGCACATCCTCAACGACGTGTGGGCCCTGCGCGCCGACCCGAATCTTGCCGCGGTTGCAGCGAAGCACACCGCGCCGGTCGTCCTGATGCACAACCGCAGTAATCCCGCCAACGTGCAGGTGCGCGAACAATTGGGCAATGCCTACATCGGCGCGGAATATGACAATCTGATCGAAGACGTAAAACGCGAGTTGCTGGAATCGGTGGAGATCGCGCGCAAAGCCGGGGTGAAGGAGTCGCGCATTATCCTCGATCCAGGCATCGGCTTCGGAAAGACGCGGGAACACAACCTCGAGTTGATCAACCGTCTCGATGAGATTCGCTCCCTGGGATTCCCCGTCCTGCTCGGCCCGTCGCGCAAGTCGTTCATCGGTTACACCCTCGACCTGCCTCCCGGCCAGCGCGTGGAAGGCACCGCGGCCGCGGTCGCGGTCGGCATCACGCGCGGCGCGGACATCGTACGCGTCCACGATGTGGTTCCCATCAGCCGCGTCGTCAAAATGACCGACGCCATCGTGCGTTCAAAGCAACCAGCGCCCAGCGGCGTATCTTGATGGACTACGACAACGAACTCTTTAAGCAAGCCTACATCAACTGGAAAGCGGGAGAGGCCAGCCTGGCGCGGCGTTACGCGGAGCGCGCCCTCGAACTGGCCGACGATAACGAAACGCGTTTGAGAGCCACCTTCCTGATGAGCCGCCTGGTCAGCGACGCGGATGAGAAACGAAAATTACTAGAGACCGTGCTGGCCTACGAACCAGCGCACCCGGAAGCGCGCCGCGAACTCGCCATCCTGGATGGCAGGCTCAAGCCCGAAGACATCATTGATCCCAACAATTTGCCTCTTCAATCAACCGCGCCGATGAACGCCAGCGCCGACCGCTTCACCTGCCCCACCTGCGGCGGGCGGATGGTGTTCACACCCGACGGACAATCCCTCGTTTGCGAGTTCTGCGCCGGTCATCAAAACCTGAAAAACGGCAAGACCGCCGCCGAGCAGGATTTCATCCTGACCATGGCAACCGCCAAAGGACACCAAACCCCGGTCGCCATGCAGGTGTTACAGTGCAACGGCTGCGGCGCGGAATACGTTCTAAGCCCGCAAACCCTCTCACTGACCTGCGCCTTCTGCGGCTCGAATCTCGTCGTCACAGTAACAGAGACGAAACAACTCGTCCCGCCGGGCGCGGTGATTCCGTTCGAGATGGACGAGCGGGCGGCTGCGCGTCGCTTCACAGACTGGCTGAAAACTGAGCGAATCCGCCCGGACCGTCCGCCTGACAGGCCGCGCGGCCTGTACTTCCCGGTCTGGACCTTTGATATTTTTGGAGAGGCGCCCTGGAAGGCCATCGTGTCCAAAGGCCGCGACCAGTACGAAACTATTGAGGGGGTGGGGGTCATCGCCTACAACGACCTGCCCGTCCCCGCCGCGCACAGCCTGCCGCCGCTTCTCAAGAAATCACTGCTGTCGTTCGACTTCTCGAACCCTGCGCCCTACGACCCGCGCTTCCTGGCCTCCTTCCCCGCCGAACGGTACGACATCGCCATGGCCGACGCCTCGCTGGATGCACGCGCCGAAGCCGCGCGCCGCGCCCCGCGCGATATCCGCGAACAGATTCAGATTGACTCGTTCGCGTCCATACAAAACCTGAGCGTCTCCTCGGCGCGGCTTTCAGTCAATTCGTTCAAATTGGTGCTGATTCCGTTGTGGCTCGCGGCGTATCACGCGGACGAAAAAGATTATCCCATTCTGATCAACGGCCAAAGCGGGGAACTCTTCAACGGAAAGACAGGCGCGGGACTGCTCGGCTGGCTGGACTCGCCCATCACATAAGGGCGCTTCCCCCGTCCCGTTCATTCCGTTGTACAATTCCCTCATGCCCGATATGGCCGACATCGTTCATCGCCGCCGCGAGCGCCGCGCCGGCTCGCGCCGACGCGCGCAAGGCCGCGTCCGCGTTGCGGGACTGGGACTCGGCTACATCTTCAGCATCCTGCTCGCGCTGGCGCTCGTCGCGGCCGCCCTCGCCTACGCCGACCTGACGCGCGGCCTGCCTTCCATCGAACAGATTCCCCTCCTGCTCAACCCCACAGACGGCCTCCTGCTTCAGCCCACGCGCGTCTATGACCGCACCGGACAGATTCTGCTTTACACATTCGCTTCATCCGAGTCGCCGCGCCGGTACGTCCCTCTCGATTCGCAAAATCCAGATCATCTTCCCGAATCGCTCGTCAACGCAACCATTGCCGTCAACGATCCCGGCTTCTGGAATCACGCGGGCTATCTCCTCACCGGCCTCGACAACCCCGACCAGCATCCCACACTCGCGCAGCGTCTCGCCGCCGAACTGCTTCTCTGGAACGAGCCGCCCTCGTTTCGCCGCGCGCTGCGCGAGCGCCTCCTGGCCGCGCAGTTGACCGCGCGCTACGGCCGCGAGCAAATCCTCGAATGGACTCTCAACAGCGCGAATTACGGACGATTTGCTTTTGGAGCCGACTCCGCCGCCGAATTGTATTTCGGGACTTCCGCCTCGAACCTGACCCTGAGCCAGGCCGCCGTTTTAGCGGCCGTGAGCCAAAGCCCCAGCCTCAACCCGCTCGACGCGCCCGCCGCCGCGTCCCAGCGCGGACGCGAGGTGATCTACGTCATGCAGGCGCTGGACTTGATTACGGAAGAGGAGGCAAATGCGGCGCTCGCGGATAATCCCTCTCCCGCCGGGAGAGGGGACAGGAGTGAGGGGAGTGGAGTCGCACCCGCCTTCGTCAACCTCGCCATGACTCAACTCAGCCAGGTCTTCGATCGGGCGCGGCTCGAACGCGGCGGGCTGAGCATCATCACCACCCTCGATTTCGACCTGCAAAACGAAACCTCCTGTACGGTGCAGATCTACGCAGCACGCCTGGCCGGCGCGCAAGTGGACGCCGCCGGTTGTGAGTCGGCGCGGCTGTTGGCGGCTCTGCCGCCCGGCACGGCCATTCCGGACGCGTCGGCCAGCGCGATCATCATCAATCCGAACAATGGTCAAATCCTCGCGCTGGTCGGGGAGACGATTCAGGCGCAGGAGACGGTCATTTTAACGGCGCACGACTCCGGGTCCCTGCTGGCTCCGTTCGTCTATTTGACCGGGTTCACGCGCGGGCTGGGTCCCGCCTCGCTGGTGTGGGACGTTCCGGGCGGGGAAGTCCAAAACCCCGACGGCTTGTATCACGGTCCGCAACGGATTCGGCTGGCGCTGGCGAACGATTATCTCGTGCCCGCGGCGGGCGTGCTGGAGCAGATGGGCGCGGAGAACGTGTGGCGCACGGCGGCCTCGTTCGGTGTGGATTACGCGCCGACAACGCGGCTGTTCGAGCAGGAGGTGCCGCTGACTCTGCTGGATGCGGCCGCGGCGTATGGCGTGTTCGCCGCGCAGGGATTGAAGAACGGACAGACCATCGGTGAGGCGATTCAGCCCGCGGCAGTTCTGCGCGTCGAAACCCTCGACCACGCGGTCTGGCTGGACTGGTCGTCGCCCGAGACGCAGGCCGTGGTGACGCCGCAACTGGCGTATCTGATCAATCACGTTTTGAGCGACGAGATCGCCCGCTGGCCGAGCTGGGGCAACCCGAACGTGCTGGAGATCGGCATTCCTGCCGCGGCCAAAGCCGGCTGGACCGGCGACGCGGACGCCTGGCTGGTGGGTTACACACCGGAGCGCGCGGTCGCCGCCTGGAGCGGCTCGCGCGGCGCGGCGCTTTTGCAGGGCGGGGAGGTCACGCCGCGCCTGCCGGCCGTGCTGTGGTCCGCGCTGATGCAGGCCGCCAGCCGCGGCCTCCCAAAGGACGGCTGGGCCGCGCCGGCCGGCATCACGACCATGGAAGTGTGCAACCCGTCGGGTCTGTTGCCGACGCGGGATTGTCCCGAAATCGTGAGCGAAGTTTTTCTAAATGGCAGCGAACCGATCCAGACCGATAACCTGTATCGCGCCATCCCCATCAACCGCGAGACCGGGTTCCTGGCCACGGTCTTCACGCCGCCCGAACTGGTGGAGGAACGCGTGTTCCTCGCGGTCCCGCCCGAGGCGCGTGCCTGGGCCGAGTCGGCGGGAATCGCGATTCCGCCGGACACGTACGATGTGATCCAGCCCGCCCCGGTGAATCCGAACGTGCATATCACCTCGCCGTCCATGTTCGCCGAGGTCGGCGGCAAGATGACCATCATCGGCAGCGCGGGAGGTGACGGCTTTCAGTATTATCGGATGCAGGCGGGCAAGGGATTGAATCCACAGGAATGGATCCTGCTCGGCGCTGACGTGACTACACCGGTCGGCGAGGGCGTGCTGGCGGAGTGGGATACGACCGGCCTGAATGGGCTATATGCCGTGCAGTTGGTAGTCGTGTATGCTGATGACCGAGTGGAAACCGCCACCATCCAGGTGACGATTTCTCCTTAAATATTCAAGAACCAGGTTTCTTTGAGAAACCTGGTTCCTGAATCATCCTGTCTTTTAGGAGTAGAAATGAATACCGACCTCTTGATTACAGTTGCTGTGATGGGCTTTTTCTTTATCGTGTTCAACGCCGTCTTCCTCGGTATCATCTTCTTCATGCGCAGGAAGACGGCGATTGTAAGTCGGTGGCCCTCCGCGGCGGGCACGGTCATCGCGTCCTTTCTGGAACGGAGACGCTCGAGCAATAATCGAGGGTTTGTGAATTACCCTGTTGTGCAGTATTCCTATCAAGTGGGCGGACAGATGTATGCCGGCACTAAAATTGCGCCGGGACTCGCGGTCGGCGGTTCGGGCGCGGCGGGAGTCGTTGCCCGTTATCCGGCCGGCGCGCAGGTGACGGTGTATTACGACCCGCAGAACCCGTCCGATGCGGTATTGGAGCAGAAGGCTCCGGCGCAGTTCTGGCTGTGGGTTATCCTGCTTGTGTTCAACTGCTTTATGTGTGGACCTGCGGCTCTGGCGGTCTGGGCATTTTCGCAGGCCTAACGGCAAGTGTTATCTGCGCGGGGGCGGGGAGCATACCCGACGGGTTGAGCCCGTCGAACCCCGCCTGTCCGCGTGCACGCTGTGTTGGGCGCATTCGGTAACTTCTCAAGAACATTGACCAAATCACAAATAACTGATTATTCCAGCCAGGGCAAGGAATATGGGAACTATCACAACCAATGCTTTTACGTGTCCTTTGAAGTGATGTGAAAAATCTTTGTAGTCTTCCTTCGTTGTCCCTGGAATAATCACAAATTTCGGGGTTATTTTGCTGATTATTAGCCAATCAAGTATCAATAAATCCCCAACCGTTGCCAATAAAAATAATACAAACAGGTTGAGAAATGCAATCCATATAGAAATATCATTGGAAAGTTTTGCCTTCAATGCCAATGTCGAATAAATAGGAAACCCCAATGTAAAGATAAACCAAGGCAATCCTATCAACGCTGCTAACTGCTTTTCCTTTTTGGTTTGAGGTAGGACTTTATCTTTTATCGCTTGCGAATAATCATTGTAGCCCCAAATGCGTGGACTGGTTGTTGCCATCATAACAAAGAGATAACTTGTCACTATAAGAGCGTAGAATAGACCGTGCGTTAGTAGATGTTCCACTATCATAGTGCCTCACACAATACAAACCATCATACCACCGACCTTATTACCGTGATATCTTCAGATGCGCCCAACGGTTTGCGTTAGCGGCAGGCGAGACTTGGCAGGAAAAACTCCGAGCGTAGAAAAAGCCCAAAGGGACAGATTCCCTTCAGGCGGGGAGCATACCCCTGGGTTGAGCCCGTCGAACCCCGCCTGTCCGCTGCAGGCTGTGTTAGCCTGCGCTCTTTTGCAAGACTTTCCTTTCTTCAATTTCTTCACGGATTTATCGAAAATATGACATTGATAAAGTAGTCACGATGTCCGTTAAATCCGTCTATTCCTATTTGTTTCCCAACTTCAACTTCGGAAGATTGGAAACCATATTGCCCGACGCTAAAACCATCAATTGACTCGTTGTCAATGTTTAGCGGTATTGCTCCGTTAGGGTTGTCCTGCCAATGAGCAAAAATATCACCTTTTTGAACAACCAGGGGCGATGGTAGATTTATAACAGTGTTTCCTGTTTGAGCGGGAGGGGTGTCGTCAAATAATTCAACGCGGTAAATCACTTGCCAACCATCATCATTTGGACGCAATATCAACAAGTCAAATGCTTCGACTGCTTTATCACTATCATTCAAGTAAATCACTCCAGTAACATACCCGTTTGATGGCATCGAATATTCATGAAGGAACAAGTGACGTCTAGCGGACGTATCGCCTTGTGATGACGACGGAATTTGTCCTAAAAAATCAAAACCTATTTGTTGTGTAGAAGTGACAGTTTCAGATGACGGAGAATTACTATCTATTGACACAGTAACGCTACGACACGCAAGCGATAATACTATGAAGGAAGCCAAAGATATGATATGGGAATACGCGTTTATTGCTTGGCGATTCATAAACTAGACCTTCTATTCAGTAGCAGGCTAACGGCTTGTATTAGCGGCAGGCGAGACTTGGCAGAGAAAACTCCGAGCGTAGAAAAAGCCCGAAGGGGCAGACTCCGCTCAGGCGGGGAGCATACCCGACGGGTTGAGCTTGTCGAAACCCGCCTGTCCGCTGCACGCTGCACGCTGTGTTAGCCCGCTTTTTTGAAAGACACCTTGCTGAAGTTAGCATGAATAGTGTTTCGCAAGGATTCTTGGATTATCTCTGCTCTTAATCTACAAAAAATTAACTTGACGAAACCGAATACAGTTAGAGGTCTTTGGTCTTAGAAATCCAAGTTTTTATCGCTTTCTTGAATAATTCTCGTTTCGCAAGAAAGTCATCAAGGCTTGTAAAGGAAATTGTGGCGCGGACATTGGAGTTCCATTCAAGAAGTCCTGTGCTGTCGTTATATAATGGCGGCGCTTTTTTATCTTCTTTAGGTTTTGCGCCAGTATGAAGGATAAGAGCGACAATATTTTTCTTGTGAAGCATTACCGTCATACGGTCTTTTCCATTATCACAAAACGATGGCGCGTTCCACTTGATGATTTCAGTTAGTTTTGGGCATTCTTCCTTAATTGCTACAAGCAAATCATTAACAAGTGGTTTGCGCTCATCAACAAACTCAGATAGAAACTCTTGATGCGTTTTTGCCATACAAGATTTTACTCCTTTTGGGCGGGCTAACGATTTGCGTTCGTGGCAGGTGGGTGGGACGAGAGTCTGCCTGAGAGCAGAAAAATCTCGAAGTCAGAAAAATGCCTGTAAATCGGGGTGACTCCCCACCTCTCCACTGCACGCTGTGTTGGCTGGCTCTTTTTTGGAAGATTCGAGAATTGTTGAAAATACACCATATCTTTCATGGTTTCAGAGGATTGGAGTGTGAAATAAACACTGCTGTGGAATTGTCTTCAGCAAGGTGAAAAAGCATGATGTAAATTGACTGACCATTCTTCTGAAATTCAAGGACCGTTGCAGGTCCAGAAAACATGCTAACTTCCAGTATACTCCGATTTGACATTGACCAACCATTGGATATCAATGTATCCATATAGTAAGTTTCGACCGCATCAACTGTAGCAGGTGTATAGTAGGCATAAGTTAACTCATCAATGAACTCTCCATTAAACGCATTAGGCATTATCGGAATGTCTTCCAATCCGGGAATCGGGGTTCCGAAATTTATTGAAGGGGTCACTGATGCTGATGGGAGTGGCGTACTTGTGACTTCTGAAGCAGTCGAAGAAGGTGAAAATGGCGTATGCGCTTGAGTGGCTGAAGGTGGCAGGGGTGTTTGGATTGACACGTTCCCAGCCTGGGAGGTATCCGTAGGCGAGAGCGAGTCTGTGCTCGATATGCACCCATAAAGAATAGGGATAAAAAGAAGAACAGTGAAGATTCTCTTACGCATGTGCTTCCACGTTCTCGAGCTTTGATATCAAGAGCCAGCCAACGGTTTGCGTTAGCGGCAGGCGGGACTTGGCAGAGAAAACTCCGAGCGTAGAAAAAACCCAAAGGGGCAGACTTCGCTCAGGCGGGGAGCATACCCGCCTGTCCGCTGCACGCTGTGTTGGCACGCTTTTCGCCTGAAGACTCGATGCCTATGAAAGTTGCATAAAGACTTCAGGCTTTTGCTCTGCAATTCGCAATAATGCAACCGCAGAACCGCTTGGCTTGCGCCTGCCTTGTTCCCAATCTTGAACAGTCCGCAAACTTACTCCCATCATGCCTGCAAAAGCCGCCTGCGATAACTTTAATTTCGCCCGAATGACTCGCGGAGGCGCAGGCGGTTTTAGAGTGCGCACGCGCAACTCTTTTTTGCCAGCCTTGTAAGCCTTTACTTCACGGATGCCATCGAGAATTTCTTGACCAATATCACGCTTAGACATTTTCAATTTCCTTTGCGATTTGACGCAGAACATGAGCGGGGATATTTTCTACTTCGCTTTTGCTGTAAATGGTCAGCAACCAGATTTCGTCATCCTGTTTCTTGAAGTAGTAAATTACCCGCACGCCGCCACTTTTGCCTTTACCTGACATTGCCCAGCGAACTTTTCGGACACCGCCAGACCCACGAACAATCTTGCCCGCTTCTGGATATTGGAGAAGAAAATTTTGCAATCCAATGTATTCATCTTCGGACAGATAATCGTAAAGGTGCTTTGTAAAGGCAGTGGCTTCTATGAATTCCATAAAACGATTATACGGCTAAGCCGTATTCTTCGCAAGACCCAATTATTCTGATTTTAAAGAGCCAAACTGCCGCAAGGGGCGTGCCAACGGTTGGCGTTAGCGGCAGGCGGGACTTGGCAGGACAAACTCCGAGCGTAGAC
>JBBIKC010000017.1:0-63877 GCA_037445635.1 Chloroflexota bacterium
ACCTCGCTCTCCCTTCTCGCTGACGGGATGACCTACTACTCCTGCCGTGACTTTTGTTGTACGTCGAAATTAATTTCGACGCACCAAACTTGTGGACCCAGGGGGATTCGAACCCCCGACCTTCTCAATGCCATTGAGACGCGCTCCCAACTGCGCTATGGGCCCGGTTTTCAGTAATCACTTGTTAAGTGATCAGTCGTCAGTTTTGGACAGTGACTGATAACTGATGACTGATAACTGATAACTGATAACTGACCTACTGATCACTGTCCAGTGGACCTGAGGGGATTCGAACCCCTGACCTCCTCAGTGCGATTGAGGCGCGCTCCCAACTGCGCTACAGGCCCATCTTCAAAGTGCAAGGTATTCTACCCAAGAGAAGAAGGGATGTCAAGCACAACTCCAAAATCATAGTCTGATGTAAAATTGGGCAACCCGAAGCGAGGGAAAGATGACAGAGAAGACTCCCAAACCCGTCTACAGAATCACCGACCTGCACGCATCCGACCGTCCGCGCGAGCGGCTGGCCGCGCTTGGCCCGCAGGCATTGACCAACGCCGAGTTGATCGCCATCCTCCTGCGCGTCGGCGTGAAAGGGGAGAATGCGGTGCAGGTTGGTCAACGCCTGCTCAACAGATTTGGCGGATTGATCGGTTTGCACCGCGCGCCGTTTACGGAGTTAAAAAAGGAACACGGATTGAAAGACGCCAAGGCCGCGCAGATCAAGGCCGCCATCGAACTGGGCCGACGCCTCACGCTGGAATCTCCCGAAGAACGGCCGTCCATCAACAGTCCCGCGGACGCGGCCGCACTGGTGCAGTACGAGATGTCCGGGCTGGAGCAGGAACATCTGCGTGTGATTCTGTTGGATCGAAGAAATCGGGTGTTGGAAACGGTCGAGATCTATAAAGGCTCGGTCAATTCGTCTCAGGTGCGCGTGGGAGAAATTTTCAAAGAAGCGATTCGCAAGAACGCCTCGGCGCTGATCGTCGTCCACAACCACCCCAGCGGTGACCCCACCCCCAGCCCCGACGACGTGGCCGTGACGCGCGCCGTTGTGCAGGCGGGCAAGATGCTGGATGTGGAAGTGCTCGATCACATGGTCATCGGGCAGGGGAGATGGGTGTCATTGAAAGAAAGAGGATTGGGCTTCGGTTAGAAGATTAATCGCCGCTCCAGCCATACAGATGAGACATGAGAAGCAGAATGCGCTTGTGCACGTTCAGCAGGCGGCGATCCCAGTCAATGGATGGGTTGTCGCGATCCACCTTGTAGATCACCTGCATCTCCTTGATGCGGTCGTAGATACTCACAACGAGATCAACCGTTTCCTTGCCGAGAAATGAGGACAGGTCGCTCGACATCAGTTTTTCATTCTTCTGTATCTTTTTGCGTTTGAGAATGTTGAAATCGAAATTGCTTTCGAGCAGGCGGTCGTAAACGGTCGTGCTCAATTCAGGGATGACCTTCAGCGGCGCGGTCTCTTTTTCGACGGCCAGGCGCGAGAGCGTCAGGTTCTTTTTGAACTCCTCCAGCAGGGCACGCATCTCCCCTCTTTTACCTTTGAGAAGTTCTCTAAAAATCTTCGAGGCTTCCGCCGCGGAGGAAAGTCCGGAGAAGAGAGTGGCGAGGCTTTCGAGTACCATGTGACCTCCTGCGTTTTTATCAGTATAGACGTTTTTCCTGCAAACGGGTAGGCTTTAAATGGCTGGCGGTGGTCACGAGACCACCGCCAGAGCCTTGATTGGTTGTTCAGGCTTCGTACTCGCCCGCGTCTTCCTCCACAGCCGAGACCGGCTCCTCGCTCGGCTTGCGATCCAGGAATTGCAGGGCCAGGGCAACAACCTTGGTGAAATACTTCGTCTCGCCCTTATCTTCATACTTGTCGGTCTTGAGGCGGCCCTCGATATAAACAAGGCTTCCCTTGTGCAGGTATTCCTGCGCCACTTCGCCCAGGCGACCCCACGCCTCGATGTTGACCCATTCGGTATACTCTTTCGTCTCGCCGCCCGTTTTCCAACGCTGCGTGACGGCCAGGCTGAAATGAGCCACCTTCTTGCCGGTGGGCGTGAACTTGCTTTCAGGGTCCTTGCCCAAGTATCCGATCAGTTGAACGCGATTGAGAGCAGGCATGAGTTTCCTCCATTTCCTGATTTCTAAACGAGAACCGCCGGGCCAGGTTTTTTACTCCCGGCGTCCGGCGGTTTGACGGTAAACAGCGTTATACTTTCTTCAAAGTCGGCAGGCCGGTCTTCATCTCGGCCACTTTGTAGCCGGCCGGCACCGCGTCCAGCGCCTCTTCCGGCTTGACCTGACTGGAGAAGTAGAAGAGTTTGCCTTCGGTCCCGTTGGCGCGTTTGACATTCTTTGCGTGCAGGAAGTAGGTTTTGCCCTTGGAATTGGTAAAAGAGTAAGCCATATTTAGTCTCCTTTTCTCTGATGTAGCACCAGTTTAGCACATCTTTTCTAAATGTCAACGAGGAAATTTAGCCTATGGACAAGCCGATGATGATCGTCTCCCGCCTTGACGAACTGCGCTCCGCCCGCCGCCTGCTGGACGAGCCGGTCGGGTTCGTGCCTACGATGGGCTACCTCCACGAGGGACACATCTCCCTCGCCCGCCGCGCCCGTGCGGAATGCCGGAGCGTGGTGGTGAGCATTTTCGTCAACCCGACGCAGTTCGGGCCGAGCGAAGATCTCGCCAAATACCCGCGCGACCTGGAACGCGATCTGCGCCTGCTCGAACCGGTCGGCGTGGACCTGGTGTGGACTCCCACGCCCGAGGCGATGTACCCGCCCGGGTTCCAGACCTGGGTCGAGGTCGAGGGGCTGACGCGGCCGCTCGAGGGCGCGGCGCGCCCGGGTCACTTCCGCGGCGTGACCACGGTGGTCGCCAAACTGTTCAACGCGGTCCAGCCGCAGGTCGCCTACTTCGGCCAGAAGGACGCGCAGCAGGCGGCCGTCATCCGCCGCATGACGCGCGACCTGGACTTCCCCGTCGAGGTGGTCGTCTGCCCGACCGTCCGTGAGGCGGACGGGCTGGCCATGTCGAGCCGCAATGCATATTTGAGCGCGGAGGAACGCCGCGCCGCGACAGTTTTATTCCGCGCGTTGAGCGCGGCGAAAGAGGCATTCGAACAAGGCGAACGCGACGCGGACAGGTTACGGCAGATCATGACCGAGACGGTCAACGCCGAGCCGCTGGCGAAATTGCAATATGTCTCCTGCGCGGATTACGACACGCTGGAGGAATTGGAGAACGTGTCGGGAAAGTCCCTGCTTTCGATGGCTGTGTTTATCGGCAAGACACGGCTGATTGATAACTTTGTGCTGGAATAAGTCCCTTACCTTGTGCAATGTCCCGAAGGTTTCTGATCTTCGGGACGTTGCACGAAGAAGGGTCACGGCCCCCATTTCATGTTTAGCGCGAAGGCGGTCAGCGCCGCGTTCGGGCGGCCATCCAGATAGACGATCTCGGCGCGTCCGCCCTGATACACGTCCGCGATGGGCGCGTAGGCCACGATGACGAAACTGGCGTCGGGAGCCCATAAGTTTTCGTTCATCAATTCAAAGGTATCCGGGCGAAGCACTGTTCGTCCCGTCACGCCGTCCGGCGCGGAACGCACCAGCTGGAGCGGCGTGCGGCTGACAAACTCCTGCGTGACAGGCATGTTGGCAAAGAAGAAATACAACTGGCCGTCCGGGCCAAGATAGGGATCGTCGGCGTAGTTGTATGTGCCGTTGCCCGGGTCGCCGGGCAGGAGCGTGGTCACCGCGCCGCTGGCGGCATCCACCCTCCAGAGTCCTGAAGTGAACATGCCCATGGTGGGACTGCCCGAGAACAGGGCGGTGCCGTCGGCGGTCCATTCGACTTCGCCGCAACAGATCGCGGCCCCCTCCCCGCCGCTCAAGCGCACCAGCGCGTTGCCGGCGGGATAATAGATTGCCGAGGAGGCCCCCTCGTAATAGCCGAGCGTGATGAGCAGTTTGCTCCCATCGGGTGAATACTTGTCCGGCGAGTACAGTTCGCGCGGGAATTGGAAACCGCCGCCGGCGTCTTCAATTATGTTTTCGATCACGCGATTCGAAACGCCGGTATCGAGAGCATAAAAATTGAGCCCTTTGAACCCATACGCAATGGTCTTGCCGTTCGGGGAAAACACCGGCGACGAAACCGCATTCAGGAAGGGATTATTCGCATCCTGCGGCCCGCCATCCACCAACACGCGGCGGTTCGAGCCGTCCGCGTTGATGAGAAGCAATTGATTGTTCGACACATAAGCCACCCTGCCGTCCACGGGCGACGGGTCGAAGCCGCGCACTTCGCTCGTTTCGAAGGTAATCTGTCTGACGGTCTTTCCATCCTTTTCCATGCGAAAGATTTGCAACAGCCCGGCATTGTCGTTGGCAAGATAATACAGCGTGTGAGGCAACACATCCGAGGATGCGGGAGGAGGCGTAACCGGCGCGGCGCCCGGCGTCAGGGCCTGAAACGTCGCCGCGACCACCGTCTCGATATTGACTGTCGGCTGTGCGGGGGCAGGCGGCTGGAACGCGCAGGCGAACGCCGTCAACGCGAGGATAAGACTGATGGAGATGATGCGAAGTCGAATCTTCATCGGCTACACCTGCTCGAAGCGTTCTACCGGGACCACGAAGAGGGTGGCGCGCCTTTCGCCGCTTGCCAGCGGAGGCAGTTTCCCGCGCAGCACCTGAACAGCCTCCTCGACCTGCGCGTCCTCCACACCGATCAGCAGCGTGGCAATCCCGCTGCGCAGGAATCCGCCGGTCGAGGCGACGCGCGTGACGCGGAATTCCTTCTCGGTCAACGCCTGGGTGACGGGATCGGCGTCGTTATCCTTCACGACCACAATCATCATTTTCATGGCTAAAACTCCTCGTAGCGTTCCACGGGCAGGGCGAAGACCGTCGCGCCGCCCACCGTCACCGGGACGGGCGCGGGCAGGGGTAACGGTGTTCCCTCCATCGGCAGGGTCAGGTATTCCACGCGCTGGCGGCAGGATTTGCCCAGCGCCTCCAGCACAGCCTCTGCGCGATCCTCCGGCAGGCCGATCAACAAGGTCGCGTTGCGGCGCCCCAGGAACCCGCCCGAACTGGTGAGATGTGCGGCGGGCGCGTGGACCTCGCCCAGGGCGCGCACAGCCGAATCGAAATCCTGTTCCTGGATGACGGCAATCAGCAGGAGATGAATGGATGTGAAATTTTTCATGTCTCCTTCCTTTTGTTTATGCCGTAGGCTCTCGCCACCGGCAAAACGAGCAGCAGGCCGGTCGCGGTCTCATCCAGATCGCCGACCACGCTTTGGGTCGCGGCGAGGATCGCATCCACCTCCGCCTCATCCTTCACAGTGGTAAAGACGGTGCGGTTCATGTTTTCCGGGATACCGTAGAAATCACTCAGGGACGGAATCAGCGGCATGTCGTCGCGCCAACCCTTCAACTGGCGAAGCCGCCCCAGCCCGGTGCTGAACAGGACGGTCGCGCCCTGAATCCCTTTTTCCTCCCAGGCGATGAGCAGATTTTCGAGTTTATCCGGATCGTTCAGAACGAGCAGGATCAGGTACATCAGGCTTCCTCCTCTTTTGACGGATCCACCGAAGCCGCAGGCTGCTCCCCCTCGAGCGGCATTTTCTTTGCCCCATGCTTTGTCTGCGCGAACAAACCGCGCAGGATGGGCGGCGTCACCAACGTGGTGACCAGCACCATGGCGACGATCGCCGAAAATTCATCTGCAATGACAAAGCCCTCCTGGATGCCCACGCTTGCCACGATCAAACCGACCTCGCCGCGCGAGACCATCCCTGCGCCCAGTTGGACGGACTCGCGCGTGTTCAATCCGCCCAGCCGTGCGCCGATTCCCGCTCCCAGCCATTTGCCAAGAATTGCCACGATGGTGATGATCAGCGAGAACACATACATCTCTGCCTGCAGCGTGCGGGTGTTGACCGAAAGTCCGATGTTGATGAAGAAGACCGGCACGAAAAGCCCGTATGCCAGCGCGTGGACACCCTGCTCCACCCGTTCCTTCTCCCCGCTGCGCGCCATCATCAAGCCGGCGATGAACGCGCCCGTGATGGCGGCCATTCCGCCGAGCAATTCGGAGGCCAGTCCGTAAGCGAGCATTACCACGAGTGCCAATGTCAACACGCCCTGGCTGACCGGCAGGCGGGAGACCCGGCGCATCAACCACGGCAGCGCCCACAACCCAAAGGCCACCGAGAGCCCGAGAAAAGCGACCATCCTGACCAGGATCAACAGAATGCCTCCAAGGCTTCCCCCGCCTGCCTCCAAAGCCAGGAAGATGGACAGGAACAGAATGACCAGAATGTCGTCGAAGACCGCCGCCCCCAGCAGGCTCAGGCCGACGCGGCTCCGTAATACCTTGAGTTCCATCAGCGTTTGGGCGGAGATGCTTACGCTGGTTGCGCCCAGCGTCAGGCCGAGAAAGACCGCCGCGGGCGTATCCATGCCGAAGAGCACGCCCGCGCCCCAGCCGAGCGCGGTCGGCAGAAGCACACCCAGGAAACCGGCGAACGCCGCAACGCGCGTGTTGCGCGTCAGTTCGTTCAGGTGCAGTTCCAGCCCCGCGATGAACATCAACAGCAGGACGCCCATTTCTCCGAACTCCGCGATTGTATCGGCGAGGGCGTGGTCTATGAAGGGCAGATTCAGAACATCAATCACGGAGGGCCCCAGCAGAATGCCGACCAGAAGTTCCCCCAGCACGGAAGGCTGACCGATGCGCGTGCTTAGATAACCCGCCAGTTTCGCGGAGAGCAGGATGATGGAGAGGAGAAATGCAAGTTGGAGGAAGGTGTTCATCGCGGAAGAGTGAAAGTATAACCGTTTACGACCAATTGTATCTCATGATGACAGCGCGTTCAAAATGTGGAATACAGAACGGCGTACAGCACGCTGGCTATCAGACAGGTGATCAGCATGACGGGCAGGCCGCGCTTGTTCCAGATTTTCGACGTGATCGGCGTGCGCGTTTTTTCCGAAAGCGCGGTCACGATAATGTTGGCAGTGGAACCGATGATCGTTCCGCTCCCGCCGAAGCCCGCGCCGAATGCCAGCGCCCACCACAGCGGCGCGGTGTCCATGCCTGATTCGCCAAGTCCCTGAATGACGGGAATCAGCGCGATCGTGATCGGGACGTTATCCACGAACGCGGACAACCCCGCCACGATCCAGATGACGGCGATGCCGAACAGACGAGGCGGAATGACGGAGGCCCGTTCCAGCAAGCCGACAACTGATCCCATTACACCGGCATGTTCCAATCCGCCGACCATCACGAAGAGCGCGCCGAAGAAGATGAGCACGCTCCATTCGATGCGCCTGAGGAGATCCCGAATATCCGGCTGGACCCAGACCAGCGCAATGGCCGCGGCGCTCAACGCGACCAGCGACGGGCTGACGTGCAGCATGTGATGGACGAAGAAGAACAGGATCGCGCCGCCCAGGACGACCAGGATGCGCCGCGCGGCCAGCGGATCGTTGAGCGACTCGGCTGGCTCCAAACGCATGATGGCTTTGACGCTGCGCGGCCGTTTGGACAGTTCCTTCCGGAAGAGTTGGCGCAGCAAAAACAGCGCCCCCGCCCATGAGACCAGCACGATAGGCATCGAATAGATCAGGAAGTCGTTGAAGGACAGTCCCGCCGCGGAGCCGATCAACACGTTTGGCGGATCGCCGATGAGCGTGGCGACGCCGCCCGTGTTCGAGAGCAGCGCCTCCGCCATGAGAAACGGCATCGGGCTGATGCCGATGATCTCGCTGATGAGGATGGTCACTGGCGCGATCAAAACGACGGTCGTCACGTTATCCAGAAACATCGAAAGGACGGTCGTGATGATTCCCAGCAGGATGAACAGGCGCACAGGCTTCCCCTTCGAGGAACGCGCGGCCAGCACCGCCAGATATTGGAAGAAGCCCGTCGGTTCGAGCATGGCGACGAGGATCATCATGCCCAGCAGCAGGCCCAGCGTGTTGAAGTCAACCGCGGCGAGCGCGGCTTCTTCGGAATAAAAACCAAAGGCCCTTCCCAGTACCACCATCAACGCCGCGCCCGCGATGGCTGTGATGGTGCGGTTGAGCCTCTCGGAAAAGATCAGGATCAGGCTCCCGAAAAAGATGACGCTGGAGAGAATCGCCGGAACGAGAGTCACTTTTCCCCCTTGGGCCACGTCGAAAGGATGGCGACGCCGATGTCCACGCGGGAGGTGATGCCGACGAGTTTTCCATCTTTGGAGACCACAGGCATGTCATGCAGATTGTGCTGGAGCATCAATGCGTAGGCGCGCAGGAGGCCGCAATCCTCCTCGACGGTGATGGCGGGCTTCATCAGGGTCTTGACGGTTCGGTTCAGGGTCTTGGCTGAGGGACGCGTATCCTCCACCGCGCCGAAATCATGGACGAAATCCACATCCTCGATAAAACTGACGAAATCGGGCAGTTCGAGCGTGAGCAGGTCGCGCAGGCTGACGATGCCGATGAGTTTGTCCTCTTCGTCCACGATTGGCAACATGCCGATATGTTTTTTGACGATCAACGCGGCCGCCTCAAGGACGGTCGTATCCGGGTGGATGGAAATTACGTTGCGTTTCATACATTTGGCGATGATCATAAAATTCTCCAGTCTCGCGTCACTTCGATTTTCTGCCAAAGAATGTATCCTGCCGACTGGTCGTGCGGACAGGAAAGACGCCCTGTCCCACCGAGCGCAACTCCTCTACCGTGAAGAATGCTTTGGGGTGTGTCCGGTGAATGATCTCGATCACGTTGGGCAGGTCTTTTCGATTGACAATAGTATAAACGAGTTTCACCGGTCCCTTCGCTCCGTGTCCGTTCACGCTGGTGACGCCGTAACCGGCGGCGCGCAGTTCCTCGATCAGGGACGTTTGATTCTCCGGCAGGATGGCGCGCACGACAAGAGTCCCGATGGCGAGACGTTCTTCGATCCACATGCCGATGTAGTTGCCGGCCGCGAAGCCGCCCGCATAGGCCAGGTAGGCCGCGAAATTATGCGCGCCTTTTGTGATCTCGGCGATCACGCTGACCCAGATAAAGACCTCCACGAAGCCGAGCAGAGGCGCAAGATGTTTTTTGCCGCGCGAAGTGAAGATGATGCGGATCGTCCCCAGCGTCACGTCCACGAGGCGGGCGAGGAAAACCAGCAGGGGCAGGACAACCCAGGCATACCAATCGAAGCCTTCCATGCTGTCTCCTACAAACTACGGCTTTTGCCCATGGTGGGAAAAATCCATTTGTCTTCGTAGAATCCGCGCAGGGTTTTGTAGTAGACCAGGGCTTCCTTGTTCTGCAGGTCATAATCCCATTCGCTTTTGATGCGGCGGGACTCGCGCTGGAATTCCTCGTCGGAAATTTCTGTCTCGGCTCGTTGTGCGATCAAGTCGGAGGAACCCGCGCCTTTCGAGAATTTCTGCTTGGGGCGGTTGACGATCTCGGCGGGCAGGTCGGCGGCGAAGGCCTTGCGGAGCAAATGCTTCGGGACGCGGCCGCGGTGGGACTTCCAGGCGGGAGGAAAGCCCAGGGCAAGCGCGACCGATTTTACATCCAGAAAAGGGACGCGGGCTTCCAATCCAAAAGCCATGGACATGCGGTCGGCGCGTTGCAGGTTGGTGTTGTGCAGTGCCTCTGTGATGTGGATCATTTCCTGTTGCAGGGTTTCAGGAGAATCGTATCCGCCAAGATATTCGTACCCCGCGTAAATTTCATCCGCGCCTTCGCCTGTCAGGAATACTTTGACGTATTGGGACGCCAGTTTCGCCAGAAAGTAATTTGGAATGGCGCTGCGCACCAGCGCCGGGTCGAAGGTCTCAAGGTAATAAAGCACATTGGGAAGCGCCCGCACCATATCTTCGGCAGTGTAGGTGAGTTCATGGTGTTGTGTGTGCAGGACACCTGCCATCTTGCGCGCCGCGGACAGGTCTTCGCTGCCTTCCACGCCGACCGCGAACGAGTGTAGTTGATCGGTGCCCTCGCACGCCAGCAGGGATGTGATACTGCTGTCCAGCCCGCCGCTTAGACTGACCCCCACCGGGACATCCGCCAGGAGACGTTTGTGCACCGCCTCGCGCAGCGTGGACTTGATGAGGGGCAGAGCCTCCGCCTCGCTTCCTGGGAACGGTTGGATCGTCTCTTCGAGCCGATAGAAACGATTCCAGCCCAATTTGGAATGGAACCAGAAACCCGCGGGGAACTCTGTCACCGAGGCGGCCAATCCCGCCAGAGCCTTGATCTCCGAAGCGAAGAACATGTGCCGCTCGTCCGGGCTCGCACCATAATAAAGCGGCTTGATGCCATACGGATCGCGCGCCATCAGGAACTCGCCATCCTGGTAGATGACGAATGCAAACATACCGTCAAGCATGCTCACGAACTGCGGGCCGAATTTTTCAAATAGGTGCAATAGCACTTCTGTGTCGGAGTGGCCTTTCATCCTCCGATCGGAAAGATATTTGCTTTGCAGGTCGCGATAGTTGTATATCTCGCCGTTGAACGCGATCCACGCATCTCCGTGCTGCATGGGCTGGCATCCGCCTTCGATATCCAGAATGGCGAGGCGCGTGTGACCGAGGGTGGCGTTTTCGAGATTTTGGATCCCGTACCCGTCCGGGCCGCGATGCGACAATTTCTCGATCATAAAATTAACCTGTTCATTCGCCGTGTTCAACAATGTTCCAGCGATACCACACATGATTTCTCCTTTACTTCGAATATGCTAAAGCAATACCAACCTTCAATCCCCACATGGATTGCTCGTTCACTTTCGTGACTGTAAATCCAGCATCCTCCAAAATATTGATCAATAGGATGGGCCGGCAGTCGATCACATCCGGCCAGTGGTGGTGTGCCCACGTATATGTCTTTTCCATCCAGCCGGGTGAATTGCTTTGCAGCAACGATACGACCCCTATGCGTCCCTCGCGCCGTAACACTCGCCTGCATTCCCGAAGCAGGGCGGGAATTTCCACGCCGGGAAATAATTCGAGTGTGAAACTCAGGAAGACCGCATCGAACGTTTCCTTTGCAAATGGGAGACGTGTTCCATCGCCCTGAATAAAATCCGCCGCAGGGACGTTGTGCCTCGCCAGTTTTTCTTTGGCAACATACAGCATCCCTGCCGATAAATCCAGGGCGATCACGCCTCCCGCGTCGCCCGCGCGGGACGCGAGCACCGTCAACGCTTCGCCTGTCCCGCATCCGATCTCGAGGACGCGTTCTCCGCACTGGATGTCCAGCATCTGCAGGCCGCGCGTTCGCGCAGGGCGTTCGCTCGATCCGCTGATGAAATCATACCAACGGCTCAAGCGGTCGTAGTTGGCGCGTGTGGCGCGGCGGTCACTGCTCAATTACACCTTCCTGCACGAAGCGCGTCAACTCACTGACGCTCCATTGTTCGAGGCCGAGTTTTTCCACCGTTCGGCCGCGCCGCCAGTAGTCGGTGCGGTGGATGATGCTGCCGAGTTTGATGATGCTCTCCATCGCCATCACCGAAACGCCGTAGCGTTTTCCCAGCGACGCGATCGGCACGAGGCTCATTGGCACATCTTCGAAAATGTAGCGATGATTCAACGTGGGCGGCGCTTTGATGCCATAATAGCCCGGCTGGTTGTGAATGGCCTCATGCAGGTCTTCGCCGTCCGTATCGTAGGCCAGTTTCAGCCATTCCAGCGCGGTGCGGGCGCGGATGCCAAGCGAGGAGGCCACCGTCACACGCTCGCGATCCAATACTTCGAGCACGCGCGCCACTGAGGGAGTCACGCCGTCAATGTAAAACTGATAATCGCCGTGCGTGGCTTCGATCCAGCCCATGTTGAGCAATGTCAGCGCGGGATGGAAGATCGCGCCCATGTTGTTGAGGCCGGTGTTGAGCACGTCCACGCCGTCAATGAATTGAGGGTAGGCCTCGTTGATGACTTCCAGCACTTTGGCCGTTCGGTTGGCGGGAAGCGCCGCCAGCGGCACGGCCTCCTTGATGCGGAAGATGCGCGCCTGCGCGGGACCGTCGGAGCGGGAGGCGTAGATGAAGGTCTCCGCTTCGGCAACAGTAACGTCCGCCTTACAGCCGTTGTCGCGCATGACCTTGGCGAATTCCAGCGCGCCGCAGGTGCGTCCAGGATGCAGGATGACAATCTGACCATCCTTGAAGTGCGGCGCGGCCGCCGCGGCAATGTCCGCGTGGGCCGAGGATGGCAGGACGACTTGAATCACCTCCGCATGTTTGACCGCCTCGCCAATATCGGAAGTCACCTTGGCGAGTTTGGCGAATCCATGCGGGCCGCCCTCCTCCTGACTGTCCAATTCGATGCCGCCGCGTTTTTTGATGATCTCCACGTGCGACGCGGTGCGGTTGAAGAGCGTGACGGAAAATCCCATCAGAGCCAAATGCGCGGCCATGGCTTTGCCACCGTGGCCTGCGCCGATTACGGTGTGTTTTCTTGTCATGTCATTCTCCTTTGATATCCAGTTTCATAATCCGTTCCTGCTCGGAAATCGTTTTCCCCTTTTCATCCACGCTGACGCAGGCGCCGTCCACGATCCGCGTGCGGACCTGTCCGCGGCCGAATTTGTTGTTGACCAGTTGCGGCGCGTCGAGGATGCCTGATGTGACCGCGCGGGCGAGGGTGGCCGCGTCGGTGAACGGGTCACCCGCTTCGGGTCCCGCGAGGGAGCGGATCGCGTCGAGAATCGCGTTTGCCTCGGCGGCGAGTTCCGCGCGTCGGCGCGCGATGCGCGGGTCGGCGGTCATATCGGGCGCGCCCATCGCATTTTCAATTGCGCGGCGGGCGATGCGGCTGGCGACAATCACATCCTCCGCAGTGGCGGCGTGGTCGGCTTCGGTGTGTCCGACGATGTGGTAGATGTGCGGCTTGAGCGCCATCTGCAAATAGGTGGAGGCGGCCAGATGGCCGCGCGCCGCCTCGGGGTCGAGGGGATGCGAGAGCAGTCCGATGCGGGTTTGCTTCCAGATGCGGAAGCCATCCCCTCTCCCCGCGGGAGAGGGGTCAGGGGTGAGGGCGAGGGGGGTAATCATATCCATCACCGTCAACATCTTTGCCAAATCCATTTTGTCGGAAAGGCCGGGCGGGCTGTTGAACATCATCTGCGCGATGTAATCTTTCACACCGAAGGCGCGCGCGTTGTAGGCGGCGAGGAACGCGGAGACAACGAAGACCGCGTCGGAGGAGTCGCGCATGCCCCAATGATGCGGCTCGTTGAGTTCGACGGGGATATTGTGCGCGCCGTACCATTGCATGACTTGTTGATGCTCGCGGATGGAACCTTCTAGGTCCCACGGCCCGCGGCCGTCCATTTGGTTGAACCAGAATAGCGGAATGGCGCACCACGCGATGTTGATCGTGTCGGCGTACATCTCAGCCAGGCGGATGAAATCGTCGGTGCCAGAGTAGGTGCGCAGAAGCGGGAAGTTGCCGCGGCGGCTGGCTGCGTAGAGCGCGCGGTAATCGTTCTCCGAGCGGACGGGGACTCCGCCCGCGCCTTTTCTACGCGGATCCTGCCGTTCAGGATGATAGAAATTTTCCTGCGCGTCCTGGTCAATGCCGAGCGAGATCACGTCCAACGCTTTGGCCTCGGCGATCTTATCGATGCCCGCCAGCGTCTCTTCCATCGTTGGCAATCCAAAGTGATGACGCAAAATCGGATACGGCGACTTCCACTTGATTCGCTCGACGGTCGTTTGCGGATAATTCGCTTCGTCCGGACCTTCGGCCTGCTGACCGCGTAAATACGCGAGAATCTCCTCGACGGGTTCGCTGCCGTCGAAGGCGCGCTCGAAGAATCCCAGCGCCCGCGCGCGCTCGACGACGGGCGGGGTTCCGCCGAACGCGAATCGGATTCCGCTTTCGTGCAGTTCGGACGCGGCTTCGGCGAATTCCCCCAGCAAACGCTCGCCTGTCTCCGGCGTGAGGCGGTACGAGACGCCGACAAGTTCCGCGTTTTCGCGTTTGGCTGCCCGCAACACATCTTCGATGGAAACAGCAGGGCCGAGGAAAACGGTCTTCCATCCCGCCGATTCCGCGAGCCTCAGGAAATTCGATATCCCCGCAACGTGAACGCACTCGCCTAACGCCGCGGCGACCACAGTTTTTTGTTTCATTGTGTCTCCTTTCCAGTCACTGCTTCCCCCCTTTGAAAAAACGATAAACCCTCGAAATTTTTATACCACAAAAAAAGCGACTCCCGACGGGAATCGCTTGGAATTAGAAAATTTTAACTTTGCGTCAACCAAGGAAATACAACGTCAACATAGAACCCAAATACATGATGATCAGCGCGATACCATCCCATGAAAAACGATAGGGTGTGCGCGGCGAGGCGCGATACATCAAACTGATGATGACTACGCTGGTCATCATCATGGTCATTACGGCGGCAAACCCGTTGGCGTTATTGAGCGCGGCCGAAGCCGGTCTTTTCGGCGATCACATCGCCGTATTTCGAAAGATAGTTAGCGACCCAGACAATGGCCGCGGCACACAGGATTAATTCAACCCAGATCATTTTTCCTTTTCCCTTCCATATTTACATCGTCACGATGCACGGTTTGGCGTCCATCACCTTCACCGATTTGTCGTTCGCGAAGATAACTTCGGTGGAATCGATTCCCCGTCTCACCGTCAGCGCGCGATAGCGGATCGTCACAGGCCAGGGAAAGGGATTCTTCCCTTCGAGTTTGACCTTCGTCGCGGAGAGGATCGTCACGCCCAGTGTCTGCAAAAACAGCCCCAGCGGCGCGAGTCCTTGGAGGGAATTGCGCTCGCCCAGGCCCGCGCCGGTCTCGGCGTGATAACGCTGGTAGAAAGCGCGGTTCTTCTTCAAATTCTGAATGACGCCCGTCATCAAATGCGCGACGAGCCGCGCCGCCTCGATACGAAATCCATAGGCCAGCAGTCCCTCGCCGACCAGATGATTCCACAGAAGAGATACGCCCAGGCACACGGGATCCGCCGCCGGCTCCGGGCAGGAGGCGCAGGCCGGGATTCCGAAGGGGCGGTCGAATCGGCCGGCGTCCAGCAGGGAGCGGCCGATCACGGCCTGCGCGCGCTGGGGGTCCGGGATGCCCGCCCAGAGCGGCAGGAAGAGCGTGTGATCCTCGCCGGTCAAATCCACCGAGCGCACGATCACTTTGTCTTTTGGAGAGAGGCCGCGCACTTCCACGCGGCCCAGCCGTTCGTAGACGCGCGCACTGGTGGCGGTCAGCCCGCCGCTGCGCCACTGGAAATGATCGGCGGCGATGGTTTCGACCGCATCCCCCGTGACCAGTTCCGCGAGACGGATTTCGGGCCGCGTCGCCGCGGGACTTTGGGCCTGGATCTCGATCAATAGACGCAGCGGCTGCTCGAAGGTTAACCTGGGCTTGAGGGTGCGGTTGCCTTTGCCGTTTGCCAGCGCCTCGCCCGGCAGGCTGAGACCGGTGATGAGGTCGCGATATTGATACAAACCCCGACGCGCGTTCCAGCCGGCCTCGACGGCCTGCCGCAGGCGTTCGGCCTGCGCCCGGACGAGAGTCATCTCATCCGCGCGGCCGAGGCGCGCGGCCATTTCAATCAGGGACTGCGCCTCGCGGTACAGCATGGCGAACAGGCCGGGGTTATCCACCGCGGCGATGTCCGCGCCCTGCGACCAGGGATTCCACACGTCGAAGAGCGGGTTGTCCTCGAAGCCGGTTTGAAGCAGGTGATCCCATTCGGGCAGGCCGTTGTGGTCGCGGTCGTGTTCGGGCGAGAACCAGGCCCAGAAAAAGGATAATAACTTCGGAAAGATTTCCGCCAGCTTGGAATCGTCCGCGCGGCGCGCAAGACTTGCGAGCAGGGGGGCGGCCAGCATCTTACTGCGTTGACCGGCCAGGCCGGGGCGATTGTCAATGAACCCGTTTTCCGCCTGCGCGGCGAGGAAATTATCCAGCAGGCCGCGCGTCAGATGCGGCGCGCCGGGCAGGAGGCCGGTGAGGTAATAGGCCTCCAGCGGAGACTGTCCGCTCCAGGCGAGGGAATGGTCGCTGCCGTCGCCCTTGTGCGAAAATCCATGGTCGGGCTGGCGTGCAGAGACGAATGATGGATTGGGCAAATGTCCGCTTGCCGGGAAGAACAAGGCGGCTGCGGCAACCTGAGCGAAGGCGAAGGCCGCGTCCCAGTCGGGGTCGCCGGTGTGGACTTCCACGAAATCGGATTCGGCCATACGTTCGATGCGGGTCCGTTCCGCCTCCCAGGGCCGCGCCGCGGTGCGCCGCGCCAGGTCGAATGAGGTCTCGGGCACGGACAGCGCGGCCTGCACCCAGGTGATTCGCTGAGACGCGCCGGGAGCGAGATTCACCTCCAGCAGGAGCGAAGGGAACGGCCCGGGTCCGGGCAGCGGGCCGCCGGTCATGAAAAGAACCGGGGCGAGGCCGCCGGTCCGTCCGGCCAGCACGTTGACCATCTGCACTTGCGCCGCGGCCATCGCCTGTCCATCCAACGGAATCAACGCCGCGCACACCTCGAAGCGGATACGGCGCGCGGCGGCCGCGCGGTTCGTGAGGGTATAACGCCCGGCAACCATCTGCGACTGGGGAACCCAGAACTCAGCTGAAACGTCCAGGGACTCGAACGGAGCGAATTCGAAATGCAGGAAGTTGGGATAGAACCGCTTCAAGCGCGGCGGCGCAGGAAATTCCGCCGGGTCGGTGACCGTCCGCTTGCCCTCGCCGAAGCGCGGGAACAGGCGCATCGAGCGCGCCCGCAGGCCGAAGGTCGTGCGCAGCGCAAACGCGGGCGGTTCGCCGGAACCGGGTTCGATTTCCCAGATGTGATCGTTCACATAGTCCGCCGCGCCTGTGCGCGCGTCCGCGGCGATAGTCAGAAAGAGCGGATCGCCCGCCCGAAGAGCCCAGTCACGCATGCGGCTATTGTACGGGCAGATGGGCAAGAGGTCAAAGGGTATAATTGAATCGCATCGTCAAAGGAGAAAACCATGCCACTACCCGCCGCACATGGAATGTATTTCGAAGAGTTCGAGGTCGGACAAAAAATCGTCAGCGCCGCGCGCACGCTGACGGAAAGCGACATCGTCACCTTCGCCGGTCTGTCGGGCGATTACAACCAGATTCACACCGACGCCGAATTCAGCAAGGGCACACCCTTCGGTCAGCGCATCGCCCACGGCCTGCTCGGCCTCTCGATCGCATCCGGGCTTGCCATGCGCACCGGCCTGCTGGAAAAGACAGTGATGGCCTTCCGCGAGATCAGCGAGTGGAAGTTCGTCAAGCCGGTCTTCATCGGCGATACGATTCAAGTTGAAATGGAAATCAGCGAAACGAAAGCCCTGCCGCGCCTCGGCGGCGGCTCCGTGACCATCGCGCTGGACGTCAAGAACCAGCGCGGCGAGACCGCCATGAAAGGCACGTGGATTGTGCTGGTAATGTCGAAGCCGCAATAAGGAAACCATGACCGAACACGACGACCGCGACGACGAAATCCGCCGACTGCTCAAATCCGAAGAAGAGACGCAGGCCGACCTGCCCCCGGAGCAAATGCCGACCTCGAAGCGGGCGCGCGTCTACCGGTCGGATCCCATCTCGCGCCCCGCCCTCGATGAGAACAACATGCCCCTGCCCCGCCGCGTGGACGAACTCGACACGGCCGGCACGCGCGTGACCCGCGCCGCGTACGAGCCGGTCACCACCGGGCGGCGGAAGGCCGCGGCGCGTCACGCGGCCGCGAAGGGAAACGGCAATCGGCCGGTCAACTGGCGGCGCGTGCTGGGCTGCACGCTCTACACGCTGATCGGGCTGGTGTTCCTTGCCGTCATCCTCGCGTTGATCGGCGGCTCAATCGCCATCTACAGTTATTATTCGATTGCGCGCACCCTGCCCGACATCGAGGATTTGCAGGCACGCGCCTCCCAGTTCGAGACGACGCGCATCCTGGATCGAAACGGAAATCTGCTTTACGAGATCATTGATCCGAACGCCGGGCGGCGTACCTACGTCCCGCTCGAAAACATTTCGCCTTATCTGATCGCGGCCACGATTGCCACTGAGGACAAGGAATTCTACGAGCACCCCGGCTTCGATCCTATCGCGTTGATTCGCGCCCTGTGGCAAAACTACCAAAGCGGCGGCATCGTCTCCGGCGCTTCGACCATCACCCAGCAACTCGCGCGCGCCTTATTACTCTCACCCGAGGAGCGCGCCGAGCGAACCTACCTGCGAAAAGCGCGCGAGATCATCCTCGCGGCCGAAATTACGCGCCGCTATTCAAAAGACGAAATACTCGAACTTTATCTGAACGAAATTTATTACGGAAATCTCGCTTACGGAATTGAGGCTGCGGCCGAGACCTACTTCCACACCACCGCCGACAAATTGACTCTGGCCCAGTCCGCTTTTCTGGCTGGTCTGCCGCAATCCCCGTCGGTCTACGACATCTTTACCAATCCCGAAGCCACGCATGCGCGCAGTGAACAGGTGCTGGTGCTGATGTACACCCTCAGCCAGGAGAAGGGCTGCATCCAGGTCAGTAACAGTCCCGCGCCGGTCTGCGTGGGCGTGCAGTCCACGCTGGCGGCGGCGGACGAGATTCGCGCCTTCACCTTTCAGCCGCCCGACTTCAATGCGCGCTACCCGCACTGGGTTAACTACGTCCGCAGCCTGCTCGAGGAGCAGTACGACGCGCAGACTATCTATCGTTCCGGCTTTACCATTTACACTACACTCGACCCGGTCTTACAGGACGAAGCGCAGCGCATCGTGACCGAACAGGTCGCCGCGCTGGTGGACAAGAACGCCAGCAACGGCGCGCTGGTGGCGATTCGCCCCGCGACCGGCGAGATTCTCGCCATGGTCGGCTCGGCGGACTTTTACAACGCGGCCATCTCCGGACAGGTGAACATGGCCGCCAGCCCCACGCGCCAGCCGGGCTCCTCGATCAAGCCCATCAATTATGTGGCCGCCTTCGAGAAGGGCTGGACGCCCGCGACTCTGATCTGGGATGTGCCCACCGACTTCCCCGACATCGCCAACCCGCCCTACCAGCCGGTCAACTACGACGGCAAATTCCACGGCGCGGTGACCGTCCGCACAGCGCTGGCGAATTCGTACAATGTCCCGGCGGTGAAGACGCTCGAATTCGTCGGCATTTACGACGATCCCAATACGGCCGAAAAAGAGGGCATGATCGCCATGGCCGAACGACTGGGGATCAGAAGCTTCACCCGCAACGATTACGGCTATTCCCTCACCCTCGGCGGCGGCGACGTCAGCCTGCTGGACATGACGGCCGCGTACTCCGTCTTCGCAAACGGCGGCAAAAAGGTCCCGCCTGTGGCGATTTTGAAGATTACCGACTTCCAGGGCAATGTTGTCTATCAATACCAGCCGCCCGCAGGCGAGCAGGTCATCCGCGCCGAACACGCTTTCCTGATCTCGTCCATCCTGTCCGATAATCAGGCGCGCGCGCCCATGTTCGGGACGAACTCGATTCTGAACCTGCCTTTCCCGGTCGCGGCCAAGACCGGCACCACCAACGACTTCCGCGATAACTGGACCATGGGCTACACCCCCGACCTGACCGTCGGTGTTTGGGTCGGCAATGCGGATTACACGCCGATGGTCAACACCACCGGCCTGACCGGCGCGGCGCCCATCTGGTCGCAGTTTATGCAATACGCCATACCGCTGGTCACCAACGGCAATCCCACTCCATTCATTCCACCGCCCGGTATCATTGAAAAAATCATTTGCGTTACATCGGGTACGGAACCCTCGCAATGGTGCCGCGGCGGTCAGCGCACCGAATACTTCGCCAGCGACCAGCCCCCCCTGCCAGCCAGCCAGGACCTGTTCCGCAGAATCAAAATAGATACGTGGACCCTGCTCGAGGCCTCCGACGCCTGCAAGGATTTTACGGAAGAAGCCACCGTCCTGCGCGTCACCGACCCGTGGGCGCGCAAATGGCTGGACACCGGCGCGGGCCGCGACTGGCTCGAAGCGCACGACCTGCCGCGCAATCCCATCTATGCGCCCGAACGCGAATGCCGCACCGACGACCCGCGCCCGCTGATCGAATTCTCCAATCCCAAAGACGGGCAGACCATTACCGATTCGTCCCTGGACATCAACGGGGTCGCGGATGCGACCGGCGGATTCCGCTCGTGGGTGCTCGAATATCAAAACGAGAACGGCAACTGGAAGGTGATTGCCGAGGGCAACAATCCCGCGCGGGGCAAACTTGCTACCTGGAATGTGGACGGCCTCAACGGGCCGGTCACCCTGCGCCTGACGATTCGCGGCGCCAACGACGCCCACGCGGCGCGCACCATCACCATCAAGATCCAACTTCCCATTCCGCCCACAGCCATCCCGCCCACGGCTACCGACACGCCCATCCCCACCATCATCCCGCCTACAGATATTCCCACTCATACTCCTACGCCCGAACCGACGGCGACCCCTACCCCAATCCCGCCGACGAACACAGAAATGCCATCGCCGACTCCCGGCCCCTGAACCCGGAAATATCATGCGCTTCGAAGACCTGAATTGGATGGATGTCGAACAATATCTCGAGCACGAAGATCGCCTCATGCTCGTGCTGGGCGCCTGCGAGCAACACGCCTACCTCAGCCTGCTGACCGATATCAAAATCCCGCTGGCGCTGGCCGACGCCGCCAGCCAGCAGACCGGGGTGCTGGTCGCGCCGCCGCTCAACTTCGGCTTCTCGCATTATTTCCTATCCTACCCGGGCACACTCAGCCTGCGTGTGCCCACGCTGATCGCGGCTGTGGAGGACATCACCCGCTCCGCGTACCAAAACGGATTCCGCCGCATCCTCATCCTGAACGGACACGGCGGCAACACCCCGGTCAACGACCACCTGAACGAGGTGATCAACGACCTGCCCGGCGCGCAGATCCGCTGGTATCAATGGTGGGATTCCCACAGTGTCGAGGCGGTGGCGGTCAAACACAACCTGAAGCCCGCCCACGCCAACTGGCTGGAGGCTTTCCCCTTCACCGTCCTGGGCGAGTTGCCCGAGGGGGACAAGACCCCGCCTCAGGTCCCGAGTTCGATCCTGAGCGCCGAGGAGACGCGGCGGGTCTACGGCGACGGGTCCTTCGGCGGGAAATACCGCGCCGACGACGGAGTCATGCACGAGGTCTTCCAAGCCGCGCTCGAGGATGTGCTGCATTTGCTCAAGTTCGAATAGCGCACCGGAAAAATAGCACTGCCGCAAAAGTCGCTTTTCAAAACCCCGTTTTCTCGGAGAAAACGGGGAGCCGCCCCGCGCCCCATAGCGAATTTTGCGGTATTTACGAAAAATGCCCCTTGACGCGCGTCCCGCGCATCCGTATAATTGCCCTCGTTGGATTGTATAATAACCGAGTAAAAACACTGCGAGCGCTTGAGAAAATATCTCGAAGCGCTTGTCTTTGTTTGTCTCTTGTGTGATCTGATGAACGACGCGCAGAGACACTCTCGGACCTCATTACTTCTGAACGAGGAGAGGATCGAGTGGAAACCAAGGGATTGACCGCGCTCCGCATCAGCCTGGCATCGCCCGCCACGATCATGTCCTGGTCGTACGGCGAAGTTCTTAAACCCGAAACCATCAACTACCGTCGTTTGCGGCCGGAAAAGGACGGCTTGTTCTGTGAGGCCATTTTCGGCCCCACCCGCGACTGGCAATGCTATTGCGGCAAATACAAGAATCCTCGTTACAAAGGCATCATCTGCGACAAATGCGGCGTGGAAGTGACCCGCGCCGCCGTCCGCCGCGAGCGCATGGGACACATTTCCCTCGCCACGCCGGTGGCGCACATCTGGTACACGCGCCGCATCCCCTCCTTCCTCGGTCAACTGCTGGACATCTCGCGTCGCAACCTGGACCGCGTCCTGTACTTCGCCCAATATATCGTCACCTACGTTGACGAGGAGGCCCGCCAGAAGGCGCTCAAGCGCCTCGAGGACGAGATCTCGGTCTCCGAGCGCGAACAGGCGGCGGACATCAATTCCAAGATCGCGGAGATCAAGACCGCCCGCGATCACAAGATCGCGGAACTGAACCAGCGCCGCAACGACCTCGAGCAGGGCTACGACGAACAGGTCGCGGCGCAACTCGAGCCGATTATCAAGGAGGGTCAGCGGCTGGAGAAACTGCTCACTGAGCAGACCGGCAAAGTCACCAAAAAGGCCATCGTCTTCGGCGTGAGCGGCGATACGCTGGTCGAAGCGGGCGGGACGGTTTCCGCGTCGCAGATCAGCAAAGTCCAGAAGATCGTTGCCAAGAGACTCGAAGCGCTGGAGAACGAACTGAAGGACAAGCGGGCGCGCGAACTCGAAGAAATTAAAACAGAGATCGCCCGCGTCAAGGCCGAGGCCGACCAGCAGATGGACGCCCTGCGCAATCAATTGGAAGACCAATCCTCCGCCTCGCAGGGACAGAATTCGCGCATGCGCGACGAACTGCTCGAACTGCGCCCCTTCACCTTCCTGAGCGAGATCCGCTACCGCGAACTGAAATCCCGCTGGGGACAGGTCTTCCGCGCCGACATGGGCGCCGAAGCCTTCTACGATATCCTCAGCCGCCTCGACCTGGATAAACTCGCCGAGGAACTGTGGAAGGAAGTCCGCACCACCAAATCCAAGCAGAAGCGCAAGAAGGCCACCACGCGCCTGAAAGTAGTGGAAGCCTTCCGCCGCTCCGGCAACCGCCCCGAATGGATGATCCTCACCATCCTGCCGGTCATCCCGCCCGATCTGCGCCCAATGGTACAGTTGGACGGCGGACGCTTCGCCACCTCAGACCTCAACGACCTGTACCGCCGCGTCATCAATCGCAACAACCGCCTGAAGAGACTGCTCGAACTCGGCGCGCCGGATGTTATCATCCGCAACGAGAAGCGCATGTTGCAGGAGGCGGTGGACAGTCTTATTGACAACAGCCAGCGCGGAAAGGCTCTCAGCCGCCGCGGACGCCGCGAACTGAAATCGTTGAGCGACATGCTCAAAGGCAAAAAGGGACGCTTCCGCCGCAACCTGCTCGGCAAGCGCGTGGACTACTCCGGGCGCTCCGTGATTGTGGTCGGCCCGCAGTTGAAACTATATCAATGCGGCCTGCCCAAGAGCATGGCGCTGGAACTGTTCCGCCCGTTCGTCATCGCCCGCCTCGTACAGAACAACTACGCCGCGAACGTCAAAGGGGCGCGCCGCCTCATCGAGCGCAACCGCCCCGAAGTCTGGGAGGCGCTCGAGGAAGCCATCAAGGAACGCCCCGTCCTGTTGAACCGCGCGCCAACTCTGCATCGCCTCGGCATCCAGGCATTCGAGCCGATCCTGATCGAAGGCTCGGCGATTCAACTGCATCCGCTCGTGACGACCGCCTTCAACGCGGACTTCGACGGCGACCAGATGGCCGTCCACGTTCCGCTTTCGATGAAGGCCGTCAGTGAAGCGCGCGACTTGATGCTGTCCTCCAAAAACCTGCTCAAACCCGCCGACGGTGAGCCGATCATCAGCCCGTCGAAGGATATGGTGCTGGGCGTATATTACCTGACTATGCCGCACAAGGACGCCCATCGCGGCGACGGGCGCGCCTTCGCCGACATGGATGAGGTCGAACTGGCATACCAACTTGGCCAGGTGGAAGTGCACACCGAAATCAAACTGCTCGTCTCCACATGGTACAGCGACGACAACAAGCGCCTGCCCGCCGCGCAGACGCGCATCCTCGACACCACCGTCGGCCGCGTCTTGTTCAACCGCGTCCTGCCCGAGCAGGTGCAGTTCGTCAACCGCAAACTGGACAAGGGCGGCGTGAAGGACCTGATCGCCGAAGTCTACGAATTGTGCGGTCAGGAGGTCACCACCAGCGTGGCCGACCGCATCAAGGCCATCGGCTTCGAATATGCCATGAAGTCCGGCACGACGCTGGCCGTGGCCGACATCTCCATCCCGCCGGAGCGCAAGGACATCATCAACGAGGCGCTCCAGCAGGTGGAGGTCGTCCAGCGCGACTTCCGCCGCGGCCTGCTCACCGAACAGGAAAAGAACGAGCGCGAGATCGAGATCTGGCAGAAGACCACGGACAACGTGGCCGACGCCGTGAAGAAGCACATGGACCCCGACGGCAACCTCTCCACGATGGCCACCTCGGGCGCGACCAAAGGCGGTTTTTCGACCATCTCGCAGTTGGCCGGGATGCGCGGCCTGATGGCCGACCCGTCCGGGCGCATCATCCCGCTCCCGATCCGCTCGAACTTCCGCGAAGGCCTGACCGCCCTCGAATACTTCATTTCGACCCACGGCGCGCGCAAGGGTCTTGCCGACACCGCCCTGCGCACCGCGGACGCGGGTTACCTCACCCGCCGTCTCGTGGACATCGCCCAGGACATCATCATCAACGAGATTGACTGCGGCACGAAAGACGGCATCTGGATCCGCAAATCGGACGACATCGCCGGCGAGTCGATGACGGCGCGCATGTACAGCCGCCTGCTGGCCGAACGCGTGATCCACCCGAAGAGCGGCGAGGTGCTGGCCGAACGCGACGACGTCATCAGCCACGAACTGGCCCGCAGGATTGCCGCGGCCGGCGTGGAGGAAGTCAAGGTCCGTTCCGCGCTGACCTGCGAACTGACTCACGGCATCTGCGCCAAATGCTACGGTCTCGACCTGGGCCGCGGTATCATGGTGGACATGGGCGCCGCGGTCGGCATCGTAGCCGCGCAGTCCATCGGCGAGCCGGGCACGCAATTGACTCTGCGCACCTTCCACACCGGCGGCGTGGCGGCGGGCTCGGATATCACCACCGGCCTCCCGCGCGTGGAAGAACTCTTCGAGGCCCGCAAACAGCCGAAGGGCGAAGCCGTCGTGGCGGAGATCAGCGGCACAGTGCGCATCATCCAGTCCGAGAAATACGCCGACATGCGCCTGGTCAAAATCGAACACAGCGAACTCGTCAGCGACACATACACCCTCCCGGAAGACTGGAAGTTCTCGGTCAAGGACGAAGCGGAGGTCAAGCCCGGCGACGTACTGGCCACCAAGGGCGATGCCACCATCACCGCCCAACACGGCGGACGCGTCCGCATTGACAAGAAACAGCGGCAGGTCATCGTCTCGTACGACCAGCGCGAGGAGAAAGAAGAGGAAATCCCCACCACCTCCCGCCTGCTGGTACGCGACGGCGATCACATCGAAGCCGGTGAGCCGCTCACCGAAGGCTCGCTCAACCCGCACCGCATCCTGCGCATCAAGGGACGCGAGGCTTGCGAACTCTACCTGCTTGGCCAGATCCAGGAAGTGTATCGTTCGCAGGGCCAGAACATCCACGACAAGCACTTCGAGGTCATCATCCGCAAGATGATGAGCAAGGTGCAGGTGACGCGCCCCGGCGACACGAAATACCTGCCCGGCGATGTGGTGGATCGCCTCGACATCCGCCGCGTGAACGAAGCATTGCTGGCAGAGGGCAAACAGCCCGCCAAATTCGTCGAAGTCCTGCTTGGCGTCACGAAAGCATCTCTCAGCACCGACTCGTTCCTCTCGGCCTCCTCCTTCCAGCACACCATCAAGGTGCTGGCGGGCGCGGCCATCGCCTCCACCACCGATCCGCTGTACGGCCTGAAGGAGAACGTGATCATCGGCAAACTCATCCCGGCCGGCACGGGCTTCGTCCACGACCGTTTCAGCAAAGACCCGCGCGGCGACGGCGGTTCGTCCCAGTGGACGGAAATCCCCGACAGCGCCGCGGCCGATTAACCACCACCCGCCAGGGGCAGGTCTCGAACCTGCCCCTGCGTTGTTTATGCCTCCCCGTTCCCAAAAACCAGAAGGCCACCCGACGCGCGGCAAGACCGCCTCCAACCGCCTGCGCCGCGTGGACAATTTCCTCCTGCAATACAATCCCTCGCTTCTCACGCGGACCGACGGCCTGTTCGCCGACGCCCTGTTCGTTGACCTGGGCTACGGCGCGGAGGCGCGCACCACGCTCGAAAGCGCCGCGCGCTTCCGCCGCGTGAATCCAGACCTCCGCATTCTCGGCGTAGAGATAGACAAGGAACGAGTCGAAGCCGCCCTCCCATTTGCGGACGAAAAAACGTTCTTCCGCCTCGGCGGTTTCAACCTGCCGCTCCTGCCCGGCGAGACGGTGCGGCTGATCCGCGCCTTCAACGTCCTGCGCCAATACGAAGAGGCGGACGTGGCCCCAGCCTACGAACGGCTGACCGAGGGCGTCCTGCCGGGGGGACTGATGATCGAGGGCACGTCCACGCCGTTCGGACAGTTGTGGGCCGCGAACCTCGTCCGCAAAACGGATGCAGGCGCATGGTCGCGCGAGGCGCTGGTCCTCAGCACGAACTTCCGCCTCGGCTTCGATGTCGCCGAATTCCAGACTATCCTGCCGAAAAACTTCATCCATCGCATGACGCCCGGCGAGCCCATCCATGATTTCTTCGAAGCCTGGAAGCGCGCCGCGGCCGAGACCGCCGCCGCAAGAACGTTCGGCCTGCGGCAATGGTTCATCGCCGCCGCAGAGTCGCTTGCCGCAAAGGGATATTCGATTGACCTCAAAAAGAAATGGCTGGCAAAGGGTTATTTGATTCTCGAGGAAATATAACCGGCTTTTTCTTCTTGTTTTACGCGGCAAAGACCGGTATACTGAAATCACCAACCGGAGGAGAATGCCATGTCACGCCCAATTCGTTTTATTCCACTTGTGATCATTTTGATCTTATTGGTATCATCCTGTAACCTGCCAACAGGCACGCCCGCAGTGCAAGACCCGGCCGCGGCCGGCACCTCCGCCGCGCAGACCATCATCGCCCAGTTGAGCGCGGCCGCGCCGCTGGAGACGCCCACCCCAGCCGAACCCACTTTCACGCCTCTGCCCACGCTCACATTCACCCCGTTCTTCACCGCCACGCCATCCATCCCGATGATCAGTGTATCGGTGGCCACGAACTGCCGTTACGGCCCGGGCAAGGTCTACGATTATCTCGGCGCGTTGCTGGTCGGCGAAACAACAGAAGTCATCGCCCGTTCCGCTGATGGCAACTACTGGTATGTCCGCAACCCAGACCAGCCCGGCGGCTACTGCTGGCTGTGGAACGAGTACGCCACCGTGACCGGCAACTGGGCCGCCCTGCCGATTTACACGCCGCCGCCCACGCCCACCCCCGCGCCCAGTTTCGATTTGTCCTATGAGGGCCTGGATACCTGCGTCGGCTGGTGGGTGGAACTGAAACTTAAGAACACCGGCCCGCTGGCCTTCAAGTCCATTTCCATGTCGGTCAAGGACACCGTCACGGACGTCACCCTGACCGATTCGGCCAACGGCTTCGAGGATATTGACGGGTGTCTCGCTTCGGGCATCATTGCCAGCCTGGATCCCGGCGATTCATACGTGGTCAGTTCCCCGGCTTTCCTGGCCGATCCCACCGGGCACAAGGTCAACGCGACGGTCACGTTGTGCACGCTGGAGAACCAGGGCGGTCTGTGCGTGACCAGGAGCATCAGTTTCAAACCGTAATATCTAAAAAGAACTCGGAGGTCTGTGAGACCTCCGAGTTCCTGTCATGCCGCCAGCACATCGGCCAGATCGGCCGTACTTTGCAGGATCAGATCCGCACCCTGTTTTTTCAGTTCCTTCTCCTCGCCAAAACCGCACAGCACACCCACCGTCTGCGCGCCGGCGGAGCGGCCGGCGCGGATGTCCACGGTGGTATCGCCGATCATGAGACACTGTTCGGGGGCCGCGTCCATTTTTTGCGCGGCGAGCAGGACCGGGTCCGGGTAAGGCTTCGTATGTTCGGCGGAGAGCGCCGTCACCACTACATCGAAAAATCGGGTCAGGCCGAAATGGTCGAGGAAGCGCAGGGTGCCGCGCTCATCTCGCGCGCTGACCACCGCCATCGGATACCGCCCGTACAGGCGCGCCAGCATCTGATCCACGCCGGGCACGAGCGGGAATGTCTTCCACGTTTGTTTACGGTGGCGATAGATCCAATCAATCACCGCGATCATCTCGTCGTCAATGCCGAGCGTGTCTGCCAGGCCAAGCAGGCCGTTGCCCGGCGCTTCGGCCCACATCACAATGCGCCGTGCCGTTCGCATCGGGTCGCGGAAGACAATGCGCGGCAGGGACCGCGCCAGCCTTTGCGTGTACAGGTCGTCGGTGTCGCTCAACGTGCCGTCCACGTCGAAGCACAGCGCCTTGATTCGATGTAACGCAAGTGACATGGTGCAATTGTACCAAACGGACTATACTGGGGTGAATGCAAAGCACGCTCACCCATCTTGAATATCCTGGACGAAAGCATGATTTTATTTTATACGGGGAGTGGGTTAAAATACCGCTGATCTCCGACGCTTGAGAGACCATGCCTGCCTCAAAACCATCCATCAGTCCAAACACGTCTGCCCAGCGGGCCCGCGCCCGGCTGGAACTATTAATGCACGTCAGCCGCGAGGTGGCCACCGCGCTGGACCTGCGCACCGTGCTCCAGCGCGTCCTGTTCGAGGCCATGCGCACCGTGGGCGGCGAACGCGGCAGTATCGTGGTGCTGGACGACAATAGCAAGCCGATTGACGCCACCATCGTCTACGGAAAGCAATTCCACGAGCACACCACCCAGCAGTTGCGCGAGACCGTCGAGCGCGGACTGGCGGGATGGGTCGTCCGCCACCGCAGGCCGGCCCTCGTCCCCGATACCAGCCTCGACGAACGCTGGCTGAGGCGTCCCGACGACGCGGTGGAACAGAGCGGCTCGAAGGCCGCCATCTGCGTTCCGTTGCTGGCGCGCGAACGGCTGGTGGGCGTGCTGACGGTCGTGCATTCCACAGTCAACGCGTTCAACGAGGAACACCTCGAACTGATGCAGGCCATCGCCGACCAGGCAGGCATCGCGGTGCTGAACGCCCGCCTGTACACCGAAAGCCAGCGCCAGGCGCGCGTGATGACCGCTTTGGCCGAGGGCGCGGCTTCCATCAACACTTCCCTGAAACTGGACGATGTGCTCCAGCGCATCCTCAACCAGACCATCCAGGCCCTGCAGGTGGAAACGGCCGCGGTCGCGCTGACCGAGCCAATCAGCGGCGACCTGGTCTTCCGTGCCGCCAGCGGGCACAATGCCGGCAACATCCTCGACCGCCGCATCCCGTCCGGACGCGGTTTTGCCGGCCTGGCCGTACGCGAGGGACGCGGCTTCGTGGTCCCCAACGTCAGCGCGGACAAACGTTACAGCGAAGCGGATAAGTTCGGGGGCATCGTCGCGAAAGCCATCGCGGTCGCGCCCATCCGCACGCAGGCGGGCATCATCGGCGTCATCGAGGCGATTAATCCCGTCTCCGGCGCGTTCGACCCGGACGCACTGCTGGTGATGACCGGCCTCGGCTCGCTGGCCGGGACCACCATCCAGAACGCGCAACTCTACGAAAAACTGGACGCGGCGCACCAGCGTTACCGTGAACTGTTCGAAGACAGCATTGACCCGATCCTGATCACCGACTGGGAAGGCCATATTCTGGAGGCCAACCGCCAGGCGGCCATGTTGAGCGGCTATACCGGCGAACAATTGCACACCCTGAGCATTGACCAGGTGCACGAGGTGAACTGGAACCGCACCGGGCTGGAGTTCGAGTCACTACGGAGCAACCGCTCGGCCACTTACGAGTCTGTGCTTCATAAACGCGAGAGCGGCACCGTGCCCATCGAAGTCCACGTGCGCCACGTGGAATTCGAGGAGAGCGACGTGTTGCAATGGACCCTGCGCGACATCAAAGAGCGCAAGGACCTGGATGCCCTGCGCGAAGACTTGACCTCCATGATCTATCACGACCTGCGCTCGCCTCTGGCGAACATCGTCTCGAGCATCGAGGTGCTCTCCGGCATGGTGGACCATAACGATGAAGCCGCCCGCTCCATCATCAGCATCGCCGCTAACTCCACCGACCGCATCCAGCGCCTCATCAATTCCCTGCTCGATATCAACCGCCTGGAAGCCGGACAGCCGGTCGTCAATTTCAAGGCTGTGGATACGAAGAGGCTCATCGAGCAGGCGCTCAAGGATACACGTCCGGCCGCAGAGGGCCGCCGGCAGAGCGTGGAGACAGCGCTTCCCGAACAACTGCCATTCCTCTGGGCAGATGCAGACATGATTCGCCGCGTGCTCATCAACCTGCTGGAGAACGCCATCAAGTTCACGCCCACCGAAGGTCAGATCCAGGTGGGCGCCCGCACGCAGGACAACTGGCTGCATCTCTGGATCAAGGACAACGGCCCGGGCATCGCTCCATCAGATCAGGAACGCATTTTCGAAAAGTTCACCCGTCTGCGCGGCAAGGACAAACCCGGCGGGCTGGGCGTGGGCCTCGCCTTTTGCCGCCTGGCCGTGCAGGCGCACGGCGGGCGCATCTGGGTCGAAAGCGAGACCGGGCGCGGCACGGCCTTTACGTTCACCCTGCCACTGGCAACCGAAGCGCAGATCGCGGCCACCCGCGCCGAAGAGGAAGCATAATCCCGTTCAGGAGTTTCCATGCAAGCCATCACGAAAAAAATTTTCATCGAAGACAGTTACCCCGGCGTCACGCTGGGAGCCATCAGCCAGCCGCGCGGTCTCGTCCAGATCGACGCCCCGCCCGCCGCCGACGACGCCCGCGCCTGGCGCGCCTCGCTGATGGGAATCGGCGCGGGGCCGGAGCGCGTCCTGATCAACCTGGACGCCCACCCCGACCGCACACTCGGCGTGCGCGCCATGGACTGCACCGTCATCGCCCACGAGAAGACCGCCCATGCCTTTCGCAACCGCCCCAACACTTTCAAGGCCCAGGGTGACGAGACCGGCGCGGACTGGGAATCCATCCCCGGCCTGGGCAGCGTCCGCTGGGCGCCGCCGGAGATCTCGTTCAGCCAGCAGATGACGCTCCACTGGGGAGAAACGCCCATTTTGCTGGAGCATCACCCAGGTCCCGCGGCCGGGGCGATCTGGGTCATCCTGCCCGCCGAAAAAGTCGTCTTTATCGGCGATCTCGTGCTCAAGAGCCAGCCGCCATTTCTTGCCAATGCCGACCTGCCCCGCTGGGTGGAATCCATCCAGCACCTGCTCAGCGGGCGGTTCAAGGGATTCACCATCGTCAGCGGACGCGGCGGGACAGTCAACGCGCTGGTCATCAAAAACCAGTTGGAATATATCAAGCGCCTGAACGAGAGGCTCGAAAGACTGGCCGCCCGAAATGCCTCGCCCGAAGCCACGGAATCTCTCGTCCAAAAATCGCTGGCCGGTTTCCGTGCCACGGCCGCCCGCCAGAAACAATTCGCCCAGCGCCTGCGTTACGGATTGCGCCACTATTACGTTCGTCACTACCGCCCCAGCGGCGGAAACGATGAGGAATAAATGGCCGCCGGTTTTGCACCGCTCTTCGAACTCACTCGCGGCCGCATCGTCGAGTCGCTCCACTACGGCGCCATCGCCGTCGCGGACTCCCACGGGCGGCTGCTCCATTCCTACGGCGACCCGCAAACGGTCGCCTTTTTACGTTCCTCGGCAAAACCGTTCCAGGCGCTGCCCTTCGTCGAGCGCGGCGGGGCGCGGACCTTCGGCCTGACCCCGCGCGAACTGGCGCTGGTCTGCGCCTCGCACGAAGGTTCGGACGAACACGTGCAGGTGGCGCGCGATATCCAGGCCAAGGCCGGGATCCAAGAAAGCGACCTGCAATGCGGCGTCCACATGCCCGGCGACGTGACCGCCTACAAGAGCCTCATCGCCCGCGGCGAAAAACCGACCCCGAACCGCAACAACTGCTCCGGCAAACACAGCGGCATGCTGGCCCATGCCAAAATGCGCGGCCTGCCGCTGGAAACCTACCTCGAAAACGACCATCCCATCCAGCAGGACATCCTGACCGCCTTCGCCGAAATGTGCGACTACCCGCGCGAAAAAGTGGAACTCGGCATTGACGGATGCTCCGCCCCGAACTTCGCCGTGCCGCTCTACAACGCCGCGCTGGCCTTCGCGCGTCTGTGCGACCCGCGCGGATTGTCCGCGGCGCGCGCCGAAGCCTGCCGCACAATCACCTCCGCCATGACCGCCCATCCCGAAATGGTCAGCGGGCGCGGCGAATTCGACTGCCGCCTCATGCAGGCCGGCGCGGGCAGGATCGTCTGCAAGCGCGGCGCCGAGGGGTATCAGGCCATCGGTCTCCTGCCCGGCGCGCTGGGACCCGATTCGCCCGGCATCGGAATCACCTTCAAGGTCTCGGACGGAGACCTGCTTTTCAGGACAATCAACATCCAGCCGCTCAACCGCGTCCGCCCGGCGGTCACACTGGAAATCCTGCGCACCCTGGGCGCGTTGAACGAATCGCAATTGAAGGAACTGGCCGAGTTCGGGCCGGTCCTGCCCATCAGGAATCATCGCGGGCTCGTCACCGGCGAGTCGCACCCCATCTTCCGTCTTCAATGAAACTTTCCAACGATCTATTCATCGAATCCCTCCTCCCGCGCCTGGATCGTCCCGGCGTGATCGGCATCGCCCTCACGGGCAGTTACGCGCGCGGCGAGAACAAGCAGTTCAGCGATGTGGACGTGAACATTTTCGTCAACCTCCTGCCGCCCGAACCGTACACGCTGCGATACTGGGACGGTCGTCTCGTCAGCCTGAAATACGAATTGCTCGAAAACGAACGGCTCGCCCTGGTCCGCCCGGAGCGCGCCATCTGGGCCGTGCCCGGCCTGCGCCAGATGCACATCCTGCTCGACCCGTCCGGAGAACTGGCCGCGCTCAAACGCTCCGCCCTCTCCTTCGACTGGTTGCCCCTGCAATCCGCCGCGAACGAATACGCCGTCGAGGAACTCATGAGATGCGCCGAGGAGGCGCATAAGATCATGGGCGGCCTGACGCGGGAGCACGAGTCCACTGTGCTGTATGCGGTGACAGGACTGCTGAAAGGGCTTGGCAATGCCGCGGCCGTCCAGCGCGGCCTGATGATCGAATCCGAAAATCGTTACTACCAAATCATCCAGGAAAGCCTCGGCCCCAAACACGAATGGACGCGCGCCTTCCGCCTTGCGCTGGGCGCCGACCTCGGCCCTGCGGATGTCCCTGCCTACAAGACCCGCGGCGTTTCCGCCCTGACGCTGTACAAACACACCGCCACCCTGTTCGAGGACCTGATTACAAACACACACCGTCAGGTGATCGAATCCACCCTCAATGCGATTCAGACATCCGAGTACGTCCATGGCTGATCCTCGCAAGCGCGCCCTGGCAATCCACAAATGCCTGCTCGAGGCCTTCGGCCAACCGACCTGGCGCAATCCTCTGCCCGCCGTGGACGAACTGGTCTCGACCATCCTCTCGCAGAACACCAACGACACCAACCGCGACCGCGCCTTCGACGCGCTGCGCGCCCGATTCCCATCCTGGGAACAGGTCCGCGACGCGAAGGAGGCGGACGTGATTGACGCCATCCGCCCGGCGGGACTCGCCAACCAGAAGGGACCGCGCATCCAGGGGGTCCTGCGCGAGATCACCGCCGAACGCGGCTCGCTCGATCTGGACTTTCTGGCTGACCTGCCCCTCGAGCAGGCGCGCGCCTGGCTGACGAAGTTCAACGGCGTCGGACCGAAAACGGCCGCGATTGTTTTGTGTTTTTCACTCAACAAACCCGCATTCCCGGTGGATACACATATCTATCGCGTCACAGGCCGCATCGGTCTCCGCCCGCAGAATATGACCGTCGAACAGGCGCATCCTCATCTGGAGAAAATCTTTCCGCCCGAAACCTATTACGCCGCGCACCTGAACTTGATTCGGCTGGGACGCGAGGTGTGCCAGGCCAGAAAACCGAACTGCCCCGTCTGTCCGATTCGCAAACTATGCGATTACGAGCCGAAAACGAAATGATGTTTTAGAATGACGTCCGAGATTCCCCCCGCCAGCCTCGCCCTGGAAAAACTGGGAGTTCCCCACCGCGTCTTCCGTCACGAACATCCTGTTACTTCATTCGAGCAGGCGGCACGCGAACGCGGCCAGCGGCCGGAACAGATCGTCCGCAGTATCCTGTTCCAGGTGCGGCCCGGCGAGTTCGTCATGGCGCTGGTGGCGGGCCGCGCACAAGTGGATTGGAAGAAACTGCGTAAACTCGCGGGGCGGTCGCGGGTGAGGATGGCAACCGAAGAGGAAGTGCTGGAAGTGACCGGCTACCGCATCGGGACGGTGTGTCCCTTCGGATTGCCGCGCCCGCTCAGGGTCCTGGTGGATGCGGGTGTGCTGGCCGAGGAGGAAATTTCCATCGGTTCGGGTGTCCGCAATGCGGCGATCATCATGAAGAGCGAAGACCTGCGCCGCGCGCTGGGGAATGTGGAAATTGTCGAGGTGGCCGAAAGTGCTTGACAGAATTCGAGCACTGAATTATAGTAATACTATAAAGTCTATAATTTCACTAGGCTATGAGACTCTCCAAACGCGGTGAATACGGCCTGCGGGCTATGATTACGATAGCGGAAATCAACCGCGGAAACGAATCTCTGCCCGTGGTGCAGATCAAGGAGATTTCGCAACGCGAACACATCTCACCCAAGTTTCTCGAACAAATACTGTTGACACTTAAAAACGCAGGCCTGCTTCACAGCAAGATGGGCGTCGGCGGCGGGTATTATCTGGCCAGGCCGGCCAACGAGATTACGCTTGGCCAGATTTTCCGTGTGCTGGACGGGCCGGTGGCACCGGTCAAGTGTGTCAGCCAGATGGCATACGAACCATGCGGTTGTCCCGATGAGGCCACTTGCGGTTTGCGCCTTGTAATGGGTGACGTGCGCCAAGCCATCGTGAACATCTTCGATAACACCAGCCTCGCCGACGTGACCGCCCGGCAGGAAACAGTTCGCAAGCAACTGGGATTGTGATTTCCGAGTTGATGGCCCTCAACGGGCACTTTTTTGCGGGCTAAAAGTATACTGATATTATAGATTTTATATACTTTCCGACAAATCGGAGAAACTACCTCAGCAAGGAGTTCATCCCCATGGAAATTGAAATTACCACCATCCTTCTTTATGTCCTGGTCGGCTTTGCGGCGCAGATGATTGACGGTGCGCTGGGCATGGCCTACGGCGTCAGTTCGAACACCTTCCTGCTCAGCCTTGGGATTCCCCCCGCGGCGGCGTCAGCCTCCGTCCACATGGCCGAAGTAGTGACGACCGGCGTTTCGGGCGCGGCGCACTGGCGGCTCGGAAATGTGGACTGGGGACTGGTCAAACGCCTGCTTATCCCCGGCGCCATCGCGGGCGGCATTGGCGCGTATTTGCTGACTTCGTTCGACGGCGATGTCATTAAACCCTACATCTCCGCCTACCTGCTCATCATGGGCATCGTCATCCTCGTCAAGGCCTTCAATCACAAGGAGCGCACTCCCACCGGCGTGCATACGGCGCGCGTCAGCGCGCTGGCATTGGTGGGTGGATTCTTCGACGCCATCGGCGGCGGTGGATGGGGGCCGATCGTCACCACCACGCTCGTGGCGCGCGGCAAGGATCCGCGCCTGACCATTGGCTCGGTCAACTTCTCGGAGTTTTTCGTCACGTTGACCGAATCGATCATTTTCGTCATCACGCTGAGTTTCGGCGAATACTGGCAGATCATCCTCGGCCTGCTCATCGGCGGCGCGATCGCGGCTCCGCTGGCAGCACGTATTACCAAGAAGATGCCTGTGAAGGTATTGATGATCCTCGTCGGCTTGATCATCATTGTGTTGAGCATTCGCACAATTTTGCTGGCGGTGTGGTAATTGAAAGCAGAACCCAGGTTTCTTTGAGAACCCTGGGTTCTGAACTTGCTTACCAAACGCCCGGTATCAGTCGGTAACGCGTCTTCTTTGCATACTCGGCGTAACCGGGCAGTTCGGCCTGCAATGTTTTGTCTTCCAGCACGGTGCGGATGATGACAACAATGGTCAGCAACACGGCAGGGATGAACGCCCAAACTGAATCGAGCAGAAGTGGGATTACCACGAATCCCAGCAATCCTCCCGCGTAGCCGGGATGACGTATGATGCGGTACGGCCCATCGGTCACCACGTGGTGCCCGCGCTCGGTCTGGATGCGGACCGTCCCCGAAAAGAATCGGTTCACGATCAGCGCCCACGAGGAAAACGCGTAACCGATCAACATCACGACCAGCGCCGTGAGATTGACCCACACAGGAGAGGCAGACGACCAGCCATATAAACGATCCAGTCCGGCCACAACAACGGTCAGGACCGGGCCAAGTGCCAGCATCGGCGCAAGAACCTTGTCCCAGGGCTTGGTATCCTGCGCGTCCATGAAACGGGCGCGCTCCCGAATCAGGTCCGGATGGACGCGGGCGAGGATCAGGCGGCTGACGACGAAGGAGAGAATGTTCACCGCCGCGTAGACCCAGCCCTGCCACCAGCCCCAATCCCCGGAGATGATCATCGGAAGCAGGGGCGCGACCAGCACCACGATGACCAGTTGCACAACCAGACGTGTGAGTTTTAGTTCGGTTTGTTTTGACATCTTTCCCTCCGTAACCCATTATAATTGGAACGGCAATGAAAACCATCCTGAAAGTCTTCCTCCTGCTGGCTTTCGCGCTGACGGGGTTTGTCTCCGTCCGCGCCCAGGCCGACGCCCCGCTGGTCATCGTGATGAATGTTGACGGGCCAATCATGCCTGCGATGGAGGAATATGTGCGGCGCGGTTTGCACGCCGCGGAACAGCGCGGCGCCGAAGCGCTCATTATCCAACTGGACACGCCGGGCGGCGACAGCGAATCCATGCTGGACATCATGCAGGCAATCCGCAACAGCGACGTGCCCGTGGTAGTATTCGTGGCGCCGAAAGGGGCGCAGGCCGCCAGCGCGGGCGCGATGATTACGATGGCCGGCCGCGCCTCGGCCATGGCTCCCGAGACAGTCATTGGCGCATCCAGCCCAATTTCGAGCACAGGGGAAAACCTGGATTCCACGCTGGAGGCGAAGGCGAAGAACGACATGAAGGCCGCCATCCGCCCGCTGGTAACGCCGCGCGGGGAACGGGCGTTGAAGTTGGCCGAGTCCATGATTGACGAGGCGGTCGCGGTCACATCCGATGAGGCGCTCGAAGCGGGACTGATTGATTTCATCGCCAGCGATTTGGAGCAACTGCTCGAACAGCTCGACGGCTTCACCGTCGAAATGAACGACGGCCCGCGCAACCTTGAAACCACCAATGCGCTCGTCGAACCCCTGCCGATGAATTTCATCGAAGAACTTCTGCTGATTCTCACCAATTCCATTATCGTGTTGACCCTGCTGGGCGTGGGTGTACAGGCCATTCTTATCGAAATCTCCAGCCCGGGCGGCTGGGTGGCGGGCTTTATTGGCGTGGTCTGTTTGGCGCTGGCGGGTTACGGCCTCGGCATCCTGCCGGTCAACTGGTTCGGAATCATCTTCCTCATCACCGCCTTCGTGCTGTTCATCCTCGACGTGAAAGCGCCCACCCACGGCGCGCTGACGGCCGCGGGCGTGGCCTCGTTCATCGTCGGCGCGCTGGTGCTGTTCAACTCGCCGGGTACGCCGGACTTTGCGCGCGTACCCCTCCCGGCCGTGATCCTGCTGGCCGTGTTCCTCGGCATAACCTTCGCAATCATCGTCGGGTTCGGAATCCGCGCCCTGCGGCGGCCGGTTGTGATGGGAGTGGAGTCTATGGCCGGGAAAACGGGAACAGCCCGATCTTGGTCCGGCGCGGCGGGCCAGGTCCAGATGGACGCGGAGTTGTGGAGCGCGGAATCCGTCCCCGGGTCCGCGCCGATCCGTAAGGGCGACGCGGTCGAGGTCGTCGAAGTCAAAGGTTTGAGATTGAAGGTCAAGAAGATATAATCTAAAAGCGCCCAGCGCCGTCCTCGGCGCTGGCTTCGCCGCCGGGGACGGCGGCTTGAGCAATGAGACGAGGAAATTAATGGCAGTCACCCCCACAAGAGACCGGGTCATCCCCGAAACCGACGTCCGCCCACTGCGCCGCCCGGAGTGGATCAAGGTGCGCGCGCCCTCGGGCGAGACCTATGAATGGCTTCACGGACTGATGCGCAAAAAGGAATTGCACACGGTTTGCGAGGAGGCCATGTGCCCCAACCTCGGCGAATGTTGGGGAAGCGGCACCGCGACCTTTTTGATGCTCGGCGACGTGTGCACGCGCACCTGCGCCTTCTGCGACATCAAACACGGCAAGCCCGCTTTATTGGATTGGGGCGAAGCCGAGCGCGTGGCGCAGGCTGTGAAAGCAATGGAGTTGAAACACGCGGTCATTACATCGGTGAACCGCGATGAACGCCGCGACGGCGGCGCGCCCATTTTCGCCATGGTCATTCGACGCATCCGCGAGTTATTGCCCGGCTGTTCGGTCGAAGTACTGATCCCCGATTTCAAGGGAAGCATCGAGGCGTTGAAGATCGTCATGGACGCCCGGCCGGAGATCCTGAATCACAACGTGGAAACCGTGCCGCGCCTGTTCAAGACCGTCCAGCCGCAGGATAATTACGATTGGGCGGCCGCGACTTTATCCAACGCCAAGAGACTCGATCCCGACGTGTTGACCAAGTCGGGCATCATGGTGGGACTCGGCGAGGAGATGGACGAGGTCAAGGCCGTGATGCGCGACCAGCGCAGTTGGGGCGTGGACATCCTGACCATCGGCCAGTACCTGCAACCGAGCAAGAAGCACATGCCCATTTCAAGATATTACACGATGGAAGAATTCGCCGAACTGCGCGACTACGGCTATTCGATTGGATTCAAGTGGGTCGAGTCGAATCCACTGGTGAGGTCGTCGTATCACGCGGCGGAGCAGGTGCGCGCGTTGAGTGTGGTGCATCGGAAACTGTATGGGGAGCAAGTGTCCGCAAGCCCGGGCAGGTAGCCAGTGATAACCGCCCGATGTGGTAGAAGAATGCACTCGGCAAAGCTTTTCGAGGGAGAAGCATGAATTACACAGCAACATTCATCCGGCGCGGTTCGCTGCTCGTTGCCATAGTCTTGGCAACCCTGGGATGCGATTTTCTCCTGGGTACGCCGGTCCCGACACCCCTGCCTCCGCGGCCGTCTCCCCTCCCCGCAACACCGACCGATGCACCGCCCCAGTGTGTGTTTCAGCCAGACGTCGAAGCGTCCAACTGGGTTGAAACGGGCAGCAGCGCATCCTGCCCTGCAGGAACCGACCCCATATATCAGAGTTTTCTGGCGTCCTCTTCACAGATAACTTCCGTATCGCTCTTGTTCAGGGCGGGAGGCTCCTTTCCGTCCAGCGGATATACGGCTCACCTTGTCCTGCGGGACTGCCAGATTGACGGCCCCGTCCTTGCGGAGGCGGATGCGAAGATAGGCGGACAGCCGGTTGGCAGACAATTCGAGGTCGAGTTTATCCTGCCCGCCCCGCTCGAAGTCCCTGTTGGCCGCCGCATCTTTCTGCAATGGTCCGGCCCGCCCGAAGGCGCGACCTACCTGAGTTGGATGTTTGCCGATGGCGACCCATACCCCGACGGCGCGGCTTTCGGCTGTATCGGCAGGGAGATCATCGGTGAGGACTTTATTTTTCGGGTCACTCCCCGCTAGGCGAAACAGCCGCATACATCTTGAAGTGCATTAAGGATAATCCGAGCCATGTCCCCCACCCGCATGTCAAAATTCGAATCAAGCATCCGCGCCGTCCTCGCGTTCAACGACGCCTTCAACCGTCACGACGTGGACGGGATGATGACCTTGATGAGCGATGACTGTCTCTTCGAGAACACTTATCCCCCTCCCGATGGGACGGCCTATAGAGGCAGGGAAGCCGTCACCAAATTCTGGCGGGACTTCTTCCGCGAGTCGCCGCAGGCGCACATCGAAATCGAGGAGATCTTCGGGCTGGGATTCCACGTGGTCATGCGCTGGAAATATACGTGGGGAGACGGTCACGTGCGCGGCGTTGACGTTTTCAAAATCAAGGACGGTCTCATCTCTGAAAAATTATCCTACGTCAAGGGATAGCGCCTGACCTTCGGTCTTGACAAGATCTCCCGCCCGTTCCAGCCGGGCGGGATTTTTTGAACTGCCTGTTGTATTGGGGCCGCGAATTCCCTATAATGATTTCGGGGAAGTCAATGCAAGGCGCATGAAAAACTATCGTACGAGAGCAAGGAGGAACACCATGAGTCCAACCAATGCAACCGCGGGGGCGCTTCCGGTCGAGTCGGTACGGTACGTCAGCCGCGAATGGGATTTCAGCCTCGAGCGTCCCGCGGACTGGAAGGTTGACTTCGAGAACCAGGCGGACCCGCCCTACGTCCTGCCGGTCGGTCTGCTCGGACCTCAGGGCCTGCGCGGCTACCCGGCCCTGACCATCCAGGCTAACCTGGTCACCGATGCAGGCATGACCCTGCAAGCCTACATGACCAAAGCAGAGGGTGAACTACGCGGTTATTTCCCCGGCCTCCAAATGATCCGCAAGTGGGAAGAGCCCCTGCTGGGCGCTCCCACCGCATGGATGAGTTACACCTACATGGGCAACAGCGGCGCGCGCCAGGAACTCAACGTGACGGCCTTCATCGGCAAGGGACGGTTGCTCTGGCTCCAATTCATCGCCGAAACCGACCGCGAGCATGCCGCGAAGGACATGCCGGTGCTGGAAGCCATGATTCGCAGTCTGACGCCCGGCCCGACCGGCATCCGCGTTCCGAACCTCTCGCTGACCGGCGTGCCGGCCTGCGGTTTATGCGGAAGGCGCTTCGCGGCCAGTGACAGGGTCAACGCGGTCTTCAGCCTCTCACAGGGAATGATGGCGATCTGCGACGGGTGCCGAAAGTCTGCCTGACTCAGCCTCGGTGCGAGCTGGAGGCGCGCGCGAGCAAGGCGGGCAGTGAAAGTTCTGCCAGAGATTTCACCGCCAAATCCGCGCCGTCCACGCCCAATTGCGCGGTCAATGGATTCGGGACAGCCACCACAAAAACACCCGCCGCTTTGGCGGCCTTCACACCGTTGGGAGAATCCTCGAACACAACCGCTTCGTGTCTCTGGACGTTGAGTTGGTTCAGCGCTTCGAGGAACAGGTCCGGGTTTGGCTTGGTGCGCCCGGGCGCCACGTCGTCGGCGCAGATGATCTTCTCGAACCGCTGAATCAGGCCGAGGCGCGCCAGATGCGTGTCCACCCACGAGTGGGGCGAACTCGAAGCGACCGCGAGCCTGAGTCCGCGTTGCTCTGCCGCGGTGATCAGGTCGGTCACGCCGGGCAGGATGGGATTGGCGTGGATGATGGCGTCGGCCTCGGCGCGGTAGCGGGCGCGCAGCGGCGCGGGATCCAGCCCGGTCAACTGCGAGAGGTGCTCCGCCGCGTCGAAGGTGGAGATGCCATAGCCGCCGATGGTCTTGGCCCACTCGTGCACCGGCATTTCGTGACCGTGCTCCCGGTAAATGGACTGCCAGACGTCCACCTCCGGGGTCTCGGTGTCGAGAATGAGGCCGTCGAAGTCGAAGATGAGGGCTTTGATCATAGCCGCCCCATTATACACATTAGACCCTAAAGGTCTTGAAGACCTTTAGGGTCTGCGGTTCGAAGCGCATGAACATCAAAACAACTTCAACACCGACTCGCTTGCCAGCGCGAACAGCCACTGCGGGACGAGGCTGACGATGACCGTAACCAGCGCGGTGACCGTAGTGGTCGCATCCAGCCAGAACTCGCGGCCGGCCTGCGGCTCGCCGTCGCGCATGTACATCGTCACAACCACGCGCAGATAGTAGTACGCGGAGATCAGCGAGGTCAGCACGCCGATCACCGCCAGGCCATAAAAGCCGCCGTCAATCACCGCGCGGAACAGGTAAATCTTGCCCACCAGCCCAAGCGTGGGCGGCAGGCCGATGAGCGAGAGCATAAAGACGGTCATGGCGGCGGCGAGAACGGGATATTTGCGCCCGAGCCCGGCGTAATCGGCGATTTCGAGTCCTTTGCCCTCGGCCTTCTCCAGAGCAATGACCACGCCCCACGCGCCGAAGTTGGTGATCGCGTAGGACACGAGATAGAACAACCCCGCCGCGACCGAAACGGGCATGACCTCGGCATTGCCATAGGGCACGAAGGCCATCAGGATGTAGCCCGCGTGTGCGATGCTGGAATAGGCCAGCAGGCGCTTGATGTTAGTTTGCGAGACGGCAATCACGTTGCCGACGATCATGGTCAGCGCGGCGAGCGCCCAGAGGACGTTCGTCAGATCCACCGCGAGAGCAGGGAAGGCGGTGGCAAAGACGCGCAGTAACGCCGCAAAGCCCGCGATCTTGGCGCCCGCGGCCATGAAGGCAGTGACCGCCGTCGGCGCGCCCTGATAGACATCGGGCGTCCACATGTGGAACGGAACGGCCGCGACCTTGAAGCCGAATCCCACCAGGATGAGCGCCGCGCCGGTCAGCATCAACGCCGGGTTGTAAATTCCAGCAAACGAACTGGAAAGATTTATCACGGAAACGATCTGGGCCAGCCGGGTAGTACTCGTCGCGCCGAAGACCAGCGCGATGCCGTACACCACGAATCCCGCCGAGAACGCGCCGAGCAGGAAGTATTTGAGACCCGCTTCCTCCGAGTCCGTTTTGGTGCGGTTGAAAGCGGCCAGCACGTAAAGCGGAATGGAGAGCAGTTCGAGCGCGAGGAACACGACGATCAAATCCGCGGCCTGCGCCATGAGCATCATGCCCGAAACGCTGAAGAGAAGCAGGGTGTAATATTCGCCGCGTTCCAGTCCCATGCGCTTGACGTAACCGTAGGCCACCGCCACGCCCAGCAATCCGCTGATCAACAGGATGGTGTTGATGAAAATAGAAAAACCGTCCAATACAACCATGCCGCTGAAGCCGGTGAGGGACAGGCCTGCCTGTGCGAGGGTCAAGCCGAGGGTCACGGCCAGACCGAGCGCGGAGAGAAGCGCGGTGATGCTCTTGCGCGTCTTCGGAATGAATAGGTCCACCAGCAGGAGCACGCAGGCCCAGACCGAGAGGACGGTCAGCGGGAGGAGAGCGGTAAAGTCGAGTGATTGGGGCATAGAGGCTCCACCCCTCACCCCCGTCCCCTCTCCCAGTGGGAGAGGGGTGGAGGGGTGAGGGAGAAGAATTTACGGCATCGCCATCGCGGCGGTCTGCAAGGCGGCAACCAGGTTGTTCACCGCCGGGGCCATCAGGTCGAAGAACGGCTTGGGATAGAGGCCGATCCAGAAGATGAAGATCAGGATGGGAACCATGGTGACGATCTCGCGCCAGTTCAGGTCGCGCAGGCCGTGACCGTGCTTCTTCACCTCGTCCACGATCTCGCCCTGCGGGCCAAGGAACATCTTCTGGAACATATACAGGATGTAAATCGCGGCCATGATGACGCCCGCGGCCGAGACGCCCGCGTACCACGGCGTGCCGATGGCTTTCGAGCCGAACGCGCCAAGCAGGATGGTGAACTCGCCCACGAAACCGTTCAGGCCGGGCAAGCCCATCGAGGACAGCGCCACGACGAGCATGATCGAGCCGAAGACCGGGGTGATCTTCCACAGCCCGCCGTAGACCTTGAGCTCGCGCGTGTGCGTCTGCTCGTAGATCATGCCGACGAGCAGGAACAACGCGCCCGTGCTGAGACCGTGGTTGATCATCTGCAGAATCGCGCCCTGGATGCCCTGCGGGTTGAGGGCGAACAAGCCAAGCATCACAAAGCCGAGGTGGCTGACCGAGGAATATGCGACCAGTTTCTTCACGTCCGCCTGCGCGTACGAGACCGCCGCGCCGTAAATGATTCCGATGGTGGCGAAGAGCGCGATCCACGGCGCGGCCTGGAGCGAAGCGCCGGGGAACATCGGGATGTTGAAGCGCAGGAAGCCGTATGTGCCCATCTTCAGCAGGACGCCCGCCAGGATGACCGAGCCAGCCGTGGGCGCTTCCACGTGCGCGTCGGGCAGCCACGAATGCAACGGCCACATCGGCACCTTGATGGCGAACGCGGCCAGGAACGCGCCGAAGAGAATCATCTGCGTTTTGGGGTCAATTATGCCGCTGGCGTAGAGCGCGGGCAGTTGATTGACCAAGTCAGGCACAGCGAAGGTCCCGCTCTTGATGGCGACGAACAGAATCGCCAATAACATCAGGATGGAACCTGCCATTGTGTAAAGGAAGAATTTAATCGCGGCATAAATGCGTCGCGGGCCGCCCCAGATGCCGATGAGGAAGTACATCGGCACGAGCGTGAATTCCCAGAAGATGTAAAACAGGAACAAGTCCTGCGCCACGAACACACCCAACATGCCTGTTTCGAGCAGGAGGAAGAACAGCATGAAATCCTTCACGCGCTCCTCCACCGCCGTCCACGTGGAGAGAATCGAGATGGGCGTCAGGAAGGTGGTCAGCAGGACGAGCAGGATCGAGAGTCCGTCCGCGGCGAGGTAATACTGGATGTGCCAGTCGGCGACGGTGATCCAGTCGTAACGCGCCACCAGTTGCAGGTCCGGGCTGGAGGCGGTGTACTGTCCGCTGAAGAAAAACGCCCACAGCGAAATCCCGAATGTGATCAGGCTGACGACCAGCACCGTCCAGCGCAAGAGGTTTTTCTGCGCCGAGGGCAGGAAGAGCACCACGAGCGCGCCCAACAGCGGGAAAAAGGTCATCAGGGTAAGCGGTTGCAGAAGAAATTCCATGTTCAGCCTCGTTCGATGCTATTTGAAAAGCAGGTATCCCAAAATGAGGACGACGCCCAGCAGCACGGACAGCGCGTACGAACGCACGAATCCGTTCTGGACCCGGCGCAGGGCTGCCGATAAATTCTTGGTCGCGTCGCCCAGACCGTTGGCGAAGGCGTCTATGCCGCGCTGATCGGCGTATTTGTTGAGGGCAATATTGGACAGCCAGTTGTAAGTGCCCGCCAGGACCTTATCGTGGAACCAGTCGTGCCAGAAGCGCCAGTCAATCACGTCCGCAAGGAAGCGCGAGATGTCCACGAAACGGTTCACGAACACCGCCCAGTAGATTTCATCCACGAACCATTTGTTTTCCATGCCGGTGAAAATGAAACCGAGAGGCCGCTTGAGCGGATCGGGCCGGCCCTTCTTGAGCGGGTTGCGTCCGTAGATCAACCAGGAGATAAAGATGGCGAGGAGCGCGAGAACCGTCGAAATGCCCGCGACCTGCAAGTCGAGCGGCAGGGACTCGACCTCGTGCAAGGTGTGCTCCAGCCAGTGACCGAGATTGTGGAATCCCTCGAACGGCAGGTTGAGCGCGCCGCCGAGGAGCGAGAGCGCGGCCAGCACCATCAACGGAACGGTGATGATTCTTGGGCTTTCCTCCGCGTGCGCGGCGGCTTCGTGCCGCGCTTCGCCGAAGAAGACCATCCACACTTGCCGTCCCATATAGAAGGCAGTGAAGAAGGCCGCAATAGTGAGCAGGATGTAAACAGTAGGATAGTGCAGGCTGGCATCCAGCAGAATCTCATCCTTCGACCAGAAGCCCGCAAAGGGGAAGATTCCCGCCAGCGCCAGCGTGCCGATCATATACAGCCAGAACGTGACCGGCATGGTCTTGCGCAGTCCGCCCATGTTGCGCATATCGCCGGGGTCGAAGACTTCCTCGTGCCCTCTTTCCTCTTTCTTCTTTCCTTCCTCGTGATGCCCATGCGCCAAATGATGATGTCCGCGCTCCAATCCGAGAATCACAGAACCAGCCGAGAGAAAGAGCAATGCTTTGAAGAAGGCATGCGTCACGAGGTGGAACATCCCCGCCACGAACGCGCCCATGCCGACCGCCGCCACCATGAATCCGAGTTGGGAGATGGTCGAGTAAGCCAGCACTTTCTTGATGTCGTATTGACCGACGGCGATGGTCGCGGCGAAGAGCGCGGTCACAGCGCCGGTCATGGCAACGATGTATTGCGCGGCGGGGACGAGCATGTACAGTTCCGCCGAGCGTGCCACGAGATATACGCCCGCAGTGACCATGGTCGCGGCGTGGATCAGGGCCGAGACCGGCGTCGGGCCCGCCATCGCGTCGGGCAGCCAGACGTAGAGCGGAATCTGCGCCGATTTGCCCGTCACGCCCACCAGCATGAAGAGCGTGATGGCCATGATGAGTTCGGGCGGCGCATGTTTCGCGGCCTCGAAAACCTGGTCGAACTGGAGCGAGCCGAGATACCAGAACATCAAAAAGCCCGCGATCAGGAAGCCCAGGTCGCCGATGCGGTTGGTGATGAAGGCTTTCTTGGCCGCATTGGAATTGGCCCACGAGGGGCGCGCCAGCGTGTCCATCTCGTACCAGAAGCCGATGAGCAGGAAGGAGCACAGTCCCACACCCTCCCAGCCGACGAAGAGCATCAGGTACGAGTCGCCGCCCACCAGGATCATCATGGCGACAATGAAGAGGTTGAAGAAAACGAAGAATCGCTGATACCGCCCGGGGTCGTTCTTGAAGCGCACGTCCTCGTGCATGTAGCCGATGGCGTAGATGTGGATGAGTGTCCCCACGCCGGAGACGACCAGCATCATCGTCGCCGAGAGCGTGTCGACGCGGAACGTCCAGTCCAGTTGCAGATCCCCGATGTGAATCCACTCACCAATCGTCCAGCGGATGGCTTCGCCGTGCGCGGCCGAAACCGAGTACGCCAGCAGTACCGAGACGACGAAGGCCGCGCCGGAGGCGAGACTGGCGATCCAGCCGATGGCCTGTTCGGGCAGGCGTTTCCCAAAGACGAGATTGATCAACAGCCCGATGAGCGGGAAGAAAACGATCCAGGGAGCGAGGAAGAAGAAGCCGGTTGTTTCCATGGATTAACCCTTGAGGCTGTTCATCTCATCTACGTTGATGCTGTGCTTGGTCTTGAAGATCTGCACGATCAGCGCCAGTCCCACCGCCACCTCCGCCGCCGCGACCGCGATGACGAAGAAGACGAAGATCTGCCCGCTGAAGGCGACGTTCACATCTCCGCTTGCACGGGCGAAGGCAACGAAGGCCAGGTTGGCCGCGTTCAGCATCAATTCGACCGACATGAAAATGATGAGCGGGTTGCGGCGGATGAGCACGCCCAGCGCGCCGATGGTGAAGAGCACGGCGGAAAGGATGATGTAATAGTTGACGGGAACCATCAGTTCTGTTCCCCTTTCTCTTTGAGGGTCAGCACGATGGCGCCCACCATCGCCACCAACAGCAGGATAGATGTGACCTCGAACGGCAGGAGATATTCGTTGAACAACATCCTGCCCATGGCGCGCAGACTGTCCATCGTGTTGACGAACGCCTCGGGGTGGTAAATCGAATCGGCCGCAGCGGCGCGCACAACCAGCAGATAAGCCGCCTCGACCGCGAGGATAAAAGCCAGTACACCGGCCAGTGGTCTTTGCCAGGGCAGGGCCTTGCTGGCTGGCAGGACATCCGTGCCCAACAGCATGATGACGAACAGGAACAGCACCATGATGGCGCCCGCGTACACGGTCACCTGCACCATGGCGATGAACGGCGCGGCCAGCAGGATGTAGAAGACGGCCACCGTGGCGAAGTTCAGCACGAGGAACAACGCCGAATAGACCGCGTTGCGGCTGAGCAACATGCCGAGGGCGGTTGCAATCGCAACCAGCGCCAGCACGAGAAAGAGAATTAAATCAATGGACATGGGCTAGTCCTGCGGATCTTTCATTTCAGGCACCGACCGCGTGTACACACCGGGTTCCACTTTGCGCGGCGTGGTCATGGCGCTATCGGGGACAGGCTCCAACAGCATTTCCTTGGGATAGATCGCCTGGCGGCGGTCGGTGAACGAGAGTTCGTAGTTGTCGCCGAGCACAATCGCCTCGGTGGGACAGGCGTCCTCGCAGAAGCCGCAGTAGATACAGCGCAGCATGTTGATCTCATACGTGGAGGCGTAACGTTCGCCCGGCGAGAAGCGTTTCTCGTCCGTGTTCTCGGAGGCTTCCACGAAGATCGCGTCCGCGGGACAGGCCGCCGCGCACAGCGAACAGCCGATGCACTTCTCCAGTCCGTTCTCGTAGCGTTTCAGCACGTGACGTCCGCGAAAGCGCGGACGCACCTCCCGCTTCTGTTCGGGATACTGGTAGGTCACCGTCCGCTCGAACATCGAAGCGAACGTGCGCCACAGTCCGCGCCCCAGTTCGACGACAGGCTCAACGACGCGCATAGTCTTTTCTCCTCAGCGTACGGTCAATCATGAAGACCGCAACCAATAAAGCGATCAGGGACAAGGGAGGAATGATCCAGATGTAAAGCGGATTGACATCCTGCGCCAGCAAAATGCCGATGGCCGTGATGAACACCACCGCCAGTGCAAGCGGAACCAGCACCTTCCAGCCGAAGGCCATCAGACGGTCGTAACGGATGCGCGGCCAGGTGGCGCGTACCCAGATCATGATAAACAGCAGCAGGACAACTTTGATGAACATGTACAGCGGGCCAAGCCACGGGAACCGATCCACGCCGGGGCCGAGGAAACCGCCGAAGAACAACGTCGCCGCGATGGCGCAGATGACAATCATCTTCTGGTATTCGGCCATGAAGAACAGCGCGAACTTCATGCCCGAATATTCGGAGTGATAACCCGCCGTCAGTTCCTGCTCGGCCTCGGGCATGTCGAACGGGGCGCGGTTGACCTCCGCCAGTGTGGCGACCATGAAGACCAGCGCGCCGACCGGCTGGATGACGACAAACCACATCGGTCCCTGCGCCTCGACGATCTCCAGCAGGCTCATCGAATTGCCCAGCATGATGGCCGTGACGAACGAGAGTCCCAACGCGAGTTCGTATGAGATCATCTGCGCCGAGGAGCGCATCCCGCCCAGCATGGCGTACTTGTTGTTGCTCGACCAGCCCGCCAGCACGATGCCGTACACCGCAATCGAAGCCACCGACATCAGATACAAAACGCCCACGTTGATGTTTGCAATCCCCAGCGAAATCTCGCGGCCGAACATCGTCACCGTCCGTCCCCACGGGATGACCGCCGCGATCACAATCGAAGGCACCATCGTCACAATCGGCGCGAGGATGAACACCACTTTATACGCGCGGCTTGGGGTCAGTTCCTCTTTGAAGATCAATTTGATCGCGTCCGCGATGGGCTGCAACAGGCCGAACGGTCCGGCGCGGTTCGGGCCGACGCGCACCTGGATGCGCGCCAGCGCGCGGCGCTCGTACAACGTCAGATAGGCGAAGCCGCCCAGCAGTCCGAAGATCAGCACCAGCGATTTGATGAACCACTCGAGGAAAAGCGCCCAGTCAATCATGCCTTCACCTTTGCCCTGGATTTCAGGCCGACGGCCGACGGCTCGCGCAACGCCAGGCCGAAACTGCGCGGCACCAACACGACGCCCGCCGAAATCGACTCATCAATTCGGGCGCGGACCTCGGCCTGCCCGCCGTTCAAATTAAGTTTGACCACATCCCCGGCCTCGACGCCCAACTTCTCCGCCGTCGAGGGATGCAAAACCACAGTCGCCTCACCGATGCGATTCGCCAGCAGCTCCGAGTCGACCACCGTCACGCCCATGTCGTACAGCCTCGTGACCGGCACGGCCAGCAATTCATCTTCCTTCGGCCTCAGGGACTTAACACTCCTCACAGCCGGCAATTTGACTGCTTGTCCCCGTCCCGCCGCGCTGGACAAATGCGCGCCCAGGCCTTGTTTGTTCTCGTATGTCGTGCCGCCGTAATATAAATCGTTGCGGCCAACGATGGGCCACTGTTCGGCCACTTCGGCCAGTTTGGCGTAATTCAACCCGCGGAACGACTCGACCGACTCAGTCAAAAGGTCGAACACGAGGGAGGCTGATGTCCCTTCGAGGATGTAGCCCATTTCACGCGCCAGTTGCGCGATGATTGCGAAATCGGGACGGATATCGCCGCGCGGCGGCACCGCCGGGTAAAAGCGTTGGACGCGCCGCTCGCCGGAGGTGTACGTCCCTTCGCGCTCGGTGTAAGCCTGCGCCGGCAGGACGACATCCGCCAGTTCGGTCGTCGCGGTTTCGAGGATGTCCTGCACCACGACGAACTTCGCGCTTTTCAACGCCTTCGCCAGCGCCGGGTCATCGCCGGCTGGGTCTGCCGCGACGATGTAAACCGCCTTGCCTTTCAACTCCGCGGCCAGATCTGTAACTGGCTGGAAGCCCAACTCGAACGCGCCCTGGTCGTTGACCCGCGGCCAGACGCCGATCAACCCATTGTTCGGCCTGCCGACATGATTCGTGTTCGAGAGCAATTTCGCACAGGCCGCGGCCAGCGCGGACGAGCCTTCGAGGCCGAGCCCCTCACTGCCGAACAGCACGACGGCGTTCCGCGCCTGGGCAAAGGCTTCGGCGATCTTTCCTTTGCCGTTCAAACCTTCAACCGCCGTCACTTCATCGCCATACGAATATCGAATAACGAATTTCGCAAATTTATCCAGTTTCGTCTCGCGCGGGTTGACGACGATGAGCGTCGCGCCGCGGTCCGCGGCCTGCTTGACTCGCAGCCACCAGATGGGCGCTTCTTCATACAAGTCGGAGGCAACCACCAGAACGGCATCGCCTTTACCCAGCGCGCCGAGGTTCGTCCCTTCGCTCACGCCGGCCAGCGCGGTCAATTCACCGCCGCCCATGTCGGAATACAGCAGGGCCTGTCCGCCCATGCCTTCCGCAAGAGATTTGAGATTATACAAATCCTCATTGGCCAGACGCCCGGAGGCCAGCACCACAAAGTTCTTTTTGTTGGCCGTCAGGCCTTCGGCCGCCCGCGTGAGAGCCGTACTCCAGGAAGCCCTGGAAAGTTTATCGTCCTTGCGGACGAGCGGCCTCGTCAACCGCTTTTCGCTTTCGGTGTAGTGATAGGCGAAGCGGCCTTTGTCGCACAGCCAGATTTCATTGACCTGTTCGTTCTGCCGCGGCATGACGCGCTTGATCACGATCTGTCCGCCGGCTTTGGCCTCGCGGCGCGTGTTCAACGTCACGTTACAGCCGACCGGGCATTGGGTGCAGATGGAGGCGGAGGCATCCAGTTCCCAGGGCCGCGCGCCGAAACGGAAGTCGGCCGTGGTCAGCGCGCCGACCGGGCAGACGTCTGAGGTGTTGCCCGAGAAGACGGAATCAAACCCGGGGTCCGAAAACGAAACGATTTCGAGCGAGCGTCCGCGGTTGTAGAAGCCGATGACCGGCTCGGAGGCCACGTCGCTTTGGAAGCGCACACAGCGGGCGCATTGGATACAGCGCTCGCGGTCGAGGAAGATCAGGTCGCCCAGCGGGACGCGCTTGGCGAGATGGATTTTATCGTCGTAGAGGAAACGGCTCTTGCCCGGACCGTGGGCCATGGTCAGGTTCTGAAGCGGGCACTCGCCGCCCTTATCGCAGATCGGGCAGTCGAGCGGATGCGAGGTGAGCAGGAACTCGACCGTTGCGTTCTGGCCGTCCTTTGCTTTCGCCGAGGTCAACTGCGTCTTGACCACCATGCCGGGCTCGACCTTATTGGTGCAGGCGGTCTCGAGTTTGGGCATCCACGAGATCTTCGGCTGGCCGTTCTCGTCGAGCACGGGCTGGCCGGTGGCGCGGTCGATCATCGGGCGGCCGATCTCCACCAGGCACATGCGGCACATGCCGGCCGGTTCCATCTTGGGATGATAGCAGAAGACGGGGATGTCAATGCCGATCTTCTTGGCCGCATCCACCACCAGAGTCCCCGCGGGGACGGTGACCTGCCGTTCGTCAATGGTGAGCGTGACTTCGTTTGCCATTATGATCTCACTGCCGACTTGAAATCGTTCGGGAAGCGCTCGATGCCGGTCACCACCGCCATGGTGGCGAACTCACCCAGCGCGCACAGGCATTTGCCCTGCATTTGTTTCGCAACCGTGTAAAGCAGATCCACGTCGGCCTGCGTGCTCTGGCCGGAGTGGATGCGTTCGGTCAGGTGCTGCATCCAGTAATTGCCTTCGCGGCAGGGCGTGCACTTGCCGCAGGACTCGTGCTTGAAAAAGTGAATGGTCTTGTTGACGACCCAGTCGAGGCTGACCGTGTCGTCAATCACGATGACGGAGGCAGATCCGAGGTCCGCGCCGAGGGTGCGGACGGAGGCGTAGTCCATGGGCGTATCCAGGGCCTTGTCGTCCGCCACGATCACGGACGAGGAGGCGCCCGCCGCCATGATGGCGCGCACCGGGCGGTCGTCAATGATCCCGCCTCCCTGCCCGTAGATGAGTTCGCGGAAGGTCGTGCCGAGGGGAAGTTCGTAGTTGCCCGGTTGCTTGACGCGCCCGGAAAGAGAGAATATTTTATTGCCGGGGCTGTCGGCCGTGCCCATGCTCTTGTACCACTCCGCGCCGTTGGCGATGATCATCGGCACGTTGGTCAACGTCTCGACGTTGTTGACGACGGTGGGTTTCCCGTACAGGCCGTACGATGGAGGGAACGGCGGGCGGATGCGCGGCTGGCCCAGTTTGCCTTCCAGCGATTCGAGCATGGCGGTCTCCTCGCCGCAGATGTACGCGCCCGCGCCGAGGTGAGTATAGATTTTCAGCGAATAATCTTTTCCAAAGATATTTTCCCCGAGCAAGCCCGCCTCTTCCATCTCGGCGATTCGCTCGTCGAGGAAATGCGCCGCCTGCCAGAATTCGCCGCGCAGGTAGACGTAGGCCGCGTTCGCGCCGACCGCGTAACTGGCAATCGCCACGCCCTCCAAAAACTGGAAGGGATTGCGCTCCATGATCTCGCGGTCTTTGAAGGTACCCGGCTCGGATTCGTCCGCGTTGGCAACCACGTAATGCGGCCAGTTGTTCCTGTCCATAAAGGACCATTTCATGCCGGTGGGAAAGCCCGCGCCGCCGCGTCCGCGCAGGACGGAGGCCTTGACCACATTGGTCACATCTTCGGGCTTCATTTCGGTCACGCATTTTTTGAAAGCCGCGAAGCCGCCATTCTTCTGGTAAACGTCGAGTTTGTGAATATCGGGAATGTCACGATGGCGAAGCAGGATGTGGGTCATTCCTTCACCTCCTGCCGGCTCTTGCGCAACGTCTCGATCAGTTCGAGAGTCTTATCCACGGTCATGTTCTCGTGATATTCCAGCCCGTCCCCGCTCTGGACCTGGAACATGGGCGCCTTGTCGCACGCGGCGAGACACATGACCGCTTCGATCGTCACCAAGCCATCGGGAGTCGTCTCGCCGACCTTTATGCCCAGGTTACCGCACAGGTTCTCGAGGAACTGGTCCGCGCCGCGCAGGGCACAGGGCAGGTCGGTGCATACCTGCATCCGATACTTGCCTTCTTTCTTATCATGGTACAGCGTGTAAAAGCCGACGATGGAGGCGACCTCGGTCTCGGTCAGGTCGAGCAGGGAGGCGATGTCCTGCATGGCGGCTTTGTTGACGTAGCCTTCCTCGCGCTGGGCCAGATACAGCAACGGCATCACCGCCGAGCGTTTATGCTCCGGCGGATATTTCGCCAGGATCTGTTTGACTTCTTTTGGATATTTTTCAGCCAGGCTCATCGGTCAATGTCTCCGAGCACGATGTCGGTGGAGGCGAGAATCGCCACCAGGTCCGCGACGAGATTCCCCTTGACGATCTTGGGCACAACGGACAGGTTATCGAACGAGGGCGTGCGCATGTGGACGCGGTACGGTTTCGGACCGCCGTCGCCTTCGAGGAACACGCCCAGTTCGCCGCGCGGCGATTCGACCGCGTTGTACACCGAGGCCTTCGGCGCGGGAAATCCCTCCGTCCACAGTTTGAAGTGATGGATGAGCGCTTCCATGCTCGTGCCGATCTCGGAACGCGGCGGCGGGACGAACTTGCGGTTATCGGAACGCACCGGGCCAAGCGGCAGTTTATTCAGCGCCTGCTCCACGATCTTGAGCGACTCACGCATCTCCTGCACCCGGACCAGGTAGCGCGCGTAGGTATCGCCTTCGGTCAGCACGGGAACATTGAAATCGTACTGTTCATAGCCCATGTACGGGCGCGCCTTCCGCAAATCCCAATTCACGCCGCTGGCGCGCAGCATCGGACCGGTCACGCCGTGCGAGAGGGCGGTGGCCGCGTCCAGGACGCCGATGCCCAGCATTCGGTCCAGGAAGATCGGGTTCTTCGTCAGCAGGGTCTCGTACTCGTCCACGCGTCTGGGAAATATCTTGATGAAGTCGCGCACCGCCGTCTCGAATTCGACGGGCACATCGCGCCACAATCCGCCGGGACGGAAGTAGGTGGTCATCATGCGCTGGCCCGAAACCAGTTCGAGAATGTCGAGGATAAGTTCGCGCTCGCGGAAACAATATAGAAACATGGACATGGCCGCCAGGTCGAGGCCCGAGGTGCCGAGCCAGACCAGGTGCGAGGCGATGCGCTGTAATTCGGTCAGGATGACGCGGATAGTCTGGGCGCGCACAGGCACGTCGAGGTCCACCAGTTTTTCCACCGCCATCACGTAGGCCAGGTTGTTGCCGACCGTGTTCATGTAATCCAGGCGGTCGGTCATCACCTCGGCCTTTTGATAGGTCTTGGCTTCCATGTTCTTCTCGATGCCCGTGTGCAGGAAGCCGATGTCGGGGATGCAGTTGACGATGACCTCGCCGTCCAGTTCGAGCAGGAGGCGTAGAACGCCGTGCGTGCTCGGATGCTGGGGACCCATGTTCAAAAGCATGGTCTCGCCCTTCAAGGCGCGCTCCGAGACCAGGTGTTTGTATTGATCGATCGTGACTTCTTCTAGTTGCGGCATAACCGTTATTCCTTCGCGTACGGCTTGCGGACGTCAATCTCATCGAAGTTGAACGTAAACTGCGGCTCCTCGTAACCGAGCGGAAAATCCTTGCGCAGCGGATGGCCTTCCGTGCCTTCGGGCATCAGGATGCGGCGCGGATCGGGGTGACCCTCGAACTGGATGCCGAACATATCCCACAGTTCGCGCTCGCGCCAGTTGGCCGTGTCGTACACCCGCGTCGCGGTCGGGACCCTGGGCTGGTCGCCGTCAAGCGGGACGCGCAACTGCACTGTCAGGTTCTGGGCGAGCGAGCTCAATTGATAGATCACGTGGAAGCGCGGCGAGGTCTGCGGCCAGTAATCCACGGCCGTCTGCGCGGAGAGCAATTCGAACTGATGCTGATCGCGCAGGAGAGTCAGCGCCTCGACGATCTGTCCCGGCTGGATGAAGACATGCGCCTCGCCGCGGAACTCCTCGAAGGCCGCTCCGAATTTATCCTGCAACGCTTTGACGATCTTTTCGAGTTTGGTATCCATAAGCACCTGCAACGCGCTGAGCGGAGTGAACGAAGTCGAAGCACTCTTTGTCTGCGGGTCTCAATACGCCCTCAAAAAACGTTCGGGCCGCTTGACCCTCCGCTCAGGGCGATGTTATCCCTTTGCCAAATCCTTGAACTTCTCCGCCTTGACCTTCTCGTACAGCGTCACCACGCCATGGATCAAGGCTTCCGGGCGCGGCGGACAGCCCGCCACGTACACGTCCACCGGGACGATCTCGTCCACGCCCTGGTAAATTGCATAGTTATTGAACACGCCGCCGCAGGAGGCGCAGTCGCCCATGGCAAGCACCCATTTCGGTTCGGGCATCTGGTCGTACAGGCGGCGCAAAACGGGACCCATCTTCTTGGAGACGCGTCCCGCCACGATCATCAGGTCCGATTGGCGCGGGCTGGCGCGCATCAGTTCCATGCCGAAGCGGCTCATGTCGTAATGAGAAGCCTGCGCGGACATCATCTCGATGGCGCAGCAGGCCAGCCCGAACAACATCGGCCACATCGCGCTCGTGCGCGACCAGTTGACCATATTTTCAAGAGTGGTCGTCACCACACCCATATTGCCGAGTTTTTGCTCTACTCCCATTCCAGGGCTCCTTTTTTCCACGCGTACACGTAACCGACCAGTAAGATGACGATAAAGACGACCATCTCGACCAACCCGAACAGACCAAGTTGACGGAAGACGATCGCCCACGGAAGGAAAAACACAACTTCGATGTCGAACAGGATAAAGAGAACAGCAATCAGGTAAAAGCGTACCGGCATGCGCCGCGTGCCCGGTCCGATGGGGACCATGCCTGATTCGTATGGTTCGGATTTGGCTGCCACCTTGCGGCGAGGCCCAAACAATCCCCCCAAAACGATGGCAATGATTGCAACCAGCGTGGCAAGTGTGATCAGAAGTGCAATGGCAAGATACTCAAGCAGCATGGAAATCCTCGGTGGTACGTGAAAACTGCCACTTACTTTCGGCAAAGTATATCATAAGAGACTTTGCCAGGCCAGACAAAGTGTTACATTTCACAAAATTAGAGGATAATGGTCATATTGGATAAAGGATATGAAATGCTCTGTTGCAAACATCTTCAGAGTCTGTCACTGCGAGCGGAGCGCCTGCCCTGAGCCTGTCGAAGGGAAGCAGTCTGCCTGCCTGTGAGGGGATTGCTTCGATGCCTTCGGCATCTCGCAATGACAGCAAAAACGAATGATTGCAACAAAGCAGATATGAAAATATAAAAAGCGCAAGAACGAATCTTGCGCTTCCCATGTCACCCCAAATAATCCCGCAACAGCCGACTCCGCGTCGGGTGCCGCAACTTTCGCAGGGCTTTGGCCTCGATCTGGCGGATGCGCTCGCGGGTCACGCGGAAGAAGCGGCTGACCTCCTCCAGCGTGTGATCCTTGCCGTCCTTCAATCCAAATCGCAGTTCCAGCACTTCGCGCTCGCGGTCGGTCAATGCCTCCAGTGCGTGCTGGACCTGTTCGCGCAGCATCTCGCGCGAGGCCGCGTCGAGCGGTTCGAGCGCGTCGTCGTCGGGGATGAAATCGCCCAGTTGACTGGAGTCCTCGTCCCCCACCGGCCCTTCGAGCGAGACGGGTTCTTCAGCGGAACGGAGCACGCGGTCCACTTTGCTGGTGGCGCTCTCCCAGCGGCGTTGAACGGCGGGATCGAGCGGCGTCCCCTCGGCCTGGGAGCGCAGGACGGCCTGCACGTCCGCAGTGGGCAGGTAGCCGACTTCGAGCGCCAGTTCCTCGGTGGTTGGGTCGCGGCCGAGTTCCTGCACCAATTGACGCTGGGCGCGCAGGATGCGCGTGATCGACTCGAACAAATGCACCGGGATGCGGATGGTGCGCGCCTGCTCGGCAATCGAACGGTTGATGGACTGGCGGATCCACCACGTGGCATACGTGCTGAATTTAAAACCGCGGCGCGGATCGAACTTATTGACCGCGCGCAGGAGACCGAGATTACCCTCCTGAATCAAGTCGAGGAACGAGATGCCGCGCCCGAGGTACCGCTTGGCCACACTCACCACGAGACGCAGGTTGGCGCGAATCAGCGCGTGGCGGGACTCCTCAGCGCGGATATGCACCGCGTCCATTTCGACTTCGAGCAACCTGTCTTCGGGCAAATGGGAATACAAGGTGCGTTGCACCGGCAGGTCGTGGTGAATGCGGATGTGTTCGAGAAGCCAGTTGGCATAATCACCGGGCAGGAGATAGAAACACAGGAACAGGCTGTACGCATGACGGACGAGTCCCTCCCACAATTGATCCGTGCCCCACTGGCCGTTATCGAGGAATGCCCGAAGGAACGAAGGACTTTCGATCGCCCAGCCCAGGCGCAGGGTCTGCGCTTCGGCCAGCACCAGGGCCAGGTCCGGCAGGTGGCTTTCGAGACGTTCGGCATCCTCGTTCAACCGTTGCCACGACGTAAGCATCTCGGTCACGATGGCGTGATAGACCGCGCAGCATAGTTTCACCCCCTTGCGCAGGGGCCGCCTCCGCAACTGGAGCATGAATCGTTCCGCCTCGATGCGCGTGGACAGGCGGAACTCGCTGTCCGAGTCGAGCAGTTTCACCTGCCCGATCTCGCGCAGGTACAACCGCACGGGGTCCTCGGAGAGTTCGCCCGAGAGATCGATCTTGGATAGGTCGAGCGGCTCGTCCAGCGCCTCGTCCACTTCGGCGAGACTGCTCTCGTCCGGCTCGCCGATCTCCTCCTCGATCCCAAGCAGGCCGGGGCTGCCGTCCGTTTCGACCAGGTCAGCCTCATCGAGCGCGTCCACAGACAAATCGTCCGCATCCGATTCGGCGGGCAGGGATGATTTCTCGAACCGCTCCGTCCGTTTCATCGGTGGCCGCGGCCGCTTTTGCGGGGTCGGTCTGGGGCGTTTTTTCTTGATCATCCTATACTCGTCGGTGACTCAACTGACGATTGGCCTGGTCCAGATCGCGCAGAAGTTTCGTATGATTTAACACCAATTCCTGATAAGAGGCGGCCCGCAGATCGCCCTGCTGCTGCGCTTCCTCCTGCAGGAAGCGCAGCTGGTTCAGGCTTTCGTTCAGCCGCAACTTTCGCAGTTTGACGACGCTCCGCTGCAATTCCTCCAGCAGGCGGTCATCCGGAGATTTGGAGCCTTCGTCCGCGGCCTGCAACTGATGCACCAGTTCCTCGAGCGACTCAGGCAGGTGCATGACCACGAACGGATGATGATCGGCCTCCACCTGCTCGAGCGACTGGCGGATGACCTGCAGCAGCATCTGATGGTCAGTATACTCGAAATCCTCCGGCGAAAGCGGCGTCAGGCGCGCGGCCTCGAGACCGCGGTCGAGACGATATAACAACTCGGGCTTGCGAAAGAGGATGCCGAGACAATTCAATTCGACCTTGCGGGACGAACCGACCGCGACCACAGGTTCGACTTTCGACTCGCCCGCGCCCGCCTCCGCCCGCGGGCGCGCCCGCCTCACACGCGGACCCTGTGCCTGCGCGCCGATAAATGCGCGTTCATCCACTTTGAGGAAGCGCGCCAGCCTCTGCGTGAAAAACTCCCTATCCGCAGGCGTTGGAAGATCGCGGATGAGCGGCAGGACTTGATTCGCAATCTCGTTGACCACCCTGCGGTCGTTCAGGTTCCTGCCTTCAGCCAGAGAGACCATCACATGCTCGACAATGGGCTTGGCGTTCTCGATCAGCCGCCTCCACTCATCCTTATCCCGCGCGACGATCTCGTCTGGGTCGAGGCCCTCGGGCATGGAGGCCACGCGCAGGTCAGCTTGCAGGCGCGCCTCGTTGCGGAGCAGTCCGCGCGCGTCGAAAGCGAATTCGCCCTCCTTGTCCATGGCGGAGCGCGCCGCCTCGAGTCCGCGCAGGACGGCTTTCTGTCCCGCCGTGTCAGGGTCGAGGGCCAGCACGATCTTGCGCGTGAAGCGCTTGAGCAGGCGCAACTGGTCCTCGGTCAGCGCCGTGCCCATCGGCGAGACGACATTTTCGTAGCCCGCCTGGTGCAGGGCAATGACATCCAGATAACCTTCGACGATCACGGCCTGATCGGCTGTGCGAATCGGTTTGCGCGCCCTGTCCAATCCATAAAGCAAGCGGCCTTTGGAGAAGATCGGCGTTTCGGGCGAGTTAAGAAATTTCGGAATGTCGTCCGGGTTCACGACGCGCGCGCCGAAGCCTGCCATGCGTCCCTGCTCGTCGCGGATGGGAATCATGATGCGGTGGCGGAATCTGTCGTAAGTTTTTCGGTGTCCCTGTGTTTCCGTGTCACGTTCATCTTCGTGAACGGTGAGGAGGCCAGAGTCTATCAAATCCTGTTCGCTGTAGCCGCGCGCGGTGAAATGCTTGAGGGCGCTGTCCCAGGCCGGCGGGGCATAGCCGAGGCCGAAGGTCTCGATGGTCTGACTGGTCAATTTGCGCACTTCGGTCAAGTAAGCCAGGACTTCCTTATTTTGAAGCAAATGCCCGCGATAAAAAATGACCGCGTCCTCGAGCAGTTTCCGCAGGTGGTCGTGAGCTTCTTTCTGTTCGGGCGACTCGCGTTGATAGGCCTCCAGCGTGACCCCGGCGCGGGCGGCCAGTCTCTGCAGGGCCTCTTTGAAATCAATCCCCTCCTTCTTCATCACGAACTTGAAGATGTCGCCGCCCTCGTTGCACGCGCCGAAGCAGCGCCACGTCCCGGTCTCCGGCCAGACGACGAAGGCGGGCGTGTGCTTGTTCTCGTGGAACGGACAGAAGCCCGTGTAATTCCTGCCTGCGTGGCGCAGTTTGACGCCCGCCTCCGAGACGAGGTCCACGATATCTACCTTGCTTTTGATTTCGTCAATTGCGGTCATAGCGTAGTTGAATTATAGGCGCGCTTGAGTGGAATGGCAAATCTGATGCCAATCAGACAAAACGCTCATACAATAGGATTGTCCAAGGAGGCCGCCATGTTCAACCGCTTTACCAGTATCCCCGTTCCCCGCCCGGACAGCGCCTCGCTGACCGCGTTCGGGCTGATCATGCTCAACATGGCCTTCAACGTGCTGGCCAACGCCAGTTTTCGCATCTCGGCCATGAGCCCAACCTGGCGCGGCATTCTGACGTGGCAGGTGGTCGGCAACCTCGCGGGACTCATCACCGTCATCACACTGACCATGTTGCTGCGTCACATGCTGCTCAGTATCGCCTTCCCATTGACAACCGGCCTCGCCGTGCTGGGCGTACAGGTGGCCGCGTCCATCTGGCTGTTCCACGAGCCGATCAGCCAGCGGCAGTGGCTGGGGACACTGGCCATCGTGATCGGCATCTGGCTCATTCGGCGCTGATGGACATCCCCCGCGCCCTCATCCGCCGCTTCGATGGATGGCTGAGTCGTATCGAAAGGGTGGAGCCGTTTACCGACGACCCACGCTGCATTCTGCGGATCCAGGGCGGCCGCGCGAAATTCGACTTGACCCTGCCCGACGGCGTGATCTCGCGCGGCGCGGACGTCCTCCTGCTCCACGCCTGGAACGAGCGCATGCCGCGCATCCCGCCCGGCGGACCCGATGTCGCCTACGCGGTTTATTTTCGGCGGATGACCGTCATCTCGCTGAACCTGATCGCGCGGCAGGTTGCGTCCACGCCTTCGCTGTGCAATGTGCAAGCCGTGGGCGGCGTGACGGCGCACATCAGCCTCGAGCACGCCCGCGGCGGGAGGGCCATGTTACAACACCTGGGATTCACAGTGTTCCCCTATCATCGTCCCTTCGGTGCGTTCGGCGAATTCTGGGAAAACTTCTACACCTGGTGGCTGATGTGGACCTATAACCCTGCCAGCACGCGGCGCCGAAAGTTATGGGATTTACAGAGGGTGGAATTTTGGATGACGAAAGACACATTTCTGGAAAATTACGGCTCATAACGCCCCTCCCAAAGTTTCGCGTTTTCAGGTACAGTTGGCAAATGGACGCGCCAGCCAAAGAAATCTATATTTCCGTGGATGTGGAAACCGCCGGGCCCGACCCGGCCCAATATTCGCTGTTATCCATCGGCGCGTGCCTGGTCTTCGATCCTGCGGAGACGTTTTACGTGGAATTACAACCGGTCAACGAGGCGTTCACGTCGGAAGCGCTGCAAACCAGCGGGCTGAAGATGGAAAACTTAAAGCAACACGGCCTGCCGCCCGAGGAGGCCATGCGCCGGTTTTCGGACTGGGTCGCGAAGAATATGCCCGCCGACTCCCACCCTGTTTTTGTCGCCTTCAATGCACCGTTCGACTGGATGTTCGTTTCGGACTACTTTCATCGCTATCTCGGCCACAATCCCTTCGGCCACAAGGCGCTGGACATCAAGGCCTTTTATATGGGCTTGACCGGCGCGCAATGGGAACATACGGGGTTTGAAAAAATCGCCAGACACTACGGTATCGAAAAGCCCCTTACCCATCATGCCCTCGAGGATGCCATTGCACAGGCGGGACTCTTCCGCAGGATGCTGGCAGAACGAAGAGGCTGACGAAAGCGCGAATCCGATTACAAAAAGGAGCCGACCATGAGCAATCCATCCACTGCGCCGAAGGAAGACCTGGAACGCATTCTCCAATCGGCAAAACGACTGGGCGTGGAATTGAACGAGGCGGACGCCCTGCAATGGCTGACAGCCATGTCCGCCGAGCAGGCGGATTCGAGCATCGTGATGGATACGCGCGCCGGTGTGTTCGGACACAAGATCAGTATGCTGGATTTCAGCGCAGCGGACCTCGACCACTTCCGCAAACTTGGCCGGTTGGTGGAATTCGCGGATGTGCCCGGCGTGGTGGAGACCGCGCTGGCGCTCTCCGGCTCTGCGGCGCAATCCAAGATCCAGACCTATCCCGGCGACGCGGACTACTTCGAGCGCGTCAACATTTTCGCACCGACGCGTGATGCAGCCTGCAAAATCCTGGCGGACCTGATTCGACAAAAGGCTCTGCAGACCATCAAGGGCCCAACTTATTTGCTGATCGAGGTCAAGTTCGGATCGTATCCGATGGATGTCGTGCGCGGCGGCAAGCCGAAGTCCAGGGGCGATTCGATCACGTGGTCGCCGCAGGAGATCGAGGCCGGTCAGTTCGACGCGTTCCTGCCGGACGGCCAGACGGTGACCATCCGCTGGGAGGATGGGATGCTCGAACCCGGCTGGTGCAAACTGGACTGGGTGACCGCGGACGGTGTGCGCGGACAACTCGTCAACGCGAGCAACATGCTCGACGTCACGTGGGAGGCGCCCGACGGCACGATCACGCCGCTGGACGGGTATCTGGATCCGTACTTCCAGGAGGTATATCTCGACGCGGGTTCGGTCCCCATCTTTTCCAAACTCGCACAACACGTCTCGGCGGACGCGCTCGACGATTACGTGGCGCAATTGGAAAAAGAGATCAACAAATACGTGACGAAGGACGTCAACTACGGCAAGGCCGCAAAGCGAATGTACAACGTCTTTCGGTTGACGGGGCGATACGAGGAGGCGGTTTTCATTCGGGAATTGTTCGATGAACCCGCCTCGATGCTTTACCAGGTCTGGTCCCTGTTCCGCACGATGGAGGAATGCTGTTCACCCGGCTCGAACATTCCCATCGAGACCGTGATGGGCCAGGCGGATCAGTTGATTCTATCGGTGATCGAGACGCTGGAAGGCGGCGAGGAGACCGCCGTGGTCAAGCACCTGTTGCGCCTGCGCCGCAGTCTCGACAAACAGGAAAGCGGACACGCCATGCACGCGGACGTGGAGGCCGCCCGCGCCGAGGTCATGAACATCGTCAACAATTTCTTCTACGAGAAGATGACCGCGCTGCCTTCGATCAGGATCTATATGGATGAAGTTCAGAGGAAGAAATAGATCGAATGAAAAAGGGACTGGATTGCATCCAGTCCCGATTTTTAGAAGCGGCGGAAAAGTTGAAATGATGGTTTCTTAACGCGAATTGCGCGAATGGAGCCAATGCCGCGAAAGGCCCCATAACATTCGCGCGATTCGCCGAATTCGCGGCATTCGCGTTCAAATCTCGGCCTCACGAGAAGACTCCGCAGTCGGGGGAATGTCCATCATTTACGCCTTGATCACTGCTAGAACCCTTCTAGCCTGCTCAGGTCGGCAACGCCGCTTGATAAGGCCGCGATTCTTTGCAACAAGCCAAGCCTGTTTTCCCTAGTCTTCTTATCCTCAGCCATGACAAGAACCTTGTCGAAGAACGCGTTGACAGCGGGAATCATCGGGACGAACGCATTGAGGAAATCGTCCACTGAGCCGTCTGCGCGTTCGGCCTTCTCCGCTTTGGCCAAGGCTTTGAACAAATCCTTTTCTTCTTTTTCAGCAAAGGCCCTCTCGTCAACCTTGAAGGTTTTCTTCTGGTCGCGCGTGATGCGGACACAGCGCGCGAAGGCCGGCAGAATCTCGCGCCAGTCCTCGCGCTCGACCCAGGCCTGCAATTGCTTCACCGCGCGCGCCGACCCCGCGGGGTTGTTGGATTGCTCCGCCAGCACCGCATCCACCACGTCATAGCGGTAGCCCATCTCTTTCAGGACGACCGACAGCCGCCCAGCCAGGAATTCGAGTACCTGCC
>JBBIKC010000018.1:0-62480 GCA_037445635.1 Chloroflexota bacterium
ATGTCCACGGTGGTGACGCCGTTTTCGTCCACTGCCCAGCTGGCAGTCAAGTTGGGGTCGCCTTCGTGGGCGGCGAGCCATTGCTGGTCCGCGGGAGAGAGGGAGGCGGGGTAGATGGGAGTGGGCGTCGGCGTTGCGGTTGGGGTGGGCGTGGGTGTGCCGGTCGGCGCGGGGGTGGAGGTGGGAGAAGGGGTGAGGGTGGGCGCGGCGGGCTGTACCACGGAGCAGGCGGTGAGCAGCAGGGCGAGGGAAAAAAGCGAAATGCGTTTCATGGCTTATCCTCCGTTGCCATTCCTGGTCTGCCATGTGCGAGATGAATCTCGCGGTGCTGATCACGGCTGCAAGCACGCGGGGATCGAATCCACTGCGCCGTCGGGATTCAAAGTTGTTCCATTCTCGTCGAAGATCTTGACGTAGGTGATATACGCGAACTGCTTGAGGCTCATGGTCAACGGCTGGGCGATGGTGTACGACGAGCCGCCGGGGTCGCAGATTCCCTTGAGATAGACGAACGCGCCGCCATCGCGGATTTCGACCCGGCTGTAGCCGGTGAATCCGCTGTAGACCGCGATCCAGCCGAACTGTCTCTCCTGCAGGCCGGGGCCTTTGAAGTATTCGTTCAGCACGGTTTCGACGGTCTTCGAGGAAAGCGACCAGCGCACGCCGGCTCTTTCGTACGGCGGCGTGCCTGCGTTCAGGCGCGCCCGATCTACAAAATAAACAGTGACCAGCGTGTATTGAGGTGTCGCGCTGGGACGCGTCGTCCGCGTGGGTGTGACGGTGCGCGTCGGCGTCGGGGTGAAGGTGGGCGTCAGCGTGGGAGTCGGCGTTTTGGTGGGAGCAAACGCGGGGTCCAGGCAGAGCGGGAAGGAGTCGCTCGCGCCGTCGGGATTCTTCGTCGCCCCGTTTTCGTCGTAAATCTTGACCGCGGTGACATACGAGAACTGCTTGAGGTTGAGGGTCAACAGGTCGGCGATGCTGTATTCGTACGGCCCGGGCGCGCAGGCGCCTTTGAGATGCACGTGCGCCACGCCGTCGCGGATCTCGAGGCTGGTGTAGCCGGTGAATCCGTTGTACAGCGCGATGTAACCGAAGGAATATCTTTCCTCGTGGCCGGGGCCTTTGAAGTATTCGTTGAGCACACCGGCCGGGAGGTTCGATGAAGATGGCAGGTAACGATAGCCCGCGGCATCGAAGGGCGGCGTATTGGCGTTGAGCCGGGCGCGGACGGCGAAGTAAATGTTGACTTTGTAATACAGCGGCGTGTATGTCGGCAGGCGCGTCTGGCTGGCTGTGGGCGTGCGCGAGGGCGTGCGTGTCTGGGTCGGGGTGCGCGTGAGCGTGGCAGTGCGCGTCGGTGTGGGCGTGCGTGACGAGGTGGGCGTGCGCGAGGGGGTCGGAGTCCGCGAGGGCGTCGGCGTGCGCGAAGGAGTGGGTGTCCTGGATGGAGTGGAAGTGCGCGAAGGCGTCGGTGTGGATGTGGGGGTACGCGTGACCGAGGGCGTGGGGGACACACTGGGCGTGGAGGTCGGCGACGGCGTGAAGGTGGGACCGCCCGTCACGGGGACGAAGCGCACCGCGTCCGCGCCGAGGTCGAGGGTGCCGACGACGGCGGATTCGTCCTGCGTCTGGTTGGTCAGGCGGATGTATTCCGTGCCGTCGCTGTTGAAATTGTATTTGCCGACGTACACCCAGCCGTCGGTGACGTAGAAGCCGTTCGGGAAGACGGCCTGGTTGATGACCACCTTGTCCACTTCGCCGGCGTGCTGGATGGTGTAAACCGCGCCCTCGCTGGTGGCGCGGATGGCGGGGATGCGGATGTAAACCGAGTACAGGCCGGGCGTTTGCCCTGTGGGGAACTGCCAGGTGCCGGTGCAGGTCGGCCCGGTGGTACGCGGGTTGGAATAACGCATCTGGCCGTTCGTTGCCGAGGACGTGTTGGCGGTATTCCAGCAGCCGGACGGGGATTGGGCGAATCCGCTCCCGCTGTCGTCCACGATGAGGCCGGTTGCGGCCGCGGGCGGATAGGCCAGCGCACTGCCCGAGGGATAGACCTTCGCGCCGTAATAGATCAGCGAGGGATTCTGCACCCACAGCGATTCGCTCTGGTTGTAAGCCCAGGGATCGGCCCCAGAACCTTTCCAGCCGTACGGGTCCACGGCGCGGCCGGCCGGGCTGATGACCTGCAGGTGCAGGTGCGGCCCGGTCGAGTTGCCGGTCGTGCCGCTGATTCCGATCACCTCGCCGTGCGGCAGGTTGATGCAACCGGGCGCGGAGCAGGATTGCACCGAGACCGCGCTCATGTGGCCGTACGAAGTTTGGTAGCCGTTGGGATGATGCAGGCGGACATAGATGCCGAGGGCGTATTTGTGGTTCTGCGGGTCCCACCAGCCGGCATAGACCACCTGGTCCGCGTCCGCCGCGGCGTAGAGCGGGCGGTAACTGATTCCGTAGTCCACGCCGTCGTGGCCGTTGTAGGCCAGCCAGTCGCCGAGGCTGTAACTCCAGTAGATGCCGTACCCGGCGTCGCACACTCCCTGTTGCGGAGGCGGCGTGCCGGGCGGGGCCGGGGAGGGGCAGTTCTTGCGCGCCTCGTCGCCGGTGTAGGCCGCGACGCGCTTGTCGGTGTCGGTGTAGTTCGGGCTGGTGTGATCGAAGATGGACTCTTGCGAGGCCGAGCCCGGATAGGGCGGATACAGGAACGCGGTCACGGCCTGGGGCGGGCGCGGGGCCTCGGCTCGCGCCGCGACCGGGCGCGGGGTCCCGCCGCCGAGGGCGAGCAGCAATCCCCCGCTGAAGAGGGCGGCGGCGAAGACTTTGTTGAACAGGCGATGCACGCTCATCCTCCCCGTGACGTTTATTGCGATACAGGCGTGGCTTGCGCTTCGGGCACAGAGACCAGCGTGCCGAGCACCGCCTCTGCGTCCGCGAGGCAGGCGTCAATTTGATCCACGAAATTCACCTGGAAGCCGGTGAAGATGACGCCGTCCCCACCCACGTAGGTGACGAATTGCTTGACCCCGTTCAGCAAAACCGCATTGACCTCATACTTCACGTCCCCAATCGTGCGCAGGTCGTGTTCCACCTGCACGCCCGGCGGCATGCCGCGTCCGCCCGCGGGCGTGATGACGCAATAAGGGATGTCGCGGTGGCCGAGCGCGGGGTAGCCGAACTGGTCCTGGGTCACGGCCCAGATGCGCGGATTGTAACTGAGGCGGAAATAATAGCCCGGCTGTGAATCGCCAAGATAGGTCGGCAGGCCGTCCCAGACTTCGCGGGCAGGCGAGGCAATCTCCTCGGTCGGTAATTCCAGTGTAGGGAGGAGAGTTTCGGTGGGCGTGGGGCCGAAGGTGGGTGTGATAGTGGGCGTCTCGGACGCGGGCGGCGTCGGCGTCTCCGGCGGCTCGGTCTCCGCGGGGATGGACAGGGCCTGCGGCTGCGGCGCGGTCCCGCTCGCGGCAGACGTGGGCAATGACTCGGGGAAGGCCCCGGTCGCGGCCGGCGCGGACGGGCCGCACGCGGCGAGGGCGAAGACGACGAACAGGACGACGAAGAATCTATTCATGGGAGACTCATTTGCGCATCCAGCCCGGACAACAGGCCGGGCCGCCGCTTTCGAGCGGCGTGACCTTGCCCGAGGCCAGGTCCGCGAGCCACACTTGGATTGTACCATCGGTGACCGCGCTGAATGCGATATCCATGCCATCTGGTGACCAGACGGGCGTCTCGACCAATGTGTTCCCGAAGCGCGTGACCGGCGTGAGGATGCCCGTCTCGATTTCGACCATATAAATGTTGCTGATGAGCGCGCCCGCGGCCTGTTCCACGGACGCGTCGCCGGGGTTCTCGCGCGCCACGAAGGCGATCCGTGTCGAATCGGGGCTCCAGGCCGCGGCATAACCGTGACCCGCGTCCGCCGCGGCCAGGGGACGCGCGTTCCCGCCGTCGGAATCCATCACCCATAATTCGCCCATCGGGAACGGCGTGGCTGAATCGGGCAGGTTGATGAAAGCGATTCGTTTTCCGTCCGGCGACCAGCGCGCGAAGGTGATGATCTGTGCCGCTTCGGCGCGCACCTGCCAGGTGCGGCTCGCGGAGGGAGTCGCGGCCCACAGTTCGGAGCCAAGCCCCAGTCCGCGCGAGAACGAGTAGGTGAGAGTCTTCGCGTCCGGCGAGAAAGCCATGTCATAAGTAAACGAGGTTAGCGGAAGTTGATCGAGACTCGCATCGTTTACATCGAAGCAGACCAGCCGCGGGTTCGCGATGGAATCGACGCGCAGGATCAGGCCGCGGCCGTCGGGAGTCCACGCGAGGAAATGGCTGTCGGATTCGGTGAAGGGAGTCGTCATCTCGCCTTTTCCGGTGTCGAGCACCTGCACGACGGGGCCGTTGATGCAGGTCAATTCGAGGGCGAGGAAGGGACCGCGCGGCGCGGGGAAGACCGCCGCGAGTCCGCAGGGGAGGTCGAGCGGAAGTTCGCGCTGGAGGGTGAAGTTGGAATCGTATTCGAGCAGGGCGGGAGGGTCGAAGCGAATAACATAAAGTGTGGCGGTTTCGGGCATGGCGGGTTGTGGGGTGGCGGGTGAGCAGGCGGTGAGGAAAAGGATGAAGGATGAAAGATGAAGGATGAAGGGAGTCGAAGGAAGATGCCGCATGGGAAGATTATAAGGCAGATGGAGGCGTTATAATCACTGCGAAAACCAATCGGAAATTGGAAATTCCTATGCACATTCTAGTCACCAACGATGATGGCGTGCAGGCGCCCGGACTGCTGGCGCTGGCACAGGAGATGCGCAAACTCGGCACAGTGACCGTCTTCGCGCCGGACCGCAACTGGTCGGCCTCGGGACACGTGAAGACAATGGACCGTCCGTTGCGCGTGCGCGAGACGACGCTGACGGATGGCACGACTGCGTTCACCTCCGATGGCGCGCCTTCGGATTGCGTGGCGCTGGCCCTGCTGGGGATCGTTGAAGAGAAGATCGGCCTGGTGGTTTCGGGGATCAATCCGAATGCCAACCTCGGCCATGATGTGACCTACTCCGGCACGGTCACTGCCGCGATGGAAGCGGTTATTACAGGTGTGAAGGGAATCGCCGTTTCGCTCGATTCGCCCGAGGGCCATAAAGACCCGCTGGATTATTCCACCGCCGCGGCGGTGGCCCGGCGCGTGGTGGAGAAGGTGATCGCGGACGGCCTGCCCGAGGGCGTGGTGTTGAACGTCAACGTGCCGTATCGAAAAGAGTCAGAACTCAAGGGTTACATGATCACGCGGCAGGGACTGCGAGTCTACCGCGACGAACTCGACCGCCGCTTCGACCCGCGCGGCAAACCGTATTACTGGATCGGCGGCGAGGCGCCCACCGGCGTGGACGAGCCCGGCACGGACTTCGGCGCGCTGCGCGCGGGGTACGTGTCCATCACGCCGTTGCAGTTGGATCTAACGCATTACAAGGCGATGGATGTGTTGAAGAAATGGGAGTGGAAAAAATGATTCTGTACCGAAAAGATTTCTCTCTAAGTGAAAGTGTGTCTTTTCGCGACTATATAAATACGTTGGAAACGAAACTTTTTCCCACTTACGCTTTTCTCGTCGAAAAAACGTCATCAAGAGAGAATTATCATGCAGAGTTAGTTTGCACTGCGTCAATTTGGGAACGAGGGGGCTGGCGCAGTGTATTTTTTGGAGGAGTACTATTAAGCGAATGTGAACTTCAACATTCAAAAGGTAAGAGACACTTTACGCTCCAGGCTTCGTCCAAGGGGATTAATACCTTCATTGGTTCTATATATGTCATATTTGCTTTTGTAATTTTAGTCGTCGGAATTTCTGCGATGGTCGCCTATAACACTGTATCGGTTCAAAACGTGGCTGGCCTTGTAATAACTCTACTTGTCATGTTGGGTCCCTCGACGGTTATATATCTTCAAGATAAAAAGTTCTTAGATAGAATAGGCGCTTTTGCACAAGAGATAGGAAGAGAATGAGGAGTATTGTTAGAGCATAGAGACCGGTGGTTGAGTAGTCCCGTGCTTGTCGGGGCGTACACTTGCACCGAACGCAAGTGCGGTGTCGAAACCACCGAGTTACATGAAAGCAACAGTAACCTTAAGGTGTGGTGGTCTCGATACATTCCTCGCTTCGCTCGGAACTACTCGACCACCGGGCAGGTAGAGACAGAGAGTCGATATGGCATGGATGTATATCCTTGAATGTGCAGATGGTTCATACTACGTCGGTTCGACAAAAAATCTGGAGCGGCGTTTATCAGAACACCAATCAGGCTTGGGTTCAATATACACATCAGGACGATTGCCGGTTAGACTCGTCTATGCTGAAGAGTATGACCGCGTTGTTGATGCTTTTCATCGCGAAAAGCAGGTGCAAAATTGGAGTAGAGCGAAACGGGAAGCGTTGGTAAATGATCATTACGAAAGGCTTCCTTCGCTTGCGAAGAAAAAATTCCAGAAAGAGAAAATTATCATTAACACCTCGTTGGTCGAGTAGGGCTGGCGTTTTTCCCAGCCCGTATCGAGACCAACGGTGACGTGAAAACGAATGATGATATGAAACATGGTGGTCTCGTCACCTGCACTTGCACGCAGGTGCAAGTGTATGCCCTTCGCAACGAACGCTCAGGGCTACTCGACCACCGTATATGGTGAAAAAGGAAACCTCCATGCCCTACCTCGCCTCTGAATCCCGCTACGATTCCATGCCCTACAACCGCGTCGGCCGAAGCGGACTCAAACTCCCCGCCATCTCGCTCGGCTGGTGGTACAACTTCGGCGGGCGCGACGTGCTCGAGAACGGCCGCGCCATGGCGCGCCGCGCCTTCGACCTCGGCGTGACGCACTTCGACCTCGCCAACAACTACGGCCCTCCGCCCGGGTCTGCCGAAATGAATTTCGGCGTACTGTTCAAGCAGGATTTCCACCCGTACCGTGACGAACTCATCATCTCCACCAAAGCGGGCTACGACATGTGGCCCGGGCCGTACGGCGAATGGGGTTCGCGCAAGTACCTGCTCGCCAGCCTCGACGCGTCCCTCAAGCGCATGGGCCTCGATTACGTGGACATCTTCTACAGCCATCGTCCCGACCCCGACACGCCGCTCGAAGAGACCATGGGCGCGCTCGACTCCGCCGTCAGGCAGGGCAAAGCCCTCTATGTCGGCATCTCCAACTACAATCCAGAAATGACGCGGCGCGCGGCGCACATCCTGCGCGGACTGGGCACGCCCTGTCTCATCCATCAGCCGTCGTACAACATGTTCAACCGCTGGGTCGAAGATGGATTATTGGATGTGCTGACCGAGGAGGGCATCGGCTGTATCGCCTTCTCGCCTCTCGCGCAGGGACAGTTGACCGCGCGTTACCTGGACGGAATCCCCGCCGGGGCGCGCGCCACCAAGACCGAGCGCGTCTGGCTGACCGCGGACACGGTGCAGAAGAACCTGCCGCGCGCGAAGAAGTTGAATGAGATTGCAAAACAGCGCGGACAGTCGCTGGCGCAGATGGCGATTGCGTGGGTGTTGAGGAAACCCGTCGTCACCTCCGCGCTGATCGGCGCGAGCAGTGTCCAGCAGTTGGAGGACAATCTCGCCGCGTTGAACAATCTGAAGTTCAGCGAGGAGGAGTTGAGTAAGATTGAAGAAATCCTGAAATCCTGACGGTGGACGACAGACCACAGACCGCGTTTCGTCGTCTGTCGTCTGTCGTCCGTTGTCTGTTGTCCATCGTCCGTTGTCCGTCGTCCGAAAGGAGCACCATGCCCGCATTCACCTCTCCCCCCAACCCGCAAGCCTACCACCAGCAGGTCTGGGACCTCGTCCGCCGCATCCCGCGTGGACGCGTCGCCGCGTACGGTCAGATCGCGCTGATGCTGCCTCCGCCCGCGGGCGTGGACTTTGAAGCGTACAAGGCCTTCGGTCCGCGCTGGGTGGGCGGGGCCATGGCCGCCTGTCCCGACGATGTGCCGTGGCAGAGGGTCATCAACTCGCAGGGAAGAATCAGCGAACGCCCGGGCGCGGAAAAGCAGAGGCTTCTTCTCGAAGAAGAGGGAGTCGTGTTTGTGAAGGATAAAGTGGATTTGAAGAAGTACGGTTGGGGCGGACTGGATGAGGCGGACGCGCCGAGGCAGGAGAGGTTATTTTAGGGTCTGGCGGGTAAATGTAATTTACAAACCCTTTGTTGCAATCATCCATTTATATGTATGCCGTCATTGCGAGATGCCGAAGGCATCGCAGCAATCTCTCCGCAGGGGGAGAGACCGCTTCCCTTCGACAGGCTCAGGGCAAGCGCTCCGCTCGCAGTGACTGATTCTGAAGGTGTTTGCAACAGAGCATCTCTCGATATTTTAAGATAATTGATAAGTTCGCAAGTATTGCATTTATTCGAGATTATGGAATAATAACGTTCAAATTTATCGTTGAGGCTCGATGCGCATTTGCATTCTCTCGGATGAAATCTTCGGGGACATTGATTACAGTCCATACCTCTCTGCCTATCAATGGGAAGTGCAGAACGTTCACCGTCCCGCGCTGGAATTCATTCAGGCGCTCGAGGCGCGCGAGCATTACGATTTGTATCTCAATCAATGCGATGGCTGCGCGGACGAAGACCGTCCCGGCGTGGATGTGATCCTGGCTCTCGAACACCTGAATTTACCCTTCACCGGCTCCAGCAGTGATTTCTACGAGCCGACCCGCGAGCAGATGGAGGCAGTGGCGAAGAAACAGGGAGTCGGATTCGCACGCGGCGTGCAGGTGAAGAGTCTCAGGAGCCTGGATCGGAAGGTGGCGGGATTCCGTTATCCGCTGATCGTCAAACACCCGAACAGTTATGCCAGCGTCGGGTTGACGCGCGAGTCGCGGGTCGAGAACGAGGCGCAGTTGCGCGAACAGGTCCAGCGTAATCTCGACCGCTACGGCGCGGCGCGCGTCGAGGAGTTCATCGAAGGCCGCGAGTTCTCCGTGCTGATCGCGGATAATCCCGACGACCTGTCGAATCCATACGTCTATCCGCCCGCAGAGACCATCTTCCCGCCCGGCGAATCGTTCAAGCACGAGATCATCAAATGGCAGGACATTCCCGACATGCAGATCGTTGAAGTGAAAGATAAAGCCTTGGCCGGGCGGCTTCAGGATATGGTTCGCAAGATGTATCTGGGGTTGAACGGGGTCGGCTACGGCCGCGCCGACATCCGCATGGCGGAGGACGGCAGTTTGTACATGCTCGAACTCAACTCCAACTGCGGATTGTTCTATCCGCCCGAAGAACTGGACATCGCCAACAGCATCATCGCCCTCGACCCCGACGGTTACGACGGCCTTTTGGATCGCATCTTTCGCTCAGCGTTCCTGCGCCATCAAAGGCTGGCCGAGGCGCGGCAACCTGCCTGATGCCATTCATCAGAAAAACGTGGAGCGGCCATTTGGCCGCTCGATTCTTGATAGTCCCTGACAGTTTTTTACAACATTTCTCTAACAAATCCCAAGTACAATGCCTACAACTTCAAAAGGAGTTGAATCATGAAATGGCAATGGAAAATCGGAAGCTTCTTTGGCATTGACGTATTCGTTCACGCCACCTTTCTTTTGCTGATCGGCTGGGTGGGTTACAGCCACTGGCTCGAGCATCGGAACTGGGGCGAGGTTTTGAACGGTATTCTTTTTATCCTCACGCTTTTCGCCTGCGTCGTCCTGCACGAATATGGTCACGCCCTCACCGCGCGCAAATATGGGATTAAGACCCGTGACATCACCCTCTATCCCATCGGCGGGGTTGCCCGTCTCGAGCGCATGCCCGACAAGCCCATCGAGGAATTGTGGGTCGCGCTGATGGGCCCCGCCGTCAACGTGGTCATCGCCGCAGGACTCTTTGCGTATCTTTCCCTGACTTCGAGCCTGGTCCCGCTCGATCAACTGACCGTCGCCTCGGGCAATTTTCTCGAGCGCGTGATGACGGTGAACATTTCCCTCGTCCTGTTCAACCTCATCCCCGCCTTCCCCATGGACGGAGGCCGCGTGCTGCGCGCCTTCCTCGCCATGCGCATGGACTACGTCCGCGCCACGCAGATCGCCGCCAACGTCGGTCAGGGCATGGCCTTCCTGCTTGGGCTGGTCGGACTGTTTGGAAACGCCATGCTCCTCTTCATCGCCTTCTTTGTATGGATCGGCGCGTCGCAGGAGGCCAGCATGGTGCAGATGAAGAACTCCATCAGCGGCATCCCCGTCACCCGCGCCATGATGACGGATTTCAAGACCCTGTCCCCGCGCGACACCCTCGCGCAGGCGGTCGCGCTCCTGCTGGCTGGCTCGCAGCACGACTTCCCTGTGGTGGACGCGAACGGGCAGGTGGCAGGCATCCTCGAGCGCGATGCGTTCATGGCCGCGCTCACCCGCCATGGACAGTCCGCCGCGGTGATGGACTTTGTCCGCCGCGATGTGCCTGCCGTCGACTCGCATGAGATGGTCGAGAGCGCCCTCGTGCGTTTGCAGGAATCGGGCGCGAAGACGCTACCCGTCATGCACGCGGGTCAATTCGTGGGCCTCATCACTGCCGAGAACATCACCGAATTCCTGATGATTCGCTCGGCCCTGCGCGCGGCTGGCAACGTTTCGACATTGTGAATTATCGCAGATGAACATGGATGGAAGAGTGGTCTCTCCATCCGTGTTCATCTGTTTTATCTGTGGTAACGAATGACAAACTGGCATCTCATTTCCATCGAAACAGCGACACAAGAACTTGAAACAGACCTGCAACGCGGCCTGACACAGGCCGAGGCCGCATCGCGCCTTGCGAAATTCGGCCGCAACGAACTCGTCGAAAAAGGCGGACGCACCCCGCTGAAAATTTCCTGGGAGCAGATCACCGCCACGATGGTACTGATCCTGATCGCGGCCGCGGTCGTGGCAGGTCTGCTGGGCGACACGAAGAATACGATTGCCATCGGCGCGATCGTTTTGCTGTATGCGATTCTCGGATTCATACAGGAATACCGCGCCGAACAGGCGATTGCCGCGCTGAAGAAACTCTCCGTTCCCGAAGTGCGCGTCATCCGTGACGGGAAGCTGGTTCCGCTCTCCGCGCGTGATCTCGTCCCAGGCGACATCCTCCAGCTCGAGACGGGCAACGTCCTGCCCGCGGACGTGCGCCTGCTCGAAGCGGTCAACCTGCGCATCCAGGAGGCCGCGCTGACGGGCGAGTCCGAACCCGTCGAGAAGCAGACTGCCGCGCTATCAGGCGAAGACCTCCCGCTCGGCGACCGTCGCAACATGGGTTACATGGGAACCATCGTCACGCAGGGACGCGGGCTGGCGCTCGTCGTTGCCACGGGGATGCAAACCGAACTCGGCAAGATTGCCGACCTCATCCAAAAAAGCGAAGGGGGGCAGACGCCTCTCCAAAACCGCCTCGACCGACTCGGCAAGAATCTCGCCATCGTGGGTGTGGTCATCGCGGCCTTCATTGCTGTATTGGGACTTCTGCGCGGCGACGAGTTGCGTCACATGCTGCTCACGGCGGTCAGCGTGGCGGTAGCCATCGTCCCCGAAGGCTTGCCTGCCGTCGTCACCATCACGCTGGCTCTCGGCGCGCAGCGCATGTTGGCGAAGAATACCCTCATCCGAAAACTCCCTGCGGTGGAAACCCTCGGCTCGGTGACGGTCATCTGCTCCGACAAGACAGGCACGCTGACCGAGAACCGCATGACCGTCGTCGTGCTGGATGTGGCCGACCACGCCTTGGATCTGACCGAAGAGATGGATCGCAGCGGTTCGTTCACAGCGACGCAATACTCGGCCCTCACCCCCGTCCCCTCTCCCATTGGGAGAGGGGTGGAGTCGGCCCTCTCGCTGACAGCCATCGGCGGCGCGCTGTGCAATGACGCCCGCCTCATTGACGAGGGCGACGACCGCTTCCACACGCTCGGCGACCCGACCGAAGGCGCGCTCGTGGCGGCCGCGGCCAGGATGGGCTACTGGAAATCCTCGCTGGACATATCCTTCCCGCGCGCGGCCGAATTCCCGTTCGACTCCGACCGCAAGCGGATGACGACCGTCCACCATCTCGGACAATTCGATTCAAAAGTCCTTGCGGGATTGGAGATTGGCAGTCATCGCTACATCGCGTTCACCAAAGGCAGCGTGGACGGCTTGCTGGGGATCGCGAGTCACGTTTGGGTGAATGGTCAAGCCCAGCGAATGGACGACCAGTTCAAGGTCCGAATTGAAGCGGCGAACGAGCGTCTCGCTAAAAAGGGGATGCGCGTCCTCGGCGTCGCGTTCCGTCTGCTGGATCAAATTCCCGAAGTCATCCAAACCGATTTGGAACAGAACCTGACGTTCATCGGCCTGTTCGGGATGATTGACCCACCGCGTGCCGAAGTGAAAGACGCGGTGGCAGTGACGAAGAGCGCGGGCATCCGCACGGTGATGATCACGGGCGACCATCCGCTCACTGCGGCGGAGATCGCGCGGCAATTGGGCATCGCCGAAACAGGACGCGTGTTGACAGGAGCGGAGATCGAAAACCTGTCGTTCGATGAATTGAAAAATGTGGTGGACGAGGTGCAGGTCTTTGCGCGCGTTTCGCCCGAACACAAATTGAAAATTGTGCAGGCCTTACAGGAGCGCGGTCACATCGTCTCGATGACGGGCGACGGCGTGAACGACGCGCCCGCGCTCAAGCGCGCCGACATCGGCGTGGCGATGGGCATCACTGGCACGGACGTGTCGAAAGAGGCCGCCGACATGGTGCTGCTCGACGACAACTTCGCGACCATCGTCAGCGCGGTGAAAGAGGGGCGGGTGATCTACGACAACATCCGCAAGTTCGTGCGCTTCAGCGTGGCGGGGAATATCGGCAAGGTGCTGGTGATGCTGCTCGCGCCGTTTTTGGGCAAGCCGATTCCGCTCCTGCCGCTGCAACTGCTCTGGCTCAACTTGCTCACCGACGGCCTGCTCGGACTCGGCATGGGCGTGGAAAACGCCGAGAGCAACACGATGAAACGTCCGCCGTACTCGCCGAAGGAAGGCGTGTTCTCGCGCGGCGCGGGCGCGCGGGTGATCTGGGTCGGCGCGTTGATCGGCGCCCTCGCGCTGGGACTCGGCGCGCTGTATTTCTTCACGGGCCGCGGGCAGTGGCAGACGATGGTCTTCACGTCGCTGGCGTTCATGCAGGTCTTCCAGGCGCTGGCCTCACGCTCGGAAAAAGATTCGCTGTTCAAGATTCGGCTGATGAGCAATCCGCTACTGGCAGGCATGGCGCTGACCGTGGCCGCGCTGCAGTTGGCCGTGCTTTATATCCCGTTCCTGAGCGGCTTCTTCAACGTGGTTCCGTTGAGTCTGTGCGACCTATCTATTGCGGCGGGGGCGGGGGTGGTGGTGTTTGTGGTGATGGAGGTTTTCAAGAGAGCAGGGAAGAGAGAGTAGAGAGCAGTGGTCAGTTTTCAGTGGTCAGTTTTCAGTGATCAGTCATCAGTGAACGATGAACCCGCTTTGTAAGAGGCGGGTCTTTCATCTCCTTGACAGTTTTTGTAAAGTGAATAAAATTAACCTTACAAATCTATAAAAAAGGTTAACTTTTTTGAACAAGAACCTCGAAGCCGCAGTCAGGATATTCGAGAAGCAGAAAGGGGTCATGCGCTCCTCGCAGATTTTCGCGCAGGGAGTCCAACCGCGTACACTGTATCAAATGCGCGATCAGGGACTGGTCATTCAAGAAGCGCGCGGACTCTACCGTCTCGCCAGCGCGCCCGCATGGAGCGACCCCGATCTGACCATCGTCGCGCTGAGAATCCCAAAGGGAGTGATCTGCCTGATCTCCGCGCTGTATTTCCATAACGTCACCACGCAAATCCCGTATGAAGTTCACGTGGCGCTTCCCAAAGATTCGGAAAAGCCGCGCCTTCGTCATCCCCCTGTGCGATTCTACTGGGTTTCCCCTGAGCCGTTCCAGGCGGGAGTGGAGACTCATACGATAGATCATGTGGATATCAAAGTCTACAGCATTGCCAAAACCATCGCGGACTGTTTCAAATTCCGCAACAAGATCGGGCTGGATGTGGCGCTGGAGGCGCTCAAGGAGGGACTGCGTGGGAAAAGATGCACCCCCGACCAGATTATGCGTTACGCGCGCGTGGACAGGGTGGAACGGGTCATCCTTCCCTACCTGGAGGCGCTGGCGTGAACAAACCGATCAAGAACCTGGCCGCTTCGATCCACCAGAGTCTGTTGAACAAGTCCCGTCAAACAGGCCAACCGTTTAATGAGTTGATTCAATACTACGGGATCGAGCGTCTGCTTTACAGACTCTCCGTTTCCGACTATGCCGATCAATTCATCCTCAAAGGCGCGTTGATGTTCCATGCCTGGGGCTTGACAGGGGGGCGTCCCACCCGCGACATTGACTTGCTGGGGCATGCCCCAAACGCCCTCGATCATATCCAGCGCATGTTCGAGACCATTTGCAGTTTGGACGTTCCTCCCGATGGCTTGGAGTTCGATCAGGCGATTGAAACCCAAAGAATAAAAGAAGATGCCGATTATGAAGGCGTCCGAGTGAACGTACTTGCCTATTTGGATACAACCCGAATCCACATTCAAATTGACATCGGCTTCGCGGATGTGGTCACGCCCTCCCCCGAAAAGTTGAAATATCCCACTCTGCTGGACTTTCCCGCTCCGCAGATGTACGGGTATCCGCGTGAGACGATCATCGCCGAAAAATTTCATGCCGTGACCGTTCTTGGCGCGGCCAATAGCCGCATGAAGGATTTTCACGACCTTTATACAATGATCAGCGGGTTTGAATTCGACGGCGCGACCATACAGCGCGCCCTTCAACGAACCTTTCAAAACCGAAGCACGAATTTACTGGACGAAGGCCACGTGATTTTCTCGGCTGAGTTTGCGGAAGAGAAAGCCTTACAGTGGAGCGCTTTCACTCGAAAGATCAAGCGGTCAGACGCGCCGAGTATGAAGCAGTTACTCGCCGTCCTCGAAGCGTTCATCCTGCCGATTCTGTCGGCAAGCCGCGAGGGACTGACATTCGAGAAGAAATGGAAAAATGGATGGGGGTGATTTTTAGCGCCATCTGCCATCGCGGTGGGGGCGGGGGTGGTGGTGTTTGTGGTGATGGAGGCGGCGAAGCAAATCAGAAAAAATCACTGACCCTTTTTCCCCTCCCGCCACAACCCAAAGCGGAATCCCAGCCAGCCCAACGCGAGTCCCGCCGCCACGTCGAGGAGGTAGTGCTGTCCTGTGAATAGCGTCGAGAGGGCAACGATCACGACAATCCCGGTCCACAGCCAGCGCAAACGCGGATACAGGCGCGCGGCGGACGCGCACAGCAGCATGGTAATGAAATTGTGCGCGCTGGGCAGCGCGGCGTGAGTCCCGCCCGCGATTTGAATGGCGCGCAGCAATGTTGAAAAAACATCGTCGCCCGTGATGACGGGCAGGTCAACGTAAGTCGGGAAAACAAGGAAGGTCAGATTGCCGATGCCCACCGTGAAAAGCGCCGCGGCGGTGAAGGCGCGAAAGTCGCGGTCCCCCAGTTTGAGAATCGCCCAGACAATCCCAAACAGCCAAAAGGGATAACAAAGGACGTATGGCACAATCCAGACGGGATACACGGGAATCGCGTCAAGCGGCAGTTTGGGCGCGATCCCGCCGCTGGTGGCCTGGCTGGTGGGGAAGTAGATGAACTGGATGGCGATCACCAACAACATCCAGCCCATCCGTTTGAGCAGGGAAATGTTTTTCATGGCAGGGGATAATACCACCTGTGATAAACTCTCACCATGCCTATCCTTCTCAAACCTGGACGCGAGAAAAGTCTGCTCCGCCGCCACCCGTGGATTTTCTCTGGCGCGATTCAACGTGTGGATGAAGAACCCGCTTCCGGCGGGACCGTGGACGTGCTCTCCTCGAAAGGCGGCTTTCTCGCCCGCGCCGCCTACTCGCCCCATTCCCAAATCCGCGCGCGGGTCTGGACCTTCGACGATGAGCCTGTGGACGCGGACTTTTTTCGGAAAAAGATTCGCGCGGCGATCAAATCGCGTTACGAGTTACGAGTTACAAGTTACTCAGACGCATATCGTTTGATTTATGCTGAATCGGATGGGCTTCCAGGGTTGATCGTGGATCGGTATGGCGATGTGCTCGTCCTGCAATCGCTGACGACCGGCTCGGAATTCTGGAAGGAAACTCTCGCGGATATTCTTCTCGAAGAGACGGGTCTCACCGCCATCTACGAACGCTCCGATGCCGATGTGCGCGAACTGGAGGGGCTTTCTCCAAAGGTCGGGCTTCTACGCGGGACCAATCTCCAATTACCAATGACCATCCACGAACACGGCCTGAAATTCACCGTCAACCTCGCCGAGGGACACAAGACGGGCTTCTACCTCGACCAGCGGATGAACCGTCTGCGCGTGCGCGAATTGGCCCAGGACCGCGATGTGCTGGATTGTTTTTGCTACACAGGCGGATTCACGATCAATGCGTTGAAGGGGGGCGCGAAGTCGGTCGTCTCGGTGGACGCGTCCGCGGAGGCGCTGGCGCTCGGGCGGGAGAACGCTGCTTTAAACGGCCTGCAGGCCGAACGTCTGGAATGGATCGAGGGGGATGTCTTTCACGTGTTGAGAAAATTTCGGGACGAGGGCCGCGCCTTCGATATGATCGTCCTCGACCCCCCGAAATTCGCGCCCACCGCCGCGCAGGCCGAGAAGGCCTCGCGCGGTTACAAGGACATCAACCTGCTGGCATTCAAGTTGCTGAGACCGGGCGGGATACTGGTCACGTTCTCGTGTTCGGGCGGGGTGGACGCGGCCCTGTTCCAGAAGATCGTCGCGGGCGCGGCCCTGGATGCAGGCGTGGACGCGCGGATCATCGAGCGCCTGTCGCAGGCCGCGGATCATCCCGTCGCGCTCCATTTCCCCGAGGGCGCGTATTTGAAGGGGCTGGTATGTGTGACGAGGACTTTGTCGGTTGCCTAACTTTTCTTGTTGCGCCCTTTCGCGATCAGGTGGAAAGGCGCTCTAAAAAGAGCAGATAAGACCGCGAAAAAGTTGATAACGAATACCCAAAAATCATTAGGGACGGCGAATTTTCTTGGCCGCTCCCAGGGCTGTTTCACTATACCGGGTTTTATGCTGGAATATAGTTCGATCAGGAGCTTTTCAAATGACATATTCGTATATCTTGCTCGTACTATCCCGCCATGTAATTCACTCTCGGACGTTTTTCTGATTAAGGCGCCCAGCGCTATATTGAAAAGTAGCATGATAATTGACAAAAGTGCCATTATCTGCAGGAAGAGGTTCTCTGGCGCAACAGTATTGAACCGGGAAGGAAAGTAGTAGAGACAGTACCAGATTGACCCAACCGAGATGGAAACAGGCAGCAGGAAGAGAAGCACACTTACAGCACCGGTGATCACGACCGACTCAAACCCTGCTATCCATTTATAGGATTTGTAGGATACCCAGGTCACGAAAGTCATCAGCGGCTCAAGGTGATGTTTGATATAAGCCAGGGAGCGATTAAGGTAAAAGAAATACAGGATAATCAAAGTCAGGTAGATATTTGCGGAAAACGAATACAACAGGGCAAAGTAGGGGGCCCGAGAATCCACATTTGCAACGGATTCGAAGGAAAAGTACACTAATGCGCCGAACAAAGAAAAGAATCCCACAATCAGGTTGAAGATGTGACTTGCCCATTGTTTGGATTCTTCGCTTACCTGTAAATACATGTTTCTCAATGTTTCCTCACCCGACACTTCATCTTCGGGCACTTGTTTCAATTTGAAGAAATATAATCCTAAATCCACTAAGCGGGCCGCAGGAATGTCAAACTGGATAAAGTGATTCAGTGACCTGAACGTGACGAGCCTCGATTGTTGCTGTAGGGTATAGTACATTTCTGCAACGGCGTTGTAGTCCGAGGCCTTGTCATCAAGGGAATGCAGTAGAAGAATGGGAGCCTCGATTGCATAGGCATTTCTTTGGACGCGCTTTGCTTGTTCCAAAATGGTTCCGATAAGTTTTAATGGCAGATGTCTGTTGAAGGATAATTCTTTTTTTGTGGATTTGGCCGAGACCTGCAACATTCTGGTAAATCTTAACAGTGGAAGGTTGCCTAATAAACGGTACAGCATTTTTGAATTTGCAGGGGGCGCTAAAAAAGTGCTAATACCGATGATGCCATCCACATTGTTTTCTCTGGCAAGGTCAATCGCCAGCAGGGCGCCCAGCGAAAACCCTACAATATATACTTTCTCGCTTTGGTTTTTGTGATGGTAATATGCTTCCTTGACCTGCTCGTACCAATCCGTGTAGGAAGAATCGATCAGGTCGTCCAGACTGCCGCCATGCCCCTTCAACGCCAACAAATCACAGGTGTATCCCTCATTGTGAAAGGCAAAGGCAAGCGGTATTAAGTCATCAATGTATGTTGCAAATCCATGAACGAACAGGAAGATCGGTTTGGTTTTATCTCCCTCCAGCATGAAAGACCCGTGAGAAGTGCGCGTGAATTTATCGAGAACCTCTTGGCGGCTGGGCAGTTTTCTCATGGGAAATCCTTCATCGTTTTGATTGCTTTCCAGTTTGGCAAGATTAATGGCAGGTTTGTCGAACTCCCAGATTTCTTGTTTGTGGCTGTCGGCAAAATACATACGATAATTTCGGAGAAGTATAATGGATTCAAAAAAGCGCGTCAATTTTGCTGTAAGACGATCTGCTCCGGTAATATGAATTAGAACTTGTCTTAAAAATACTGACCGGCCCCATCATTGCGAGCGAAGCGAAGCAATCTCCTTGAAAACGAGGTGACCTCGTAGAATTGGGGATTGCTTCGTCGGGCTTTGCCCTCCTCGCAATGACAACCGCTTATTTTTGAGATGACTTCTACATTTCGATTGATTTGCTGACGGATGTCCGAAGTTTCTTCGGCGCAATCGCCCCCGCATCCACCTTTCTCGCCCCGATCATCTTCGCGAAGCGCGCCAGTCCGCGGGCGAGGGCGTTCGCGAAGGCTTCGTCCTTCGGCGCGTCGTCTTCGAGCCAGAAGCCGAGGATGTGCAGGGTCATGGTCTCGCGGTCCAGTTTGGGGTCGAGGCGCGCCACGAGATCGTCGCCGTAGAGGATGGGCAGGGTGTAGTATCCCCAGCGGCGTTGGTGCACGGGTTTGTATACCTCCCAGATGTATTCGAAATCGAATAGCTGTTTTGCACGCCCGCGCGCGCTGGCCATTTCCAGCGGCGCCAGCAGTGTGACCTCTTCCTGCGTGCTCGGTCCCAGCGGTTTCCAGGCTTTGGGAGCGCGCCCCGCTTCAAGGTCTTCGAGCATGGGCAGGTTTTCGGCCAGCGTGATCCATTTCTCTTTGGAGCCTTCGATTTGGAACGAGGCGATCGCATTTCGCTCGTACAATTCGGCGAGTTTGTGCCCGGCTTCTTTGGCTGAGACGGTGCGTTCGATGGCGCCCGCCCAGTTGGCGTGCCAGCGTTTTTCGCGCATGATTCCCAGAAGGGCGATTGCCTTGCGGCCGAAGAAATCCTCCGCTTCGGCCTCGGACGCGACGGTATCGAATTCGGGCGGGGCGACGCGCTCGCGCAGGTCATAGATTCGGTCAAAGCCGCGGCGGTTCGTGATCATGACTTCGCCCAACAGCCAGAGATAATACAGGGCCACGGCGCTGTCCTTGCGGCCGCGGTAACTCCATTGCTGAAGCCCGTTGCCTGTGAAATCGCGGTTGCTCATGGAGCCGTTGGCGCGCAGGGCGGCCAGCACTTCGTCCATGGCCTGAGGGTGATTTTTTCTAAATTGCACCATGCGCGAATAATGGACGGTGCGCGCCATGATAACGCGCCAACAAGGCAGTTCTTCCATGGGGTACAGAAATAACGTCCCGCCGTAATCGAAGAACTGGCGCTGATCGTAAGCGGTCCGATACAGGTAATCCAGTTTGTAGTCCAGCACGCGGCCGTACAGGGCAATGTCCTGGCTGCGGGCGGCGATGTTCAACGGGTCGAGTTGCAGTCCCTGCATCTGGCGGATGGCCGCGGCGGCGCCGCGCAGGCCCCTGAAACGGCGACCCGGCCAAAGTCCCTGCTGACCGAGGATGAAGCGGCGGTGAGTGAGTTTGGAGATCGTGTCCATTAAAAAACGACCGAGGATGTTTCGTCCTCGGTCTGTGACCCGTGGCCGGTCCTTTACTTCTCGTCGCCCAGCGAGGCGATGGCGCGCAGGAGGCCGAAGAGCAGTACGCCGATCTTGAGTCCCTCGCCCGTTGTGAGGGCGGTCTTGCGCTCGTCGCGTTCGGCGCGGCGCGTGAGCAGCATGGCGGCGATCAGGCCGGTGAAGGCGCCGATCAGCGCGCCCATCAAAAGAGTCCTTCCTTTGTTTTCCATAAACGCATCCTTGGTCTATTTCAGGCCGAAAAATTTTTTGAACATCGCGGCTAGTTCTTCCACGGCCAGTATGGGCCTGGCGGCCATGTCCGCACCCTGGCGGACGTAGCCCTCCACGCGCCAGACGAATTTCTGGGCCTTGTCGGTGTAGGGCGGGATTAGTTTGAGCAGGCGGGCCATGAGAAAGATCAGGCCGATGAAGATGACGAGCAGAATCAGGCCCGCGGTCATGATGGGGAAGATGATCCAGATGGTGGAGACGGCCGCCCAGCGCGCCACGTCGCCGTGATCGCGGAATGTGGCGATGCTGGTAAAGACTGCGACGGCGACGATGACAGCCGTTGCCAGCAGGATCGGCACGAGAATCTGGCGCACCAGGTCCCGGCGGTGGGCTTTGAAGGATTCGTGCTCGACGGGGGAGGGGAGGCGCGCCTTTTCCATTGGCTGTATTTTAACAGAGAAACCAGGTTTCTCAAAGAAACCTGGTTTCCGGTTTGTCGCGAATCGGTGATTATCTTCGATTTCTCAGGAAGGTCGGAATGTCGAGATCGTCGTTGCCGTAGTTGGGCGTGCCCGGCGGCGTGGATGACCTGGCTTCGCCGGACCCGGGGTCCAGCACCGCGCCGACGCTCTCGGAGGGGCGGAGGTAGTGCGCGGGTTCCTGACTCTCGACGCGCCGTGTCGCGGGGCGTTCCAGCGTGCGGCGGGCCACGCCGCTCCGCTCGAAGCCGGTAGCGATGACCGTGATGCGCACTTCGTCGCCCATGTCCGGGTCAATCACCGCGCCGAAGATCAGGTTCACGTCGGGATGCGCCGTCTCGCGGATGATGGCCGCGGCCTGGTTGACCTCGAACAGGGTCAGGTTCGGGCCGCCCGTGACGTTGAACAGGACGCCGCGCGCGCCGTCAATGGTGATGTCCAGCAGCTGGCTGGAGATGGCGGCTTCGGCGGCTTTGCGGGCGCGCTCGTCGCCGCTCCCGTGACCGACGGCCATGAGCGCCGCGCCGCCCTCGGACATGATGGCGCGCACATCGGCGAAATCCAGGTTGATGAGGCCGGGCGTGGTGATCAATTCGGAGATGCCCTGGATGCCCTGGTGCAGAACGTCGTCGGCCATGCGGAAGGAATCCTGCAGGCTGGCGCGTTTGTCGGCCAGTTGCAGGAGGCGGTCGTTGGGGATGACGATGAGCGTGTCGGCGTGTTCCTTGAACTTGCCGATGCCGGTCTCCGCGGACTGCATGCGGCGCATGCCCTCGAAGGTGAACGGACGCGTGACGACGCCGATGGTCAGTGCGCCGCATTCCTTGGCGATCTGCCCGACGACGGGCGCCGCGCCGGTGCCGGTCCCGCCGCCCATGCCCGCGGTGACGAAGACCATGTCCGAGCCTTTCAGGACGTTGTACAGTTCGTCGGCGGTCTCTTCCGCGGCTTTGCGCCCGATCTCCGGGTCGCCGCCCGCGCCGAGGCCGCGCGTCAACTTGTCTCCGAGACGGACGCGCGTCGGCGCGCGTGAAAGCATCAGGGCCTGCGCGTCGGTGTTGACGGCGATGAACTCCACGCCTTGGATGCCTTCCTCGATCATGCGGTTGACGGCGTTGGAACCGCCGCCGCCGACGCCGATAACTTTAATGCGCGCGAAAGTTTCTGCCTGAGCGTTCTTGTGGGGTTTGGTCGAGTCCATGGGGCTTCTCCTCTCTCGATTATACCGGGAAACATGAAACGCCGGTAGGGTGGATGAACTTTTCGTAATAACGACTTAATGCGTTACTACGGTAATAACCTCGTTAACCAATCCTTGATTTTGGTAAGGGTCATATTGGTCTCTCCTTTAGGGCGATGCGGATGCGGCTTGCGGCCACGCTTGGAACCGAAGTCGTGTTCGTGCATGGTCAATGCCCAGTGCAGTAATCCGACACTCGTGGAGTAAGCAGGGGAATTCAATTTATCAACCAGCCCGGTCAGGTTCTCGGGCTGTGCGGCGCGCACCGGCATTTCGAGCACGCGGCCGGCCACGCGTTTGATGCCGGGCAGGGCGCTCACGCCGCCGGTCAGGACGATGCCGGCCGGAAGCAGACCGTCGTAGCCGGAGCGCTTGATCTCCTGCAGGATCAATTTGAAGATCTCCTCGACGCGCGCCTCGATGATGTGCGCCAGGTCGTGACGGCTGATCTGCACCGGGTGATCCTCTCCGAACGGACGAATCGAGAAATATTCCTCCGGGCCGACCTCCGAGCGCAGGGCGTGTCCCTGCTGGAGTTTGACTTCCTCGGCCTGCATGGCCGGCAGGCGCAAACCGTGCGCGATATCCTGTGTGATGTGGTTGCCGCCCACGGCCAGCACCATGGTGTGCCACACTTCGCCGTTGATATAGACCGCCAGGTCGGTCGTACCGCCGCCGATGTCGCACACGGCCACGCCCATCTCGCGTTCCTGGTCGGTCAGCACCACTTCCGCCGAAGCCAGCGGATTGAGCACGAACTGTTGCACATCCACACCGGCCGCGGCCACACATTTGCGCAGGTTTTCCACGGTCGCGGCGGCGGCCGTGATGATGTGCGCCTCGACTTCCATCTTGTAGCCATGCAGTCCAACCGGGTGGCGGATGCCGTCCTGCCCATCTACAGTGAAACCGCGCTGGATGACGTGCACGATCTCGCGGTCGCTGGGGATGGCGATGGCGCGGGCCTGGTCGAGCGCGCGCGCCACATCGCTCGCGTCGATCAGGCCGCCGGGGACGGCCGAGGTACCGCGGCTGTTCATCGAAGCCACGTGCGCGCCCGCCAGGCTCACCAGCGCGGTGGTGATCTCCAGTCCCGAGGTGCTCTCCGCCTTCTCCACCGAGCGTTTAATGGCCTGCGAGGCGGCTCCCACGTCCACGATATTTCCCTTGCGGATTCCGTCGGACGGCTCGATGCCCACGCCGAGCACGCGAATCTTCCGCTCCCCTTCCACGCGCCCCACCAGCGTGCAGACCTTTGTGGTGCCAACATCAATGCCAACGACAATCTCATCCATAATTATTGACCTAACCGGTAGTAGGGTGCATTCGGGTAACGCATGTCAATGAAGACCGGTGCGATTCCGCGTTGCGTCAGTGAATCGGCCAGCGCCAGATACACTGTAATTTTCATATCCATATCCGAGGCCTTCGTCCCAAAATAGACCTGCCAGCCGCGCGGGTCGGTCCAGCCGAGACCGTATTTTGGATCATAGGTCAGCAAAGAACCGGCGGGGACGAACGGCGTCAGCGCCCGCGCAGACTGGACGATGTCGGCCGGGAGGAACGGGGTTGGGGCCAGCGCGTCCTCGCCGGACCTCTGGGCGGGCGGCGGCGCTCCAAGCGCCACCACGCTGATAAGTCCCTGCACTTCGCCGCGCGGGCGGAAGGCCACGCCTTCGTCGTCCACCCAGGTGTAAGAGCCGCCCTGTTCCCAGCGGATCAGAGGCAGACGTTCCGTGACCGCGACCGTTACCAGATTGGGCAGGCTCACCTGCACCGCGACCGTCTTCAATTCAGGGAAGTTCATCCGCAGGATGGCCTCCACCTCGGACGGGACGACCGTGAAGATGGGGCGATTGTTCAAGCCGAGCGGCGCGTTCAATTCGTCCGCGCTCATGTACAGGTTGTCCTTCAACTGCAATCCGTTCACGCGGAACATGGGCAAGGTCCATGCCAGGTAGAGGGCTGCGCCGAGCAATACGGCCAGTGAGAAAGATACCCATCGCCAGCCGAAGCGAATCTCGGGCAGGGCGGGGGCATGCAGCCGCGTCCGCGGCGCGGATAATGCGGCTTCATAGCGGCGCGTCGTTTTCGCCTTCGGCTTGCGTGCCAGCGGGATGACCGCGTCGGAGGCCGCGTTGCGCGTTGTGACCGGGGGCAGGGGCCGGGTAGTCTGAAACGAGGTCTGCCCGTCGCCGCGGGCGGCCTGTCGGGCGCGGCGACGGCGCACGAGTTCGGCGCGGGTGGGTTTGTCGCTCACGCGTCCCTCCGGTATTCGTGCGCGGTGCGGTCGCGCTCGGCCTTGCGTTCCAGCGCCAATTGAATCAGGCGGTCCACCAGTTCGGGATACGAGATGCCGCTGGCGTTCCAGAGTTTGGGGTACATGCTGATGCTGGTGAAGCCGGGGAGCGTGTTGAGCTCGTTGAGGATGACGCGTCCCGTATCCTTTTCGAGAAAGAAATCGGCGCGCGCCATGCCGGCGCAGTCAATGGCCTTGTAGGCGCGTATGGCCAGGTCGCGGATGTGTTCGGCAGTTTCGGGCGGCAGGTCGGCCGGAATGACCAGGCCGCTCGTGCCGTCGATGTATTTGGATTCGTACGAGTAGAACTCGCGGCTCGGCAGGACTTCGCCGGGCACGGAGGCAATCGGCTGGTCGTTGCCCAGCACGCTGACCTCGATCTCGCGGGCGTTGGTCACGCCGCGCTCGACAAGGATGCGTCGGTCGAAGGCCGCGGCTTCCATCAGCCCTTCGCCCAGGTCGGCGCGGCTGTTGCACTTCGTAATGCCGACCGAGGAACCCAGGTTGGCGGGCTTGGTAAACAGCGGATAATTGCTCACGCTCTCGGCTTTGCGGATGGCGGCCTCGATGTCTGTTTCGATCTCGGAGCGAAGCAGGAGCACGGACTCGACAACGGGGATGTTGTGGGCGTGCATCACATCCTTGAAGATGCCCTTGTCCATGCCGACCGCCGAACCGACCACGCCCGCGCCCACGTAAGCGACATCGGCTAATTCGAATAGTCCCTGCATTGTTCCATCTTCACCGAATGTCCCATGAAGAACAGGGAAGAGAACATCGAGGTCGGTGATCTTCATGTATCGCGAGTTGCGTATCGCGTAGAGGCCCGGGTGGTCGGGTTCGGGGAAGATAAAGGCGTGATCGAGGGATTCGGTTTTACCCTGTTCGAGCAAGTCCAATACATTTTTCCCGATGAACCAGTTGCCCGCGTGGGTGATGCCGACGGGGAAGATTTCATATTTGGCGGGATCCAACGCGGCGATGACCGAGCGCGCCGACATGAGCGAGACTTCATGCTCGCCGGAGCGCCCGCCGAATAACACAGCCACGCGCAGTTTTTTGGAGGGTGTCTTTGCGGCCATCGTTTCTCGGCGCGAATTATTCGCGTCCCTCCCAATCTCCAACCAACTCGATCTCCAGTTCCAACTTCACGCCAAATTTCTCCTCGACCGTTTTCTGCGCCAGTTCGATCAACGCGCGGATGTCGCTGGCGCGGGTGTTGCCGCGATTCACAAAAAAGTTTCCATGCACGGGACTGATCTCGGCGCCGCCGATGCGCGTCCCCTTCAGGCCCGCGGCTTCGATCAATCGTCCGGCATGATCGCCCGGCGGGTTCTTGAACATCGAACCCATGCTCGCGCCGGGCGGCTGGGTGCTCTTGCGCCGTTCCACGAATTCGCTGATTTTAAACCGGACGGCCTCTTTTTCGCCATGCTCCAAACGGATATTGGCCGCCAGAATCGCAAATTTTAAGGTTGACCGTTTCAATATGCTGGTGCGATAACCGTATTCCATTTTTTCGACAGGCCAGGTTTCGCGGCCCGATTCGATCAACAGTTCTGCCGAGATCAAATTGCCTGCCATGTCGCCGCCGAACGCGCCGGCGTTGCCATACACCGCGCCGCCGACCGTGCCCGGCACCGTCGCGGCCCATTCCAATCCGCTGAAACCTTTTTCCGCGACGCGGTTGGCAAGATTGCTGAAGACCACGCCCGATTCCGCGTGGACCTGTGTCTGGTCACCGCTATCGAAGCGGACGTTCTTCGCTTTGTTCAGCACCACCACGCCGCGCACGCCGCGATCGCTGACCAGCACGTTCGAGCCGCCGCCCAGGATCAGATAGGGTACATCCAACTCCCAGAGGCGCGAGACCGTCTCGGCCAGTTCGTCCGCGGATCTTGCCGTGACGAGCGCGTCCGCCGGCCCGCCGATGCGCGCGGATGTGTACGGCGCAAGCGGGAGGTTCTCTTGCATCCGCCGGCCGAAGGCGGCGCGCAGCAGGTCGAGGGGCAGGGCAGGGGACATGACGAACAAGGTCAGTTCTCTATCAGGTGTTCGATGATGCGAAGCACGGCTTCCTGTTTCTTCAGCGCGGTGAGCGAGTCGTCCGCTTTTTTTGCCCTCCGCTTTTTGGGCGGGCCGGTGACGGCTTTCTCTACCAGCACCATCTTCAACGGCGGCAGGACGATGACTTCGGATTCGTACCTGCGGGACTTTTCTTTTTCTGCCATGCTGCACCTCACTTCTTCAGTAAACGCGCCAGCAGTTCCGCGCTGACCCGCTCGGCGTCCCCGGCCGACATCACGATCACCGCATCGCCGGGATTCACATGTTTCACCAGATACTTTGTAACGTCCTTCAATTCGCCCACGAATTTCGCCGAAGGATGGCGCATGGAACTCACCACGAAAGCCGAGGTGAAATCCTGTTTCGGCTCGCGGGCCGCGTAGATTTCGGTGACGATCACCTCGTCCGCGTCGTCGAATGACGAGACGTAGTGCTCGAAGAGCGTTTGCGTGCGCGAGTAGGTGTGCGGCTGCCAGACGGCCCAGATGCGTTTTTCGGGCCAGCGCGCCCGCGCCGCGGCCAGCGTGGCGCGGATTTCGGTGGGGTGGTGGGCGTAATCGTTGACAATCGTCACACCGCCTGCTTCGCCCAAGACCTCGAAGCGCCGCCCTGCGCCGCGAAACTCGCGCAGGGCTTCGGCCGCCCGGTGGGCCGGCAGTCCCAGCAGGCTGGTGACAGCCAGCGCGGCCAGCGCGTTCTGGACGTTGTGCGCCCCGGGTACCTGTAACGAGACGTGCACGGCCTGCCCGGATGGGAAGAAATTGGACACGGCCTCGAAGTCGAACCCGCCCCGGTCGTTGGGCTGGAGACTGCGCGCCAACATCCACTGCGGGCTGGCGAGGGTCTGGTCGCCCTGGTTGCCGTACGCGACGACGCCCCGGCCTGTGCGGCGGACGCGGTGCAACAACGTCGTGGCGGCCGGGTCGTCAATGCAGGCCACCAGCGCGCCGTCCTCGGGGAGCAGGTCCACGAATTGCTCGAAGGCCGCGTACATGTCGTCGAAGGTCGGGTAGCAATCGGGATGATCGTGTTCCACGTTGGTCACCACCGCGATGTGGGGCTTCAGCCCGAGAAACATGCGGTCATACTCGTCCGCTTCGATGACGAAGGGTTTGCCTTTGCCGGCGCGGGCATTGGTCTTCAAATTGTTGAGCGTACTGCCGATGATGAAGGACGGATCGCGGCCGAGCACGAACAGGGTCCACGCGATCATGGCGGTGGTGGTGGTCTTGCCGTGTGTGCCCGCCACCGCGATCCCGGTCCTGTCTTCCATCATTTGACCGAGGAAGTCGGCGCGCTTGTAAACTGGGATGCCCGCCGCGAGCGCCGCAGTCACTTCGGGATTGTCGTCCGGCACGGCCGAGGAGCGCACCACCCAGTCCGCGCCTTTCACGTGACCGGCGTCGTGGCCGACGTAAACGGTGGCGCCGTCAGCCCGCAACTGCTCGGCAAACGGAGACAGCACGCGGTCCGAGCCGGAGATGGTATTCCCGTTCTCCAGCAGGACGCGCGCGATGGCGGAGAGTCCCGTGCCCCCGATGCCGATGAAGTGGACGTGTGTCATAGCGGCTGTTGGTTATTAGCTGTTCGCTTTTGGCTATTGGCTAGCGGCTATTCGCCTTAGATGTACACCACCAGCACGAAAATGAAGGCGATGATGATGGCGAAGTAGATGCCGGGTTCGCCCAGCAGGTGGGGCGGCATGTAGTTCATCATCTCCTGGATGGTTGTGAGCAGGCCGCCGCTCGGCGGTGAGATGATCTTTTGGAAGTATTGATATTCTGTGGCGTGCAGGTAGAAGAAGATCGAGCCTGCGATCAGATAGCCGTTGATGGCGCCCAGAAACACGCCGAACAGTGAGTCCTGCAATTTCTCGCTGCGGCTTTTGGCGGCCAGGTGCGTTACGCTGATGACGGTCTGGTACCCGAAATAGATCAGCGCAACGATGATGAAGACGCGCACCCAGAAGAGCGCGTCGCTGTTGGCGGGCAGGGTCTTGATCACGGGGATATATTTGAAGAGCACGTAGTTGACGGCCAGCGCCAGGATGGCTGCAAACGCCACCAGCAGTTCCTTGGCCCAGCCGCGCAGTCCGCCGATGACGGCGAACAGGATGACGTACATCCAGAAGACATAGACGAGACTGATCATGATGACTCTCCTGCCAGTTCGGCCAGTTGACGGGCGATGTCTGCCGCGGCCTGCGGACGCGCCAGGGCGCGCATCGCGGCGCGCATGGACTCGAGGCGGGTCCCATTTGTGAGCAGCGACTCCACCACCGAGAGCAGTTCCGTTTGCAGGCGCGCGTCCTCGAGCAGGACCGCCGCGCCGCGTTTCACCAAACTCTCCGCGTTGACCTTTTGATAACGCCACGCGTGCGGATAGGGTACCAGCACGGCGGGAAGTCCGAATAAGGGAAACTCACCCAGCGAGGATGCGCCCGCCCGCGAGACGGCCAGGTCCGCGCAGGCCAGCGCCGCGCCCATCTCTTCGTGCAGATATGGAAACGCATGATAACGAACGGCCTGCTCTTTCGTCAACGCGGCGCGCGCCGATTCGACCGTCGTCCAATCCAATTCACCGCTGACGTGGACGACCTGCGCCAGTTTGAGCAGGGCGGCGAGGTGCGACAGCACGGCCATGTTGATCGAGCGCGCGCCCTTGCTCCCGCCGAAGACCAGCAATACGGGTTCGTTCTCCGCAAGCCCAAATTTTTCGCGGGCGGACTTGCGATCCCAGCGGGCGAGTTCAGGGCGCGTGGGATAGCCCGTCTCGATGATCCTCGCGTTGCGCGGGAAGAAGGCCTTGGAGTCCATGCTGGTCACGGTGATGCGGTCGGCGAAACGCGCGAGGGTTTTCAGTGCCAGTCCGGGCTCGATGTCGGGCACGTACAGCAGGGTGGGGACGCGGCGTCCCGCCACGGCCATCGGCGCGGCTATGTAACCGCCTGTGAAGAACGATACGTCCGGGCGAAACTCGCGCAGGATGCGGCGGGAGGCGAACACGCCGCGCGCCAGCAGGGTCAGGTTGCGCGGCAGGGCGCGCAGACCGACTCCGTGAACGCCCGCGGCCGGGATGGTGGTAAAAGGAATGCCGGCGCGCTTCACGAGCGCTTCCTCCATGCCGCCTTCTCCACCGACCCACAGGGTTTCAAGGTTGGAGGGTTGATGAGTTGGAAGATTTTCATCCTTCAAACCTTTGAGCGCCTCAAGGACGGCGAGCGCGGGATACACTCCGCCGCCCGTTCCGCCTGCGCAAATCAGCAGTCTCACCGAATGACCTCCAGGTCTCGTCCGATTGCGTCGCCGCGCCGCGCTGGCGCGAGACGTTCAGCAAAATTCCGATGGCCGCGAGCGAAGCGACCAGGTTCGATCCGCCCGCGCTGACGAAGGGCAGGGCGTTGCCCGCGAAGGGCATCAGCCCCACCATCACGGCCATATTGATCAAGGCTTCGATACCGATCCATAATACCAGCCCGGTAGCCAGCAGGGTGCCGAGCATATCCGGGGCGCGGCGCGCAATCACAAGTCCGCGCCAGACCAGAAGCGCGTAGAATCCCATCAGGATCAGCGCGCCGAGCAGTCCGAGCTCCTCGATCACCACCGCGAAGATGCTGTCTGTGGGCGGGACCGGCAGGCCGGTATGTTTGGTGACGGCATTGCCGAGTCCCGCGCCGAAAAAGCCGCCGTGCACGATGGCCTCGAACGAGCGCAGAACGTGATACGAAGCCTGGGTCGGGTCCTTCAGACCGGCGAGATACGGCCCGATGCGCTCCTGCCCGGTGGGACTGGCCTGAACCACGAGCCAGCCCACCGCCAGGGCCGCCACCAGCAACAAGCCGATCTGTTTCAGGTCGCCGCCTGCGAGGAAGAACAGCAGTCCGCCGAGGATCAAGACCGTCCCGGCCGCGCTCAGGTCGGGCTGGATGTAAATGAGTCCGCCCACCAGGCCGAGGATCACACCCAGTGGGATCAATCCCCATTGAATGTCATGCAGGAGGTCGCGCTTGGCATACAGCCATACCGAGAGGTAGATCACGGTCACTAGTTTCGCCAGTTCCGAAGGCTGGATCGAGCCTTCGAAGTACGAGCGCTTCGCGCCGAGGCGGATCTCGTTCATCAACAGCACGCCGACCAGGAGGATCATGGTCACAAGCATGATCGGCACGGCCAGTTTGCGCCAGTGATGATAGTCGAAGCGCGAGAGAATAAAAGCGGCGGTGACTCCCAGCAGAAGCCACAGCAACTGGCGGTTGAACATGTACGTGGCCGAGTTGAAGACGGCTGCCGAAAAATCGTACGAGGCCGAGAATAGCATGATTAGCCCGAAGACGATCAGCGCCAGCATCGTCAGGAGCAGAGGCCTGTCCGCGGCGCGGCCTCCGGCCAGGCGGGCCTGTATGCGCGGACCTACGAAAGTTCCTGTACCCATTTTTTAAACGCTTCTCCTCGTTCGGCAAAATCGGTAAACGCATCGAAACTCGTGCCGCCCGGCGAAAGCAGGACGACATCTCCGGCGGTTGCGGCCTCGGCGGCCTTGGCGACGGCTTCCTTCAAGCCGTCGCATCGGACGACGACGGCGCCTGCTTTTCGGGACCCCTGCTTGAGCGCCGTTTCGATTTTTCCCGCCGCCTCCCCGAACAAGACCACGTGCTTCACGCGGCGATGGACGAGGTCGGCCAGCGCGTCCCAGGGGAGGTTCTTGTCGCGGCCGCCCAGCAGGAGCACGATGGGCTCGTCGAACGAGCGGATGCCGGCCATGGTCCGCTCGGGAGCAGTGGCGATCGAATCGTTGTACCAGCGCACCCCGCGCAATTCGCGGACGAGTTCCAGCCGATGCGGCACGCCTTGAAATCCTTCGATGGCGGTTAGCATGGAGTCCAGCGGAATGCCCGCCGCGTGGGCGATGGCGCAGGCCGCCAGCACGTTGGCGACGTTGTGATCGCCGCGCAGGGGAACCTTCTCGCGCAGGAGCAGGGGCACGTAGGCGAATCCGTCGCGCAGAGCCAGCAGGCCGTTATCGTTGTACGCGCCGTTCAATCCTTCCTCGAGTGGGACGAGACTGAAGGCGAACAGCCTGCCCTCGACGCGGCCGCGCAGATTCCACGCGCCGTCGTCGTCGCGGCCGAGAATGGCTGTGTCGTCCGAGGTCTGGAAGTCCAGGATGCGCGCCTTGGCGGCGGCGTAGGCTTCCATCGTGCCGTGACGGTCGAGGTGATTGGGTGTGACGTTCAGAATGGCGGCCACGCTGGGCGAACGCGTCATCTGCTCCAATTGAAAACTGGAGATTTCTAAAATGGCGAGGTCATCCGATTTCATCTCGTCCACGTAGTTGATGAGCGGGTCGCCGATATTACCGCCGACATATGCTTTCTGTCCAAATGCTTCTCTGGCCATGTTGCCAACCAAAGTAGTTGTGGTCGTCTTGCCGGCCGAGCCGGTGATGCCGACGGTTCTGCACGGCACGGCTTCCATGAAAATCTGCGTATCGTTCGAAAGCGGGATGCCTCGACGAACAGCCTCTTCGACGATGGGGATGTCGGCCGGCACGCCGCCGGAGAGACAGACCAGATCGGTGCCGCCGAGCAATTCGAGGGGATGGCCGCCCAGCGCCCATTGGATGGACAAGCCGGCGAGGGCCGCGCGGGCGGAGGCAAAATGCTCTTCGCCGCGGGCGTCGCTCAGGGTCACGCGTGCCCCGTGACGCGCCAGCCAGCGCGCCAAAGCCTGCCCTTGTCGGGCCGCTCCGAGGATGAGAACGCGCCTACCGGTCCAATCCCGCATGGTTACACCAATGCCAGCCCAATACCCACCAGACCAGCCAGCAGGCCGATGAGCCAGAAACGTTGAACGACCTGGATCTCGCTCCAGCCGAGCAGTTCGAAGTGCAGATGAACAGGCGCCATCTTGAAGAAGCGCTTGCCTTTGGTGGCTTTGAAATACAGGATTTGAATCACGACGCTGACCATTTCGCTGACCGGGATGATGGCGACGAGCGGCAGGACGCCCCATTGCCCGGTCATCAACGCGACGGTTGTGAGGGTGGCACCGAGGGCCAGCGAGCCGGTATCGCCCATGAACAGTTCGGCGGGGTGGACGTTGAACCACAGGAAGCCGAACAGCGCGCCGACCAGCAGGAAGCAGAAACGCGCCACGTAGGTCTGTCCCTGCATGAGGGCGATGCCGCCGTAGGCCGCAAAGGCGGTGGCGGCAATCAGTCCGGCCAGGCCGTCGAGCCCGTCGGTGAAGTTGACCGCGTTGGACATGGCGACGATCACGAAGGCCGCGATGGGCACATACCAGATGCCCAGCGGGATTACGGACTGCACGCCGGGCAGGTACAGGTCGGGGACTTGCAGAACATACTTGAGCACGTACGCCGTCCCCAGGGCAAGGATGACCTGGAAGATGAACTTGGTGCGCGCACGCATCCCTTCACCGCGGCGCGCGCCGCGGATGCCCTGCCAGTCGTCCACGGCGCCGAGCACGGCATAGGCGATCAGCACAATGAGCGGGACGAGGATCGAACGCCCGATGCCGGTCACGCCCAGCAGGGGAGAGGCGTTGAGCAGCAGGGTAAGCAGGGTCACCGGGGCAATGAACAGAACGCCGCCCATGGTGGGCGTACCCATCTTGACCGCGTGATGCCCGGGCTCCTCCACGCGGATGAGTTTGCCGATCTTGAAATGACGCAGGACGCGCAGGAGCGGTCCGCCCCAGATGACGGTCAGGATGAACGAAAGCCCCGCCAGGCTGAGCGAAAGGGTGGACTGTGTCACGACTGCACCTCCAGGGCGGAGACGATGCGGTCCATGCGCAGGCCGTGCGAACCCTTGATGAGCGCCACATCACGGGACGACAGGTTTTTTTCCAGCCAGCTGACGACAGGCTGGATATTGTCGAATTCATGGACAAAATCTTTTTTCATGCCCGACCGCCGCGCGGCCTCGGCAATGATGTGGCCGCGCGGTCCCAGTGTGACCAGAATGTCCGCCACCTGTGAGGCGCGCAAGCCGACCATTTCGTGTCCCTGTCTCTCGTAGGGGCCGAGTTCGAGCATGTCGCCCAGCACGGCAATCTTGCGCCCGTCCAGTTCGTCGAGCAGGTTCAGGGAGGCCAGCATGGACTCGGGAGAGGCGTTGTAGGTATCGTCAATGAGCAGCGCGCCGTTTTGACTGCGGACGGCCACCAGGCGCAACTGGGTATGTCCCTGGCTGAGGCCTTCGAAGATCTCCTGCCAGGTGAGTCCCTCCACCAGGCCGACAGCCGCGGCGCGCAGGGCGGTGTGGACGGAATGCCGTCCCAGCAGGGGCACATGGACGTGCAGTGTTTCGGAACGATAGTGGAGGCGAAAGCGGATTCCATCCAGGCCGAGACCCCGAATGTCGTCCGCCCACAGGTCGGCTTCGGGAGAGAGGCCGTAGAACAGCACCTGGGCGCGGGTCTTTTCTTCCATCTTCCGCACCCACGGGTCGTCGAAATTCAGGATGGCGACGCCGTCCGGGCCGGGCGGAAGGGCCTGCACGAGTTCGGATTTTCCGACGAAGATGGCCTCCTGCGAACCCGCTCGTTCGGCGTGGACGGTGCCGATGTTGGTCACCACGCCGACGGAGGGCAGGGCGATATCACACAGGAAGGCGATCTCGCCGGGCACGTAGAAGCCCATTTCCAATACGGCGCGTTCGTGGCCCGACGATAATTTTAATATGGTCAGTGGAAGGCCGATCTCGTTGTTCAGATTGCCGATGTTCTTGAGCGTGTGATAGCGCTGGCTGAGGACTTCGGCCACGATTTCCTTCGTCGTGGATTTGCCCACGCTGCCGGTGATGCCGATCACGCGCAGGTCCAGTTTGCGGCGCCAGAAACGGGCGATCTGCTGGAGGGCGGTGATGGTGTTGTCCACGCGCAGGCAGAGGGGGGGAGTCGGTGCCGCGAGCCGGGATTCGGCTTTTAGGCCGCCGCGCAGGTCGAGGGTCGCGAAGGAATCGGGCAGGTCTTTCTGGATGAGGGCGAAGGACGCGCCGCGTCGAAACGCATCGTCAACGAAGTCGTGGCCGTCCGCGTTTTCGCCGGGAATGGCAACGAATAGCGAACCGGGAATCACCTGGCGCGAATCGACCGCCGCCTCGGTGATGACGTGGGTCGCCTCGGGGCGGGAACCGGTGAGGGCTTCGATCGCGTCGGCAAGAGTCAACATCTTATTTGTTTGCCAGTTGCTGGCGGACGCTGTCGGGCGGGATGTCGAGCAGGATGACGGTGCGTTCGGCCACTTGCGAAAAAACGGGCGCGGCCGTGTCGGAGCCCCAGATGGAGGCGCTCGGCCGTTCGAGCCAGACGTAAATCATGAAGCGCGGGTCGTCCACCGGGCCCCAGCCGATGAACGAGGCATTGGTCTGGTCGCTGACGTAGCCGACGCCGGGCGTGGGAATCTGGCCGGTGCCGGTCTTGCCTGCAATGCGGTAACCGGGCAGGAGAGCCAGAGAGGCCTCCTGCTCAAGAGAAATGGCAAGCATCTCGCTCAGTGTGTCCGCGGTCTGCTGAGAAATGGGCGAACTGCCGAGCGCGGGCGGGATGTTGACCTGCTGGTCATTCCGAACCATGGCATATAGAACGTGTGGAATGACCATGCGCCCGTCGTTGGCGAGGGCGGACGCGGCGGCGATCATTTGGATGGGTGTGGCTGTGAGACCCTGGCCGAAGGCGTTCGTGCCGAGGTCCGATTCGGACCAATCGCCGTCGCCCGGGACCTTGAGGCGGCCAGCGGCCTCCCCGGCCAGGTCTATGTTGGTCGGGCGGCCGAGGCCGAAGTGTTCCATGTAGCCGTAGAAGTTTTCCTGGCCCATGGATGTGGAAATCCAGGCAAGGCAGACGTTCAACGAATGTTGCAGGCATCCGATCATGTCCTGCGTGCCCCACGGACGACCGTCCCAGTTCTGGATCTCGATCCCGCCGATCTCGAATACGCCGGTGTCGAAATACGATGTGTTAGGCTGGACGGTGCCGCTGTCCAGCGCGGCGGCCATGGTCAGAATCTTGACGACGGAGCCGGGCTCATAGGGCATGGAGATGGCGCGGTTGTAATCGGCGGCGGTATTGTAAATTGAGTTGTAGTTCCAGAACTGATTCAAGTCCATGCGAGGGGTGACAGCCATGGCCAGAATCTCGCCGGTCTTCGGGTCCATGACGATAATGGCGCCGTTCTGCGCGTCGTACAGACTGACCGCATCGTCCAGGATCTGTTCGGTTGCGGCCTGCAGGTCGCGGTCGAGCGTGAGAATGAGCGTTGTGCCGTCGGGCACTTTGGGAATCTCGAGGGCGCGGTTTGGGTCCTCGGGCACCCAGACCTGTGTGGGAACACCGGCCAGCAGGTCGTTGTATTTCTCTTCGACGCCGAAGTAGCCGCGTCCCTCGCGGCTGACAAAGCCGATCACGTTGGATGCCAGCGCGTTTTCGGGATAACTGCGTTGCAGGTGGGCCTGGAATTCCAGCCCGCTCAAGCGGGACGGGACGCCTGTCCCGGCGGCTTGCGAGGCCATCTGCCGTTGGAGTTCCTGCAGGGCGGCGGCCTGGTCGGTGGGGGCAAAATCCTTGAAGGTCAGGTTGTGTGTTCCTTCGGGCGGATCGAGCAGGTAAGCGAGAGTCTCATTGTAATCGAGGGCCAGATAAGTGCTCAGCGCCAAAGCCATGGCGTAAGGGTCGGACATTTCGTCCAGGTTGACGCTCACCGCGTACACCGTCTGGTTGCCCGCCAGCAGATGACCGTTGCGGTCGTAGATCTCGCCGCGCTCCGGGTAGATCGTGCGGTACGTCCCGGAGAAATTCTCAGCCTGTGCTTTGAAAACTGCCGCGTCGGGGCTGGCTTGAATGCGAATGATCTGCACCAATATCGTTAAAGCAAAAAAGGCCAGGAAGCCCGCCAATGTCAGGGAACGCCAGTGGTATTGCTGTCTCATCATTACTGCCCTGCTCCTGACGAGGCGCGCATTTTTTCCGCCAGCCATTCCAGCAGGGACTGGGTGTATTCAGGCGGGATGCTCGGCGCGCTGAGCGGCGGCTGAGTTTCGGCCAGCTGCACGACCTGGGGCGCGCTATAGCCGGGCACAATGAGATAGTGGATCTCTCCCGGTTCTGCCAGGCGGAATCCCAGCGCGCTGGCGCGCTGTTCCATGACGGCCTTGGATTGCAGGATGGCGAGTTGGGTGGCCATGTCTGCGTTGGCGCGTTGTACGGAGGCGATCTCGAATTCCAGGCTTTGAATCTCGCGTCCGACCAGTGCGGCGCGGGCGTTCACTTCCAGATACAGGGCAGAGACCATGGCAATCGCCAGGAGCGCCAGCAGGAACGCCCCGGTCCACTGGCGTTGGACTCGCCAGGGCGCCTGCCGGTAAGCGTGCACAAAATGAGCGACGTTCTGGATCGTGGTCATGGTCTCTTCTCATTCAGTCGGTAGTTTTTCGGCCACGCGTAATTTTGCGCTTCGAGCGCGTGGATTGCGGCGAATCTCCTCTTGGCTGGCCGTGATCGGTTTTCGCGAGATTTCCTTCAGCGTTGCCTTGCGTTCCACTGCATAGATTGGTTCGTACGGCGGGTTGACCAGGTCGCGGCTTTGTTCGCGGAAGAAATCCTTGACGATGCGATCCTCCAGCGAGTGAAACGAGATCACCGCCAGCCTCCCGCCGGACCTCAGGCTGGTCACCGCCTGCGGAAGCACGTTCGCCACTGCGGTCAGTTCCGCGTTGACCGCGATGCGCAGGGCCTGGAACGTCCGCGTGGCGGGGTGGATGCCGCGTCTGTGGGGCGAGACGGATTCGATAACGGTGGCCAGTTCGCGGGTCGTGTGAAGCGGTCTCGCCTTGAGGATGGCGCGGGCAATGCGGCGTCCGTTTTGTTCCTCGCCGTAGCGGTAGAGCAGGTCGGTCAGTTCGTCCTCGTCGAGGCGGTTGACCAGGTTCGCGGCGGTGACGGGATTCTCCGGGCTGAAACGCATGTCCAGCGGCGCGTCGTGCTGGAAGGAGAAGCCGCGCTCCGGCGTATTCAACTGCATGGACGAGACGCCCAGATCGAGCAGGATGCCATCCACCGAATCCCAGCCGATTTCGCGGAGGGCCGCGGCGAGGGATTCGTAGGAGGCCTGGACCAGCCGGACGCGCCGACCGTAAGGAGCCAAGGTCTCACGGGCAAGCGCCAGCGCCTGCGGATCGAGATCGAACCCGAGCAGACGCCCGTCTGGCGCGCAGGCCTCCAAAATCCCGCGGGCGTGGCCGCCCGCGCCTACCGTTCCGTCCACGTATCGCCCGGGACTTTTGGGCTGCAACGCGTGTATAATCTCTTTGTAAAGTACGGGTTCGTGCGGCGCGTTCGTCATTCTGTTGAGGCAGACCGGTGTATCTGCCCGGCCTTGAGCGGTTACGCAGATTGCGATTTGGACGAAAGATCTAGCGTCGCGAAGCGCTGGTTGTTGGCCTCGGTGTCGTTGAGTTGCGTCACCTGCGCGGCCCAATCGTCCGGTGTCCAGACTTCGAAGTATTCGCCCTGACCGGCGATGGTCGCTTCGCTTTGCAGGTTGATGACCTGGCGCAGATTGCCCGGCACGAGAATGCGCCCGACTTTATCCACCTCGACCGGATAGGCGTTGGAGAGGATGAGCCGGCGCAACAGACGGGCAGTAGGATCGGTCAGATTCATGGCGTTGAGCCGGTCATAGACCTCTTTGAAGTAGGCCTCGGTCATGACCATCAGGCACTTGTCGAAGCCCTGTGTGATGTAGGCGCCGCCGCTGTCCAGCATCTCGCGGAAGCGCGCCGGGATCATCAAGCGGCCTTTGTCGTCGAGAGAGTGCTGATACTGACCTAAGAACATATGTGCTAATTTGCCTTTAATGTGACGAACGCCGGGAAGCCCGGCGTCCTACCACTTTTTACCACATTCTCCCACATTCTACATGATTTTGGGTGTATTTTCAAGTGGTACTTTAGGACTCTCCCACTTACAGAAGCGACAAGTCGTGGCAAAAGACATTCCCCTCATCCTGCTCGACGCGCCCAATTGGGTTGATTACGAATTGCTCGATTCCGGTGACGGCCTGAAACTGGAGCGTTTTGGGCCATATACTTTCGTCCGCCCGGAGGTGCAGGCTATGTGGCCGCGCGCTTTGCCGGAGACAAGATGGGAGGGCGTGCACGCAGTGTTTCGCGCGACAGCGGAGGAGAGCGGCGGGCATTGGGATTTCAAGAAGAAGGTTGCGGAGAGATGGGAGATGGGCTATGACCTCACTTCTCAGTCCTCTCTCCTAAAAAGAGGGGGGAGGGCGAAGGGCGGGCTTCGTTTTTGGGCCATGACCACGCCGGGACGCCATTTGGGAGTCTTTCCGGAGGCCGCGGCACACTGGGACTTTGTGGCTGATCTGATACAAAAGACGCATCGGCCTGTGAAGGTACTCAATCTTTTCGGATACACCGGGCTCGCCTCCCTGGCCGCGGCGGCGGCCGGCGCGCAGGTCACGCATGTGGACGCGTCGAAGAAGTCCGTGGCCTGGGCGCGCGAGAATCAGGCCCTGTCCGGGTTGAGCGAGAGGCCGATCCGCTGGATCGTGGACGACGCGTTGAAATTCGTCCAGCGCGAGGGGCGGCGCGGGGTGAAGTACGACGGCATCTTGCTGGATCCGCCCAAGTTCGGGCGCGGACCGAAGGGCGAGGTCTGGGAAGTCTACAAATCATTGCCCGATTTGTTGTCCGCGTGCCGTGCAGTGCTTTCGGAGCATCCTCTTTTCGTCGTGACGACTATGTACGCGGTCAAGGCCTCTGCCGTTCACATTGGCCAGGCAATGGATGAGATGATGGAGGGATTCGGCGGGAAGATCGAAAGCGGCGAACTGGTCACGCGCGAAAAGTCCGCCGGGCGGTTGTTATCGCAGGCGGTGTTCAGCCGCTGGCAGGCGGAATGAAAAAATCTCCGAGGCTTTTGACCTCGGAGATCTTGTCTAACCTTTCGACTCGCCGCTCTCGCCGCTTCCGCTGCTGCTTGCGGGGGTGGTCAATTTCTTGAGCAGGTCATACCAGAAGGATGAACCCTGCGACACGGCCGCGGCGGTGATACCCAGCCCGGCGAATTTGAGCAGGAAGAACTGGACCCAGGCCATGGTATTGGGTTGCTGAGGGATGTTCTGCGTCTGCCACCAGCCGATCTTGATGGTCAGCGCACCCAGGTTCTCGATCATCTGGGACAGGTCGGCCTGCGCGCCTTCGGTCTGGACGATGGCATTGGCCTGGGCGGCCGCGATGGCGCGCAATTCGGCGTTCTGCCACAAGCCCTGCGCCAGCTGGATGCTGTCTGTGCCGAAGAGGATGGTGACCAGGATGGACAGGATGATCACCAGCGAGCGGGCATTGGCTTTGAAGGTGGCCGCGGCCTGGTTCAGCACACCGCTGAAATAGGCGTTTGCGCGCGCGCGGAGGTCGTTGATGTTGGTCACGCCCTGCTTGATCCAATTCAGCATGGCGTCCCTGCCCTCGGAGGGGGGCAGTTTGCTGATAATGTTCGATAGTTCGTCTGCATTGACGTTCGGCCGGCCCGTCAATCCGCTGATGTCGAAGAAAGCGTCCACCAGCGTCGCGGCGGGAATCTTCTCGACCATCTTCGGTTCCGTGACGGAGCCGAAGACGCTCCACCAGTGCTTGTAGCGGATCGGCCGCAAGGCCTGAATTTGCGGCAGGTTCTTCAAGTCCACGGTTTTGTCGCCGGCGATTCGAGCCAGGTGTTTTTCGAGCGACTTGCCGCGCGTCTCGGAGGCTTCGTTGATGACCTTGGTGACCAGCGAGACGAACGATCCCAGAATATAGTAGACGACAATGAGGCCGATGGCGACCTCCAGAATCTGTGGAAAAGACATGACACACTCCTTCTTGCGAAATCCGGATTCAAGCAATACGGTCTTTCAGGTTTTATTGTTTTTCAATTCCTCCAGTTCTGCCAGCCACTCCAGCGGACGCGCCCAGCGTCTGCGCAGCCGGGCCGGCTGATGCTTCTCTAGCGGACGTTCCCATTTTGGCCCGGGCGGACCGGATTCGTCTCCAAGCGGACTCTTCACTCCCCATAACCCTTTGTATTGAACCCACTCCGGCTCCGGGTCCAGCATGACACGCTTCCATTGACAGACCGCTGGCCGCGTCACCACCCGGTCCGACATGGCCCGTTTGAGATAACTGCTCGATTTGAGCACCCCCTCGCGCAAGTTGTCGCCCTGATAACCGGCGCGGAACCCGTCTCCGGAGGCAATTTCCATGGGCAGGCTGACTACATAGTGATCGGCCTCGTCGCGCAGATGGATAAACGCATCCTCGGACAGGATGTTGGTCGAATGTGCCAGTTCCTTGAGCGCGATCTGGCGCGCTTTCTGACTCGGGTTGATCAGCAGGAAGAGATAATGAATTAAACCGTCAACCCAGTAAAGAAAACGCTGCAACAATCCCGGCTTGTAGAGCGCGGGCGAGCGGATGATCTCCGGGCGGCTGTAGTTGGCGTGCGAACCGAGCGCCACGTAAACGACGGGGTGCGTCGTAGGCCGACCCTGCCTGTCCGCAACCTTGCGGACGTTGTCCCAGGGTTCGATACTGCCCGCGCCGTGCTGGGAAAGGAGCATCGCGTACGGAATTTCGTCTCTTAAATAGACTGCGGTCAACTCCCAATCGCCTTCGTGATGGTTGATGCCGTTGGCGGCCAGCCGCCAGTCGTTGAACGCGTAAAAATAATGATATTGCAGGATCGTCCAGGATCGGCCTTCTGGATCAACCTCGCGCACCACGCGTCCATAATAGACCGGCTGTGTATCCCTCGTCAACGCTTCGGCGTACTGCTGATATGCCTCGCGGGCGATCTTCTCGGTTGCAAGAGAAAGCATATCCATCACCACGCCGGGCGCCTCGGGAATGATGTGATCGAAGATGAACTTCATCGTCCGCACCGAGAGGTAGAACAGCGCCAGCAGATACACCGGCAACAACACAGCATACTCGACGGCGATGCTCAAGCCGTCGTAGGTCTTGAGAAAGAACCATACCGGGAGAATTTCGAGGGTGACGAAGACCAGCGCCGCCAGCACGGCAGGGACGATTCGCAGGCGAATGGGCGAGGCGCTCAGAAAGATGACAATCGCTGCCAGCGCGGCCAGCCCGAATGCGATTTCCACGCCGGTCAGCCCGCGCACGAGCCATCCCACCGCCAGCCCGATGACGGCGGACGCGCCCCACCAGAGCCACGCGTCCGCATCCGCCAGCGGATCGTTGACGTACCGCAGGAAAAACTGTCCGCTCTTCAATTTGCCGATGCGCGCGATCAGCGGTTCGTCGAGATGGGCCACCATTTCCAGCACTCCCTGCGGTCCGCTTGGGAAAAGCATACAGCGTTCCAGATAACGCGCCACATCCATCGGAAAAAACCGCTCACTGCGGGCGAAGCGCAAAACAGGCTCGTATTGTTCCAGCAATTCCTCGTCGGTCACGCGACCTCTACGTTACAATTGGATTCATGGAAATTGCACAACGCGTCGTGCAAGCCTTCGCGTCTCATTTTAATGCCAAACCCGATTTCCTCGTGCGCGCGCCGGGACGCGTCAACCTGATTGGCGAGCACACGGATTACAACGACGGTTTCGTTCTGCCGATGGCCATTGACCGCGCCGTGTGGATCGCCCTGCGCCCGCGCACCGATCGCCGCATTTCGCTTCACTCCCTCGACCTGGGCCTGTCCGCCGCTTTCGAGTTGGATTCCCTCCGCCGCGAGGACGCAGGCTGGATCGAATATGTCAAAGGGATGGCAAACGAGTTACAAGTCGAAGGTTACAAATTGCAAGGGTGGGAGGGGATTATGGCCGCCGACGTGCCGCGCGGCGCGGGACTCTCCTCGTCCGCGGCGGTGGAGATGGCCGCGGCGCGCGCCTTTGCCGCGGTCTCTGGTTTTGACTGGGATGCACTGCGTATAGCCAAAATAGGGCAGCGGGCGGAAAACGACTGGGTCGGCGTGAAATGCGGCATTATGGACCAGACTGCCAGCGCCGCCTCGCAAGCGGGGCACGCGCTTTTCCTCGATTGCCGTTCTTTGGAGATCGCACATGTGCCTCTGCCCCGTGATGTGGCTGTGGTCATTCTGGACACGTCCACGCGGCGCGGACTGGCAGACTCATCTTATAACGAACGGCGCGCTCAGTGCGAGGCTGCGGCGCGTTTTTTCGGGGTGAAGGCGTTGAGAGATGTGAGTAAAGAACGGTTGAAGGCCGAAGGTGGGAAGTTGGAGGAAGTGGTTCGTCGGCGGGCTCGGCATATTATCACGGAAAACGAACGTGTGTTGCAGGCCGTGGAGGCCATGCGCCGCGACGATCCCGTCGCGCTGGGGAAATTGTTCAACGCAAGCCACGCGAGCCTGCGCGACGACTTCGAAGTGACAAACGACGCGTTGAACTGGATCGTGGAAAGCGCGCAGGTGCAGCCCGCATGTTACGGTGCGCGCATGACCGGCGCGGGCTTCGGCGGATGTGCTGTCGCCCTGGTGCGGCAGGATTCGGCCGAGGCGTTCGCGCGCGCGGTCGGCGCGGAATACGGGCGGAAGTCGGGGATGGAAGCGAAGATTTACGTTTGTCGGGCGAGCGAGGGGGCGGCTATCGTGTAAAAAGAACCCCGTTTTCACCGAGAAAACGGGGTTCTGCAATTATTCTGTCGTAATGGTCACCTCGGCGCTCATGCCCCACAGCAGGGAGGCGGTTTGTTCGTCCAGTGCGAGGGTCACTTTGTAGACCACGTCGCCGCCGACGGTATCGGCTTTGGGAGTAATGGCGACGACTGTGCCGGAGAACTCGGCGTTCAACGCGTCCACGAAGATGGCGGCGCTTTGGCCGATTTTGACTCGAGGCACATCGCGTTCGCTCAGGTCGGTGGTCTCGACCTGCAACTGGCTGAGATCGCCGAGCGTGACGACGACCTGGCCGGGCTGGACATATTCGCCTGCCCGAACGCGCACTTCGACCACGGTCCCGTCGAATGGAGCAGTGAGGCTGGTTTGCGCGAATTCGGCGCTGGCGGTTGCGAAAGCCAGTTGGGCTTTGGTCAATTCCGCCTTGGCAAGTTCGCGTCGTTCGGGCGGACGGTTGAGGCGCGGGGGAATCCAGTATTCGTAATCGAATTCGGCCGCGCGCAGCGCCGCCTCCGCCGCGTCCAGCGCGCCCTGCAGGGCGGGGGATTCGAGCGCGGCAAGTAACTGGCCCGCGCTGACCTGGTCGCCTTCTTCGACAAGAACTTCCCTGACGGGCCCGGGCAAAACGAACGCCACCTGCGCCGATTGCACGGGGACGATGACAGCCGAGGCCACAACGCTGCCGGGCGCGGAAGCGCGTGCAACAGAGGCGGAGGGAGCCGCCGCGGCGGATGGTGTGCGCGCCGCAAGGGTGAGAGACAACGCCAGAAGCGCGATCCACGCGATCTGTTTCATGTCAACCTCTGTCTATGGCTCGGTGGCGATGGTGACGTCCGCGCTCATGCCCCACATCAGGCCCTCGACCTGCTCGTCGAGCGCGACGGTGACTTTGTAAACCACCTCGCCGCCGATGGTGGAGGAGACGCGGGCAATATCGGCCACTATTCCGGCGATTCTCGCGTCGAGCGCTTCGACATACACTTCCACTGTTTGTCCGGGTTTTACTTTGGGCGCGTCGCGTTCGCTCAGGTCGGTGGTCTCGATTTGGAACGTGGACAGGTCGCCGATCTGTATCACAATCTGCCCCGGCGTGACGACCTCGCCCGGCGCGATGTCGAGCGCGGCGACCGTGCCATCCATCGGGGCGGTGAGGGTCGCCTGCGCGAGCGTCGCCTTGGCGGATTCGAGCAGGGCGGCGGCGCGGTCCACGCTGGCCTGCGCCGAATCGAGTTGCTCCGCGCTGGAGCCGACGCGCCGCAGGTAGCGGACTTGAGTCTCGGCGGTGGCGACTGCGGCTTCGGCCTCCGCCACTTTGGCCTCGAGGATGGTCGTGTCGAGCCGGATGAGGGGCTGGCCCGCCGTTACCCGGTCGCCTTCCTTCACTTCGACCGATTCGACGATTCCCGTCAACGGGAAACTCAGACGCACATGCCGAAGGGGTACAACTTCGCCCGACGCGGTGACGGTCCCGGCCGATGATCCGTCCGGTGAGGCGGTATCCAGCGAAACGGTCGGAAGAGGCGTGGGGGATGAGATCGCGCCCGTGCAGGCGGTGAGGCTCAGGGCGAGGATGAAGATGGTTGGGAATAAGTGTCGCTTCATTTTTTCTCCTGGCGTGATTGGGCCGCTATTTTCCGTTCGCCCGACTATCTTTTTCTATCACACCGTCTTTGAGAGTGACCACGCGCTGGGCGTAGCCGATAACGCGGGGATCGTGCGTGGCAAACAGGAAGGTAACGCCCGTCTCCTTGTTGAGGCGCTGCATGATTTCCATCACCTGCCTGCCGTTCTCGGTGTCGAGATTTGCGGTCGGTTCGTCGGCGAGGACGATGAGCGGGCGCGCGACAAGGGCGCGGGCGACCGCGACGCGCTGCTGTTCGCCGCCGCTCAACTGGTCGGGGCGGTGATGTGCGCGGTCGGAGAGACCGACGGCGTCGAGCAGTTCCATTACGCGTCGTTTGCGAGCGCCGTCTTTTTGGCCGCTGAGGAGCAGGGGCATTTCCACGTTCTCGTAGGCGTTGAGGGTGGGGATGAGCGCGAAGAACTGGAACACGAATCCGAGCGTGGACTTGCGCAGGTCGGCGCGCTGGTTGCGGTTCAGTTTGGTCACGTCCTGCCCGTTGATGTGGACGGCGCCCGTGCTGGGCAGATCGAGACAGCCGATGATCTGCAAGAGGGTGGTCTTGCCTGAGCCAGAGGGCCCCACGAGGGCGGTGAACTCGCCCGATTCGATTTTGAGATCCACGCCGCGCAGGGCGCGCGTTTCCACCTTGCCGATGGCGAAGGTGCGGGTGACGTTGGTGATGTTTGCGACTTCCATGTTTAACTCCTTAGGGGGGCGGAGAGTAGACACGTATACAAGTACACACGTTCCTTGTTTACTTGTGTACCTGTTTACCTTGTTTATCTGTGTACCTGTTTACTTCCCATGCAGCGCTTCCACAGGCTCCATGCGGGAGGCCATGCGGGCGGGGGCGAATGAGGCGACGAGTGTGACGATGTAGGTGAGGATGCTCAGGTAGACGACATTGCCGAGGGTGAGAACGGTGTAGATTCTGTTATTGATCAGGATGCCCGTGAGACCCATCTTGCTCACGTCCATCGGGAAACCAGTAATACCGAAGTAGTAGGTGATCGCGCCGCCGAAGATGATTCCGCCAATGACGCCGAGCGTGGCGATCAGCGCGGCCTCCACGAGGAACTGCGCCAAAATGCGGCGTCCCTTCATTCCAATCGCGGCCAGGATGCCGATCTCGCGCGTCCGCTCGAAGACGGACATGACCAGCGTGTTCGATACGACCGTCGCGGTGATACCCAGCACGATGAGATAGAAAATCGTCATGTAGGCGTTGGCGAAATCCTCCACCTGGACGATCAGTTCGTTCATTTCGCGCCAGGTGACCACCTTGTAATTCGGCGACTGCAGCGCGGCGGCCACCGCCTCGGCCTGCTCCTTGTTCTGCAGCACAATAAAGATCAGGCTGGCTCGGTTCTCCGCGCTCGTGATGGTCTGCGCCTTGGCGAGCGGCAGGAACACCGTGCTTTCGTCGTAGCCGAATGTGTTGGTGGTGTAGATGCCGCGGACGGTGAATATCTGCTCGACCACGTCGCCGTTGGACGTGTTGACCAGCAAATTAATTTGCTCACCAATCTCGAGTCCGAGTTTCTCGGCCAGCGGCTGACCGACGAGGATTCCCTCGCGGTCGTCGGCGGTGAGGAACTCACCCTCGATCAAACCTTGACGATAGACCTGGTTCGCCGCCGCGTCGGGATCGAGGCCGATGACCTGGACGCCGCGCGAATTCTCGCCGCGCGTCACGATTCCGCTCGCGACGAGACGCGGGGTCGCGTCCACGATCTGCGGAACCTGCGCTTTGACCGCGTCTGCCAGCGCCTGCGGGTTTTCGAGCAGGTCTTCCCATTTCAGGCTGATCTTGTTCTCATCGTAGGTGAGACTGCGAATCTGGATGTGTCCGCTAAAGAGTTGGATGGTGTTCTTGAGCGCGCCCTGCATTTCGCCGACCAGCACGCCCGACATTAGCACGAGCAAGCCCAATCCAACCGCCACTGCCAGCGCCGAAAGGATCGTGCGCCGCTTGTTGCGTCCCAGATCGCGGAAGGCCATTTTGAAGAGTTGGTACATAATGTGTCTCTTTCGTCACCTGTCATTGCGAGCGATGGTCGAGTAGGCGGCGCACTTCCGCCGTATCGAGACCGAGCGAAGCAATCTCCTCTATCAGCGCGGGGATTGCTTCGTCAGGTCGGCGGTCTCGATACGCTTTGCTACTCGACCACCGACCCTCCTCGCAATGACGGATGCAACTAAACGTAATGCAGCGCCTCCGCGGGTTCGCGGTGCGAGGCTTCGCGGGCGGGGATGAAGGCCGCCAGCGTGGAGATGATGACTACGGTCGCGGCGCGCCAGGCCAGGTTTTGCAAACCAAGCGAAGGGTAGATGCGGCTGTTGATCAGTGCCATGTATTCTGTGATGGTGGAATACTGGCTGTAATCCAGGCCAACCTGCATGAAGATGCCGTTGATGATCAAGCCTGTCACAATGCCCGCCGCGGCGCCGACCAGTCCGATCATCGCGCCCTCCAGCACGAACAGCGCGCCGATCTCGCGCGGCTTGAGTCCCATCGCGCCGAGCAGACCGATCTCACGCGTCCGCTCATAGACGGCCATCAGCAACAGGTTCAGGATGCCGATCGCCGCGATGGAGATGATGATGACGCCGAAGACGGTCATCGCCGCGCCTTTGCTGTTGATGGCTTGTTCGAGTTCGGGATAATTCTTGTTCCACGCTTCGACCTCGTAACCAGGCAATGCGGGCGCCAGCGCGGATACGACCGCCTCCTCCTCGCCGAGTTGTTTGATATTCACTTGAATCTCGGTAGACTGCCCATCGAGCCCGAACAAAGTCTGTGCCTCGGCCAGCGGGATGTAGGCCATCTGCCGTTCCAGTGTGGGAATGCCGATATCGTAAATGCCGATCACGGTCATCGTGCGCTGGCGGTTCTGTTTGTGAATGTCGCTGCCGACCATGGTGATGCGGTCGCCCACTTTCACGTTCATCACGTCCGCCATGCCGCGGCCGATCAGGATCACGTCGCCGCCGTCCGCGGTCAGCCACTCGCCCTCGGCGATGTTCTGGGCGATCAGGCTGAGGGGTTTGCCCGCGTCGTTGCCTTCGAGGATGGGCGCGGCCTCCGCCTCGGGGTCAATGCCGATGATGCTGACGCCGAAGGCGCCCTCGCGATTGGAGAGCAGGCCTCCCGTCACAATGCGACGCGTGGCCGAGATGACGTCGGGGTGCGCGAGCGCAGTCTCGACGACGGCCGCGTCATTGGTCAACGGGAGAAGCGGGTTGCTGTCCACCTTTGCGCGGTAGCCCCCCGCGTGGATCTGGATGTTGCCGCCCAGCACGCGGATGGCGTTTCCGTAGATGGCGTTGTTGAAGCCGTCAATCAGGCCGTCGTACCACATCATCAGGCCGAGACTGAGGCTCATTGCGAGGATGATGTTGACGGTGCGGCGTTTGTGCCGCCAAATGTTGCGCCATGCGAGGCGCAGGTAGAGGATCATTTCGAAGTCCTTTCATCAGCCTGTGCCGCAAGATGTATCTTGCCAGGGTGATGCAAAATGAATTTTACGGAACTGACCGCGCTACGAGGATTTGCTTACACTGCTTACGAACTGCGATTCTGTTTTTCGTAAACCGTACTCCATGACGTACAACAACTTGTCGATTTTCTCCTGAGTCTTTGCGGAGCGCACCCACTTCATCATATCCTTGTATTTTCTGCCTTCGTTCAAGATGTAGGTGCTGATGGCGTTGCTCCACGTGTCCATGACCATGACGGCGAGTTCCACATCCACGCTGGGGTCCACTTCGCCGCGCTCAATGGCCTGCTTGATCATCATCTCCAAAGCCTTGGTGGTCTTCTCGCGATACATGGTGAAATTCTCGCCGTAATACAGGCCCTCGCCAAGCAGGACGCGGGTCATGGCCTGGGTCATGCGCGGGTAGGCGGAGTTGAACTCCATGCCCGTTTTGATCATCCAGCGAAAGTATTCGAAGGTATCGAGATGGGTACTCGGCGGATGCTTGTCGCGGAAGTACGCTATCTTCTCCTGTTCCAGCACAGACAGCAGGTGCATGAACACATCCTGCTTGTCCTCGAAATACTGATAGAAACTTCCCTTTGCGATGCCGCTGTTGGAGACAATGCGATTAATGGACGCGGCCTTGAAGCCGTACTCGGCGAACTCGTCCACGGCGGCGTTGACGATCTTCTCGCGTTTGTCTTCGGGGAGGTTGAAAAAGGTTTGTTTTGGCATGGTTTTACCTCACCAAAAGAAATATGCCTCCCGCAATCGTGGCAACCCCGACAATGCTGAAGAAGATCACTGTCCCTTTTTCAGAGAGCAGTTGCACGAAACCTTGAATCTTGCCGATGTTCCAGATGGCTTTAGGTTTGAACCAGGCAATGTACAGCGTGAGGATGCCGTAAAGGATCAATGCGTATGCGATGATGGCGAGCGTGTCCATGATGGGGACTCCTTTGAAATGCCCTCATCCCCAGCCCTTCTCCCAGCGGGAGAAGGGAGCCAGAGTCCCCCTCTCCCACTGGGAGAGGGGTTAGGGGTGAGGGAGAATTTTACTGATGCAATACCTTGTAAAACCTTCTTGCAAAGTAAACTGTGACCAGTAGTTGATAAACGACCGCAACGACCACGTACGGCCATACCACCGTCGCACCTTCATACAACAGCCAGTAGACCTTCATCGGCCAGTAGGTGGGGACGATGCCGAACGCCAGTTCCCAGCCGGCGGGCGCGAAGTAGGCAACGACCGGCGCAATGAAGATGAACCCTGTCAGTTTCATCAGGGCGAATCCCTGCACCTTGTTTTGGGCAAGGGAGCCAAACATCAGGGCAAGCATCGGCGCCATGGGCGCAGCGGCGAGTGCCGTCAGCAGAACCGTCCGCAGGTCGAAAGGCGTCAGATTGGCTAAAGGAAAAAGGACGAACATCAGCCCGAAGGTCAGAAGAATCGGAACCGCTACACGGTAGAGGATGTAACTGTTCAGCGGGAGCGGCGTCACTTGGAGGGCGGTCAGGGTGCGGTCATCCTTTTCATCCAGCAGGAGGAAGCCGATGACCGCGCCGAAGACCATCGGACACATGCCGACGAAAAAATACGCCAGCAGGACGGGATAGTACTGGACGAGGTCAAAGTTGTATTGCTCCATCAGCCGCGCAGTGATGGGAGGAACGCCCCAGCGCAGCACCAACGCCAGCAGAACCGGCAGGAAGATCATCCACGAGGTCAGGCTGTCGCGGCGGATGCTGCGAAAGTCTATCGGTCCGAGCGAACGGAAGATGGTGGTGAGGTTCATTTTTTGCGTACTCCTTCTTTCGTCACCACGAAGCGGTGAAAAACCCGCAGGCTGAGCCACGCGACGATGCCTGTCCACAAAATGGAATAAACATAGCCGTACACGATTTGCCAGGCAGGCACGGAGGTGAATGCCGATTGAAGCAGAATCAAGATGCCCTGTAACGGATGCAGGAACATCACCCAACTGCGCCAGATGTCGAAGTAATACAGCAACGGCAGGGAGAAACCCATCGTCCACAAGGCAGAGGGCAAAAGAAATTCGCTGATTGAGTCGTAGCGGGCAACGACAATGAAACCGTAGAGCGAGAGCATGGCAATGTAGAGCGCAACGCCCGTCACCAGCAGGAACCAGTTGAAGTTCACACCTTGCACAATGACGATCATGAGCAGCATTTCGAAGAGCGAGAGCAGACCGAGGGTGAGGACTTTCGAGCCGAGGATCTCCCACGGGCGCAAGGGCGTGACAATCTGCGCCTCCAGCGTGCCTTCGCCTTTTTCGAGCAGGACGATACCAGCCATGAAATAAAACGAGTTGATGGTCAGGTTGCCGGTGATGATGGCGGGCCACCAGTAACCGAAGTCTGCCACATCGAATTGTTTGAGCAGCACAATCATGACGACCGCCGTGAACGCGGAAACGTAGTAAAAGCCGTTGCGGAATTGCAGGCTCACATCCCAGCGGGCGGCGGAAAGCAGGCGCGTCATTCGAGGCTCCTTCCCGTCATCTGAATGAAGATGTTCTCCAGCGTTGCCTCCTGCGTGTGCATGGTGCGGACGCTGCCCGTGCGCAAAATATTGAGGAACTCGGCATTATCCGCCAAGCCTGCCAGCGCGAAGTCGCGCTGTTCGGTTTTGCCGTTCAAGCCGAACTCCACGCGCACTTCGGGTTTGCCGTAACGCAGTTTCAGTTCACGCGGCGAATCGATCAGGCTGATCTGCCCGTCCACGATAAAAGCGACGCGGTCGCAAAGTTCGTCGGCGATGGTCATGTCGTGCGTGGTGAGGAAGACTGTTTTGCCAGCCTCTTTCTGGGCTTTGATCAAGTCCTTGATCTTGCGCGCGTTGACGGGATCGAGCCCTGCCGTCGGTTCGTCCATGAACAACAACTTGGGGTTGTTCACCAAAGAGCGCGCCACGCTCAGGCGGTTCTTCATCCCTTTTGAAAATTGCGCGACGGGCATATCGGCGTCATCCAGCAAGCCGACCATCTCCAGCAATGCTTCGGGTTTCATGACAGGTCCTCGATAGAGCGCGCCGAAATAGCGCAGGTTCTCGCGCGCGGTCAACTTGCTGTAATGATTCGGCATTTCGAAACTCACACCGATTTGCTCGAAATATTCATAGCCCCACTCGCGCAGGTCGCGGTCGAACACTTGCACCGACCCTTCATATCCCTGCAGCAAGCGAAACAGAATCTTCTGCGTGGTGGATTTTCCCGCGCCGCTTGGTCCTAAAAAGCCGAAGATTTCGCCAGGCTCGACGGTAAAACTCAAATGACGAACCGCCGGCTGGCTTGTACCGGTATAAGTGAACGTAAGATTCTCGACACGGATCATTTTTATTCCTTTTCGATGCCCCGCTGGAAGCGTGCGCGGCAATATCAGGATGAATGTGACCAGAAAGTCACATGACCAGCAGGTCACATTCTACGACAAAACGCCCCCCTGTCAAGGGAGTTCGCATCTTTCCCCGCCCGCGCCTGGTTCAGTTTTCTCCAGCCCCCTCTACCCCCATTCTCCACTGCTCACTGTTCACTGCTCACTGTTTACTGCTCACTGTTCACTTCCCACTTTCCACTTCCCACTCTCCACTTTCCACCCCCCCACCCTCTTCACCACCAGCCCCGCCCTCCAAAATGCGACTGCCGCCATCCCGTGCGCCAGCACCGCAAAGAGCGGCGGTTTCTGCAGGGTGTAATACGTCCAGCATTCGCGCGTCGTCCCCCACAGTTCGAGAAAGTAACCGAGCCCGGCGCCGGCGGCGAAGGTCAGCAAGGCGAGGCGGTAATCGGTCGGGGTGAGGATGAGGAGAATGCACAAGGCGAGGGAGAGAAGCGTATAAGGCTTGTCGAAGGTTGGGGAAACGAAGACCAGCATCAAGGTCAGGAAAGAAGCGAAGGTGAGCCAATACAGAAGGACGAAGAATGAAGGATGAATTTCTTTACCAGCGCGCCGCTCGATCTTTTCCAACATCCAGTTAAAGGCTCTTGTAATTCGATCAATGGATAAGGATGCAATTGGCCAGGCAGGGATAATCCACAGCGGCGGACGCTCGGCGGTGTAGTAATGCCACAGGTTCGTTTGCGTTCCCCAACTTTCGATTGCCAGCCCGCCGCAGATGCCGACGAAGACGATGAGCAGGTCCGTTTTGAGGTTTGCGCGGGCGATGATGGTCAGCGACATGAAACCGAAGATGCCGAGCAGGAGCCAGTCCATGTATATCCACCACGGGCCGTTCCAGTCTACGTAGGCGAGGTACTCCTCGGCAAGCGGCCACCAGATATAGATGATAAGGAAAATGACAAGGAAAAATCCACCCAGCAGGATGCTGCTGTGACGGGTCCACAAAGAGGGGGGGCGGTTTGGCATGGCCTGATTATATCAGGCGGAATTTGTTGGTCTTCCCGTAGAAAATAAGCCCTGAAAAGGTGAAATTCACGCGATAGGGGGTTGACAAACGTCTTTGTTGTTATATAATGAGTTTAGTTTGTTGCCTCAACATACTAACTCCCATGGAAAGTAAATCTACCGCTGACCAGGCTTTTGTTCGGGAACTCAATTTGTCGCTTGTTCTGCGGCGGATTCAAAACGAGGCGCGGGTCTCGCGCGCCCAACTGGCAACCGAGACGGGGTTGAATAAATCCACAGTTTCGAGCCTGGTGGAAGAACTGATCGAGTTGGGGTTGATCCATGAGACCGGGCTTAACTCTGTCGGGGCCGGGCGTCCTGCCACCCTGCTGGAGATCAACCCACAGGCTGGCTGTATTGTAGGTGTGGAATTGGGGGTTGACTTTGTATCGGTGGCCTTGACCGATTTTCTCGGCAAAATCCTGTGGCATAAGATCGCCGGCACGGACCCGAGCGACGCGCAGGACCGGGTCATTGCCCACACATTCCAATTGGTGGACGAGGCGATGGAAGTCTGCCGCGGGATGTCTCTGCCATTGCTCGGACTCGGGCTCGCGACGCCCGGGACGGTTGACCTGAACGAGGGGATTCTGGTCTTTGCCCCGAATCTGCACTGGCACAACGTTCCATTTCGTCAGCGCTTTTCGGAGCATACCGGTCTGAAGGTCTTTGTGGAGAACGACGCCAATGCCGCCGCGGTTGCAGAGCATTTGTTTGGCATTGCCCGCCAGTGCACTGACTTTGTCTTTGTCTTTGCAGGCGTGGGCATCGGCGGCGGGTTCTTCCTGAACGGGGAACTCTATCGCGGCAAGAACGGCTACGCCGGGGAGATCGGGCACTCCCCGATCATGGCGGATCCTCTCCAGTCGCCCTGTCATTGTGGGAACCGCGGTTGCTGGGAAACCTATGCCAACCAATACTCGATCATTCAGCGGGTGCAGGCGCGACTGGAAGTGAAGCGGAGCAGTATCATTCCGAACCTGATGGCGGAACAGAAGGCTCCGCTTTCGATTCCCCTGATCAAGCAGGCCGCGGATGCCGGTGATGCCGAGGCGATGAGTTCCTTTGCCGAGGCGGGCACAGCCATGGGACAGGGACTGGCCGCCATCATCAATTTCCTGAATCCAGAGAAGATCATCCTTGGCGGGCCGTTGAGCATTGCCGCCCAATACATGCTTCCTTCTGTGCAGGAGGCCGTGGCGAAGCATTGCCTGCCGGAGATCGGAAAACGAGTCAGTGTGGAACTGTCGCAGTTTGGCGCAGACGCCAGTTTGATCGGCGCCATTGCCATTGTTGCCGACAACGTTCTTTCCAACCCTACGCACATGGAGAGGAGGTGATGGCAAGGGAACAACACAAGCATTTGATTAATCGCCCTTTAAGACTTTGAACTGTAAATAAAAAGGAGAAGAAACACCATGTCCAAGAAACTGTGGTACAGCCTGCTGGCTGTCCTGATGATTACTGCAACCGCGCTTTCCGCCTGCGCTCCTGCCACCCAGGCGCCTGTTGCCACTGAGCCCCCCGCGGCCGGTGACCAGGTGGAAGTGTTCTCGTGGTGGACCGGCGGCGGTGAAGCGGCTGGCCTCGAGGCCATGATCGTGGTCTTTAACGCGGCCTACCCCAACATTGAATTCGTCAACTCCGCAGTTGCCGGCGGCGCGGGGACCAATGCGCGCGCCGTGCTGGCCACCCGCCTGCAGGCTGGCGAACCGCCCGATTCGTGGCAGGGCCACGCGGGTCAGGAATTGATCGGTACCTACGTTGCCGGCGGCCAGATCGAGCCGTTGAACGACCTTTACGAGGCCGAGGGCTGGCTCGATGTCATGCCCGAGACGCTCATCCCGCTGATCTCGCAGGATGGCAACATCTACTCCGTGCCGGTGAACATCCACCGTGCCAATGTGCTGTGGTACAACCCCGGCATCCTCGAGGCCAATAATATCGCTGTGCCCACCACGATGGATGAGTGGCTTGCCGCGATGGAAACCCTCAAGGCCGCCGGTATCCAGCCGCTGGCGCTGGGCGAGCAATGGACCAAGATGCATCTGCTCGAGACTGTCCTGCTCGGCAATCTCGGCCCAGATGCTTACAACGGCCTGTGGGATGGTACGACTGACTGGGGCTCCGCCGAGGTCAAGGCCGCGCTCGATAACTACGTCAAGGTCCTCAGCTACGCCAACACCGATTCGGCCTCGCTCTCATGGCAGGACGCCTCGCAGTTGGTCGTCAACGGTGATGCCGCCTTCAATGTGATGGGTGACTGGGCCGAGGGCTACTTCCGCGAAATCGGCAAGGCTCCTAATGTTGACTACGGCTGGGCTCCCGTACCCGGTAGTGTGGGCGTCTTCCAGTTCCTGTCCGACTCGTTCGTCCTCGCCGTTGGCGCTCCTCATCCTGAAGCCGCCACCGCTTGGTTGAAGATCGCCGGCTCCAAGGCTGGACAGGAAGCCTTCAACCCGGTCAAGGGCTCGATCTGCGCCCGCACGGACTGCGACAAGTCGCTGTTCGGCGAATACTTGCAATCGGCCATGGACGACTGGTCCAGCGATATCGTGGTCGGCTCGCTGACCCACGGTGTGGTTGCCAACGACTCGTGGAAGTCCGAGATTGATACGGCTCTGGGCGCGTTCATTGCCGATGGCAACGTGGATGCCTTCCAGTCCGCGCTGGTTGCGGCCTGTCAGAACTCCGGTCCCTGCGAGTAAGAAATCAGTGTAGAATCGTTGAGGCTCCGCAGATGCGGAGCCTCAACCCTTCTTTTTCAAGCGAGGCCTGCCATGTTTAGAGACAAGGACCGGTATTTATCTGTTCTTTTGATTTCGCCCTCCATCCTGGCGGTCTTGATTTTCATTTATGGTTTTATTGGCTGGTCGGTGCGCGTTTCTCTGAGCAAATGGAAAGGCCTGAATCCAGACTATACGTGGAATCAACTGAACAATTACATCGAACTCTTCAAAGATCCTCGCTTCCATGTGGATGTCCGCAACACGCTCATCTTTACCGGCGTGTTCGTGATTGGAAGTATCGTCGTCGGTTTCCTGCTGGCCGTGATGCTCGACCAGGGCTTGAAAGGGGAGGGATTTTTCCGCAGCCTGTTTCTCTTCCCGATGGCGATCTCTTACATTGTGACCGGGGTCGTCTGGCGCTGGCTGATGAACCCTGCGGAGGGCTCGCGCACCAGCGGTTTCAATCTGCTATTTTCCTATCTTCATCTTGATTTTCTACAAAATGCCTGGCACACAACGCCCAACTGGGGAATGGCCGCCATTGCGCTGGCGGCCATCTGGCAGATGTCGGGATATACCATGGCATTATATCTGGCAGGACTGCGCTCCATCCCGGCTGAATTGCGGGAAGCCGCGCAGATTGACGGAGCCAATGAAATCGAGATTTACCGCCACATCATCCTGCCCCTGCTTGCGCCGGTGACGCTCAGCGCGCTGATCATCCTCGGCCACATGTCGCTCAAGGTCTTCGACCTGATCATCGCCATCGCAGGCAAGCAGTACCCCCTGGATGTCCCCGCCATTTACATGTGGCAGACCACCTTCGACGGCCATTTCTACGGACGCGGCGCCGCCATCGGCATCCTCCTTTTGATTAGTGTGGCTTTGCTCATCATTCCATACATTCGCTACACTCTCAAGACGGAGGTGCAACAATGATCGCGAAACTCCGCCTTACAAAGAACTGGCTGTACATTCCGCTCGTGGCCATGGCGCTCTTTTATCTCATCCCCATGTACGTCATGCTGGTGACGGGATTCAAGAGTTTCGCGGAAGTGGACCTGAAGACCATGTGGAACCTGCCGAGCGGTATTGCCTTCGACAATTACGTCGAGGCCTTTGCCAAATTGGCGCCTTCATTGGGAAACAGTTTTGCCATGGTCATCCCGGCCACCCTGCTTTCCTCGGCTCTGGGGTCGTTGAACGGCTTCATTCTCGCCAAATGGAAATTCCGCGGCGCCGACTTCATCTTCCCCTTTATCCTGTTCGGCATGTTCATCCCATACCAGAGTATCCTCATCCCGCTGGTGCAGTTCATGCACGCGGTGGGCGTCACCGGGCTGCCCGGACTGGCGCTGGCGCACATCATCTATGGCATTCCGATTACCACACTCACCTTCCGCAACTACTATGCCAGCCTGCCGCAGGAACTGCTCGAAGCCGCCAAGATCGACGGCGCGGACATGCTCGGCATTTATCGCCACATCCTCCTGCCCATCTCCATCCCCAGTTTTGTCGTCGTGCTCATCTGGCAGTTCACCTCCGCCTGGAACGACTTCCTCTTCGCGGTGGTGCTGACCGGCAATACCCAGTGGCCCATCACTGTTGCCCTTAACAACATGGCGGGCAGTCAGATCATCGCCTGGAACGTGCAGATGGCGGGTTCCCTGCTGGCCGCCTTGCCCACCCTGCTCGTCTACATCTTCCTCGGCCGTTACTTCCTGCGCGGACTGCTGGCCGGTTCGCTCAAGGGATAGGATGACTGGCCGCGTCCTCAACTGGGGACTGCTCTCGACCGCGCGCATCAACCGCGCCCTCATCCCTGCGATCAACGCCTCCAAACGGACCCGGGTGCTGGCCGTTGCTTCGAGGAGCAAGTCCTCCGCCGGCGCCTACGCCCGCGAGTGGAAGATTCCCCGCGCCCACGGCAGTTACGAAGCCTTGCTGGCCGATCCCGAAATTGACGTCATCTACAACCCGCTCCCGAATCATCTGCACGCCGAATGGACGATCAAGGCCCTGCGCGCGGGCAAACATGTGCTGTGCGAAAAGCCCCTCGCCCTGACCCTCGCCGAAGTGGACGCCATGTCCGCCGCGGCGCGCGAGACGGGCAGGGTGCTGGCCGAGGCATTCATGTATCGTCATCATCCACAGACTCTGAAAGTCAAAGAAATCGTGGACAGCGGCGCGCATGGCACATTGCAATTGATTAAGGGTTCGTTTACCTTCGCGCTTACGCGTGAGGGCAACTATCGCTTTCAGAAGGAGATGGGCGGGGGCAGTATTTGGGACGTGGGCTGTTATCCCATCAGTTACGCGCGCATGCTCGCCGGGGCGGAACCGCTCGAAGTGTTCGGCTGGCAGGTTACGGGTCCGGGCGGAGCCGACATGACCTTCGTCGGTCAGATGCGATTCGCGAACGATGTCCATGCTCAGTTCGACTGCGGCTTCCAGTCCCCGTTGCGTTCCTTTCTGGAAATCGTCGGCTCGGAGGGGAGTCTGGTTGTGCCCAAGCCCTTCAAGCCGGGCCGCGGCGAAAGGATCTTCCTCACCCGCGAGGATAAAACCGAGACAATTAAAATCCCCGGGCAGGAACTTTATATCGGCGAAGTGGAGGATATGGCCGATGCCGTCCTGCTTGGCAGGCCGCCGCGCGTATCCCTGACCGACAGCCGCGCCAACACGGCTGCGGTTCTGGCCTTGCTCGAGTCTGCGCGCAGTGGAAAACCTGTGTTGCTTGATCGGATGAGTGCAGATTAGCTTGGCACGACGAGTACGAGAAGCATGATGAGCGAGGCAAGTGCTCCTGCCAGCAAGGTTAGCCAGACCAGCCAAGAGCGTTCATGTTGACGTGTCATCGCAACCAGTCCGATGACTCCCGCGGCGAGTCCGCACAACAACATGAAAGCCCAATAAAATGGCAGGAACACTTGTCGAAACGTCGTGGCGCTATCGTAATAAGGCGCGAACGCTGTAGAGTTGATGATGAATAGTACGACGAATACGACCATTAGCCACACTGCCCGCCAGCCGAGGCGGGAATGTGGCCGCGAAAGAAATTGAGGCGAGCCAGTGGTCATCTCGCACCTCCAGTGGGAACAGAGGAAAAAAACCAAACCCTAGGGTCTGTATGCAAAATACTTTTGAAGGTGGTCGAGTAGGCGGCGGGGTCCCGGTACGCCCTTACGGGCTACTCGACCGCCGCCGTATCGAGACCACAGACTGAATTTGCATACACACCCTAGTATAGTGCTTTTTGAGCGCGATTCAAACCCCAGGCTTCTCCTCATGCGAATTGACTTTTCCTCCCTCCTCGTCTAAACTTCCGACATGCTTGCACGCATCTACTCCTGCGCCGTCGTGGGACTCGAAGGCGTCATCGTCGAAGTCGAAGTGGACACCACCTCGGGCTTTCCCGGCATGGACATTGTTGGCCTGCCCGACGCGGCCGTGAAGGAAAGCGCGGCGCGCGTCCAAACCGCCATTCGGAATGCAGGCCTTCCGTATCCGCGCCAGCGTATCGTGGTCAATCTGGCGCCCGCATCTGTTCGCAAAGAGGGGCCGGCGTATGATTTGCCCATCGCGCTTGGCATCGTCATCATGCAGGGCAACCTCCACCCCGACACAGTCAAAGACGCGCTGATCATCGGCGAACTCTCGCTGGACGGGATCGTCCGCCACGCGCGCGGTGTGCTGCCGATGGCCGCCGCGGCGCGGCAACAAGGCTTCAAGCGGATCTTCGTCTCCGAGCAGGACGCGCCCGAAGCCGCGCTGATCCCCGAGCTGGAGGTCTATCCCGTCAATACCCTCTCGGCTCTTTACGGACATCTGGCCGGGTTCCGCACCATTCCACCCTTCCAACCGTTGGGGGGTGATCCCGCGCCTTTATTCGTCCCCACCGATTTTGCAGAGATCAAAGGACAGGAACACGTTAAACGCGCCCTAGAAGTGGCCGCGGCCGGAAGTCATAATTGTCTTCTCGTCGGGTCGCCGGGAGGCGGCAAGACTCTCATGGCGCGCGCCATGCCTGGCATCCTGCCGGAGATGAGTCTCGACGAGGCGCTCGAGGTGACGAAAATCTACTCTGTCGCCGATCAACTCCCGGCTGGAACGCCGCTCATTCGGCATCGTCCGTTCCGTGCGCCGCACCATACAATCAGTCATGCCGGCCTGGTGGGCGGCGGGAACATTCCCCATCCCGGCGAAATCTCCCTCGCGCACCGCGGCGTCCTGTTCCTGGATGAGTTGCCCGAGTTCAGTTCGCGCGTGCTTGAAGTATTGCGCCAGCCGATGGAGGACAAGGTGGTTACCATCAGCCGCGCCAAGGGATCGTTGACTTTTTCCGCCAATTTTCAACTGATCGGAGGAATGAATCCGTGCCCTTGCGGCTGGCTGAACGATCCCGTCAAGCCTTGCACGTGCGCACCTGCGGCCGTCACAAAATATCAAAAACGAATTTCAGGCCCTCTGCTGGATCGAATTGACATCCATGTTGAGGTTCCGCGCGTGGATTACGAAAAATTGTCGAACGACCGCCTGGGGGAATCTTCTGCAATCATCCGCCAGCGCGTGGAGGTTGCGCGTCAGATCCAGCGGGAACGGTTTGCTGAACTGAGTCGCTCGGATGGCAGTCAAGGAAATCCCATCACCTGCAACGCGGACATGCGCATCGCCGAGGTTCGTAAATTCTGCAAACTGGATGAAACCAGCGAATCCCTCATGCGTTCAGCCATGAACCAGATGAACCTTTCCGCGCGCGCCTACCATCGCGTGCTCAAATTGGCGCGCACGATCGCGGACCTGGCGGGGAGTAAAGACATCCAATCTGCGCATTTGGCGGAGGCGCTGCAGTATCGTCCGAAGTTGATGGTGGGGTAACCAAAGCAGAACCGCAATGAAAGGCATTGCCTTTCATTGCGGCTTTTTTGTATTGCCAACCCCCTTCTTACGGAATCCAATTCGACAACACATTCACCACCAGGTCGGGGTTGTTTGGGTCGTTGGTGATGAGGTGCACCGCGAAGTTGTGCGGACCGTCCATGCCCTCGTGCATCATGAACACGCCGGATTGGACGATGGTGCTTTCACCAGGTTTGAGGACCATCGAACCGATGGTCAGACGGGGCGGTCAGCAGCCCTCCAAAACCTGGATGTAGGGGGCTTCCTTGAAACGCAGCGTGCCGCCGCCGGTGTTGGTGACCTTGATGGCGAAGGTTTTTTCGATGCCAAATTTGACGTCGCCATAGTCAATCACCTGCTGGTCAACGGCAATGGAGGGCGTTCCGCCGCCGTCTCCGCTCTGCCTGGCGAATAGAAACGCCGCCGCAACCAGCAGAATGCCGCCAAGTGCGGCAAGCAGCCAGGGAAAACTTTTTCGTTGAGGTTGTCTTCTGCGTTTTTTGCTCATCGTGTTGCTCCTTGTTCGTTTGTAAAATGATGGATGTTTCCAAATTATTCCAGCCAGCCAACTCTGGCGTTTTGTAGAGCGAGATAAAGGTTGTCGGTCATGGTAGAGGCACAAGATAATCTTGTGCTACGGGATTGCTCGATGGATTTTTTCATTCGCACAAGTTCGCGTTACGGCTGATATTCAAACTGGAACGAGTAGAGATAGGCAACCAGGTCCCAGAGTTGTTCTTCGGTAAAAATGCTGCCCCACATCGGCATACCTGTTCCCATGCCGCCGCGCAGGATTTTGCCATGCAGCAGCGCGGGACTTGCGCCGAGCATCCGCCTGGGGTCGGTGAAGTTGACAGGCGTTTGCATCATTGCATGGACCTCACCCCCGTCCCCTCTCCCAAAGGGAGAGGGGAGAAAGTCGTCCGCGAAGACGCCATCGCCTGCGCCATTCTCGCCGTGGCAGGTGGCGCAGTTTTGGGCGTAGAGTTGTTTGCCGTTTTCGAGCGAGGCGGGGGTGGTGTTGGATTGCCATAGGTAGGCAACCACGTCCCAGCGCTGGGCTTCGGTGAGGGAGGTTGTTCCCAGGTCGGTGAATGCCTGATAGGGAGAGTGGGAACGATAGTAATCGGGAGATTGGTAAGCGGTAAGTGGTAATTGGGCAGCAAGTTGTTGACCGTTCACCGCCGATGGCTTGCCCATCGGAAGGGATGGCGCGTCGTGCGGAGCGTCGAGGTCCAGGCGGAGGGAAACGTAAAGGGGAACCGAAGCAGGCTGAGGGTCCGAGGGCGAACCGCTGACTTCAATCGTGCCGCGCATGCGCCAGTGGTTGAGTCCGCACCAGCGGGTGCAGTAAAAGGTGTATGTCCCAGGTTTGTCAAAAATCAAGGTAATGTCCGTCACCTTGCCGGGCAGGATGTCCACGCTTTGCATGTCCATTTGCCCGACGGCGAAACCATGCACCACGTCATCGGAGGTGAGTTTCAAATGAAGCGGTTTTCCCGCTTCGGCGTGAATGACATCGGGAGTCCACCCGCCGCTCTCCGCCATGCGCGCGTGGATGAGGGGCGTGTTCCTCCACACATACAGCGGCACGCCAACGGCGAGAAGAATGCCGCTGACGATGAACAGGCGCGAGAGAAGTTCGAGGCGTTTCATAGCAACAACCACAGCATGACGAGGGTGAGGCTGAACGAGTAGAGGATGACGGGGAGAGGGGATGTGCGGGTTTCGCTGGCGGCTTTCTGTGCTGTGCGGGCAGACCAGACCAAACCGCCGACGAGGGCGAGAGTCTGCGCGGGAGCCAGGATGGCGGTGAGGATAGGCTGCCAGGCGGCGTTTGCCGTGCCGAAGAGATTCCAACCGAGACCCAGCGGGTCGGAGAGGGCGGCGAGGATGTAGGAGGCGTTGGTGAGGACGAAGGAGAGGCTGAACGCTACCCAGAACATTAAGCCCAGTGGGATGAGGGCGGTGGAGAGGGTGGCGAAGGTGCGTTTGACCCCACCCCCAGCCCCTCCCCCGTGAGGGGAGGGGAGCAAGCGGCGAGGGGTTGGGGCGAGGGAGACGGCAAGCATGAACAAGCCAGGCAAAACGCCAAAGATGATTGCGAGAAACAGGCTGGCATAAATCAACCA
>JBBIKC010000019.1:0-61574 GCA_037445635.1 Chloroflexota bacterium
TCTTGCCGCTGGAGCCGGAGCCTTTCCAGCCGCCGAAGGGTTGGAAGCCGGGCCACGCACCGGTGGTGGCGCCCTGCGGACGGTTGGCGTAGGTCACGCCGGCCTGGATATTGTCGAAGAACCACTCTACTTCCTCGTCCGAGCCGTAGAAGCCAGCGGTGAGACCGTAGTTGACGCTGTTGGCGATGGTCATGGCCTCATCGAGACTCTTGACCTTGCCGATGGTGGTGATGGGCAGGAACATCTCGTACTGCCACAGGCGGTGCGTGAACGGGACATCCGTGACGAAGGTGGGGGCGCAGAAGTAGCCCTTGTCGTACATGCCGCCGCTCATCACTTTTCCACCGGTCAGGAATTTGCCTGCCTGGCTGAGTTCCTCGGTGAAGTTCTTGAAATCCTGATAAGAAGAGGCGTTGATGACCGGGCCGAGGTAGGTGGCGCGTTCGGTCGGGTCGCCGATGACCAGTTTGTCGGTCAGGTCTTTGAGGCGGCCGAGCAGGTCGTCGTAGACCGGCTCCTCGACAATGACGCGCGAGGCGGCCGAGCATTTCTGTCCCTGCAGACCAAAGGCGGAGCGGACGATTCCGATAGCGGCGCGCTCCAGGTCCGCGTGACGCGAGACGATGGCGGGATTCTTGCCGCCGAGTTCGAGGATCACCGGGCGCACGTATTTGCCTTTGGCAAAGTCCTGGTACATCTTCATGCCGACATCGAAGGAACCGGTAAAGGTCGCGCCGTCCACTTCGGGGCTGTCCACCAGCGCCTGGCCAAGCGTGCGGCCCGGGCCGGTGACGAAGTTCACCACGCCGTCGGGCAGGCCGGCGTCGCGGAAGCAATCGGCCAGCAGGCGCACGATCCAGGGCGTGTCGGTGGCGGGCTTGATGACGACGCAGTTGCCGGTCACGAGCGCCGCGCCGGCCGGGCCGCCGGTCAACGCGAAGGGGAAGTTGAACGGAGAGACGACCAGCCACACGCCGTACGGGCGCAGGACGGAGACGTTTGTCGCCTCATAACCCACCAGCGGATCCTTGCCCATCTCCACGATGTAGCCGTTGTTCTTCTCCATCTGATAGCAGGAATAATAGATGAGGTCGGCGGTTTCCTGCACGTCGCCCAGCGCTTCCATGCGGTTCTTGCCCACCTCCAGCGACATGGCCGCGCCCAGTTCGAAGATGCGCTCTTCGATCAAAGAAGCCGCCTTGCGCAACAGTTCCACGCGCTTCTGCCACGGGGTGTGGCTCCAGCCGGGGAACGCCTTGCGGGCGGCTTCCATCGCCATCTGGGCGTGCTTCTCGTTGCCTTTTTGCATCACGGCCAGCACCCAGTCTGTGTTGATCGGCGAACGGTCCTCGAATTTTTCGTCGGCCTTCACGTCCTTGCCGTTGATGATCATGGCGTATTCCGTGCCGAACTTCGCCTTGACCTTCACCAATGCTTCGTCGTATTTGGTGTGCAGGTCCTCGGGCGGGTTGAACATGGTCGCATACGTCAGTTTGAAATCAGCCATATCGCAGCCTCCTGGGGTTAGTTTGGTTATGAGTTCCGTGGTTTTGTAGTTAGATAGTTCGGTGGTTTCGTCCAGGTAACTATTTAACTACCGAGCTGTCTAACTAAACAAAGTATAGCGTAGGACTTCACAATCGTCAAAGCACAGCGTCCGTTTTTCGACGTGATGATGCTCCCTCGTTTTCTCATCGGATTATTAGTTTCGACGGGTAACACCCGGACGCGCCGGCGCATCGAGGCCCGAAAGAGGAGAATAAAATGACCAAGCGCTTCATTCCAACCCTCGGCCTGATCGCCGTTTTCGCGGCCTCATCCTGCGCCCCGGCCCTGTCTCCGCCTCCCGCCGCGGCGACCCAGCCCCGAGTGGAAGTCCCGACCGCGGTACCTGTTACGCCGACGGACACGCTCGCGGCCCCCACGTTCACCGCGACCTCGATTCCCACCGAGACGCCGTTTCCCGTCGCCACCTCGCGCGGACCGGACCTCGAGGCCACCGATCCCACCACGGTCAGTCTCGCCGCGGGACAGTTGCAACTGGTGGAATTCTTCCGTTTCACCTGAAGCACCTGCCGCGCCCTGGCGCCCATGGTTCATGGGCTCGAAGCGAAATATTTCGGTCAGATCAAGTTTTCCTACCTGGATGCAGACGATCCCCGCACCGACGATTTTCAGCGCGCGCTCGGTTTTTACTACCAGCCCGAACTGTATCTGCTGGACGCGAACGGGGAGGTGCTGAAGAAGTGGGTGGGTTACGTGACGCAGGAACAATTGGAAGAGGTGTTTGTGCAGTATTTGGCGGAATAGGCCGGTTCGGAAGTCAAACCCAGCCCTCCGAGGTCTGTCAGACCTCGGAGGGCTTCAATTTCGCGCCGCCTGAGAGGCCGAGGTCAGGCCTCGGCGGGGAGGCTTCGCGGCCACCGTGCATTGTAGAAATACAGCCCGAGGGCGGTCTCATTGCGCTGGGGGGTGAACTGGCAGGCGGTGTAGGCGTTGCCCTGAGCCGTTGGGCTGAGTTCATCGAAGCCTTGTCGAAGGGTCGTGCCGGAGGAGCCCTTACAGGGTGCATTGCGATAGCGCGTTTCGCTTATCGAAGGTATTGTAATCCTCGCGTGAAGATTCGTGTTTTGTGTATGCCATTTTTGTCTTGACAGGTCATCCCAAAGCAGATAATATCTGTCAAGATTTTTGGTAAATCCAAATGGAGATTTTCGTGAACCATTATTGCTCGTGTATGGGGCGGGGTTCGTAGCCACCGCCCGGCGCAGACAGAACGGTCAACAGCCAGAGACGGTGGAACGACCCCGCATGCGACATTCGTTTCGCAGGCGTTCGTTCGCCGTCTTTTGTTTTTCCTGTTGACCGTTCTTTATTTTTAACAAGATGACCCTTTTACAGAACAAAATCCGTCAATCCGATTCCCTGCCCATCGCGGACTTGAGCGCGCACGTGGGGAATACGCCCCTGCTCCCGCTTCGCCGCGTGACCCTCGGCCTGTCCTCGTGCGTCCAGGTCTTTGCCAAGGCCGAATGGTTCAACCCGGGCGGTTCGGTCAAAGACCGTCCTGCCTTGTACATCATCCAGAATGCACTCTCCGAGGGGATTCTGGGTCATGGCAGGCGGCTGCTTGACTCGACCTCGGGCAATACCGGCATTGCCTATGCCACCTTTGGCGCGGCGTTGGGTGTACCCGTGACGCTGGTCGTGCCGGATAATGCCAGCGCGGAGAGGCTGTCCATCCTGCGCGCCCTGGGGGCGGAGTTGATCCTGACCGATGGGCTGGAAGGCTCGGATGGCGCGATTCGTCTGGCGCGCAAGATGGCCGCCGAACAGCCTGACCGATACTGGTATGCCAACCAGTACGACAATCCCGTGAACTGGCAATCCCATTATCAAACGACAGGCCCCGAGATTCTTCGGCAGACGCAGGGCCGCATCACACATTTTGTGGCAGGGTTGGGCACATCGGGTACTTTCATCGGTACGGCGCGCTTCCTGCGCGAGGCAATCCAGTCGCTTCGTTCGATCGCGTTCCAGCCGAACGACGCCTTTCACGGACTGGAGGGACTCAAGCACATGCCCACCGCCATCAAGCCGGGCATCTACGACGAAACCGTCGCGGACCAGACCTTGACCGTCGAGACCGAAGCCGCGTACGAGATGACTCGTCGGCTGGCGCGCGAGGAGGGCCTGTTCGTCGGCATTTCGTCGGGCGCGGCGGCTGTGGCCGCGTTGCAAGTCGCCCGCGAATTGGAGGAGGGCGTCGTTGTGACAATCTTCCCCGACGCGGGCTATAAGTACCTGAGCGATAAGTCTCTGTGGAGCGGCGGATGAGCGCGTTGCAGATTCCTGCCGAACTTCTCGCCCGAATCCACGCACACAGCGAACAAGCCTACCCTGAAGAGGGCGCGGGATTTCTGCTCGGGGTGGAGGGACGTGTGATAGACATCCTGCCGCTTCCCAACGCGCGCGAAGAGTCCGCGCGGCGCAACCGTTACCTGATCGCGCTTGAGGATTATGTAAAGGCCGAGGACGCGGCAGACAGCCGCGGGCTGAGTCTGATCGGCGCGTTCCATTCGCATCCCGACCATCCGAATCGTCCGTCTGAATACGACCGCGAGCAGGCCCAGCCGTCTTTTTCGTATCTCATCACAAGCGTGCAATCGGGCAAGGCCGTGGAGAGCCGTTCGTGGCGCCTGGCCGAAGACCGTTCACAGTTTATCGAGGAAAGAATCGAAATCACATCCTAGTTTGGAGGTACCTATGTCTCTGTATTTTGTTCGTCACCAGCACGCGGCCGAGACCTGCCCGGCCAAAAATCCCGAAATGGGACAGATGCTGGTTCAGCATGTGAGCAAACCCAACGCCCGCAAGTTTGGCGTGGACATTCTCGGCGACGCGGTGATTGACGGTCAGCATACCTTTGTATTGATCGTCGAGTCGGAAGACAAACAATATGTCGAAAATTTTATGCAGCCGTTTGCCATGGCGGGATCGGTGGAGATCCTGCCTGCCTCCACCTGCGAGGCGGTGGTCGAGCGCGAGGGTTGTGACCCCGTTCCTGCGGTTGGTTGAAATCTGAAAGGTTGAGGATTAGAATATCAACATGCCAACGTTAAAGATTCCATCGCCCCTGCGCTATTACACCAACGGACAGGCCGAAGTGACGCTGCGCGGCGCGACCGTCCAGGAAGCCATGGGGAGTCTGGTCGAGCAGTACCCATCGTTGAGGCCGCATCTGTACGGCTCAGACGGCAATCTGCGCGCCTTCGTCAACTTATTCGTCGGCAAGGACAACATCCGAGACCTGCAGGGATTGAACACGCCGCTGGCGGAGGACGCGCAATTGCGGTTAATCCCATCCGTTGCAGGTGGTTAGAGGCGCCATGCTTCCTGGTTTAACTCGCGATGAAATCCTGCGCTACTCGCGCCATCTGCTGATTCCCGAAGTGGGACTGGAGGGTCAGCGCAAATTGAAAGGATCGTCCGCGCTGATCATCGGCACGGGCGGGCTTGGTTCGCCCGTCGCGCTGTATCTGGCCGCGGCGGGCGTCGGCCGCATCGGACTGGTGGATTATGACGCGGTCGATTCGTCGAATCTCCAGCGGCAGGTGATCCACGGCACCTCGACAATCGGAGTCCTGAAAGTCGAAAGCGCCCGAGCGCGTATGCTGGACTTGAATCCCGATGTGGAAGTCGAAGTCTATAACGAGCCGTTTACGTCCGAGAACGCCCTGCAGATCGCGGAGAAGTATGACATCCTCATTGACGGCACGGACAATTTTCCGACCCGCTATCTCACCAACGACGTGAGCGTGTTCCTCGGCAAGCCGAATGTGTACGGCTCGATCTTCCGCTTCGATGGACAAGTCAGTGTCTTCTATGCCAAAGAGGGGCCGTGTTATCGCTGTCTCTTCCCCGAACCGCCTCCGCCCGGACTGGTCCCTTCGTGCGCGGAGGGCGGGGTGCTGGGCGTCCTGCCCGGCACGATCGGCACCATCCAGGCTACGGAGGCTTTGAAGGTTTTGCTTGGAATCGGCGAGCCGCTCATCGGCAAACTCCTGCTTTACAACGCGCTGGACATGTCCTTCGAGTTCGTCAAACTCAAGAAGAATCCCAACTGCCGCGTGTGCGGTCCGAACGCGGACGTGAAGGAGTTGATTGACTACGAGGAGTTCTGCGGCGTGCCCGGTCACGACCACGACGAAGGCTCGGCCGGTGCGGGCTGGGACATCACTGCCGCGGAACTGTCCGAGCGCGTGAAGACCAACCGCCTCAAACTGCTGGATGTGCGCGAGCCGCACGAACTGGAGATTTCCGCTTTGCCGAACGCGGTCAACATTCCGCTCGGTCAACTCGCGGCGCGGTTGAGCGAATTGGATAGCGCAGAGGATATGATCATTTTTTGCAAATCCGGCACACGCTCGGCGCGTGCGCTGGAGTTGCTGGTCAGCGCGGGATTCAAGAAGGTGAAGAACCTGAAAGGCGGCATCAACGCCTGGGCGAAGGAAGTGGATACCAGCCTGCCGGTGTATTGAGATTCGAAACTCCGAGAATGTTCTCGGAGTTTTTGATTACTCACCGCGAAGATGGGAAGCCCGCGAAGGCTTCCGAATCTCGCGAAGCACTCTGCTTTGCGTTCCCAATCCGTCTTCGCGCTCTTCGTCTCTTCGCGGTTCAAAGCGGATAAAGCATCGAAAAGGTATAATAGGCCTAACTCATCAGGAATAAACCAAAGGAGTAAGAATGTCTCTGTCCGTTTCCAAAGAGAGACGAGTCTACGATAACATCCTCGGCGCGGAAGGGGGGACGCCGCTCGTGCGGCTGGGACGCGTGGCGCACGACCTGCCCTGTCCGTTATATGCAAAACTGGAATTCATGAATCCCGGCGGCTCGATCAAGGACCGCGTGGGCCTGTATATCATCGAGCAGGCCGAGGCGCGCGGCGAACTCAAGCCCGGCGGGACCGTTGTGGAGGCCACGTCGGGCAACACAGGCGTGGGTCTCGCCATTGCCGCGGCGCTGAAAGGTTACAAGACCATCTTCGTCATGCCCGACAAGATGAGCAACGAGAAGATCATGCTCCTGCGCGCCTACGGTGCAAAGGTGGTCATCACGCCGACGGCGGTCGCGCCGGAGGATCCGCGCTCGTATTATGAGGTTGCCAAACGATTCGCACGCGAGATTCCCAACGCCATCCTCGCCAATCAATACCACAATCCCGATAACCCGAAGACGCACGAGATGAGCACCGGGCCCGAGTTGTGGGAACAGACCGAAGGCCGCGTGACCGATGTGGTCATGGGCATGGGCACGGGCGGGACGATTTCTGGCGTCGGGCGGTTTCTCAAATCGAAGAATCCCAGGATTCAGATCGTGGGTGTGGACATCGAAGGCTCGCTTTTATATGATACGTGGAAGAACAATGGGCGCATCCCCGAGGGCGCGTTCCCGAAGACGTACAAGGTCGAGGGCATCGGCGAGGACTTTCTGCCCTCGGCCACCGACCTGACGGTGGTGGATAACATCGTGCGCGTGGGCGACCGCGAGAGTTTCCTCGCGGCGCGGGCGTTGACGCGGCAGGAAGGCATCTTTGCGGGCGGCTCATCCGGCTCGGCACTGGCGGGCGCGTTGAAGTATTGCCGCAGTCTGCCCGCCGACCGCATTGTAGTGGTCATCTTTCCCGATTCGGGCTCGCGCTATCTTTCCAAATTCTATGACGATAAATGGATGCGCGAGAACGGCTTCATGCAGACCGAGTTCGGCGAGATGACGCTGGCCGACCTGCTCCTCGCGAAGCCGAACAAAACTCTGCATACCGCCGCGCTGGGCGATCCGATGCGCAAGGTGATGGCGTTGATGCGCCAGCACGCCATTTCGCAAGTGCCCGCCGTCGGCGCGGATGGAATGCTGGTTGGCCTGCTCGACGAAGTGGACATGCTCAATCACATGCTCGACCATCACGATCACAGCCACGACGAGGTGATTGATTCTCTGGTCCAGAACGCCCGCGCGGTCTACCCGCCCGAGACGACGCTGGACGAGGCGATGTCGTCGCTGACGGACGGCTACGCGGTGATCGTGGTCGAGGGCGGCAAGCCGACAGGTATCCTGACCAAGATTGACGTGCTGGATTACGTGGCGGGGAAGATATAGATTAGGATGGTTTTCTGAACCGCGAAGTAATGAAGTGCGCGAAGTCGTTTCTCTCTTCGCGAAGTCGAGATGCTTCGCGGCTAATTTGCGCGTTGGAACCAGAACCATGACGAGGCCCGCCGGCGCGGATCGACACCATCCTCGCGGCGCTGGAGTTTGAATTGCCGCGTCAGTTCCGTGATGTCGTCTTCGGTCAGGCCGAAGGAGGGGGAGGATTCGTCGGCGCGGTGGGCGTAGAGCATCCACGTGCCGCGCGGGGCGAGGAGTCGGCTCACGGATTTCAGGTACCCGCTCCGCCCGTCGCGCGCGAGGCCGTGGAAACAGCCCATGTCGAGGATCAGGTCGAAGGGGCCGTCTACGCCGCTTAAACGGGTGACGTCTCCGACCATCAATTTCACATTGACCTTCGCCCGTTTGGCTTTTCTTTTCGCGAGGTGGATGGCGCGTGGGACGAAATCCACGCCGGTGACATCCCAGCCGCGGCCCGCCAGCGTAATGACGTTGGTGCCCGTGCCGCATCCCAGGTCGAGGGCGCGGCCGGGCGGGTGATCATTGATGAATTCGATCAGTTCGGGCGGGGAAATGCCGCTGTCCCAGGGCGGGCGGCGAATGTACCACAGGCTGAAAAGGATGCGGCGAAGCATGAGCGAGGGTCATCGTGGGACTGTGGCGCGAAACTGTTCGACATCCAACTCGCCCACCGAGCGCCATAATTCATTGCCCTGCGCGTCGAAAAAGATGAATGTGGGCGTGAATTCGAAACCATACACGGGAGCGAGTTCCCGCCCCACGCTTTCCTGGATGTTCAGGCGGATGAACAGGACGCGCTGGCCGTATTCCGCTTCCAATTCGTCCACGACGGGTTTCAGGCGCGTACAGCCGATACAGTAAGGCGACTGGAATTCGAGCAGGACGGGCTTGCCGTCCCCGATCATTTCCTGCACCATTTTGGCGTCGTCCATGAGGGGAGTCTGCCGCGGGTGCAGGATGATCCATGCCACGACCAGCCCGGCGACCAGGACGCCCAGCGCGGCGTACTCCCTCCAGGTCGGTTTGCGGCCCGTGAATATGACCAGCGCCACCAGCAGAACCAGCGTGGCGGCGACGATGATGGCGGAATACTGATTGAACAGGCTGTCCATGCATTCCCTCAGATGTAATCAAGGCGTGTGACGTTCCACACTTTGACAACCGGCTGGAGTTCCACTAAAATCGGGGAGTTCTCATCTCAGACTTCGGGAAAGGCTTTTCTCATGAAAGAGTATACCACCGAGTTTATCCGCAATATCGCCTTGGTCTCTCATGGGTCTGCGGGCAAGACCATGATGGCCGAGGCGTTTTTGCATTTTACGGGGGCCACCACCCGTCTCGGCAAGGTCGAGGACGGGACGACTGCCTCGGACTACGACGAAGAGGAAATCCGCCGCAAACTTTCGCTGTACACCAGCGTCCTTCCCGTCGAATACCGCGACCACAAGATCAATGTGCTCGATGCGCCGGGCTACACGGATTTCGTTGGCGAGATGATCTCCGCGTTGAGCGTGGCCGACGGCGCCGTCATCCTTGTCGACGCGGTGGCAGGCGTGGAGGTGGGCACCGAACTGGCCTGGCGCTACGCCTCCGACTTTCACCTGCCGCGCTTCGTGGTCATCAACCGCATGGACAGGGAGAACGCCTCGTTCGACAAGGCTTATGCCTCGGCCGAGGAATTCGCCCACGCGCAGGGCGCGCGTCTCATCAAGGTGCAATTGCCCATCGGCGAGAAGCACGATTTCAAAGGCGTGATTGATCTGATCGCCATGAAGGCGTATATGGGCGATGGCAAGACCGCGTCCGACATCCCTGCGGACATGAAAGAGGCCGCGGACAAGGCGCATTTCGCCTTGATCGAGGCTGCGGCAGAAGGCGAAGACACTCTGCTGGAGAAATATCTCGAAGCCGGTTCCCTCTCGGACGAGGAGATTGTGCGCGGCCTGAAGGACGTGGTCCACGCCGGAGCGTTTTTTCCGGTCTTCGTCGCCGCGGGCGGGCATGAGATTGGCATCGGCCCCCTGCTGAACGATATCATTGATCTGATGCCCTCGCCTGCTCAGCGTCCGGTCAAAGTGGCGAAAGGCAGTAACGGGGACGAGAACGTGACGGCAACGGACAGCGGCCCGCTGACCGCTTACGTCTGGAAGACCACCGCCGATCCGTTCGTGGGCAAGATGACGTACTTCCGCATCTATTCCGGTTCGATCCAGGCCGACGCGCGCGTCTGGAACCAGAACAAGGGCGGCGAGGAACGCATGGCCGGCCTGCACGTCCAGCGCGGCAAGGAGCAGGTATCCGTCAAGGTGATACATGCGGGCGACATTGGCTCGGTCTCGAAATTGTCCGTCACCGCCACCGGCGATACTTTCTGCGACAAAGGCCATCCATTAACCCTGCCCGCCCCGGTCTTTCCGGCCGCGCTCTATCGGGTTGCTATCCAGCCAAAGACCCAGGCCGATGCGGCCAAGATCTCGCCCACCCTGACTCGCTTGTGCGAAGAGGACATGACCCTCTCGTGGTACAACGAGAAGGCCACCGGACAGACCATTTTGCAGGGTATGGGCGATCAGCACATTGACGTCGCCATCCACCGTGCACAGACTAAATTTCAAGTGGGGCTGGTCACGGCCGAGCCCAAGGTTCCATATCGCGAGGGGATCACCCGCAAGGGAACCGCGATGTACCGTCACAAGAAGCAGACCGGCGGCGCGGGCCAGTTTGGCGAAGTCCATCTGCGCATCGAACCTCTGCCGGGTGAAGACTTTGAATTCACCGATGAACTGGTCGGCATGAATCTCTCGCGGTCATACCTCGCTCCAATTGAAAAAGGCATCCGCGCCACGATGGAACACGGCGCGTTCGCGGGGTATCCGATGAGCAACGTCAAGGTAATCGTCTTCGACGGCAAGGAACACCCGGTGGATTCCAAACCGGTCGCGTTCGAAATTGCAGGCCGTGAGGCTTTCAAACTGGCGGTCGCGGAAGCGGGGCCGGTGCTGTTCGAGCCGATCATGAACGTGCGCATCACGGTGCCCGACGCGCACATGGGCGACGTGATGAGCGACTTGAATACGCGCCGCGGCCGCGTGCAGGGAACCGAATCCGAGCGCGGCAACACGGTGATCGTTGCGCATGTGCCGCTGGCCGAGATGCTGCGCTACGTGACGCAGATCCGCTCGCTGACCGGCGGGCGCGGTTATTTCACGATGGATTTCGATCACTACGAGATCGTCCCCCAGCATCTTGCGGCGGGAATCATCGAAGCGCACAAGAAAGAGATGGAAGGAAAGAAGGAAGAATAGTTGGATAAGAGACCGACTGCCGCTTCAAGGGCGGCAGTCGCGTTTTCGGCGGTTATCCTTTTGGCGAGAACAAGATGTCCTCGATCGGAACGGTCAGGCCCATGCGGCGGCCTGTAATATCGAAGGTCATCAGTTCGGCCAGGGAACGGGGAGCGGGGTCGTCCCAAAGTTGCAAATTATCTTGCTGGCGCGCCATATAGGGCGGGAGCTGGTCGAAGTCACCGTAATTATCGAAGAATTCGACCAGGCGGCGGAATAATTTTGGCATGACCAGATAATCGTCCTGGAGAGTGCGGATGTCCCAAATCATCAGGTCGTGTGTCCGGTCGATGGCCCACAGGCCGCGCTCCGCTTTGCGGGCGGATGCGACAGCCTTGCGTATCTTTTCGGCAATGGTCCTGTCTGTAGTGGTGTAGAACGTGGGATAGACCAGCCCGTCGCGCGCCAGTTTGTAGTTGACCGATTTTTCGAGGGGGATTTTGTCTGCCGTCAGCAGAGCGCCGTCCGTGAGTTTGGCCGAGGCGGGGAAAATGAACGAGATCGGGCGGTCGTAGCGGTCCACGCCGGACGTGATGATGAAACCGGGCTTGGCGTCGTCGGCGTCCACGATGGTGGTCACGCTCAGGCTGTAATGGACGTTGGTGATCCCCAGCAATTTGAGCATCTGTTCCAGCGCGGCGATGGCAAAGGGACGCGGCTGATGATAGCCCTCGTAATGCGTCTCGAGCGCGTCGATGGCTTCGATGCGAAGTTGTTTCTTCGCCGCCTTTTTCTTCGCCGCGGATGTGAACGTGAACGAATCCCACGCCGCGGGATTGTCCGCCATGAAACGGATCGAATCCCCGTCGGGCTGGTAACTCTTGACGTGGAACGTACCCTTGATGACCTTAAATTGTGCCATGTCGGCCTCCTGAATAGTCCCATTATAGAGGGTATGCGGAGGGGAATCAACTGCCATTTTTCCACCTCCCCCGGCAGGTTAATATCCCCATCAGTTTTGCGTTCTGGGTAAAATTATCCAATGCGACCAACCTATCTTGAAGTCAACCTCACCCGCCTCAAGCAAAACCTCGATAACATCCGCGTTCACGCGGCCCCGGCGAAAGTGATGGCGGTGCTCAAGGCCAATGCCTACGGTCACGGTGTGGACGGCGTCGCGCCGTTCATTGCGCCGTTTGCGGACTACATCGGCGTCGCGATCGTTGAAGAAGGAATCCGCCTGCGCGAACTGGGGATCGAAAAGCCCATCCTGGTGATGGGCGGGACTCTGCCCGAGCAATTGCCTCTCTTCATCGAGCATCGCCTGACCCTGGCCGCATCTTCCCCGGACCTCCTGCTGGCCGCCGAGCGGCTGGCCGAGTCCACGCGGACGCGCCTGCGCGTCCACCTGAAAATTGATACCGGCATGGAACGCATCGGCGTGCGCGATCTCGAAGCCGAATCGTTTCTGGAGCAGGCGTGCGCGTGCCGCCACCTGGAAGTGGAGGGGATATTCTCGCACTTCGCCAATTCCGAAGTGCCCGATCTCGTCCACGCCAGGTTGCAGTTGGAGCGATTTAACGAGGTCTTGCGCTTTTACGAAAAGCACAGTCTGCCCCCGCCGCCGATCCGTCACATGGCGAATTCGGGCGCGGTCCTGCAATTGAGGGAAAGCCACTTCGATATGGTGCGGCCGGGCATCCTGTTCTACGGCGTCTATCCCGGCGCGGAGACAGCGCGCACGGTGGAAGTCCGCCCTGCTCTCACATGGCGTTCGCGTGTGTCGTACTCCAAGATCACCCCGCCGGGGCGGCCGGTCAGTTACGGGTCGTTGTGGCAGGCCGAAGTCCCGGCCAGAATCGCGACCATCCCGTGCGGCTACGCAGACGGTTACTTCCGCCGCATGACGAACCGCGCCCAGGTGCTTATCAATGGCAGGCGTTACCCGCAGGTTGGGCGCATCTGCATGGACCAGTTCATGGTCAATTGCGGCGGGGACGAGGTCAGGGTCGGGGATGAGGTCGTCCTGCTGGGCGGGGGCATTACCGCCAGCGATCTGGGCGAATGGGCGGGCACGAATAACTATGAAGTGCTGACCAACATCAGTGCGCGCGTGCCGCGCGTCTTTGTGACCGAGTAGGGTACAATGGGCAGGCATTTCGAATGGATGAGGTGAATCGTTGAAGCAATTTCGCGGATATGTGTTTTTGTTCGGCGCGGCCGGTTTGATTGTCGCCCTCGATCAATGGACCAAATGGCTGGTGCGGACGAACCTGCCGGCGGGCGGCACCTGGCTTCCCGAATGGCTGGACTGGCTCAGCCCGTATGCGCGCGTCATTCACTGGTATAACAGCGGCGCGGCGTTCGGCATGTTCCAAGGGGCCAGCGCGGTGTTTACCATTCTGGCGATCATCGTCGTCGGGGCTATCCTGTATTATTACCCGCGCGTGGAACAGTCCGATTGGACTCTGCGCGCGGCAATGGCGATGCAACTGGCGGGCGCGCTGGGCAATCTGATTGACCGTCTCATGCTTCAAGGTCAGGTGACCGATTTTATTTCGGTCGGCACCTTTCCCGTGTTCAACGTGGCGGACGCGAGCATTTCTGTGGGCGTGGTTGTCTTGCTGCTGGGCACATGGCTCAGGGAACGAAAAGAGAAAAAAGAGGCGGGAGAGGAAAACGCACACTCGTCGGTGACTGGTAACAGCCAGACGTGACTGTTGGCGGCGGTGGGACGTGAGCGAACGAGTCGAGGAGTTTCAATATGCGGGAAACAATGCAGTGCGGCTGGATAAATTCCTTGTGGAGCGCCTGCCCGAATTCTCGCGGGCGCGCTTGCAGGGGTTGATTGCCGACGGTTTTGTGCTGGTGGACGGCGCGCCGGCTAAAAAAGCGGGTCAAATGCTCGAGGCGGGGATGCGGGTGCGCGTGCGCATCCCGCCGCCCGCGCCGGGCGGGTTGACGGGCGAGCAAATCCCGCTGAAGGTTGTCTTTGAAAACGACGATCTGCTGGTCATTAACAAGCCTGCGGGGATGGTAGTCCATCCTGCCGCGGGTCACAGTTCAGGAACGCTGGTCAACGCGGTGCTGGGATATGATCCCGACATGGAGGGCATCGGCGGCGAGGAACGCCCGGGCCTGGTCCACCGCCTCGATAAAGAGACCTCGGGCCTGATCGTGCTGGCGAAGAACGATTCCGCCCACCGCTGGCTGCAGGATCAGTTTCGTTTGCGAAAAGTGGAAAAGACCTACCTGGCTTTGGTGGACGGCGCGCCGCCCACTCCCTCCGGCCGCGTGGAGGCGCCCATCGGCCGCGATCCGAGCCATCGGAAGAAAATGTCTGTCCTGCCGCCGGGCAAGGGGCGCGAGGCGGTCAGCGAGTACAAAACGCTGGAGAAATTCGACCGGCACACCCTGCTGGAATTCCATCCACTGACCGGGCGGACACACCAGATTCGGCTGCATTGCGCGTTCCTGGGCTGTCCAATTACGGGAGACGCGCTGTACGGGCATCGCAGGAAAACGATCGAAATCAATCGTCATTTTTTGCATGCCTCTCGTTTGAAAATCACTTTGCCAAAAGAAAAGAAGCCAATCGTCTTCGAGGTCGGCCTGCCGCCCGAACTCGAAGATGTCCTGTCCAGTCTACGCGGAAGATAAGGGAGAGATCCATGGAAATCGTTGATTTACGTTCGGACACTGTCACGAAGCCCACGCCCGAAATGCGCGCCGCGATGGCCCAAGCCGAGGTCGGTGATGATGTGTACGGCGACGACCCAACCGTCAATCGGCTTCAGGAGATGAGCGCGGAAATGCTCGGCAAGGAAGACGCGCTGTTCGTCGCCTCGGGCACGATGGGCAACCTGCTGGCGCTGCTCACGCATTGCCAGCGCGGCGACGAGGTCATCGTGGGGAACCTGTCGCACATCTACCTGAACGAGGCGGGTGGGATGGCCGCGCTGGGAGGGATTCAGCCGTGCCCGGTCCAGAACCAGCCCGATGGCAGCCTCGCGCCGGACGATATCCTCGCCTCCATTCGGACCGAGGATGTGCATCATCCCATCACGCGCCTCATCTGCCTCGAGAATACCCAGAACATCTGCGGAGGTGTGCCGCTGAGCGCGGAATACACGCGCCGGGTGGGCGAGCTGGCTCACCGCAACGGCCTGTCCCTGCACATTGACGGGGCGCGCATTTTCAACGCGGCGGTGGCGCAAAATATTTCTGTGAAGGAACTCGCCGCGCCTGCCGATTCGGTCATGTTCTGCCTGAGCAAGGGACTGTCTTCACCCGTCGGTTCCATGCTGACTGGGACGAAAAAATTCATTGCCCGCGCGCGTCATTTGCGGAAGATGGTGGGCGGCGGGATGAGGCAGGCGGGAATCCTGGCCGCGGCGGGGATCGTCTCGCTTGAGACAATGATCGAACGGCTGGAGGACGATCACGCCCGGGCGAGGAAACTGGCCGATGGCCTGAGGCAGGTCAAGGGTCTGGATGTGGACCCGGGTTCGCCGTTTACGAATATGGTGTACTTGAATCTGTCCGGGGAAGTCCCGCTGGACGCGGGGCAAATCGTGATCAAGATGAAGGAACGCGGCATCCTGATTGACAACGAGTCGCCGCGGCGGTTTCGCCTTGTGACCCACTATTGGGTCACCGATGAAGGTGTGGAGAGGGTCGTGCGGGCGTTTGCGGAAGCGCTGGCCGTCTGAACTAGCGCGCGGGGAATTTGTCCCAGTACGAAGGATGAGGCTCGACCTGGTTTCGACCGCGCTCTTTGGCGATGTAGAGGCGCTGGTCGGCCAGGTCAATCAGTTTGAAAATTTCGTCCGCCTCCTGCGGAAACACGGCGATGCCCTGGCTGATCGTGGGCGCGGGGAGGGCTTTTTGGTTTTCGTGGTTGATTTTGAATTCGGCGATGGTCTGGCGGATTCGGTCCGCCACCTGCTGGGCCTGGGCGCCGCTGGCGTTAGGCAGGCAGATCGCAAACTCCTCGCCTCCCCAGCGCCCGACGATATCGGTGTTCTTTATGTAACTGCGAATGGTATTGCAAAGCGCCGTGAGGATCTCGTCGCCGATCAGGTGGCCGTAGGTATCGTTGTATTGTTTGAAGTAGTCAATATCCAGCATAATCAGGCTGAGAGGCGCGCCGTTCAGCAGGGCGCGGTCCGCATGTTCTCTCAGCAGATGCAGGAAATAGCCGTGGTTATAAACGCCGGTCAGGCTGTCGAGGCGGGATTGTTCCTCCACCTGGGCGTGGTGGTGTGTGTTGTCGAGCGCCTGTGCGGCGTGCTGGGCGAGGTTGGCGAGCAGTTCGATGTCGCTGCGGTCGAAGGCATTGGGCTGATAGGACGCCAAGGCTATCACGCCCTTTATGTGCTGGGTGGTCATTGGTACGCCGATCCACGAAAGGCTGGTCTTGTCCTTGCCGATGGTGACGATTTCGATGCCTTCCAGGTCCACTCCCTGGCGGAGGTCGGGGAGGAACAACTCTTTCTGGTTTGCAATGATCCAGCCAGACAGCGTCCCCTGGATTTTCCTGCGCACGTTGTTGAAATATTCTCCGTCGTCGTAGAACAGGCCGAGAGCGATCTCGTCCCCTTCCTGAAAGCCGACGAAGTAGGAATCGGCTTCGAGCGCGTCCTGAATGGCCGCATTTACGAGCGCCAGCACCTGTTCCCTGTCCAGCGAGAGCGTGATCTGGCGGCTGAATTTGTTGACGATCTCGAGGCGGTTGATCTGCTCGCGCGGGATGGCCTGCAAACGGTGGATCGTTTCGATTGTGATCGCGGCGAGAAAGGGTACACTGACCAGTTGCAACAAGCGCAGGACGTCGTTGAGATCCGTCAGGTGCCTGATCAGGCTGAACAGGGTGCTTATTATGACCATTGCGAAAGCGGCCGGTCTCCCGAAGGAAACGACGACTGAAATGGCTGCCAGCATCAGGAGCACGTTATAGAGGGTGGTCAGGTTCTCGTTGGGCGAGGCGGTGACCAGTATGCCGAGGCTCAAACCGCTGATGATCGTATGGATCCACTTGACCTTCTGGCGATACTTTTCGTTCGGAATAAGCTTGAAGGCGAAGAGATAAATATAGATCATCCCGGCGGCGGCATAACCCATCAGGAATAATCCAAAACGATCCCTTCCAGCCAGGACAGTGGGATTGAAGGCGGCGAAAAACACAATGAAGACGGCAAGCACGATCAGACCTGCACAGGCGGCGGGGCGGACGAAAGTACGGTATTCCTGTGACGTGAAGTCGCGGAGCGGCAGTTTGCTTTTCATTCTGACACCGCCGCGTCCGGGACCTGCCCTTCGGCCGCGATCTGGCAAAAGGCCTCGACGACCTCGGGGTCGAACAGCGTGCCGCTCTGTTCCCGAATGTATTGAATCGCGTCCTCCGAAGAGAGCCGCTGGCGATAGGGACGGTCGCTGGTGAGCGCGTCGAACGTATCGGCGACCGAAAAAATGCGCGCCAGCAGGGGGATGTCCTTGCCGCTCATACCGACGGGGTACCCGCTTCCGTCCCAGCGTTCCTGGTGATAGCGGACGACGGTGAGTGTCTCCTGCAGGAAGGGGATGCCCTCGACGATGCGTGCGCCGATGTCGGGATGCTGACGCATGAGTGTCCATTCATCGTCTGTCAGCGGACCGGGTTTGTGCAGGATGGCGTCGCTGATGCCGATCTTCCCGATGTCGTGCAAGAGCGCCCCGCGCTCCAGCGACTTGAGGTGCGGTTCGCTCAACCCCATGGCCCTGCCGAGTTGTCGGGCAATCTGGCTGACGCGCGTGCTGTGGCCTTCTGTCTCCCGGTCCCGCGCATCCAGCGCGGACATGAGCGCGGCCAGCGTGTGATCGTAGGTGAATTCCAGTTCCTCGTAGGCGGCCTCGATCTCCCTGGCCTGTTTTCGCGATTCGACCAAAAGGATGGATCGTTCCAGCGCGATGGCTGCCTGGTTGGCGAGCGTCTGCAGATTGGTGGCATAGCGCGTGCCCTGTCCGTTCGGAATGTTCAACCACAACGCGCCATAATTCCGCCGCGGCGTCTGTAGCGGCAGGCAGACGTGGGACATGTTTTTTTCCACAACCGTGAAGAAACTCCGCCCGGTGGATATGGTCTGTTCGATTCGTTCCATGGGATGCTGGCCGCCTGTATACGCCCCGCGTGCGTCTATTTGCACCTCGGCCTCGATCTTTCTATCGGGCGTAAACAGGATAATGCCGGTCGAATCCGCGTTGGTCACCTTATGGGCGGTCTCCGCCACAAAGCGGGCGGCGTCGTCCAATTGCTCGGCCTGGATGACGTTGTAACTCAATTGATAAAGTTGTGTCGTGATGTGAAGCGTCGAACGGACTTCCTGGACCAGCCACGCGCTCTCGATTGCGGCGGCGGCCTGTGAAGCGAGCAGGTTCGCCAGCGACTCGTCGTTTTCGGTGAAGAATACCTCGCCCTGCTTGCCAAATGCCAGGATGGCGCCAACGCTTAATCTGTGCATGCGAATCGGAATGCCGATCATACTGCGAAGCCCGCCGTGGTCGAGATCAAGATGCGCCGAGCGTCCGTACTTGCGGATATCCCGCACGCGGAAGGGCTGGAGGGCGCTCAGCGCGGCCTGTGTCAGCGGTTCGTCTTCCGGGCTGCGCCCAAGGGATTTGAGCAGGCGCGGCGCGTGCCCGACGGAGGCGCTGCGGGAATAGTTTCCCTCCTGATCGAGCAGAGTGACGTAGACAAAGCGCGCCCGCAGCGTCTGACGGGCCACTGCCGCCACTTCCTTGACCGCGGCTTGGGGCTCCAAAAGCGTCGTCAGCGAAATCCCAGCCTGGATCAGGTCCATCAGCCGCTGATGGTAATCGAACTGGCCCCAGGCGTGGGTCAACTCGCTGGCTACCGCCTCGGCGATCTGCACATCGGTGCTGGTGAATGCGTCGGCGCGGTCCTCGCTCACCTCCAGAACGCCCTTCAGGTAACCATGATCTATCAGCGGCACGATGATTGAGGAGAGCGTGGTTTCGTTCTCCAGCCGCAGGAAGTCCGGCTCGAGGCGGATGTCGTTGATCACCTGAGTCTTCCGCAGGCGGGCGGCGCGGCCGAGCAGGCCGGCGTTGATCTCCTGCCGATACCCCGGCGGCAATCCGCTGACTCTTGTGCCCGCCGCGGCCAGCGCCACCAGTTCGCGTCTCTCTGCGTCGTGGACGTAAACGGCCGCCATGGAACACTCGAGCGCCCGGTGCAGGGTGTTCACCGCCAGTTGCGCCGCGACCGGTTCGTCCAGCCGTCTTTCCAACTGCAGGCTGAGTTCAGTGAGCAGGGTCAATTGCGTACTGCGATGTTTTTCTGCGGACAACTGGTTCGTGAGCGCGGCGACCTGCTGGGATTGGATTTCGAGCTGCGTGCGCAGATATTTCTGGGAGGAGGCGAAGGGCCGGATGAGGCGCGCCACGCGTTCGTCCCAGGACGGATCCGACGATTCCGCCGGCGGAGTCGTTGTCCCAAGCTCGGTCATCAATCCATTCACGGTCAATACGACGGATACGATCCCGAACCCCACCGCCGTCACCGCCCCCAGATAAAGCAGGAAGAGAATATCGTTTGCAAACCGCACGGGATTGGTCGCACCGGTCTGTGCGCCGAGATTGAATTGGGTAAGGAAGGTAAACAGCCCCAGGAAAACTACTTGGACTACGGATGTAATGGCCAGCAGGCGATGCCCGATAATATCGCCTTCGGGCAGGAGCAGGCGCGTCCAGGGTATTTCGCTGGCGAAAACCAAAATGAAAGCCAGCCATGTGGAAGGGATCAGACTTGGCAGGCTGGCCGCGAACGCGGCGATCAATCCCCATGCCAGCCAGGGGAGAGAAAGCAATTTAGCCAAAAGTTCGGGCCCCCGTTTCGGCAGCCTGAAAAAGGCGAATGCGCCGGCCGGGGCGGTCAGCAGAAAGAGGCTTGAAAGGAGCAAGCGATATGGCGCAAAGGCATGATAATGCGGGTTAAGGAAAATGTCGTCCCAAACCAGTAACAGGATTCCGAAGCCCGTGTTGAAGGAGGTGACAAATCCGATCAGCAGGTCGCGCGGCGCCTCGCGCTTGAATTGCAATCCGAGAACGCGCGACAGATGTGCGGCGCTCAGGGCGGCCAGCAACACCCCCTCAACATGAAGGCCGGCTTTTGCGTAAAGGGCGCCGACCCCTCCCAACGCCATCATGGCGGCCGACTGGATCAGGCTTTCCTGCCAGGCGCGGAGGCTGAGAAGTATGGAAGCGAGACAATATAACGCGACGATGAAGAACAGAAACCCCAGCGCAAGGATGACTGCGCGCGGCATGCCGTCAATCAATACCGCCTGTCTGGCCGGGATCAATAAAATGCTCTGGGCGATCAGGAGGAGAATTCCTGATGTGAGCAGATTGAGATGGTTTGTGATACGATGCTGCATGATGGCGTGTCTAAGGATTGCGCGGACCGGAGCCTTTGACGTGTCTGGCGGGACAGCCAGTCATTATATAGACAACACTCGTTTGAAGGTTTGGAAACTCTGTATCAGGTATCCTTTATAGCATTACTCTTGAAGATCTATCATAACCGCGAAGAATTTGTAACGCGATTGCTCTGTTGCAAACATCTTCAGAGTTTGTCACTGCGAGCGGAGCGCCTGCCCTGAGCCTGTCGAAGGGAAGCAGTCTCCCTGCCTGTGAGGGGATTGCTTCGATGCCTTCGGCATCTCGCAATGACAGCAAAAGCGAATGATTGTAACAAAGCATAACGCGATATTTATATTGCTGCTGGCCGCGGAACGAATTTCGCATTACCGAATCTCTGATATAATTTTCACAGCCGGGAGGGCTGGAAGGCGGGGTAGAAGCCTTGATTCGGCAGACTACAAAAAGAGACGACGATGCACATTACAATTACTCTCGAACAGATAGACGAAGTGACGACGGCCATTCGCGCCATCAGCCCGGTGAAACCCCGTGTAGCCATGATTCTCGGTTCGGGTCTGAACGGGCTGGCCGATGCCGTACGGAATGCTCGAATTATACCCTTTGGCGACCTGCCTCACTGGCCGGTATCCACCGTGCAGGGACATGCAGGACGGCTGGTTCTTGGGACGTTGGAGGACCAGCCGGTCTTTGTCATGCAGGGACGCGTCCACTTTTACGAGGGCTACAGTATGTCGCAGGTGACCCTGCCCATCCGCGTCATGCAAAGACTTGGGGTCGAAACCCTTATCGTGACCAACGCGGCCGGCGGGGTGAATCCCGATTTCACGCCCGGCGACGTGATGCTGATCACCGACCATCTCAACCTGATGGGGATGACAGGTCTGAACCCGCTCATCGGCCCCAACCCGGATGAATTCGGTCCCCGTTTTCCCGACATGAGTCAGGCCTATGACCGCGCACTGGCTGATTTGGCGCGTCGCGTTGCCAGAGAACAGGGCATCCTCCTGCGTGAAGGCGTATATGCCGGGCTGAGCGGTCCCTCGTTCGAGACTCCCGCCGATTTGCGTTTCCTGCGGGCGGCGGGCGTGGACGCGGTGGGCATGTCCACCGTGCCCGAGGTGACTGTTGCGCGCCACGGCGGGACGCGCGTCCTGGGTCTCTCGGGCATCAGCAACAAGGCCAACCTGGACGGCTCGACGCTTACCACCCATGAAGAGGTGATCGAAGCGGGCAGGGTGATTACGCCAAAGGTCGAGAAAATCATTCGCGGCATCCTGCGCTCACTCTAGCAGATGGAAGTCTTTTTTCGATTTCTGGCGGATTATGAAATCCTGATCTACTTAGTGCTGGCGTTGGGCGGTCTGTTTTCGTTCCGCTGGATGTGGCGTTCGTGGCGCGAATGGAGGAACGCTTATTTTGGTCTGGAACGCGAATTCGCCCTGCGCCGACTGGGTCAGGCGGTGGGGGCGTCCACGTTGATCCTCGCGCTTGCATGCGGCGTCTTTATTGTGGCATCGTTCATCGTTCCCGGCCTGCCCGCGTCGGCGCTGTTGGGCACTCCCACCATTGACCTGCTTGCCAGCCCGCTGGGCACGCTCGCGCCGGATTCGGCTACGGCGTCGAGCGCGTCGCAGGCGGCCGCGCCGGCCGCAGGTCAGAGTGGATGCGTGCCGGGTCAATTGGAGATCATCTCGCCCAAGTCCGGCGACGAGGTCGGCGGCAGTGTAGAAATCATCGGCACGGTCAATCTTCCCAACTTTGGTTTTTATAAATACGAAATTGCCCCGGCGGGAACCGAGAACTGGGCCACGGTGCTGGCGGATCGCAAGACCGGGACGGGGATTAAACTTGGCGACTGGTCCACGACCGCGCTCACGCCGGGCGATTATCTCTTCCGTCTGGTTGTGACCGATAACCAGGGACAGTTATTGCCGCCCTGCATCATTTCAGTTCGTGTGAAAGGACAATAGTTTCGTCGTGGCTGTTCACATCCGTCCCGCAATTTCATCCGATTTTCCGCGTTTGATGGGCATGGATCATTCCTGCATGAGCGAGGCCGTCTGGCAGTTGGATTTACGCAAGGAGGCCGGGCAGGTCACGGCCACCCTGCGCGAGACGCGCCTGCCGAGGCCCACGCGCGTCGAGTATCCGCGCAACCCGTTTTCGCTGGCCGATGAATGGCAGAAAAAAGCCGCGTTGCTGGTGGCGGCCGCAGGCACCGATCCGTTCGGTTACGTGGGCGTGCACGAACCGAGCGCCTCCACCGTGGCCTGGGTCACGGACCTGGTCGTCGTTCCAGACCAACGGCGGCGCGGCATCGGGTCGGCCCTGCTCCTGGCCGCCGAAGAGTGGGCGCGCAATCGCGGCAGCCGCATGTTGATCTTCGAAGCGCAGGCCAAGAACCAGCCGGCCATCCGCCTCGCGCAGAAACTCGGATTCGAGTTCTGCGGGTATAATGACCACTACTACGTCAATCAGGACGTAGCCCTGTTCTTTGGCAGAACCTTGAAGTAGCATCACGCTCGTTGCGAAGCCCGACCACTCGAATTCTCTGCAACGAGTTGGGGAAGGTCTATGTTTAACGGTTGGACCGAAAGTTTACTGGCGGGGATCCAGGTCATCAATCAGATTCTCACGGCCGGTATCGCCATTACGGCCTTTTCGTTGTTTCTCTACGCCCTGTCGTTCAACTTGCGCGACCGCGTCGCGCGGTCCTTTGCCATCATTCTGTTGTGTGTGGTGGTCATTTTTACCAGCGAGGCCCTGCTCAACAGGGAATATCCAGCCTGGGGAATTGACCTGTTGCTGCGCCTGCAATGGTTCGGGATCGTCTTCCTGCCCGCGGCGTATTTACATCTCTCAGATGCCCTGATGGTAACCGCCGGGCGTCCCTCGCGCGGCCGCAGGCGGGTGGCCGTGCGGCTGGTGTACGCCGTCTCGGCCGGCTTCCTGCTGCTGAACGGCGCGGGTTACCTGCTCGGTCCGCTCGTGCCGGACGGCCAGCCTGCGCCTCACCTTCAACGGACTCTGTACACCGAACTTTTCACCGTTTTCTACGTGGCCGCCATGGTCTGGGCGTGGATCAATTTTGCGCGCGCTTATGGGCGGATGCTGACGCGTTCGGGCCGCCGCCGCATGTTCTACCTGATGGCGGGAGCGACCGCGCCCGCGCTCGGTTCGTATCCCTACCTCCTGTACGGATTCTCGGTCGCCGCGCGTTTTCCGCTCCTCTTCTGGAGCGCGGCGACGATAATCAACCTGCTGGTCGGCGCGCTGGTGATCGTCATGGCCTACGCGGTGGCCTTCTTCGGCGTCTCATGGCCGGACCGCCTCGTTAAGAGCCGCCTGTTCAAATGGATCATGCGCGGGCCGGTTGTGGCCTCTGCGACTCTGGGATTGATGACGGTCGTCCGCCGCGGCGGCGCGTTGTTCGGGCAGGAGTATTCGGTCTTCGTGCCGTTTGTCGTTGTGTTCTCGGTTCTTTTTCTCGAACATCTCATCACACTGATCGCGCCGATCTGGGAACGCTGGCTGTTCTTCGGCCGCGACCGCGCCGAACTTCAACTCCTGCAAAACATCGAAGAGCGGCTGTTGACTCGCGGCGACCTCCAGCAATTCCTCGAGACCGTTCTGGCGGCCGTGCGCGATCACCTGCAAGCCTCTTCTGCGTTCGTGGCCGCGCTGGACGGGGACGACCTGTCCCTGCTGGTGGCGGCGGGGAATCGCAGCCTGCTCGATCAGGAAGACCTGCCTGAGGTTCTGCAGGCCGCTGAACGGCATAACGGCAATGGGCGGCACCGCGAATTCATCTGGGGCGATTTCTGGGTTTTGCCTCTCCATCAGCGTAGACGATCCGACATGGACGCGGATGAGATTCCGCCCCTGCTCGGCCTGCTGGGCGTGTCCCGCCGTGCCGATCAGATCATGGATAAAGACCAACGCGACGCCCTCTGGCTGCTGGCGGAACGCGCCGCGCTGGCCCTGGAAGACCGCCAGCTGCAACAGCGCGTCTTTCGCTCGCTGGAGGATATCCAGCCGCAGGTCGAAATGATCCAGCGCATGCGCGCCTTCGCGCGCTACGACAGCCGCGCCAACCTGCTTTCGGAGGAATTGCCTCCCGAGTCCGATCTGGCCAACTGGGTGAAGGACGCGCTCACGCATTACTGGGGCGGACCGAAACTCACCCAGAGCCCGCTCATGCGCCTGCGGATCGTGCGCGATCTGGCGGAAGAATATGACGGGAACGCGCCGAATGCCCTGCGCGCCCTGCTCCGCAAAGCCGTGGATCAGGTTAAGCCGGAGGGCGAGCGTCGTTTCACGACCGAATGGATTCTCTTCAATATTCTCGAAATGAAGTTCATCGAAGGCCGCAAGGTGCGCGAGGTGGCTTCGCGCCTGGCCATGTCGGAGGCCGACCTGTACCGCAAGCAGCGAGTCGCGGTCGAGGCGGTCGCCAAGGCTCTCCTGGAAATGGAAGCCGGTCTGCAACAGGAGAGACTGTGAATTCCAGTAAATCGCGATTTTGGAGTGCAGGGGCTTGCTGCTGCACTTTGGACGGCAGGCCGTCCGACTCTAAAGTGAAGCCTGCGATTTACTGAATTTTGGATTTTGCAGGAGGAGAATGAATTCTCCTGCTACATTTTCCCTGAGGTTGGGAAGGAGGTCTTAATGGTCGTTAAGAAGACAGCCGAAAATCCGATGCCTGCCATTGACGAGGGCTGGTGGGCCTCGGTGCTGGCCGAGGAGGGGCACCAGATCCATCCGCCCGCGCGGCCGGCCAAGGTCGAGAAAGCCGCGGACCGCTTCGAAAAGTCCGCGAGCCCATCCAAACCCGCCGCGGACTGGTCTCTGATCAAGGACTTGTATCACAGGGACGAGATCGTCACATTGACCGTCACCGGCCACAATCGCGGTGGCCTGCTGGTCGAGGGGGAGGGACTGTACGGCTTCGTCCCGTTCTCGCACCTGCTCGAACTGGCCGGGCACGATCCCGCGGACCGCGACCAGGCGCTTTCGGCCTATACTGGCAAAGTCCTGCGGCTCAAAGTGATCGAGTGCGCCCCGGAAGACGGCCGCATTGTCTTTTCCGAGCGCGCCGCACAAGCCGAACCGGGCAAGCGCGCCGAACTCTTCCAGAGCATCCACGCCGGCCAGCGCGTCGAGGGCTTCGTCACCAACATCACCGACTTCGGCGTGTTTGTTGACCTTGGCGGCGTGGAGGGGTTGATCCACATTTCCGAACTTTCCTGGGGACGGGTGATTCACCCAAGCCACATTGCGCGGCTGGGACAGAAGATCGAAGTGCTTGTCCTGGATGTGGCGGCCGAGCGTTGCCGCGTCGCGCTCAGCCTGAAACGACTCCTGCCCAATCCGTGGGAGATCGCCTCCAACTTTGTCGTCGGCCAGGTGGTTCCCGCCATTATCACCAGTATCGTCTCTTATGGCGCATTTGCCCGGCTGGACATCGGTGTCGAGGGCCTGATCCATGCTTCCGAAATGCCGCTCGGCCCGGGCATGTCGGTGAAAGATATTCTCAATGAGGGGGAACAGGTGGACGTTCGCATCCTGCACGTTGACGCCGCGCACCAGCGCATGGGTCTCAGCCTGCGCCTCAAATCCTGATGCCCGAGACGCCGCGCCGCACCCCCCGTAAATACCGGCAGGACGAATCCCCCGGCGACTGGCTCGACCGGCTGGCGCGCTTCAACCTGCACTTCGGCCGTTTTGCCCGCGACGTGGCAGGCGTCCTGCTTGTTGCGCTGGCGGTCATGTCCCTGCTTGCGCTGTGGAACGTGACGGCGGGCTTGTTACTCACTCCTTGGGCCGCCTCGCTCCGCTTGTGGTTTGGGTGGGGCGCCTATCTCATGATCGCGGCGATCGGACTCGCCGGCCTCTTCCTCCTGCGCCGCGAAGGCGGATCGTTTTCGTGGGGGCGGCTGATCGCCCTCGAACTCGCCGCGCTCCTGACCCTGGGCCTGCTCGCCGCAATCGGAGGGCGCGAACTTGCTCGCGCCGAACTCGGCCTGGACGGCGGCCGCCTTGGTTGGGGACTCGCCAATTTCTTTGCCCTCTTCGGCGGGCCGGTGTGGGGAACGGCGATTCTGGCCGTTCTATGGCTGTTGACCGTCATGGGCGGATTCAACCTTTGGGCGCGGCTGGAAGCCTGGTTGATGCAATTGGCCGGGCAGGTCGAGGCTCCTGAACTTACCCCGCCGGATGAAGATGAAGCCCCGCGCACCAAGCGGACGCGCGCCGCTCCACAGAAGAAAAAGACCCAACTGCCGCCCGAATTTCGCAAGTCCCTGCCGATGCCCGATAAAGCCGACGAGCGCCCGGCGAAGCCCCCGCCGCGCGGGCAGCGGCTTCCGCCGCTCAACCTGCTGGCCGGCGAGCAATCCAACCGCCCGGACGAGCGCACCATCAACCAGACGGCCGGCATGATCGAAAAGACCCTCTCCGAGTTCGGCATTCCGGCGCAGGTGATCGGATTCAAAGTCGGGCCGTCGGTCACGCAGTTCGCGGTCCAGCCGGGCTTTATCAAAAAGCCGGGCACCAACGAAGAAGACGTCCAGCAGATGAAAGTCCGCGTGGCGCAGATTGCCGCCCTGCAAAAGGACCTGACCCTGGCGCTTTCGGCCGAGCGCCTGCGCATCGAAGCGCCGGTGCCGGGCAAGCCGTATGTAGGTATCGAAGTGCCCAATCCGCGCGCCTCCGTGGTGCGGTTGCGCCCGATCCTGGAAACCGACGCGTTCTACCGTGTGAATTCCCCGCTGGCGATTGCCCTTGGCCGCGACGTGTCGGGCCAGCCTGTCGTCGCGGATCTGGCGCGCATGCCGCACCTGCTCATCGCCGGCGCGACCGGTTCGGGCAAGTCGGTGTGCATCACCGCCATCGCGGCCTGCCTCGCCATGAACAACGCGCCCGAGGAACTGCGGCTGGTGATGATCGATTCCAAAATGGTCGAGTTACTGCGCTACAACGGATTGCCGCATTTATACGGCAAGGTCGAAACGGATATTGACCGCATCATGGGTGTCTTGCGCTGGGTGGTGGTCGAAATGGAACACCGCTACCGTCTGCTCGAAGCCGCCCGCGCCCGCGACCTCGACGCCTATAACCGCAAACTCGCCCGCCGCAAGGAGGGCGTCACGCCTTTGCCGCGCATCGTCGTCATCATTGACGAACTGGCCGACCTGATGATGTCCGCACCCGACCAGACCGAACATAACCTTGTACGGCTGGCGCAGATGGCGCGCGCGACCGGTATTCATTTGGTGGTTGCCACCCAGCGCCCCAGCACAGACGTGGTCACCGGCCTGATCAAGGCCAACTTCCCGGCGCGAATCGCGTTCTCGGTTGCCTCCTCTGTGGACTCGCGCGTGATCCTCGACGCCACCGGCGCGGAGACCCTGCTCGGCCGCGGCGACATGCTCTTCCTCAACCCGGAGGTCGGCAATCCCATGCGCGCCCAGGGCGTGATGATCACCGACCAGGAGATCGAGCGGCTGATCGGCCACTGGCAGAAGATGACGATTTATTCCGAAGAGAACCCGCCGTGGGAAAAACTCCTGGCGGAACCCGCCGATGACGAAGATGACGGCCTGATCGAACAGGCTGTCTCCATCGTCCGAAGCACGCAACGGGCATCCGCTTCGCTATTACAGCGCCGTCTGCGCATCGGTTATCCGCGCGCCGCGCGCCTGCTCGATCAACTCGAAGAGATGGGGGTGGTGGGACCGTCGCAGGGCGGCGGACGCGAACGCGAGGTGCTGGTGGAGCCGGCCGACGAGGACGAAGCGGACGACGCATAGACCGCCTTGCTGTTTTGACAGTTGGCTTCTGAATCGATTGTTGTGTAGTATGATTGCCCAATCTCATGCGGAGAATTCTACGTGTCAACTCAATCGAATGATCGATCCGCAATGACGTTGTCTGATCGCATGCGCCGCATTTTCAAAGGCGTGCTCGACCCGATTGCGGGATTCCTGAATCGTCTTGGCCTGACGCCCAACATGGTCACATTTCTCGGCCTCGCGGGGTCGTTCGTCGGAGCTCTCTTCATTGCACGCGGCGAAATGACGGTTGCCGGTTTCGTCATCCTGCTAGCCGGGCCAATCGACGCGCTGGACGGCGCGATGGCGCGCCTGCGCGGTGAGCCGAGCGACTTTGGCGGTTTCATCGATTCAGTCACCGACCGTTATTCGGAACTGCTCATATTCAGTGGGTTGATCTATCACTTCTTCCTGCAAAACGATCTTCTTGCAGTGATGCTCACCTTCGCGGCCGCGGCTGGGTCGGTTCTGGTATCGTATGTGAAGGCCCGCGCCGAGGGCCTGGGTTTCCAGGCCAAAGTCGGAATGTTGACGCGGTTGGAGCGCTACATTGTCCTGATTCCCTCACTGGTCTTTAACATCCCGATGGTTGCCATGTGGATCATGGCGGTCTTCACCAATTTCACCGCGCTCCAGCGCATTTTGCACGTCCGCGCGCAGGCGCACCGGGAGATGAAAACGGGACGCGGCTGAACGCGACGATTTCTGTGTTGGAGACTGCATGCCCGAAGGCTTTTACGTTGGTCCTTTATTCATCCGATTTTACGGAATCCTGCTCATGCTGGGCGCGGCAGCGGGCGGCTGGCTCGCGTCCCGCCAAGTGAAGCGCCGAGGTCAAGATCCCGAAATCGTGTGGGATTTGCTGATCTACCTCATTGTCGGCGGCGTGGTCGGCGCGCGCCTGTGGCACATCTTTACACCGCCGCCGTCTTCCATCGAACAGGGCATTACAACCGCCTGGTATCTCACGCATCCGCTCGACGCGCTGGCAGTCTGGGAGGGCGGGCTGGGCATTCCGGGCGCGGTCATCGGTGGCGCAATCGTGATGTATTTCTATGCGCGCAAACATGGATTGAACTTCGCCGAATGGGCCGACATCGGCGCGCCAAGCCTCGCACTCGGACAGGCAATTGGCCGCTGGGGTAATTTCTTCAACCAGGAATTGTACGGCGCGCCCACGGACCTGCCATGGAAAATCTACATTGACCCATTCCATCGCGTCCGCGGCTTCGAGACGGTGGAATTTTTTCACCCCCTGTTTCTGTACGAGTCCCTGTTAAGCCTTGCCAACATGTTCCTCCTGCTCTGGCTGGGACGCCGCCACGCCGATGTCCTCAAAGCGGGGGATTTGTTCCTGGCGTACCTCATCTTGTATCCCGTCGAGCGATTCTTCCTGGACTTCCTGCGTCTCGACGCCTCTCTGGTGGGTGGCATCAATGCCAACCAGACGGTCATGGCCGGGGTTGCGCTGGCCGCGGCCGCGGCGTTGATTCTGCGTCACCGCCGCGCCTCGTAATTGGCGGGACTGTTGTCTTATTGTGACCATTGCCTCTGCCGTGCTATGCTGGACAAAACATGATTGAAACGAACGACCTGACCAAATATTTCGGCGACTTCAAGGCTGTGGAAGGTGTCACCCTGACCGTTCAGCCGGGCCAGATTCTGGCCATCCTCGGACAGAACGGCGCGGGGAAGACCACCACCGTGCGGATGCTCACGGCGCTTCTCATGCCGACCCGAGGCTGGGCGCGCGTTGCTGGATACGACGTCGCCACCCGCGGCGCGGACGTGCGCGCTTCCATCGGCGTGCTGACCGAACAGCACGGCCTGTACGTGCGCATGACGGGCAGTGAGTACCTGGATTTCTTCGGCGCGGTCTACAGCCTGAGTGCCGAGACCTGCGCCAAGCGCAAAGCATATCTTCTGGATTATTTCGGTCTCACCGAGTCGATCAACCGCCGAATTGGAGAATATTCCAAAGGCATGAAACAGAAGCTGGCGCTGGCGCGGGCATTGATGCACGAGCCGCCCGTCCTGCTTCTGGACGAGCCGACCTCTGCCATGGACCCCGAGTCCGCGCGGCTGGTGCGGGACGAGATCGCCAGTCTGCGTTCCTCACAGCGGACCATCGTCATTTGCACGCATAATCTGGCCGAGGCCGAGACGCTGGCCGACGTGGTGGCCATCATCTACCGCGGCCGTATCCTCCTCAGTGGGACGATGGATGAACTCAAACAAAAAATACTGGGGCCGCGCGAATACGAAGCGCTGTTTTCGCGGCCGTGGGAGCCGAACGGGCTGACCCTGCCCGACGGAATCGTTCTCAGCGGGCGCGAGGCGATGCGCATCCGCTTCCGCGTTGATGAGCCGCACCGGGCGAACCCGCTCCTCGTCAGCGAACTGACGCGGCGCGGCGCGCCTGTCATGGCTGTGCAGGAGGTGCCGCGCAGTCTGGAGCAGGTCTATCTCAAGGTCATGGCCGAGGCGCAGGCGGTGGCGCAATGACGCGGCACGATCTGTCCCTCGTCTGGCTCATCAGCCGCCGCGAACTGCGCGACCAGTTGCGCGATTGGCGCGTTCTGTTCCCGCTGATCGTGCTCACGCTGGTCTTTCCGTTCCTGATGAACGAAGTGGCGCGGCAGGCGGTCGAATATGCCAATCAGTATGGCGGCAATCTCATCATTGACCGCCTGGTGCCGTTCTCGATTTTGATCATCGGTTTTTTTCCGATCACCATTTCGCTCGTTGTCGCTCTCGAATCGTTTGTGGGCGAAAAGGAGCGCGGCACGATCGAGCCTCTTTTGAGTACGCCCCTGTACGATTATCAGTTATATCTCGGCAAACTTATCGTCGGGATCATCACGCCGCTTGTCGCGAGTTTCCTTTCCATCGGGTTGTATTTGATCATCGTTTCGCGGCAGGATATCGCCATGCCCGATCTCTCTGTGATGTCCCAGTTGATCCTGCTGACGATCTCGCACGCGGTCCTGATGGTAAGCGCCGCGATTGTCTTCTCGGTGCAGTCCACATCGGTCAAGGCGGCCAACCTGCTGGCTTCTTTCGTCGTCATTCCTGTTGCCATCCTCATGCAGGGTGAGACGGCGCTCCTGTTCTGGGGCAATAATCGAGTGCTCTGGCTGGCCGTGGCGGCGGTGCTCATCCTGGCGGGACTGCTGATCCGCGTCGGGCTGGCGCATTTCCAGCGCGAATATTTGCTCGGCCGCGAGATTGACATGCTGAACCTGCGCTGGATAGCGCGTACGTTCTGGCGGGAATTCAAAGGCGAGGCGCGGTCGCTGGGCGGCTGGTATCGCTATTCGGTCGCAGGCGCGGTTCGGAAAATGAGACTGTCCATTCTCGTGCTGGCTGTTTTGGCGGTGGCGAGTTTCATCTGGGGCCTGGAATGGACGAACAGGAACGTGGGTGAGATCGTTGCTAAGGCCAGTCCCGAGCAGATGGCCGATATTCGGGACGAGATCGATGAAACCCTCACGCTGGGCGAGTTCAACTTCGACATCAGCGCGCCCGCACTGTTCCTCCACAATCTACAGGCTGTTCTCACCATTGGCTTGCTGGGTCTGTTCTCGTTCAGCGTGCTTGGCATGATTGCCTATCTTATCAACGTCGGCGCGATCGGCGTCCTGCTTGGATTGTTCGACCTGATGGGACAGTCGCCCTGGTTGATATTGGCCGCAGGCATTCTGCCTCACGGCGTCTTCGAGATTCCCGCCCTTGTGCTTTCGAGCGCGGCGGTTCTGCAGTTGGGCGTTGTGCTGGTCACACCGCAGATGGGCAAGACCATCGGCGAGGTCCTGATCGAGGCGGTGGCGCACTGGGCGCGCGTGATCGTCGGCCTGGTGATCCCTCTGCTGGCGGTGGCGGCCATCATCGAGGTGTACGTCACACCGCGTTTGCTGGAATATGTCATCGGATAAGGGGACGCTCATGGCCAAAGTCGTTATCCTCGGTTCGTCGAACGCCGTCCCGCATAAAGATCACGAGAACACTCACATGGTGGTTGTGGGCAAACAGCGCACTGTGATGATTGATTGTGTCAGCACGCCTGTGCTGAGGCTGGAGCAGGCGGGCGTGGACTTCAACACCCTGACCGACCTGATCCTGACCCATTTCCACCCCGATCACGTTTCGGGCGTTCCGTTGCTTTTGATGGATATGTGGCTGATGGGACGCAAGCGGCCTCTCAATATCTATGGCCTCCATCACACTCTCGACCGCATCGAAGACCTGATGGGCTTTTACGAATGGGAAAGCTGGCCCGATTTCTTTCCCGTCTCATTCACGCGCCTGCCTGCGGCCGAGATGACGCCCGTTTTCGATTGCGAGGAGTTCAGTTTCCATTCTTCCCCCGTGCGCCATCTTGTGCCTACCATCGGCATCAGAGTCCAATTCAAACACAGTAAAAAGGTGATGGCCTACTCGTGCGACACCGAACCTTGCGAAGAAGTCATCCGTCTGGCAGAAGGCGCGGATGTATTGATTCACGAATCATCGGGTGCTTCGCGGGGACATTCGTCCCCGGCGCAGGCGGGCGAGGTCGCCTCGCAGGCGGAGGTCGGCAGGCTGTACCTGATCCATTATCCGAACGGTTCGTTTCGGACCGCGGACCTGGTGACCGAGGCGAAGAAACATTACCAGGGCGAGGTTGCCCTGGCCGAAGATTTTATGACCCTGGAGTTTTGAATCAAAAAGCCGCTTCCAGGTGGAAACGGCTTTTTTTACCAGCCTTCGATGAACGGCAGCCATTCCTGGTATTCGTTCATGTGGCGGCCAAAAATGTAGGCCGCGTTTGCTGGCGGCTCTCTTGGAATCCGCAGAAGCGACATGTGCGCCTCCTCGGGTTTGCGTCCGCCCTTGCGATGATTGCAGGCGGGGCAGGCCGCTACAACATTGGTCCACACGTGCTCGCCTCCCAGGTGCCGCGGGTGGACATGGTCCACCGTCAGGCTTCCATCGCGGCGGCCGCAATACTGGCAGGTATAATTGTCTCGGCGGAAGACTTCGCGGCGGGTCAGTTTGACGCGAGGCCGCGGGCGGTGGATCATGAACTCGAGGCGGATGACCGACGGGCGCGGCAGGGACAGGCTCACGGTCCGGATATGGCCGCGGCCGTTCACGACCATGTCGGCTTTCCCCGCCAGAATCAGCCCGATGGCCCGCCGGGTATTGCATACGTTGATTGGCTCGAAGTTCGCATTGAGCACGAGAACAGGCTCGTTCATGGAGCCTCCACAAGGGCTGATTATACTGCTGGTTGCTTGTACTCGTAAACCATGACTTTCGTAACGACACGGAGGCGCTAACATGAAAGTGCTGATTGCCGGCGGGAGCGGCTTGATCGGCCGGGCGCTGACCCGTTCATTGCTTGCCGACGGGCACCGCGTCTGGATTTTGACGCGGTCGCCGTCGAAGACACGTCTTCCCGAAGGTGCGGCCGCCGTCGGCTGGGACGCGCGCACGACGCGCGGCTGGGGGGAGCTCGTCAGTGAAATGGATGTCGTTGTGAACCTGGCCGGCGAGATTCTGGCAAACTGGCCGTGGACGGACGCCAAGAAGCGGAGGTTCATGAACAGCCGCGTGGACGCCTCGCGGGCGATTACCGAGGCGATCCGCGCCGCGGCGCCGCGCCCGAAGGTTTTCGTTCAAGGCTCGGCAATGGGATATTACGGCCCGCACTCTTCCGGGGAACGCGTGACGGAGGACTTTCCGCCGGCGGATGATTTTGGCGCGCGTATTTGCAGGAACAACGAGGCTGCGTCGGATTCGGTTGACGAGATGGGCGTGCGGCGCGTGGTCTTGCGTTCGTCCATTGTATTGTCTCGGCAAAACCTGATTCTGGTTTTAATGGCCCTGCCGGCGCAGTTGTTCGCGGGCGGAAAACTGGGCGACGGATCACAGGGTTTCTCGTGGATTCACATTGACGATCACATCGCGGCCGTCCGTTTTTTGATGGAAAACGAAGACGCCCGCGGCGCGTTCAACCTGGCCGCGCCGAATCCTGTCAGCAGCGAGGAATTTCTTCGCACAATTGCGAAAGTGCTCAGGCGGCCGTTCTGGTTTCCCGTGCCGGCGTTTTTGTTGAAACTTGTTTTAGGCGAAATGGGTTCGCTGGTCCTCGAAGGCCAATATGTTGTGCCGAAGCGTTTGCAGGAAATGGGATTCAAATTCAAGTTCGAGCAGGCCGAGTCCGCGCTGAGGGATTTGTATTCGAGGAGATGAAGCGACCCTTTCTCTGAGAAAACGGGTTCCTGAGGCGGTGATATAATGCACGCCATGTCAAATGTGCGCGAGTTTCGTCCCGAAATCTTGCCTCGCCGCGGGGAGCTGACCGCGTGGGGTTTGAGCGTCGGCCTGACCTTCCTGATGCTGATCTTCAATAGCCGCTGGGGCGCGGTGCCCGGCTTCGTGTGGGCATTCCTGACCTTCCTGCTCTTTTCCGCATCCAGCATTTCGCTCGGCAACTGGGTGGACCGCCGCACGGTCATTCGCCTCGAGGCGGACGGGATTCACTTCGAGAACGGGCTCCGCTCGGTGTCGCTGAAGTGGCCCGAGGTCCAGAATGTGGCGGTGATCGTGGCGCGCCCAGGAAAGCGGGTACAGGTCCAGGGCGAGAAGTCGCATTTTTCATTCAAGTTGTACAGCGAGACCAGCCTGCTCGGCCAGACGATGCGTTCGGGGTTCGCGGGCGGCCAGGAAATTTTGGACACGGTGTTGAAATCCAGCAATCTGAAATTGCAGAGCGACTCGCAGGGCGTGTATTATTACGGCCGGGCCTGAGGCGCGTTTTACGCCCGCCAGTGACGCATCACGGGAGTGTAAAACGTGATGCGTATTGTTTTGTAAGACGAGAATAATTTCGTCCAACCGTGGAGGTTGTCATGAACATTGACGAACAAGTCGAACTGTTGATGCAGGGCACGGAATACGGCGACGAGGATTTGAAAAAGGCCATGACCGCTGAATTGCGCGAGCGTCTTTTGCTCTCGCAGAAGGAGGGCAGGCCGCTGCGCGTCTATTGCGGCTACGACCCGACCTCGACCGACCTGCATCTCGGCCACACCATTACGATGCGCAAACTGCGCCAGTTCCAGGACCTCGGCCACGAAGTGACTTTCCTCATCGGGAGTTACACCGCGCTGGTGGGCGATCCCTCTGACAAGAACAAAGCGCGTCCCGTCCTGACCATGGAACAGGTGGAGGCCAACGCGAAGACGTACGCCGACCAGGCCTTCCGCGTGCTCGACCGGGGGAGGACAAAAGTGCGTTACAACGGCGAGTGGCTCTCGGAGCTCTCGCTGGTGGATTTGATCAAACTGGGGCAGAACTTCACCGTCCAGCAATTCCTTGCGCGCGAGAATTTCGCCAACCGGCTCGAGAAGGGCGAGCCGATCTTCCTGCACGAGACGTTCTACGCGTTGATGCAGGGCTACGACGCGGTCGCCATGCAAACCGATGTTCAGGTCGGCGGAACGGATCAGTTGTTCAACATCATCGTGGCGGGACGCAAGTTACAGGAGGCGCTGGGGCAGAAACCGCTGGTGGGCGTCATCACAGGCATCCTGCCAGGTACCGACGGCGTCCAGCGCATGTCCAAGTCTACGGGCAATGTCATTCCGATTAATACGACGGCCGAGGATATGTATGGCAAGGTGATGTCGGTGCCTGACCTTGCGATGGGAACGTACTATCGTCTTGTCACGCGCTTCTCGCCGCAGGAGATCGCGGGAATCGAAAAGGCGATTGCGTCGGGGAAGATGCACCCGCGCGACGCGAAGATGAAACTGGCGCGCGAGATCACCAGCGTCTTCTATGGCGATTCGGAGGCGGACGCGGCGCAGGAGGCCTTCGTCAAGACCTTCCAGCAGAAAGAGGTCCCTGACGCGATGCCCGAATATGCCCTGAGGTCCGGGCAGACCGTCCTGGATGTGTTGATCGAGGCAAAACTGGCGGAGAGCAGGAGCAAAGCGCGCGCACTGATCGCTCAGAAGGGCGTCCGTCTCGACGGTGAGACTCTGGAGCGGGGCGACGCGCCGTTCCCGCGTCCCGGCGTGTTGCAGGTGGGTAAGCGGCGCTTTCTGCGCGTAAAGTGATTCGGAATGGGACAGGTCTTATGCCTGTCCCATTCGTTTTTCTTCTTCCTCGATCAATTCGAAGAAGACTTGCACAACCAGTGGGTCGAAATGCCTGCCGGTTTCCTTCCTGATATATTCCAGCGTCTTTTCTCTGCTCCAGGGTCCGCGATAAGGGCGTTCGGAGAGCAGGGCGTCCCACACGTCCACCACTGCGAAGATACGCGCCGCGAGCGGAATCTCCTCGCCCGAGAGTCCGCGCGGATACCCCCTGCCGTCCCAGCGTTCGTGGTGGCAGTAGGGGATATCCAGCGCGGGACGCAGGTATGCGATGGGGTAGAGCAGGTCGTAGGCGTACTGCGGATGTTTGCGCATCTCGTAGCGCTCTTCCTCGTTCAATGGCCCCGGCTTGTTCAGGATATGGTCGGGCACACCCATCTTGCCGATGTCATGAAGCAGGACGCCGCGGCGGATGTGGGTCAGTTCGGAGTCGCCAACTCCGAGGCGGCGCGCCAGCTTCAGGGTCATGTCGGTGACGCGGCGGGTATGTCCCTGGGTTTCCTTATCGCGCAGTTCGAGTGCTTTGCCCCAGCCCTCCAGGGTGGTATCGTAGGCCAGATAAAGTTCCTGGTTCGAACGTTGCAGGTTCTCGAAGAGTTGGGCGTTGTCAATGGCGATGGCGGCCTGTCCGGCCAGGGTGTGCAGGAATTCCATCCAGTCTGGTGTGGGCGAAAATTCGGAGCGCATGAAAACTTCGAGCACGCCTTTCACCTGCCCCTTGCCGAGCAGGGGCACGCCTATATACGAGACGAAACCTTCGTTGGTCAGCCAGTCCAAACGTGGGTATTCGGGAGCCTGTTTCAGGTCGTAGATGTGGAGCGGACGGCGGCTGAGGGTTACTTTCCCGGCTAGGCTGTCGCTGATGCGGATATGACCGGATGGCTCGCCGGCGGACCGGAAGCCAACGCTCTTGAGCAGGCTGAGGAGCTGTAATCCCTGATTGTAAAGCAGGATGTCTATCGCATCGGCGTCTAGCTGGGTCAGGGCGTGATCGAGCAGGATGTTAAGCGTCACGCGCAGGTCGAGGCTGGAGGCGATGGCCATGTCCACATCGCGCAGGGCAGTCAGGCGGCTTACTTGCTCCTGGCTGTTTTCGAGCAGGCGCGTGTTTTCGATCGCAACCGCGGCCTGGTTGGCAAAGGCGCTCACCAGGCGGGCATGTTCTTCGGTAAAGTGGTTGGGTTCGATGCTGTCCACAGAGAGCATGCCGATCACCTGGTTTTGGGGGATCAACGGGACGCCCAGCCAGGATTTGATGTGGTTGTGAGGTTTTTCGTTGAAAGGCGCATACGCCTGGGCGGCATTGTTGACAATGTGAGGGCGGCGCTCCTGTATGACAATTGAATTCGGGTTGTCGCCCGGGACGGGGAATTTTATTCCCAGGACCGCGCGTGGATCGGCCCAGCCGCGCCCACCGACAATCTCAAGGAATCCATCCTTCATCAGCAGGACCGAGGCGCTGTCGTATGGCACCACGCGGGCAAGCTGATCCAGGATGAGTTGAATGGCTTGGGTCGTATCCATCGTGGTGGTAATGATGGAAGCCGCCTCCCGCAGTGTCTCGGCTTCCTGGCGTCGGCGTTGTTCGCGTTCGTACAAGCGCGCGTTTTGAACGGCGATGGCGGCCTGGTTGGCGAACGCCATCAATCGTTCCGCGTGGGCGGCGGTGAAAAAGCCCGGCTGATCGTGGTCGAGGTCAATGAAGCCGATGACGGAATCTTCTCCTTTGATGGGGGCGATCAGGGCGGAGCGGATCCAAGCCGTTTGCGGGAAGCGAATCCACGCGGGATCCGTTTCGGTGTCCGAGACCAGGAGCGGCTTTTCCGTGTCAATGACGATTTGCAGGCTGGGAATCTGCGCGCATTCCAGTTCGAGGGACTCGATCCATTCCTTGAGCCCGCGCTCTTGGAATCCGCGGTGGCGATGGAATCGGGCAACGCCGTCATGGATGAGCATGATACTGGCGGTCTTGCTGGGCAGAACCTTGCCAAGCGTTTCCAGGATGGAGTCCATGACCCTATCGAGATCGAGACTACTCGTGAGGATCACGCCCGTGTCGCGCAGGGCTTCTGCCAGAACACGCTGTTCGTGTTCCGCCTGCTGGCTGTGGATGCGTTCGATGGCTGTTCCGAGTTGCCCGGCGATGGTGACAAGCAGGCGCTCGTCCTCCGCGGTGAAGAAGTCAGGAACCTTGCTCTCCGCGTTGATGACGCCGATGACGTGTTCTGCGACGATCATCGGTACGCACAGTTCCGAACGCGTCTCTGGATTGATTTCGATATAGTTTTCAAGCGCCCGGACATCGGGCACACGCATGGGCTTTGCTGTGACCGCCACCTGCCCGGCCACACCCTCGCCGACCGGGTAGCTATGTATGCGATCCTTGCGGATGATGCCGCGATATGAGGCGTGAGGATAGAACGATTGTCCATCTTCTGTCATGAGCAGGAAGCCCAGAATATCGGGGAAGAGGGCGTTGCTGATGATTTCGGTGGCTTTTTCGATGAGCGCATCCACGCTTTCCGCCTGCGTGCTGGCAACTGCCAGTTCGTGCAGGACGGTCAACTCTTTGAGTTGCCGCATCTGGGCGTCCTGCGCATTGCGGCGTTCGGTAATATCCTGCGCAATGGCAAAGACGACATCCTGCCCGAAATAGGTGCCTTTGTAGAGACGCACATCTTTTGGAAAGATTTCGCCGTTACTGCGCCTTCCCCAGAATTCGAACTGTTGGGGGACTCCCTGGAAGGCGCCCTGGAGGGCCGCCTTGACTTTCGCTAAATCATTCTTGCCCGGTGCGCTCAAGACCTCGGGCGTCCTCCCGATAAAGAACTCGCGCGGATACCCGTACATTTTGACCGCGCCGTCATTGACATTTAGAAACTCCCCTTTCTCATTTTGAACGTAAATCGCCTCCGTGACGCTGTTGAACATGCCTTCGTAGGTTTCCGCGGTCTGGCGCAGGGCCTCGCGTGTTTCCTTCTCCTTGCTCACGTCATAGAACAATGCAAGGACACAGGCCTCACCGCCGAGTTCGATCTGCTCATAGAAGGCGATCGTATTGAGGATTTTTCCTGATGAAGTTGTAAAAGGCCATTCGACGCCGCGCATGGATTTTTCCCTGAGAAATTCGTCCACCCATTCTTCCCGTTCCTTTTCGGACTCCCACATTTTCAATTCGAGGGCGGTGCGGCCGATTACCTCCTCGCGGGCAAATTCCGATAATTGAATATAGGCATCGTTAACATCTATAAAGCGGCCGTCTTTCAGGCTGGTGATGCAAATCGCCACCGGGCTGGACTGGAAGGTCTTTCGGAAACGGTCTTCGCTGAAGCGCAGAGACTTTTCCACCTTGATTCGCTCTGTGATATCTACCGAGGTCGAAATCACGCGCTTTTCGCCTCCAATGTCAATTACATCTGCCCATAACGACGCGTAGCCGATCTCCCCTGATTTCTTGCGGAAGGCATATCCATAGTCGTGGATGAATCCCTGCCGTTCCAGAAGTTTGCCGATTTCATCCCGCTCCGTGGGGTTTACCCAGAGATGCAGGTCGCTCGTGCGCTGCCCAATGACTTCTTCCCGGCTGTATTCAGTCGCTTTTTCGAACGCGGTGTTGACATCCAGTATGCGGCCGTCCAAATCGCTGATGACCATCACGACCGGGCTGGCATGAAAGATCTGGCTGAAGCGGGCCTCGCTCTCACGCAGGGCTCTCTCGGCCATCTTTTGTTGTGTGATATCAATGAGCACACCCTGCCAGAATTTGGGTGTGCCGTTCTCGTCGCGAAGCAGCCTCGCATCGTCACGAATCCACACCACCCTGCCGTCTTTCCTGATTACCCGATATTCCGTATTGAAATTGCCGGTTTTGTTGCTCGTCCTATGTTCTTCGAGAACGCGCTCGCGGTCCTCCGGATGGAGAATTTTGGGCCACAGTTCGTGATCGGTCAGCCATTCCTCAGTTGTGTATCCGGTCAATATCTCGCTTTGCGGACTGGTATAAAGGGTTGTGCTACTTTCATCCGCCAAATCCACGTAGACGGCGATGGGGAGTTGTTCCACCAGTGTACGGTAACGAGTTTCGCTCTCGGCCAGTGCCAGTTCGGCCTTTTTTTGCGAGGTAATATCAACGATGATGCCCTGCCAGAAAAGCGGACGTCCCTTTTCGTCCCGCACCAGAACCGTGTCCTCTTTGACCCAGACCACGCGCCCATCGCGCGCGACCATGCGGTATTCGCAGCGGAAAGGCTCTCCGTTGACGCCGGAGCGCCTTTCCTCGGCGAGAACTCGTTCGCGGTCGTCGGGGTGGATGGAAGGCGTCCACATATCCCCGGCCATCCACTCTTCGGGCGAATACCCCGTTAATGCCTTGATCTGAGGCCCGATGTAAAGCGTGGTCTGCGCTTCGTCAACGTCGTCCAAAAATGCAACCAGAGGCAGGTTCTCGACCAGGGCGCGGTACCTTGCCTCGCTCACGCGCAGGGACTCCTCGGCCTGTCTGCGGGCGGTGATGTCCGTGACGAAGCCCTCGTAATACAGTGTGCGGCCTTGGTTGTCACGCACGACATGCGCGTTGATAGAAGTCCAGATGACGCTCCCGTCCTTCTTGTAGTTGCGCGCTTCGAATCCCTTCACAGAATTATGCTCTTCGAGAGCGCGGATGAAGTCCTCCCGGGAACTGCGGTCAACGTGGATTTGTTTCGAGATATTCCTGACCGATGCGATCATCTCTTCCGGCGACGCATAACCGTACATGCGCGCCATGGCCGGGTTGACCCTTCTGTACCGGCCTTCGGGCGTGGATTGAAAAACCCCTTCGACCGTGTTTTCCAGCAGCTCCTCGAATTCCTGCTCCGCTTTCTCGGGTGGGATGACGACACGATTGAGCGCAAGGAACAGAAATAGGGCACTTACTACTATAAAAAACCACCCTTTGTAGATCTGAAAACTGGTTAAAGTTTCGATGCTCGGAAAAAACTGGGCTGCGATCAGGTCGGTTAGCAGAATCCAAAGGCTTCCCGCCACAATGTAGAGAAGCGTGACTTTAAAGGCAAGTTTCGCTCGAAATCGTTTCACAATCAAGTTCCTGGATTTTCACCCAAATTATAGGCTTTTTCCCCTTCATAATTCATTGCGACATCGTACAAAACGAAAACCGGGCCGGAAGGCCTGCATCGAGTCCGAAGACCCGCTCAGAGGAGGCGTCGACGGATTCGCATCGTCCCCCCTGCGGGGAAACCCGTGGTGCAAAACAAAAGCGAGTCCGAAGACCCGCTCAGAGGAGGCGTCGACGGGATTCGAACCCGTGGTGAGGGTTTTGCAGACCCTTGCCTTACCACTTGGCCACGACGCCCTGCAATGCCAATTGTAACATATTGAGGATTGCCGATTGACCTCCATCAATCTGCAATCCTCAACTGGCTGAGCGGGCGATGGGATTCGAACCCACGACCTTCTCCTTGGCAAGGAGACGTTCTACCACTGAACCACGCCCGCGTTCGGCCCTGCTTTCTGGCCGAGAGTGCCGAGACCCAGGATCGAACTGGGGACACCGCGATTTTCAGTCGCGTGCTCTACCAACTGAGCTATCTCGGCCAGACCTATTTGGTTGTTAAGCGTACGGGATTTTACTAGGTGATATGGGGATTGTCAAGCAAGGGACATAGTCGAAGCCCTGAACGGAGCGAAGCGCGTCCTTTCTTGACCCTCGGCCCGTTCCCGACTAAAATCCAGAAACCAGGTTTCTCATAGAAACCTGGTTTCTGGTGTCTTCAATGTTCGAATCCCTCACCTCCCGCCTGAACCAAATCTTCGACAACCTCCGCCGCCGCGGCAAACTGACTGAAGCGGACGTGGACGCGGCGATGCGCGAAGTGCGTCTCGCTCTGCTCGAAGCGGATGTGCATTTCAGCGTCGTCAAAACCTTCCTCGCGCGCGTGCGCGAACGCGCTGTCGGCGCGGAGGTGTCGAAGGCGCTGAACCCTGGTCAGCAGGTCATCAAGATTGTCAACGAAGAATTGATTCAAACTTTGGGCGAACCTGCGCCATTAAATCTCACGGGTCCGAAGCCGCGCGTCATTATGATGGTGGGCTTGCAGGGATCGGGGAAGACGACCGGCGCCGGGAAGCTGGCAAAACTGCTCCGTTCAAGAGGGGAGCGGGTGATGCTCGTGGCAGGGGATCCGTATCGCCCCGCGGCAGTGACACAATTGCAACAACTCGGCGAACGGATTGACGTGCCTGTCGAGGCGGATTTAATCGTCAAACCGCCTGAACTCGTGAAGCGCGCCTTCGAGAAAGCCGAAAAGGGTGGATACGGCGTCATGATCGTGGACACGGCCGGTCGGTCGCAGTTGGACGCGCAGTTAATGGATGAGTTGAAGGCCATCGTGGCAAAAGTCCCGCCGGTGGAGACGCTGCTCGTGGTTGATTCCATGATTGGTCAAGAGGCGTTGAACGTCGCCCAGGGATTCCGCGATAACGTCTCGATCACAGGTCTGGTGATGACCAAGATGGACGGCGACTCGCGCGGCGGCGCGGCGATCTCCATTCGTGCGGTGACGGGGGTGCCGATCAAATTCATCGGCACGGGCGAGAAACTCGACGCGCTCGAAACCTATGACCCCGCGCGGCTGTCGTCGCGGATTTTGGGTATGGGCGATATGATCGGCTTGATCGAAAAAGCCGAAGCCGCGTTCGATCAGGAGACCGCACAAAAATCTGCCGAGCGAATGATGAAGGGACAGTTCACGCTCGAGGACTGGCTGGACCAGATGAAGCAGATGAAAAAGATGGGACCGCTGGCGCAGATCATGGACATGCTGCCCGGGGGGCTGGGGCAGGCCGCGCGTCAGATCGACCCGAAGGACATCGAACGGAATTTCAAACAGAGCGAAGCCATCATCAATTCGATGACGCGCCACGAACGCCGCGATCCCGACATTTTGAACGCCTCACGCAGGCGCCGCATCGCGGCCGGCTCTGGCATGGAGGTGCAGGACGTGAACCGCCTGATCAAGCAGTTCCGCGAGGCGCAGAAGATGATGAAGATGTTGCAGAAGACGGGAGGGAAGGGGTTGGGGAGGTTGTTTGGGTAACCAGATCCCATTGTGAGGGGCGAAGCGACCTTTTCAGTTTTCGACGATTGCTTCTTTCTCCTTATGGCACCTCGCAACGACACAAAAAACGAAGTGCAGAAGTTGACGAAAGTGATATAGGAATTATGGACGAGGGGTGAGCAGAATTTGGGAGGCAAATTACGGTTTTGGACGCTTAAAATACCATCTGATGCCGCCCCATTTCTCGGTGCTCCAGGCAGAGCCGCCTACACAGACCGATACAGACTCAGATACCGCCGTGATCATTTCCCATCCCTGCTCGCCAAGTTGTTGCATATATGGTAGCGGCGTGGCGTTCTTGTTGTCGATTACTACATCCCCGTCAATAGAGATTTTTGTGCCAATCCACGAAATAGTTTTATATTCCCATTTCTGCATTTCAACGCTCCTCGCTGTAAGTGGAAAAATCGGTTGCCGCTTGATGTTTTTCAACAAGGCATGTGTCTTCGTTTCCGCTATTATTAGCTCGCTGAAAGCATCCACCAGAATGTGATAGCGAAGAGGACAACGTAAAGAATGAACCACACCCACATAGATGTTCTCCACTCTTTCATTAGGGCCGTTTGCTCATCAGGTGAGAGGATCTTTCCCTTTGGTCTATCGAAGAACATCTTGAACTTGAATATTCTCGAAAGCAGCCAAGTTAAGAAGTATGAAACCACCCCCACGATCACAGAGAGATAGAAGAACCAATAGTAGTTATTGCTCATTTTTTAGCCTCACTTAATAATTTACGAATACTCTGTTGCAAACACCTTCGGAGTCTGTCACTGCGAGCGGAGCGCTTGCCCTGAGCCTGTCGAAGGGAAGCAGTCTCCCTGCCTGCGAGGGGATTGCTTCGATGCCTTCGGCATCTCGCAATGACGGCAAAAACGAATGATCGCAACAAAGCAATTTACGAACTTCAAACTGGATTTCGAAATTTTATCACAAAGACTCGAGTCTCTCTTTCAGTGCTTGTGACGGGGGCGTCCAATAGGCAGGACATAACCTATCACACCTGCACTTGCGTCAGGTGCAAGTGTTGCGAGCCCCGAGCGCAGCGAGTGGGCGAAGCAATCTCCGAATTAGGGGGGGAGATTGCTTCGTCGCAAAGAACGCTCCTCGCAATGACAGCGACCTGTGATTTCGATGTTAGGTACTCCTCTTGTGAATTTTTGCCTATTTCATTCATCTTCTGCGCTGGACTACAGTCTCTTCACCTCTTCCACAGCCCCGCATACTTCTTACGATACTTGAGGTCTTCTTCCGTTTCGATCAATTCCAGCGCCTTTGCTCTAATCGTCTCATCTTTTACAACATCGTACACATTCCGCATACTCTGGAGAATGTCGTAGCGGATCAATGTCCCGTTCTTTTCGGTAATACACTCTCGAAAACGGCGTTCGAGACCGTCCAAATAAATCTTCTGCTGTTTCTTTCCTGCCGCGCCGACTTTCCATAGCGCCTGCATACAATGCCGCGCGGTGACGAAGCGCTCGTCTTTTGTTACAGCCAGCAGAACAGGGAAGTCCTTGAGCATCCTCTCCTTCGGGTCGCTCTTGGCGAGATTACAAAGCACTTGCGCCGCGATGGCTCGGTTGTGGTTGTCCTTGTGGGTGAGGTTCGCCAGCAATTCGTCCCAGGCGTCGTACGCCCAGTCAACGGGCTGATCGGTCAGTTTAAGGACGGCGAGGAAGGCGTCGTTTTGCAACTGCCTGTCTTCGGACCAAAGATTATCTAGGGCGGTTTGGGTGGTTGAGTCCACTGCCTTCTCCTGCATCACGTTAATTCTAAATTGCCAATCCACACTGCCCATTCGATGGATTTCGCCAATGCCTCATCGGCTGTCAGAAGTGGAATTTCCAGCTTTTGTGCAAGGACCGCGTAACAGGCGTCGTAGGCGGTCAGCTTTTTGGCGTGTGCCAGCGTCAACGCGTCCTCCATCAAGTCTGCCGTGGATGTGGATTTGAGCGCGAGTTCGCTCAAGTCTGCCAGGTCGGCCTGTGAATCTTCGAGCGGGCGTTTAAAGCGACGCGTGTATTTGAGCAGAATGTTCGCACATTCGATGTAGAACAGGTCGGGGACATGCAGTTCCGCAGGTGTTTCGTTCGCAAGATGGGCGAACAATTCCTGGACTTTGTCGGAGAATTCTTCTTCGACGAACAACTTGATCCCCACATTCGCATCCACGACACAGCGGACGGGCGTTTCGCTCATCGGGCGCGATCCTCGCGTAACAGGTCAAGCGTAGTAGGCGCGTTTTTGGGGACCTTGAAGCGCCTGCGTTGGATGGAGGTCAATGTCTTGGCCTGCGCCTTGCGGCGTTCTTCATCTTCAACGGCCTGCGCAAGCATGGTAATCACCTGCGCGCTGAGAGACCGATTCCGCGCATTGGCCAATTGCTGGAGGCGTTTGTACAAATCGTCGGGCACACTGCGAACATGCAAAGTGTTCATGGTTTTTCCTTTCAGGAGGCAGTATAGCACGTCTGGTTGCATAACGCAACCAGACGCGGCGGCCAACCTTTCTGCTCTCCTTCATTAGAAACTCTGGTAAAATATGCCCCTGTGGTTTTGGGACTTGCGAGCGCGTCCTTTCACGCATCCCCTCTCTCGCCTGCCCGAACCTGCAACCCTTCGGCTTTGCTCAGGGCAAGCTTGCAACTTTCAACCCGATAAGGAGTTTGTGTTCGATGGTTCGTATTCGTTTTCGCCGCGTTGGCCTCAAAGGCCAGCCGTCTTACCGCATTGTGGCCGCCGATAAGGAAGCCCCCCGCGACGGGCGCTTCCTCGAGATTTTGGGATTCTATAACCCGCGCACCCAGCCTGCCACGATCACCGTCAAAGAAGACCGTGTCTATCATTGGATGAAGAACGGTGCCCTGCCGACCGAGTCCGTGGAAAAAGTTTTCAAGAGCGCGGGCGTGATGGAGCGCTTCGAGCGTTTCAAGGCCGGCGAATCGGTCGAGAAACTGATGGCCGAGGCCGCCGCGTCCCAGTCCAAAGCCGCCGCCAGGTAATCCAATCTGTTGTAATAAATCAAGTGAGGCAGGATGAAAGACCTCATTGAATATATCGCCAAATCGCTGGTGGATCATCCCGAACAGGTGGAAGTCCGCCAGTACGGCGGCGGGAGCCGTCTGCGCCTTGAGTTGAGTGTGGCCAAGGACGACATGGGCCGCGTCATTGGCAAGAGCGGGCGGGTCGCCAACGCCATCCGCATCCTCCTGCGGCTCGCCGCCGACCGAAGCGGCAAGCAGGCCACCCTCGATGTGATGGAACCCTGATGCCTCGCAAGACAGTTCCAGCCCGTGCTGGTTCAGGCTCGCCGACCGGCGAGCCTGTCTATTTGGCGGTGGGGTTCCTCCGCCGCCCGCACGGCGTCCACGGCGAGATGATCATGGACGTTCACACAGACTTCCCCGAACGCCTGACCGCGCGCACGAAAGTCTTTGTCGGCGAGAAATATCAGCCGATGCGAATCTCGTCTACGCGTCCGCACGGAACCGCGATGCTGGTCTCGTTTAATGGGCTGACCACCCCTGAGGCGGTCGGACTCTATCGCAACCAGTGGGTGTACGTCCGCGCTGCAGACCGTCCGCCGCTGGGAGAGGGAGAGTATTACCAGCATCAACTCATCGGCCTGCGCGTCGTCACGGACGATGGACGCGAACTGGGCGCGCTGGCCGAGATCATGCAAACGGGCGCGAATGACGTGTACGTTGTCCGCGCGGGGGATGGCAAAGAGATTCTATTGCCCGCCATCCCCGATGTGTTGCTTAAAATTGATTTGCCTAACCAGGAAATCCGCGTGCATTTGCTCGAAGGGTTGTAGTGCAAAATTACATTGCACTACCGAACAGGAATGAACGAAAAGATTTATTGGGTCGGTTTCAATCTGGTGAAAGGCATCGGCGCGGTGCGCCTGCGCGCGCTGATCGCGCATTTCGGGAGCGTGGAGGCGGCCTGGGCCGCGTCCACGGACGATTTGCGCGCGGCAGGCCTGGGTCCCAAAGCGACCGAGGGGCTGGAGAAAATCCGCCGCGAGGTGGACTTGCCGCGGGTGTGGAGTCAGATCGAGAAGCAAAACATCCAAATCCTGACGTGGGATGATGATCTCTATCCCTCGCGCTTGAAAGAGATCGACCAGCCGCCGCCCGTATTGTATGTGCGCGGCGAATGGACTGCGGAGGATGAATTCGCGGTGGCGATAGTGGGCACGCGCCGCGTCACGCCATACGGACGACAAATCACGGAAGAGCTGGCCGCGTTCCTGGCTGGCAATGGAATTACGGTCGTTTCGGGACTGGCGCGCGGCGTGGACGCGGTGGCGCATCAGGCCGCGTTGCGCGCCGGGGGGCGGACTGCTGCCGTGCTCGGCTCCGGCGTGGATAAAATCTATCCGCCCGAACACCGCCAGCTGGCCGAGCAGATCACGAAGCAGGGCGCGCTGGTCAGCGATTACGCGCCGGGCACGCCGCCCGAGGCCGCCAATTTCCCGCCGCGCAACCGCATCATCTCCGGGCTTTCGATGGCGACGGTGGTCGTCGAGGCGGGCGAGACCAGCGGCGCGCTGATTACAGCCGAGTTTGCCGCGGAACAGGGACGCGAGGTCTTTGCCGTGCCGGGCAGCATCCTCGCCCCGCAGAGCAAGGGCACGAACAAACTCATCCAGCAGGGGGCACAGCCGCTATTGAGCGTGAACGACATCATGCAGGCGCTCAACCTGACGCGCCTGGGCGCGCAAAAGGCGGCGCGCAAAGTTCTGCCCGCGGACGCGGTGGAGGCGCAGTTGCTGGGCGCATTGGGCGACCAGCCCGTCCATGTGGACGAATTGCGGAATCAGACCGGCTTGCCAATTGAGAAAGTCTCCGCTACACTTACGCTCATGGAGTTAAAAGGAATGGTGCGCCAGGTGGGCGGGATGAACTACGTCTCTGTGCGTGAATCGCAGGCGGATTATTCGGCATGACGGATATCCTCGATCATACCTTTGCAGTCGTCATGGCAGGCGGAGGCGGGACGCGCCTGTGGCCTGTGTCGCGCCGCAGCCGCCCGAAGCAGATGCTTCCATTGCTGGAAGAGCACCGCACTTTGTTTCAAACAACCGTCGAGAGGTTGAATGACTTGCTCCCGCCCGACCGTATTCTGGTCGTGACTGTGGAAGACCAGGTCGAAGGTTTACAGGAACAGGCTCCCGAGGTTCCTAAGGATAATTATCTGATCGAGCCGCAGCCGCGCGGGACGGCCTCCGTCGTGGGGCTGGCGGCGGTTGCGATGCTCCGGCGCGACCCCCAAGCAGTGATGGTGGTCCTGCCCGCCGATCACTTCATCCGTAACCGTGACCTGTTCCACTTGTTAATCCGCGTGGCAGTGGATGTGGCCGAGAAGGATTACCTTGTCACGTTGGGAATTACACCGACTCATGCCGCCACCGGGTACGGTTATATTCAGCGCGGCGAGCCTATCCCGGAGCGAGTTATTTATCCCGTCTATCGCGTCTCTAAATTCAAGGAAAAACCCACCGAATCGCAGGCCCGTGAAATGCTGTCTACGGGAGATCATTCGTGGAACTCGGGTATGTTCATCTGGCGGGCAGACGCCATCCTGGCGGAGATTGGCAGACAGATGCCGGGGTTGAGGTCCGCCTTGGATGCCATCGCGGCAGACTGGGCGTCCGCGCGGCGCGGCGAAATCATCCAGCGCGTCTGGCCGGACCTCGAGACGGTTACTGTGGACTACGGGATCATGGAGCACGCCGACAGGGTGGTTGTCCTGCCTGCGGGCGGGCTGGAGTGGAGCGACGTCGGCTCGTGGGATTCGCTGTTCGACGTGCTCCTGCCCGATAAGGACGGCAACATTGTGTTCGCAGGACAGCACATTGCCGAAGATACGCACAATACGCTGGTGTACGGCAACCGCGATGATCGTCTGGTTGTGACCATCGGCGTGGACGACCTGATCGTGGTGGACAGCGGCGATGTGCTGCTGGTCTGTCATAAAGATCAGACGCAGAAGGTGCGCAACATCGTGGATGGTTTGAAGAATTCGGATCGCGAACATTACATTTAACCTCACCCGTTCCCACCTGCCTCTGCCTGCGGCGGGACAGGGTGGGGCAGGGTGTGGCGGAGGCAGCATGGAAGCCTATTGCATGAAATGCAAAACCAAACGGGAGATCAAGGACCCCGTCCCATCGTTCAACGCGCGCGGCTCGGCGGTGACGATTGGCGCGTGCCCTGTGTGCGGGACAAAATTATTCCGCATGGGGAAGACGCCCGCGCACGAAGGCATGACGCCGCCTGAAAAGAAGGCGGCCGCGCGCAACGGCAAATTGGTCATTGTCGAGTCGCCGGCCAAGGCCAGGACGGTGGGACGCTTCCTCGGCAAGGGTTACACGGTCAAGGCTTCGGTGGGACACATCCGCGACCTGTTGCGCTCGCAGCTCTCGGTGGATGTCGAGAACAACTTCGAGCCGAAATACCGCGTGCCGAATGAAAAGAAGGAAGTCGTCAAAGAACTGAAACAACTGGCGAAGCAGGCCGAGGAAATCTATCTCGCCACCGATCCCGACCGCGAGGGCGAGGCCATTTCGTGGCACCTGCTCGAGGCCGCCCAGATCGAAGCCTCGCGGGCGCGGCGCGTCGTCTTCCATGAGATCACCGAGCCAGCCATCAACGAGGCTTTCGCGCATCCGCGCGGCATTAACATGGACCTGGTCAACGCCCAGCAGGCGCGGCGTGTGCTGGACCGCCTCGTCGGTTACAGCATCAGCCCGATTCTGTGGGAGAAGGTGCGTTCGCGGCTTTCGGCGGGACGCGTTCAGTCGGTGGCGCTGCGTCTCATTGTCGAGCGCGAGCGCGAGATCGAGGCATTCGTCCCGGTCGAGTATTGGACCATCGGCGCGGAGTTCAAGCCCGAGGGTTTGAAGCAAACTTTTCTCACGAAACTGGCGCGAATTGATGACAAGGAGCCGGAACTTGGAAGCGAGGAGGTTGTCAAGCCAATTCTGGTTGACATGGAAACCGCCGCGTACGCCATCACCAAAGTCAAGCGCGGTGAACGCAAGCGCAGGCCGTCCGCGCCGTTCACTACGTCCACATTACAGCAGGAGGCCTCGCGTAAATTAGGCTTCACGGCCAAGCGCACGATGGGACTCGCGCAGGGACTTTATGAGGGCCAGGATGTGGGCGAGGGCGGCACCACGGGCCTCATCACCTACATGCGCACCGACTCGACCAACGTCTCCGAACTCGCGCAGAAGGAGGCGCGCGAATATGTGATGGGCAAATACGGCGGGGATTTCCTGCCGCCCGAACCGCCCATCTACAAGACCAAATCTGCCGGCGCGCAGGAGGCGCACGAAGCTGTCCGCCCGACCTCGGTGATGCGCGATCCCGAAAAGGTCAAGCCGTTCCTCGAACCCGCCATGTTCAAATTGTATCAACTCATCTGGCAGAGGTTCGTGGCCTCGCAGATGGAAGCCGCGGTGTATGATACCTTGCAGGTCGAGGTGACGGGCACAACCTCGTCGCATTCGTACTTGTTGCGCGCCTCGGGCTCGGCGGTCAAATTTCCCGGTTTCCTCGTTGTATATGAAGAAGCCAAAAATGAAGACGTTAAATCGGAAGAGGACGAAGAGAACGTCCGCATTCCCGCGGGCGTGGCCGAGGGGCAGAAGCAGGAACTGATTCGTCTCATCCCCGAACAGCATTTCACGCAGCCTCCGCCGCGTTACAGCGAAGCGTCTCTGGTGGCGACGCTCGAGGAAAACGGGATTGGCCGCCCGTCCACATATGCGCCGACGCTCTCTACCATCCAGCAGCGCGGCTACGTCGAGCGGATTGACCGCCGCCTCTTCCCGACCGAGACGGGCATCCTGGTCAACGATTTGATGATGCAGTATTTTCCCGATATCGTGGACTACCAGTTCACCGCGCGCATGGAAGAGGATCTGGACAAGATCGCGGCGGGGGACGAAGAATGGGTGCGCGTGATGAACGCGTTCTGGGGGCCGTTCTCCGTCAAAGTGGCGAAGGCGCAGGCCGAGATGCCCGTTACCAAGTCCGGCCCCGAGCCGATCGGCCGCGCCTGTCCCGAGTGCGGACGCGAACTTGTCATACGTTACGGACGCTACGGCAAGTTCATCTCGTGCAGTGGTTTTCCAGAGTGCCGCCACACCGAACCGTGGCTCGAAAAGATCGGCGTCGTGTGCCCGAAAGATGGCGGCGATGTGGTCGAACGCAAGACGCGCAAAGGCCGCATCTTTTACGGCTGTATGAATTATCCCAACTGCGATTTCACCTCGTGGAAACGGCCATTACCCCAGCCCTGCCCGAAATGCGGCGGCTTGCTGGTGATCGCCAACAAACGCGAGGCGCAATGCACCGTCTGCCAGGAGTCTTTCCTTCTGGATGAAGTCATTCCTGAAAGCGCACGTTAATTTGACCTTCTGGAGATAACATGCTTTTCTTGACAAATCCCCTGCTCGATATTTTGAGCGCGCCGCCCGCGTACCTCGATCCCGGCTCCGGCAGTTTTCTGATTCAGTTACTGCTGGCCGCGGCCCTTGGCATTGGCGTGGCCGTGCGCGCTTCGTGGGGCAAGATAAAGGGTTGGTTTGGCATCAAACCCAAGGACGATGAAACCGACGCCAACGATGCCGACGAGAAATAACGAGGGCCTCGGCGCGTCGTTTCGGGACCCGAACGGATTCCTGTTTACCCGCGGCGGGATCCTCTACCGACAGGTCAACCGCGCCTATGCCGACGATTACGCGCGCTTGATGGAGTCGGGTTTGTACGAAAAACTGGTCAAAGCGGGCCTGTTGGTTTCACATCAGGAAGTATCCGTTGAACCCGCCGATGCCGCGCTGGCTTTCAGGGTCATCCAGCCTCAGCGTTTGCCTTTCATTTCATATCCGTACGAATGGTCATTCGGCCAGTTGAAGGACGCCGCGCTGGCGACGTTATCCATTCAGAAACGCGCTCTTAAGGATAGGTTTTCGCTCAAGGATGCCAGCGCGTACAACATTCAGTTCCTGAATGGCAAACCGATATTGATTGATACTCTCTCCTTCGAGATCTATCGCGAGGGCGAACCGTGGGTGGCCTATCGTCAGTTTTGCCAGCACTTCCTCGCGCCGCTGGCGTTGATGGCGCACTGTGACATCCGTCTCGGCCAGTTACTGCGCGTCTATATTGACGGCGTCCCGCTCGACCTGACCAGCCGGCTGCTTCCTGCGCGCACGAAATTCGATTTCGGCCTTGGGACTCACATCCATTTGCACGCGCGCGCCCAGGTCCGCTATGCCGGCGCGGATGTCAAACAGGAACGCGTCAAACGGCGGATGAGCAAAGACGCCTTCATCGGTCTGATTGAAAGCCTAGAAGGCGCAGTCCGCAAACTGTCGTGGAAGCCCGCCGGTACCGAATGGGGCAACTACTACAATATCACCAATTACAGCGAGACCGCATTTATCCATAAGAAAGAAATCGTCACAGGCTGGCTGGATAAAATCATGCCCGCCTCCGTCTGGGACCTGGGCGCGAACAACGGCGAGTTCAGCCGTCTGGCGAGCGGTAGAGGCATCCCTACGGTTGCGTTCGATATAGACCCCGCGGCGGTGGAGCAGAATTACCAAAGAATCAAATCGGCAAAAGAGCAAGACCTGCTGCCGCTCGTGCTGGATTTGACCAATCCCAGTCCCGCGCTGGGATGGGCAAATGCAGAGCGTGATTCCCTTGCCCAACGCGGCCCCGCGGACGCGGTCCTGGCGCTGGCGCTGATCCACCATCTGGCGATTTCGAATAATGTCCCCCTGCCGCGGCTGGCCGAATTTTTCCACGCTCTTGGAAAGTGGCTCATCGTCGAGTTTGTTCCGAAGGGCGATTCGCAAGTGGACAAACTCCTGCGCTCACGCCCGGACATCTTCCCCGATTACACGCGCGAGGGTTTCGAGCGCGCCTTCGAGGACCTGTTCATCATCCGGGACGCGGCGGATGTGCGGGAGTCGCACAGGCGGATGTACCTGCTGGAAAGCCGATAGGCGGGCCGCTTGCATGTTGCTGTATAATAAGGCATCGCGGCCGCCCGTTACCACCTTGTGAGCCTGGAAGGATTCAGTATGCGCCTGACTTCCCTGTTAAAAAGCCCGCTTGTCATTGGCATCCTCGCCGGGATTCTCGGCCTTGCGCTTGGCTTGGTCTATGCATGGTATATTGACCCTGTCAAGGTTACCGACACGACCCCGGAACTTCTGCGCGCCGACCTGCAGGAGGACTACCTGCGGATGGCGATCGACTCCTTTATCCTCGATCCGCAAAATACGAATGCGGCCATAGACCGCTGGTTAAATCTCGGCCCGAATGCGCCGGTCCTGCTGGCGAAGATCGAGGCGAATCCCGGCTCCCAAGATCCGGGCGCGATTTCCGCCTATCGGAACGTGATCGTATCGGTCCTGGGACCGATCGGCGCGGAACCTGTCCAGCCCAAGCAACCATCTTCGACCCTGAACGCGCTTCTGATCGGCGCAGGGGTTTTGCTCGTTGTAGCCGTCGCGGTCGTTGGCGCCTTTGTTTTCTTCCGCGGCCTCCTGCGCGGACGCACACCCCGCACAGGCGAAGTCAGCGCGGCGATGCAGGCGCAGGAGATCAACCGTTCCGTCGAGCGCACCGATTTCCAGGCGCTGGGTTTGCAGACGCCCATCACGCAGACCATGACCACGTACGTGCTCGGAGACGATCTCTACGACGAATCCTTCAGCATCGACTCGCCCGCGGGCGAATTCCTCGGCGAGTACGGCGTCGGCGTCTCTGAAACGATCGGCGTGGGCGAACCCAAGAAAGTGACCGCCATCGAAATCTGGCTGTTCGACAAGAACGACATTAAGACCGCCACCAAAGTGCTGATGAGTCCTCACGCGTTCAACGACCCGGCCATTCGCTCCCGCCTCGAAGCCAAGGGTGAACTGATCCCGATCCAGCCGCAGGGACAGATCATCCTCGAGACGGCCACCCTGCAGCTGCTGGCCACCGTGGTGGACCTCGAATATGGTCAGGGCGCCATGCCGGTCAATAGTTTCTTCGAGCGCATCACGCTCGAACTGGCCATCTGGCCGAAGCAGAAATAGTGCAAGAGACGCCCGTGAGGGCGTCTCTGATTTTTACAGGTCAGCGTTATTCGATTTTCAGAATCTTGAATTTTGTCTTTCCGCCGGGGGTTTCCACGTCCACCACGTCGCCGGCGCGGCGGTCGAGCAGGGCGCGTCCGATGGGGGATTCGTGCGAGATCTTCCCGTTGCGCGGATCCGCCTCCTGCGGGCCGACCAGATGATAGGTCTCGGGCGGGAGCGCTTCCTCCTGGATTGTCACATGCGCGCCGACGGTCACCGTGTCGCTGTTGATGGCTTTTTCGATGACAACTGCGTTTTTGATGACATATTCCAGTTCCTGGATGCGGCCTTCGAGAAAGGCTTGATCCTCTTTTGCCTTGTGGTAGTCGGCGTTTTCGGAGAGGTCGCCCATTTGGATGGCGGAGCGCAGGCGCGCGGCCAGCGCTTCGCGGCGCGGGCCTTTGAGTTCTTCGAGTTCGGCTTTCAGGCGAGCCAGGCCTTCGGCGGTCAGGTATGTATCAGCCATGCTTACCTCTAGGGTTTCTCCAGCGGGTTGAACAGTTTCTGGTGCTCCTCGGTCGCATAGCGGTCGGTCATGCCGGCGACGTAATCGCAGATGGTGCGTTCGAGGCCGCGCGTCGGGATCAGTTTTTGGACGTGTTCGGGCAGAGAGGCGGGTTCGGCGCGGTAGGCCGCGAACAGGTCCGAGAGGATGCGCTCGGCCTTGACCTGCATGCGCACGACGCGGTGATGGCGGTACATGTTTGTGTACAGGAAGTCCTTGAGTTCGCGGTTGCGCCTCTGCATGTCCTCGCTGAAGCCGATGACGTTGTATTTGAGTCTTTGCACGTCCAGCGCGGACTTTGCCTTGCTCTCGCGCAGGCGGGCGTCGGTGGCCGTTACGAGGTCCGTGACCTCCATCCCGATCAACTGGCGGATCATGCGATGGCGGGCGATGTCTTCCAGGTCGGGGCCGCGCCACTGGGTGCTCTCGGCCAGGATTTCCCACAAGGCAATGCCCTCCAGCATCTTGGGGGTGATCATGCCGGAGCGCAGGCCGTCGTCGAGATCGTGCGCGGTGTAGGCCAGTTCGTCGGCCACGTTGCAGACCTGGGTCTCGAGGTTGCCGCGCAGTTCGGGGCTGTAAGCCGAGGCGTCCGAAACGTCGTATTCCGATTCGTGCTTGACGATGCCTTCGCGCACTTCCCAGGTGAGATTCAGGCCGGGGAATTCGGGATAACGCTGTTCCAGTTCGGTGACGATGCGCAGGGACTGCTTGTTGTGGTCGAATCCGCCGAAGTCTTTCATCAGGCGCGCCAGGGCCGATTCGCCCGAATGGCCAAAGGGCGGATGCCCAACATCGTGGACGAGGCAGACGGCCTCCACCAGGTCCTCGTTCGCGCCGAGGGCGCGCGCGATCGTGCGGCCGATCTGGGCCACCTCCAGGGTGTGGGTGAGGCGCGTGCGGAAGTAATCGCCCTCGTAGTTGACGAAGACCTGCGTTTTGTATTCGAGGCGGCGGAAGGCGGTGGTGTGCAGGATGCGGTCGCGGTCGCGCTGGAACGCGGTGCGGTATTCCGGCTCGGTATCCAGATAGGCGCGGCCTTTGGTGTCGCGGCTGCGCATGGCATAGGGCGCGAGGCTTTTATCTTCGATCTCTTCGAGCTTTTGACGAGTGTAGTACATAATTTGACTCCCCTCTCCTTTTAGGAGAGGGGCAGGGGGTGAGGTGTGGGGCGAGTGGGACTTGAACCCACACGGGCTTGCGCCCAGCGGTTTTTAAGACCGCTGCGTCTGCCGATTCCGCCATCGCCCCGGTGACATGATTTTACTCGAACGGGGGATTCCGTCAAGCAAGCCCGCGTCTGTCCTTGACGAGGAACGGCAGGTACAACAACAGGCAGGTCGCCAGCCCGATGAGTTCCATGTAAACGATGTAATATGGCCATTCGGGGAGCAGGTCCAGCAGGCTGGTCGTGGCGGGCTTGGCGTTGATCATCAGGTAGTTACTGCCAATCGCGGCGTTGATAAAGTAGACCGGAATCATGTAAAGGTTAATCCCGACGATTACACGGAGCAGTGACTTCCACGTCGGGCGCATGCCTTCGACGGCGGTCATGTAGATCGGGCAGGTGAGCAACAATCCGTGTGTGGTGAAGGTTTGAAAGAAGCGAAAGTGAGGGAAGCCGTAAATGCCGAGGTCGGGCGTGGCGAGAAACTGAATCGCCCCGCCGATGCCCAGGAAATAGGCGAACTCGTAGAGATATTGATTCTTCGTGACCAGCAGAACGCCCGTCAGCCAGATGAGCACACTGCACAGATGAAGAGGCAGAACGGTCTGAATCGTCCACAGTCCGTTGAAGACATTCCAAAGGTGCCACGCGATTTCGGCGCCCCACATCACGCCGAGGAGAATCCAGCGCACGGTCTGTTTCGTATGTTCACCGGCGGATTTGAATCGCAGGAGGAAGAGATTGAGAATCAAGAGCGCGCCCAATGCACCAAAGTGGGCAGGACCGAACAATTGAAACGGCGCGCCGTGGTAATCGGCAGTGAAGTATTGTTCCATTGCCTTTGCCTGAATTATAGATGCGTTACCGGAATGTGCAACCTTAAACAAAAAATCGGCCTCAGCAAAGCCGATTTTCTCAATGTCTGGCGGTCCCGACGGGATTCGAACCCGCGATCTCGGCCTTGACAGGGCCGCATGTTAGGCCGCTACACCACGGGACCATTCTTGTTAACAGCGGGCGAGAGTTTACCACACGCAGGAACGAGTGTCAATACGCGCCGCCGGTATACAGCGCGGGATCGGTGGGAGTCTGTCCGCTGGGATCGTGGACGTAGACCCAATCGCCCTCGACGGCCCAATTGAACAGCCAGTGCGAATCGCCGACCGAGAGATTGACGCATCCGTGCGACTGCGGATACCCGAAGCGCGTGCGCCAGTAGGCTCCGTGCAGGGCGCGCGCACCGTCGAAATACATCGTGTAGGGGACATTATCCAGGTAATAGAAATCGGTCGGGTCGTTGTTGCGCATGGTCTCGGTCTCTTTTTTCTGGAAGATCTGGAACAGGCCCGGACGCGTCCAGAAAGGCTCCAGTCCGCTGGCGATCATGGTGGCGAAGACCATTTCGGACTGGTCATAGACTGCCAGGGTTTGCTCGGCGAGGTTGACCTCGATCCACCGCCCGTTGGTTACGCCCTCCGGCGGGGTCGTGTCCGGCGTGACTTTGGCGACCTTGCGCGCCTCCACCCACCGGTCCGGGCCGATGAGGTCCCAGTCCACGCCGTCGGCCTGGACCGTGCCATAGACCTGGATGATTTGGAACGGATAGATTACTTCGCCAGTCTCGGGCGTGTTGTAGCCCGGCGCGCGCTTGACGGGAATCTGTTCGAAGGCCCAGGCAAATGCGTTGCGCGGCGTAGAGCGAAGAAGAATGCCCTGGAAATTGGAGATTTCGGAGACGCGCGCGCCCTTGCCGGGAATCCAGCCGCCGTTTTGCAAGAGATAGTAGATGCCGTGACCGGTGTCCACGCGGTCAATGTAAGAGACGTAAACGAAGCCCGGCATGAAGGACTGCGCGCCGCTGGTCTCGCCGGGGGCGCTGACAATGGGGACGGTGTCGTTGTCGAGGTGAAAATAGAAATAGGGAAGCAATGTGAGGGACGCGTCTGGCTTCGAGTACGGCAGCGGACGCGCGGGCAGGGTCAGGCCGAGTTGGGCCAGACGCGTGTAATACGCGGACGGTCCAAGCGGGAGGCAGTCGTCGGGCGGGGTGAGATAAGCGCCCGGGAAACAGACCACAGCCCCGTCGTCCGGCTCGGAGGCGGGAGGAGTCTCCTGCGCGGCAGCCGGGGACGGAGCCAGGGTCAGTGCGAGGATGAGGAACAGCGGTAGCAGTCGTTTCATTTTCTTTTCGAGTTCGAGATTATAGCATGTCCGCTTTACGGTTTTGTAAACGAGGCGATTTGCCGAAGTTTCTGGTCAACTTGACACATTGACATGCCTGTGCTAAATTTGCATGACTAAAAATCTTGCTCATTCGGTTCGGCCGGGTTGGGCAGTCTTCTAGGAGGGCAGCCTTGTCCAAGTCACGCACACAACAGATGGTGGACCGCCTGCGGGAACTCCAGGCTTCTTCTCCCGATATCGAAGCGTCCGCTGTCGTCAGCGTTGATGGGTTGAGTATTGCATCGGCCCTGCCGCAGGGGGTGGAGGAGGATCGCGTGTCGGCGATGTCGGCGGCGATGCTTTCGCTGGGCGAGCGTATCGCGACCGAACTGGGACGCGGCTCACTGGAGCAGGTTTACATCAAGGGCGAGAAAGGCTACGTGGTGCTGATGTCGGTCGGTCAGGAAGCCGTGCTCACCGCCCTGGCGCGTGAACAGGCCAAGCTCGGTTTGATCTTTCTGGATATGCGCCGGGCCGCTGAAGACCTCTCGAAACTGATCTAGTGGAGTCTGTATGAGTCCCATCCAAAAAAGCGGTTTGGCCTATCCCAATAAATTCGGTGTGATCATGCTGCGCGCCCTGGAAGAGGTGATGGGCCGCAACGGCTTGAACGCGATCCTGAACCTGGCGGGTTTGAGTTCGTACATCGAAACTCCCATGCCCGATAACTTGGAGAAGGGATTCGATTTTGCGGAAGTGGCCGCCATCAATATGGCGCTGGAAGAGATGTACGGCCCCCGCGGCGGACGCGGCCTTTCCCTGCGCGTCGGACGCGCCATCTTCGCGGACGGCCTGCGCAACTTCGGCGCGCTGGCGGGCGTGGGCGATCTGGCCTTCAAGGTCCTGCCCCTGCAGGCGAAACTGCGCATCGGTCTGCCGGCCGAGGCGAAGATCTTCTCCCAGATCAGCGACCAGCACAGCACGGTGGAGGAGCGCGAGAACGAGTTCGTGTACACCATCCACAAGTGTTCGGAATGTACCGGGCGGCACGGGCTGGATAAACCCGTGTGTTTCATCGCCACCGGCATTTTGCAGGAAAGCCTCAAATGGGTTTCGGGCGGAAACGAGTTCCGCGTGAATGAATCCAAGTGTATTGCCATGGGCGACAGCGTCTGCGAATACGTGATTCAAAAAGAACCGCTTTCCTGAACGGGGGAATTGTGACCGGCGCAAAGTCTAAAATCCTGGTAGTCGAGGACGACCTGGATGTGGCGGAAATGCTGAACGCTTATTTCCGCGTCCAGGGTTACGATGTCTTTACGGTCAACTGGGGGGAGGACGGCGTGCGCGCCTGCCAGGCGAACCGTCCCGACCTGGTCATTCTCGACATCCGCCTGCCGGACATTGACGGTTACGAAGTGGCCCGCCGCCTGCGCGGGGACCGCCGCACCGCGGACGTGCCGATCATCTTCCTGACCGAAAAACGCGAACGCGAGGATCGCCTGCACGGCCTGGAACTGGGCGCGGACGATTACATCACCAAACCCTTCGACGTGCAGGAACTGCGCCTGCGCGTGCGCAACGCGCTCAAACGCATGAGTCAGGGCTCGCTCACCAACCCGGTCAGCGGCCTGCCCGAGGGCGCGTTGGTGGACGAACGCCTGAGCGACGCCATCGAGAAGCGCGAGGCCGCCATCCTGCTGGTCTCGTTCGAGAACCTGGACACCTTCCGCGAATCCTACGGCTTCGTTGCCTCGGACGACGTCCTGCGCGCGGTCAGCGTAATGGTCCATAATGCTTTGCAGGAATTCGGAGACGCGAACGATTTCCTGGGCCACATCGGCGCCTCAGAGTTCATCGTGGTGCTCGATCCCTCGCGGCTGGCGGAAATGGAACAACGCGTGCGCAGCCGCCTCGAGCAGTCGGTGGATTACTTCTATCCCATCAGGGATCGCGAGCAGGCGAAGAAAGACCCGAAGCGGCTGGCGGTCAAGACCGCCTCGATCCCCAGCACCAGGAAGGGGCGCTTCAGCGCCGTGGAGCAATTGAAGATGGAACTTCTGCGGCTGAAACATTAGGAGCCATTTGCACATCACGGTCGTTACCCCAACATATAACGAAGCGGAGAACCTGCCCCGGCTGGTCTCCGCTTTATTTGCGCTTCCGCTCGAATTAAGCCTGCTGGTCGTGGACGATAACAGCCCCGACGGCACCGGTCAGATTGCGGAAGAACTTTCGCGCAGGCATAACGGACGGATTTCGGTGTTGCACCGCGAAGGCAAGCTCGGATTGCGCACCGCCTACCTGAATGGGTTTTCCGAAGCCCTGAAGACGAAGACCGACGCGCTGGCCCAAATGGACGCGGACTTCTCGCACGATCCGTCCGCCCTCGTGGAGATGGCCTCCCGCCTCGCTTCCTGCGACGTGGTGATCGGCTCCCGTTATGTGAGCGGGGGCGCGGTGGACGAGCGCTGGCCGCGCTGGCGCAAGGGACTCTCCGCCTTCGGCAATTTCTACGCGCGGACGATCCTCGGCTTCCCCCTGCGCGACGTGACCACGGGCTACCGTCTCTGGCGGCGCGAGACGATCGAGGGAATGCCATTGCATCGCATTCAGGCCAACGGTTATGTCTTCCTGGTGGAGATGGCTTACATTGCGTACTGTCTCGGATACAAGATCATCGAATCCCCGATCTACTTTGCCGACCGCCGCTGGGGAAAATCGAAGATGTCCTTTCGCATTCAAGCCGAGGCGGCCCTGCACGTTTGGCGCGTGCTGTGGGATTGCCGCGATTTGAGAAAGTTAGGTATCAAAGCGCGCGTGGGGAAATTAGCGAGCGGACGCCGCCGTTAAACTGGCGGTGATGCCGCAGGCGGGCTGGCAGCCGCCGGCCGGCACCCAGCCGGAGGTGCACGCCTGGCGGCACTCTTTCACCGTCCGCCAGTACTGCCCCGGCGGGCAGGTCGTTCCGCCTCCATCGCCGCCGCTGGTACAGCAGGAAATGCGCTTCAAGCTGCTTGCGCAATTGCCAATGTTGTTGCAATACTCCGGATAAATCACGTCGCGGCAT
>JBBIKC010000020.1:0-59445 GCA_037445635.1 Chloroflexota bacterium
TCTGCGCGTCTCCGCCAAGGAGGGGATCAACATCGAAGCGATCCTCGAGGCCATCGTCACGCGTGTCCCGCCTCCGAAAGATGCAGACGACGCGCCCCTGCGCGCCCTCATCTTCGATTCGCATTATGACTCCTACAAGGGCGTCATCGCCTACGTGCGCGTCTTCGAGGGCTCGTTCAAGTCAACCGATGTGTTGCATCTGTTCGCCACGCGCGCCGATATGAAGCCCGTTGAAATTGGCATCTTCGCGCCGGGCATGAAGCCCGTTGACCGATTGGGATCGGGCGAAGTGGGCTACATCGCCACGGGATTCAAGACCGTGCACGAGTGCCGCGTGGGCGACACGATCACGCGCGCCTCCGCTCCCGCTTCGGACCCTCTGCCGGGGTACCGCCACCCCAAGCCGATGGTCTTTGCCGGCATCTATCCCGTCGAAGCGGACGATTATCCCGAACTGCGCGAGTCGCTCGAAAAACTGCAACTCAACGACGCCTCGCTGACTTTCGAGCCTGAGACCTCGCAGGCGCTGGGCTTCGGTTTCCGCGCGGGCTTTCTGGGTCTCTTCCACATGGAGATCATCCAGGAAAGAATCGAGAGAGAATACGACCTCGACGTGCTCTTTACCGCGCCGTCGGTGGAATACGAAGTGGTCATGCTGGACGGCTCGACCGTGATGGTGGACTCGCCTGCTGAACTGCCCGATGAGGGCGGGATTGCCGAAATCCGTGAACCTTGGATGAACATCGAGATCATCACGCCCACCGATTACTACGGCCCCATCATGGATTTAGTGACCAAGCGCCGCGGCATCTTCAAGCAACAGGAGTATCCCGCGCCGCACCGCGTCCAATTGGATTATGAGATTCCACTCTCCGAAATCATCGTGGACTTCTTCGATGATTTGAAGTCGCGCACCAAAGGCTATGCCTCGCTCGATTACCAGTTCCTCGAATATCGTCCCGACAAATTGCAGAAACTCGAAGTGCTCGTGAACGGCGAGCCCGTGGACGCGCTCGCCGCCATCGTCCACGAAAAGGACGCGTATCACAAGGGCCAGCGTCTCATCACCAAACTGAAGGACTTGATCCCGCGGCAATTGTTCGATGTCGCCATCCAGGCCTCCGCAGGCGGACGCATCATCTCGCGCGCCAATGTCAAGGCCACGCGCAAGGATGTGCTGGCGAAATGCTATGGCGGCGACATCACGCGCAAGAAGAAACTGCTGGAGAAACAGAAGAAGGGAAAGAAACGATTGAAGATGATCGGCAATGTGGAAATCCCGCAGGACGCGTTCATGGCGGTGTTGAAATTGGATGAGGAATGAGCCCTCACCCCCGTCCCCTCTCCGAGCGGGAGAGGGGTGCAGGGGCGAGGGAGAAACCATATGAACAAAATCCCCCGCTGGCTCCCCGGCGCGCTGGTCAGCATTGCGCTGATCGCCGCCATCCTGTATTTCGTTGACCTGCGCGCCATGCTCGACGCCATCCGCGGCGCGGACTATCGCCTGCTGGCGGTCGCGGTGGCCCTGTCCTTTGTGTGGATGATGACGCGCGCCAAGGTCTGGCAGACGTTACTGCGCGGCCGCCCCTCGTATCGCGATGTGCTGTTCACCACAGGCGAAGGTTACCTGCTGAACAATTTCCTGCCGTTCCGTCTCGGCGAACTGGGACGCGCTTTTTTGATCTCGCGTAAGTCGAATCTGCAATTCGGTGAAGTCCTGCCGACCATCGTCATCGAGCGCGCCGTGGACCTGGGCATCTCGGCCGCGGTCTTTCTCGCGGCGCTGCCTTTCGTGGTCGGGACGGAAGGCTCGGAGCGCATCGGTTACATCGTCGGCGGAGTCGTCATCGTCGGCCTCGTCCTGCTGTACGTGCTGGCGCGCAACAACCAATGGGCGCTCGATCTCTTTCACAAACTCAGCGCGCGCTGGCCCGCCCTCCAGCGTTTCGGCGGCAGTTTTCTCGAATCGTTCTTCTCCGGTCTCGGCGTGCTCACCGACGGCTGGCTCTTCGTCCGCTTTTTGTTTTGGATGGCGGTCAACTGGGGCATCGCGCTGGTGGCGTATTACCTGATGATGCTGGCGTATTTCCCGGAGGCAAGACCCGTGTGGGGACTCTTCGGACTGGGCGCGGCCGCGTTCGGCGGCGCGATCCCATCCCTGCCCGGCGCGGTCGGGACCTTCGAGGGCGCCATCGGCGGCGCGCTGACCCTGCTGTCGGGGAATCAGTCCGCGTCGCTGGCGGTGGCGCTGACGGCGCGCTTTTATAACTACTTGAACAGCGGCGTCATCGGCGGCATCGGCCTCGCCCGCGAAGGCGAGACGCTCGGTCACGTTTACCGCGAGTTGATGGCATTGAGGAAGAAGGAAGCGTAGGGGCAAACGTTGGGGCGGATCTGCGTGTCCGCCCAGAGCAGACAGTTTTCGGAGGTTCTTTTATGCCAAGAAACTATCTCATCACCGGTGGAGCAGGGTTCATCGGCTCCAATTACGTTCACCGCCTCCTGTCGCGCGGCGAGCAGGTGACCATTTACGATAACCTGTCACGCGCGGGCGCACCGCGCAATCTGGAATGGTTGGAGAAGACCTTCGGGGAGAAGTCCTTTAACGTGATCGCCGCGGATGTGCGCGACGCGGCCCGGTTAACGGAAGCCGCCCGCGGGTCGGATGTGATCGTGCATCTGGCGGGGCAGGTGGCGGTGACCACCTCGGTCACACATCCAAGAGACGATTTCGAGGCCAACGCGCTGGGCACGTTCAACGCGCTGGAGGCGGCGCGGCTTTCGGGGCGGAATCCGATTTTCATTTACGCCTCCACGAACAAGGTGTACGGCGGCATGGAGGATGTGGAAGTGGCCGAGGACGCCACGCGCTGGTTTTACAAGGATTTACCGAACGGCTGTCCCGAAACGCAGCCGCTTGATTTTCATTCGCCGTATGGGTGCTCGAAGGGAACGGGCGATCAATACGTCCGCGATTATCATCGCATTTATGGCCTGCCGACGGTGGTCTTTCGCCAGAGTTGTATTTATGGCCCGCGCCAGTTTGGCATCGAGGACCAGGGCTGGGTGGCGTGGTTCATCATCGCCGCGGTGATGGGACGGCCGATCACGATCTACGGCGACGGGAAGCAGATTCGCGATTTGTTGTATGTGGACGATCTTTTGAACGCTTACGATCTGGCCATCGAGAAAATCGACGCGGCCGCGGGACAGATTTACAACCTGGGCGGCGGACCCGCCAACACGCTCTCCATCTGGACCGAGTTTGGACCTCTGCTCGAAAAACTGGCCGGGCGCAAGATCCCCGTCGGCCGCGGCGACTGGCGCCCCGGCGACCAGCGCGTCTTCGTGGCCGACATCCGCAAGGCGGCGCGCGAACTCGGCTGGACGCCGAAGGTCAGCGTGGAGGAGGGGGTGGAGAGGCTGTTCGAGTGGGTGAAGGGGAATAAGGAGTTGTTTTAAGGCGAAGACTTCCGAAGTCTCAAGGACTTCGGAAGTCTTGTATTTTCCCATTCGGTCGCTATGTGTTTAACCAGCCTGCGTTATAATCTCCCCGCCCCATGAAAATCCTCACTGTCCTCACTTACTACCGCCCGCACACTTCGGGTCTCACCATCTATGCCGAGCGGCTGGCGCGGGCCTTTGCCAAACGCGGCCACGAAGTGACCGTGATGACTACGCAATACGACCCGTCCCTGCCGCGCGAGGAGAGAATGGACGGCGTGCGGGTCGTCCGCGTGCCGGTGCTGTTGCGCGTCAGCAAGGGCGTCATCGCGCCAACCTTCGGTCTCGTCGCCACCAAACTCGTCGCCCAACACGACGTTGTGCAACTGCATCTGCCTCAATTCGACGCGCCCGGCGTGGCCTTCCGCGCCCGCCTGTTCGGCAAGCCCGCCGTACTCACCTATCACTGCGACCTGCTCCTGCCGCCCGGCCTGTTCAACCGCTTCGTCAACCTGGTCGTTCATTTTCAGAACAACCTGGCGGGGATTCTGGCGAATCACATCGTGACCTACACCCGGGACTACGCCGACCACTCGGACTACCTCTCGCGCTACGCCTCCAAACTGACCCCGATCCTGCCTCCGGTCGAATTGCCGACTCCTGCACCCGAGGCGGTGACCGCCTTCGCGCTGGAACATCATACGAAGGAAAAGCGTCCCGTCATCGGCATGGTCACACGCTTCGCTTCCGAGAAAGGCGTCGAGATTCTGCTGGACGCGCTGCCGGCGATATTACAGAAATATCCGAACGCGCAGGTTATCTACGCGGGACAGCACGAGAACGTGATGGGCGAGCAGGCATATTACGAGCGCCTGATTCCGCGCATCCGCGAGTACGAGAAGAAGGGACAATGGACCTTCTTAGGCAACCTCTCGCCCCTGCAACTGGCGGCCGTGTATCCCAACCTCGATGTGCTGACCGTCCCTTCGCTGAACTCTACGGAGGCCTTCGGCCTGGTGCAGATCGAGGCGATGATGAACGGTGTGCCGTGCGTGCCGTCCGCTTTGCCGGGCGTGAGGCAGCCCGTGACGATGCACGGAATGGGACGCGTCGCCCAGATCGGCGACGCGGCCAGTTTGGCGGAATCCATCCTCGAGGTCCTGGATGAGCCGCAGAAATTCCGCGGCGATGTCGCAGGAATCAAAAAGTCCTACGATCCCGATTCTATCGCGGCGGAATATGAAAAATTGTTTGAGAAATTGATGAGGTAGGGGTACAGCAGAACGGTCATAAGCGCGGGCGCTCCATTGCCTGCTATGCCCCTGCACGCGCCATGAAAGATTTCCTCTATCTCCATATTCGCGACCTGCCCTACTTCCGCGGCTTCCTGCGCGCCATTGAGTCCCGCTATTATCAGGACTTCGACCTGCCCGCGCCGATCCTGGATGTGGGCTGCGGCGACGGCAATTTCGCCGCGCTGACCTTCGACCGCAAAATTGATGTCGGCCTCGACCCCTGGCACGGACCGATTCACGAGGCGAAGCATTATGACAAGTACCGCTTACTGGTCGAGGCGGATGGCGGCACCGCACCATTTCCTGATAATTACTTTTCCAGTGCATTCTCGAACTCGGTGCTGGAGCATATTCCACATGTGCGGCAGGTGTTGAAAGAGACCGCCCGCGTGCTCAGGCCGGGCGCGCCGTTTTATTTCTGCGTGCCGAACACGCGCTATCTTTCGGAGTTGTCGCTGTCGCGCCTGTTCGGAAAGGGCTATACCGAATGGTTTCGCAAAATGTCGCGGGTGGAACACGCGGCCGAGCCGGGGACCTGGCAGGGCTGGCTGGAGGAGGCGGGCTTCACGCTGGAGCGCTGGTGGCATTATTTTTCGCCCGCGGCGATGCGCGTGTTAGAATGGGGTCACTATTTCGGCGCGCCGACTCTCCTGCCGCGCGTTTTATTCCGCCGCTGGATCATCGCCCCGGCGCGTTGGAATCTCTTTTTCACGGAACGCGCCCTGCGGAAATACGTCGAACATCCCGAGCATCCGCAGGGGACGTTCACGTTTTATGTTGCGAGAAAAAGTTAGTAATGACTTGATGCTCTGAGCGCCGTCCCCGGCGCTCGGTCGCCGCCGGGGACGGCGGCTGGAGCATGTACATGGCCTTCGACGAAAAATACTTCTCCACGCACACATACGCCAATGTCTCATTCGCGCGATTCAGCCAGTACTGGTGGTCGAATCGATTCTATGCCATGCTGGCGCGGCGCTATGGGAAGCGCGGCGCGCGCCTGCTCGAGGTCGGCTCCGGCCTCGGCCATCTCGTCGGTCAACTGGAGGATTCTTTCCAAACGTATGGCATGGACTTGAATCACTGGGCGGTTAGAAAATCGAAGGCTGTGATTCAGACAACGTCCCTGCAGACGGCCAGCGCGCAGGAACTGCCCTTCGCGGACGCCTCCTTCAACGTGGTTGTCATCAAACACATCGTCGAGCACCTGCCAGACCCGGCGCGGGCCATCCGCGAGATCGGCCGCGTGACCGAGCCGGGCGGGATCCTCATCCTTGCCACGCCGAATCTCTCATCCCTGCTCAAGCCGTGGAAGGGCGAACGCTGGATCGGCTACCAGGATCCCACGCACATTTCGCTCAAGCCGCCCGAGGAATGGCTGTCGTTGATTCGGGACGCAAACTTTAGTTTGCGCCGCGTTTTTGCCGACGGCTTCTGGGATGTGCCGTATATTCCCATCGTCCCCAAACAAATTCAGAAACTGATCTTCGGCTCGCTGGGCGGATTCCAGGCCATGACCGGCCTGGTCTTCCTGCCGATGCGGTGGGGCGAAAGTATCATGGTCATTGCCCAAAAACAGGGATAATATTCCGCAGTCTATGAACGAGCCGACCGTCCTCGATTACGTCAAGTCCATTTTCAAAGACTGGAAGTCGTTTTTCGGCTTTCTGCGCGCCCTGTTCCGCCGTGCCAGCACGATGGACATGGTGGAGACCGCCCCGCCCGAACCGGCGGGCGCGGAAGCACCGGTCCCTGAACCTGCCGGCCTTCAACCTTCCAGCCCGCAGCCCGCAACCCCGTTTCCCTGGCGCTCCATCGTTGCATTGATTCTGGCCCTCGCCGCCCAGCGTTTCCTGGAACCTGCCAGCCGCCAGGTCTCGTTGAGCATTGCCTTGTACCTGGTTTCGGGCGGGTTCCTCATCTGGGCGTTCCGCATCGGCGAATGGACGCTCCCTGCGGGCGATCCCGAAATCCGCCGCGCCGACCCGATGACAATAAACTCCGTCCCGTTTTTTCTTTCGCTGGCGTTGCTGGTGGGAGCGTTCTTTGCCTTTCACGGCGGAAAGTTCACATGGACCAACCTTCCGCTCTGGCTGGCGGGGACGGGACTCTTCGTCTGGGCGTTGTGGATTCGGCGGCCGCGCCGGCCGAAGTCCGCGGCGCGAAGCGACTGGGGCTGGATCGCGCTGCTCGTAGCCGCGTCCGCGCTGGTCGTTTTCTTCCGCGTCTATCGCCTGAACGAAGTCCCCGGCCAGCCGTTCAGCGACCACGCTGAAAAGATCCTCGATGTCTACGACATCACACAGGGAGAGACGTGGGTGTTCTTCGAGCGCAACACCGGGCGCGAGGCGATTCAATTTTATTGGACCTTGCTGGTAGATTGGATTTTCCACACGGGGCTGACCTTCAAAAGTTTGAAGATCGGCACTGTCCTGCTCGGCCTGCTGACCCTGCCGTTCATGTACCTGCTTGGCAGGGAAGTGGGCGGGCGGCGCGCCGGCCTGCTGGCGCTGGTGTTGACCGGCATCGGTTACTGGCCGAACGTGATCGCGCGCGTCGGCCTGCGCTTTCCGCTGTATCCGCTCTTCGTCGCGCCGACACTATATTACCTGTTCCGCGGCCTGCGCACGCAGAACCGCAACGACTTCATCCTCTCCGGCCTCTTCCTCGGAATCGGCCTGCACGGATACAGCCCCTTCCGCATCGTGCCGATCCTGGTCGTGGTGGCGATTGTCCTGTATCTCCTGCATGGGCGTTCGAAGGAAGAGCGCAGTCAGGCCGTGTTGTGGCTGGTGATTCTGGCCCTGACCTCGCTGGCGGTCTTCCTGCCATTACTGAGCTATGCCATCGAGTTTCCCGAATTCTATTCATACCGTGCGCTCTCGCGCCTCGGCCCGCTGGAACAGCCACTGCCCGGACCGTGGTATCAGATTTTGTTTTCCAACATTGGCCGCGCCCTGTTGCTGATGAATTACGACAACGGCGGCATCTGGACAAATTCGGTGATGAACCGCCCCGCGCTGGATGTGGTCACCGCGGCGCTGTTCGTGATCGGACTCATACTTCTGCTGGCGCGATACGCGCGCCGCCGCGGCTGGCTGGACCTGTTCCTGATTCTCGCCATCCCGATCCTTCAATTACCCTCCAGCCTGTCGCTGGCGTACCCGGAGGAGAATCCCGCCATCAACCGCGCCGGCGGCTCGCTGGTGGTGATCTTCCTCATCGCCGCGCTGGCGCTGGATGGCCTGCTGACCGCCCTCTCATCCGGGCTGAACCGCCGCGGACGCACGCTTGCCGCCTGGGGCGCGGCGGGACTGCTCTTGTTCTGGTCCGGCGCGCAGAATTATGATTTGGTCTTCAATCAATACAATGCACAATACGAGATCTCGGTCTGGAACGTGACCGACATGGGCGAGGTCATCAAAGAGTTTGGCGAGAGATACGGCACGACCGACACGGTCTGGATCGTGCCCTATCCGTTCTGGGTGGACACGCGCCTGCCGGGCATCGAGGCGGGAATCCCGAACCGCGATTTTGCCATCTACCGCGATAACCTGCCGACTACGCTGGGCATCCCCGGCCCGAAACTGTTCATCGTCAAGGCCGAAGCGAACATCCCGCAGGATAACGATCAGGCCACACTGGATGTGCTGGCCCAGTTGTATCCGCAGGGCACGCTGACCCTGCACGAGGCCGAGATACCGGGCTTCGGCTTTTGGATGTACTTTGTCCCGGCCGAAAACTAGACTAAAATTTGCCGTCATGCGTGAAACTCGTTCATGGATCTATGACTTACTGCTGATTGCCGTGCTGGTCGCCGCGGCGGCTTTTCGTATCGTCGGCCTGGATTGGGATGACAACCATCATCTTCACCCGGACGAGCGCTTCCTCACAATGGTCGAAAGCGGATTGCAGGTGAAGAAATGTACCGAGCCGGGCCTCTCTGTTGAGCAGTGTCCCGAAGACCAGAAAGCCTGGATAGGTTTATCGGATTATTTCAACACAGCCACTTCGACCCTCAACCCGCATAATCGCGGTTATGGTTTCTTCGTTTATGGAACGTTGCCGATTTTCATCGTGCGTTACATCGCCGAGTGGCTGGGACAGACCGGCTACGATCAGGTGCACCTCGTCGGGCGGCAGGTCTCGGCAATTGCAGACCTTGGCACCATCCTCCTGCTCTATCTGATCGCCGCGCGATTGTACGGACGCAAGGTCGCTTTGCTGGCCGCGGCCTTCTCTGCGTTTGCCGTGATGCAGATCCAGCAGTCGCACTTCTTTACCACCGACAATCCGCTGGTGTTCTTTATGTTTTTGGCGTTGTACTTCGCGGTGCAGATTGCAATGGGCACGGGGCGGGAATCGGAAAACGGGAATCGAGAATCGGGAGTCGAGAGTCGGGAGTCGGGTGAAGAAGCATCCTCCGATTCCCAGATTACGACTCCCGAATTACGCTTTTCAGATTACGCATTACGCTTCCTCCGCGATCCCCTGCTGTGGCTCTCGCTGGCCTTCGGCTTTGCCCTGGGTATGGCGGCCGCGTCCAAGATCAACGCGGTGGTGCTGGCAGTAATGTTGCCGGCCGCTCTGGCGATTCGTTTCACCCGGTCCACTGTCCACGGTTCACGATCCGTTGACTGGTCCCTGATCATCACCTGTCTCGTCGCAGGCGGATTCGCCACCGTCCTCGCCTTCCGCATCTTCCAGCCGTACGCGTTCAGCGGACCGGGCTTCTTCGGCCTCGCACCCAACGAGGCCTGGATCAACAACCTGCGCGATCTGAGCGCGCAGGCCAGCGGCGACGCCGACCTGCCCTTCGCGTTGCAATGGGCGCGCCGCAGCCACCTGTACTCCGGCACGAACCTCACCGTCTATGGCCTCGGCCTGCCGCTGGGCATCCTTGCCTGGGCGGGCTTCCTCTTCATGGGCTGGAAAATCCTGCGCGGCGAGTGGCGTCAGCACCTCCTGCTCTGGGCGTGGACCGCGGCCTACTTCGGCTGGCAGTCCCTGCAATTCAACCCAACCATGCGTTATCAATTGCCGGTCTATCCACTGCTGGCGATGATGGCGGCCTGGGTAGTGTTTCAGGTTGCAGGTTTAAATTTAAAGTTGAAAGTCCGACGCGGCGGCGAACCTTCAACCTTCAACCTTCAACCTGTCGCGATATTAATTGGCGGCGGTGTTCTGGTCGCCACTATCCTCTGGGCGCTGGCTTTCGTCCAGATTTACCTGCGGACGCACACGCGCGTCGCCGCGGCCGAATGGATTTACGCCAACCTGCCCGGGCCGATCAACCTGCAAATTGATACGGGCAACAGCGTCTTTCAACAACCGATTCCATTTCCGTACGGCATGGCCGTCCAGCACGACGCGCCTCACCTGCTCTCCTTTGTCGCGAAACACAGCGGGACGCTGGCCGAAATCTACTTCCCGCATGTGCTGTCCGTGCCCGTTTCCGCCCAGACCTTCAGCCTGAGTCTGGCCCTCACGCCGGACGCGCCGCCCGAGGCGGTCCTTGCCACGGCCGCGCTGACGGATGAGTTTGCCCCGCGGGGCGATCCGCGCGGCGAGGGTTACTCCCTCGTCCTCGACCGCCCGGTCATGTTGACCGAGGGCGGGACATATTTCCTTAAACTGGAAACCACCGCCGCGTTGACCCTTGCCGGCGCGACGCCCATCAACGAGTCCTCCTGGGACGACGGCCTGCCCATGCCCCTGCAGGGCTACGACGGCTTTGGCGGAATCTACAACGGCAACCTGAATCTCGAGTTGTACTGGGACGACAACGCCGATAAGCTGACGCGTTTCGTCACCACGCTCGATCAGGGCGACGCCATCTTCATTACCTCCAATCGCCAGTGGGCCTCCATTACACGCGTGCCGGAACGGTATCCATTGAGCACGGAATATTACCGTTTGCTCGTCGGCTGTCCCGAAGATAAAGACATCATCTGGTGCTACAACGTTGCGCGTCCCGGCATGTTCGAGGGCCAACTCGGTTATGAATTGACCGCAGTCTTTGAATCCTATCCCACGCTCGAAATCCCCGGCCTGTTCAAATGGGAATTCAACGACCAGTTTGCCGAAGAGGCCTTCACAGTCTACGACCATCCGAAGGTGCTCATCTTCGAGAAGAGTGCGGACTTCGACGCGGCGGAGGTGCAGGCATTGCTCGGCGCCGTTGACCTCACGCACGTTGTCCACCTCACGCCCAGGGCGGCCAATTCGTATCAATTTAAAGACTTACTCCTGCCGCCCGACCGACTCGCACAGCAACAGGCCGGCGGCACGTGGTCGGACCTGTTCGATTACGAGTGGGTGCAAAACAAATATCCGTACTTCGGATTGCTCGTTTGGTATCTGTTCGTCTTTGTGCTCGGCTTGTTCACATATCCGATCATCCGCCGCGTCCTGCCCGGCCTGGCGGACAAGGGTTATCCGCTGGCGCGCGCGCTGGGGCTGGTGATTCTCGCGTATGTGCCATGGCTGTTGGGCTCGCTGGGCGTCGCATATAGCCGCGCGAGCATCGCGGCCGTGTTCGCCGCGATCCTGCTCGTTGGGGCGCGGCAGGCCTGGGTCCAGAAGGACGCGCTGGCCTCCGAGTGGAAGTCGAATCGCCGTTATTTCCTGATGGTCGAAGGTCTCTTCCTGGCTTTCTTCGTCGTTGACCTGCTCATCCGCCTCGGCAATCCCGATCTGTGGCATCCGTCGAAGGGCGGCGAGCGGCCGATGGATTTCTCGTACTTCAACGCAGTCTTGCGGAGCACGACTTTCCCGCCGTACGATCCATGGTACGCGGGCGGCTATATCAACTATTACTATTACGGCTTCGTGCTGGTGGGGACGCCGGTGAAATTGCTGGGCCTCGTGCCGACGATTGCGTTCAACTTTATCTTGCCGACATGGTTCGCTCTGGTGGGTATCGGCGCGTTTTCGGTGGGATGGAATCTGTTTGCAGGTTCCAGGTTGAAGGTTGAAGGTTTGGAAGATGAACACCATCAACCATCAACCATTAACCATCAACTGATTGCCGGTCTTGCCGCCGCGGCTTTGATGATTCTGCTGGGGAATCTCGGCACGGTGCAGATGCTCTATCAGGGATTCCAGCGCATGGCCGCGCCGGGCGGCATCATCACGGATGCCAATTTCTTCCAGCGGCTGGCGTGGTTCGTGCAGGGAGTCGGCAAGAGCCTGTCGGGAGAAGTACTGCCATTCGGTTACGGTGACTGGTATTGGAATCCGAGCCGCGTCATCCCGCCGGGCCCGGGCAACGAGATCACCGAGTTCCCGTTGTTCACTTTTCTTTACAGCGACCTGCACGCGCACATGATCGTGATGCCGGTGACGCTGTTCGTCGTGGCGTGGGCGCTGTCGTTTGTGTTTCACTTGCGCGGTGAACAAAAGAATGGGCGCGGACTCGCCTCGCTGTTATCGAGCCTGCTCATGCCGCTCATCTTCGGCGCGCTGGTGCTCGGTGCAATCTACCCGACCAATACCTGGGACACGTTCACGTATCTGCCCCTGGCCGCGCTGGCAACGGGTTACGCCTTGTTCCGTTACCTGCCGTTGACGGAGAAGCAGTTTGGCCTGCCTCCGATTATTCAACGCATTGGATTGACATTAGCGGGCATGGCCGCGCTCGCTGTTTTGTCGCGCTTGTTCTATCAGCCGTTCTTCCATTGGTTCGGACAAGGTTACAGTCAGGTGGATCCGTGGACGGCTTCGCACACGCCGGTCTCCTCATACCTGACTCACTGGGGCCTGTTCCTGTTCGTCCTCTTTTTCTGGATGGCTTGGGAGACGCGCGAGTGGATGGCCTCCACGCCTCTTTCCCATTTGAAGAAACTGCGCCCGTATCAATTAGTTATTGAACTGCTCATCGCGGCCTCTTTCATTGCGCTCTTCTATCTTCTCTACAAGGAAGTTGGTATCGGCGTGATCGCGCTTCCGATGGCGATTTGGGCGGGCGTGTTGGTCTTGCGGCCCGGCCTCTCCGACTCCCGCCGCGCCGTTCTCTTCCTGATCGGCACCGGCCTGACCCTCACCATCGTGGTCGAACTGGTCGCACTGGTGGGCGACATCGGCCGCATGAACACCATCTTCAAGATTTACCTCCAGGCGTGGACCCTGCTGGCGGTCAGCGCGGGCGCGGCCTTCGCCTGGACCCTGATGGATGTGGCGCGTTGGTCGAGGCGCTGGCGCAACGTCTGGCAGACGGGGCTGTCCGTCCTGCTGGCCTGCGCGGCGCTGTTCTCCGTCTCGGCCACCGCGGACAAGGTGCGCGACCGCATGACCCCCACCGCGCCGCACTCGCTCGACTCGATGGCCTACATGGAGACCTCGCTCCTGTGGGACTCGGTCAACATGGACATCGGGCAGGATTACCGCGCCATCCGCTGGCTGCAGGACAACGCGCAGGGTTCGCCTGTCATCGTCGAGGCCAATCTGCCGGAGTATCGCTGGGGCACGCGCTACACCATCTACACCGGCCTGCCCAACGTGCTCGGCTGGAACTGGCATCAGCGCCAGCAGCGCGCCCTCATCCCGCCCAACCTCATCACGGATCGCATCACCGAAATCCAGGATTTCTACACCACGCTCGACCTCGCCGCGGCCAAGGCCTTTCTCGAGAAATACAACGTCCGTTACATCATCGTCGGGCAACTGGAGCAAATCTATTACCCCGGCGCGGGTCTCGAAAAATTTCCCCTGCAAAACGGCGTCCTGTGGCGCGAGGTGTTCCGCGACAACCAGACTGCCATTTACGAGGTGATGCGTTGATTTATCATATCGCCTCGCGCGCAGACTGGCAGTCTGCGCACAAAAGCGGCAGTTACACCGCCGACAGTCTCGCCGCGCAGGGCTTCATCCATTGTTCGAAGGCGGAACAAGTGGCAGGTGTGTTGGCGCGCTTCTATGCCGGTCAAAGTGGATTGGTATTGCTCGTCATTGACCCGCAGAAATTAACTTCCGACTTGCGCTATGAGCCGGGCAGTGACAAGCCTGACGAACTCTTCCCTCACATCTACGGACCGCTGAACCTCGAAGCGGTCGCGTCCGCCCTGGACCTTTCGACCGGCTCAGGGCAGCGCTTCGAGCCTGATTCCGCGGAAAAGTGGATTCCGCCCTCCGTATGACCGCGCCTCTCCCGCCCCGCATTGCCATCCGCGCCGCGCGTCCCGATGATGCGCCGCTGGCCGCGCAGTTGTTTCGCCTCTCGATGGGCGGGCTGGCCGAGACCCTTTTCGACGATGACGCTCGCAAAACGGAGTTGACTCTCATCCGCCTGTTCGCGCGCGGCGCGGGCCGCTTCGGTTACGGGGTCACGGTCGTTGCGGAGGTGGAGCAGAAACCCCTGGGCGTGCTGGCGGCCTTTTCGGGCGCGGATATTTCCCGTCTGAATCTGGAGGCGTTCGCCGCGTTCCCGAAAATCCTCGGTCTGGCCGGGACGTCCCGCCTGTTCTGGCGCGCCATCCCGCACGCGTCCATCGAGGAGGCCAAAACGGACGAGTACTACGTCAGCAACGTGGGCGTCCTGCCGCAGGCGCAGGGCCACGGGATCGGCACGCGGCTGATGCGGTTTGCGGAGGAGGCCGCGCAGGCCGCGGGCTTGCTGAAATGTTCCCTGCTGGTCGGGACGGGCAACAGCGGCGCGCGCCGCCTCTACGAGCGGCTTGGGTACGAGGTGGTCTTCACCCGTCCTCACGCTAACCCTGCCTTCAGTTACAATCGGATGGTCAAACAACTGGCATCCCGGACATGACCGCCTTCCTCTCCTGGTATTTTGTCATCACCCTGCTCGGCTGGCTGACCTTCCCGCTGGCCTGGCGTTTGTTTCCCGGCCTGGCAGACCGCGGCTTCACGCTATCGCGCACACTCGGACTGTTGGGCTGGGCTTATATCTTCTGGCTGCTGGCCTCGCTGGGCGTTTTGCGCAACGACGCGGCCGCCATCCTCTTCAGCCTGTTCGCGGTGATCGCGTTGAGCGTATGGACGGTCATGGCCCGCCCTCGCGCAACCGGCGATTCGGCCCACGGTCTATCGTCCATCGTCCATTGGCTGAAATCCAACCTGCGCCTCGTCGTCACGACCGAGATTCTCTTCCTCATTGCCTTTGCTTTCCTTACCATTGTCCGCGCCGCCAACCCGGAGACCGTCGGCACCGAGAAACCGATGGAACTGGCCTTCATCAACGCCGCCATGCGTTCCGAGGCCTTTCCGCCCAACGACCCCTGGCTTTCGGGTTATGCCATCTCTTACTACTACTTCGGCTATGTAATGGCGGCCATGCTGGCCAAGTTGACTTCCGTGCCCGGCGGCGTGGCCTTCAACTTGATGCTCTCGCTGGTCTTCGCCCTTGGCGCGCTCGGCGCGTATGGGATTGTCTACAATTTACTGGCCGCGTATAAAAACCACAGATTACAGACCGCGGACCGCGATTCACCGTCCACCGTCAACTATCCACCCTCAACACTTCCTCTCCTCGGCCCCCTCTTCCTTCTCATCTTTGGCAATCTCGAAGGACTGCTCGAAGTCCTGCATCGCTTCGGCCTGTTCTGGCGCTTCAACGCGGACGGGACGGCCGTTTCCTCCTTCTGGAGCTGGCTGGCCATCAAAGATCTGAAGGACGCGCCCGTCCCGCCATTGAACGGCATTCCCGACCGATTCTGGTGGTGGTGGCGCGCCTCGCGCGTGGTACAGGACTACGACCTGTTCGGCAATCCCATCGAGATCATTGACGAGTTTCCCTTCTTCTCCTACCTGCTCGGCGATCTGCATCCGCACGTGCTGGCCCTGCCGTTCGGTTTGCTGGCCGTCGCCGCCGCGCTCCATCTTTTCCTCGGCGGATGGCGCGGCGAAATTCGCATCTTTGGCCGCGTCCTCTCCATCAATTGGACAGGCTTCGCTTTCATCGCTCTCCTGCTGGGCGGACTGGCCTTTCTTAACACGTGGGACATCCTCATCGCCGCGGCGTTGATCGTCGGCGCGTATGTGCTGGCCCGCGTCCGCGCTGGGGGCTGGAATTGGAAGCGGCTCGAAGATGCAATCCTGATCGGGCTTCCTCTGGGCTTTGCTGCGATTCTGCTTTATCTGCCGTTCTACTTTGGCTTCTCCTCACAGGCGGGCGGCCTCCTGCCCAACCTGCTCTTCCCGACGCGCGGCGCGCACCTGTGGGTCATGTTTGGGACTCTGCTCCCGCTGCTGTTTGCTTATCTGATTTATCTCATCCGCCGCGGGACTCCCGCTTCCTGGCGCACGGCTCTCTTCCTGACCCTGGGCCTGGCTCTCGGCCTATGGGCTTTCTCCTGGCTGTTAGGCCTCCTCATCCAAATCCGTGATCCGCTCCTCGCTTCGGAATATCTCGCCTCGCAGGGGATTCCCGATTTGGGTGGATTATTCGCGGCGGCCTCCGGGCGGCGACTCGCTTACATCGGCGGCCTGCTCACTTTGCTGGCTTTGTTGATTCCCACACTTGCGTTCCTGTTGAAACAGGATTCGAACGAACCGAACGATCAGCCCACCAACTTTCAACCTTCGACCTTTGCGCTCTTTCTTCTTCTGCTTGCAACCCTCCTTGTCATTGCTCCAGATTTTATTTACCTGCGCGACCAGTTCGGCTCGCGTATGAACACGGTCTTCAAATTCTATTATCAGGCCTGGCAGTTGTGGGCGCTGGTCGCGGCCTTCGGCGCGGCTGTGCTACTGCAAAACCTGCGCGCTCTTTCTTCTTTCCTCTTTCGCATTTTTCTCGGTATTTTGTTCCTCACCGCCCTGATCTACCCGGTCTTCGGCATTGACAACAAGACCAACCGCTTCAAGCCCTACGCGGGCTGGACCCTCGACGGGGCCGCGCACCTCGACCTCGAGGTCCCGGACGATGCAGCGGCCATCCGCTGGCTGCAGACCGCGCCGTTCGGTGTCGTGGCCGAGGCGGTGGATCCCGGCAGTTACACGCCCTACGCGCGCGTCGCCACCCACAGCGGCCTGCCCACGGTGCTGGGCTGGCCCGGTCACGAGTCTCAGTGGCGCGGCGGATTCTCCGAACAGGGCACCCGCGCCCAGGATATCGAGACGCTCTATGTCACGCCCGACTGGGAGACTGCCGAATTGATATTGAAGCAGTACGACATCCGTTACGTCTTCGTCGGCACGCTCGAACGGACGAAGTACGCGCTGGCGGAGGAAAAATTCCTCCAGCACCTTGTCCCGGTCTTTCAGCAGGGCGGTACGACCATTTACGAAGTGCCCCAGGGAGCAAACTAGCGTAAAATACACTCACTATGCAAAACCACCGCATTCCCCGCGAACCGCTTTTCTATTTCATCGCTTTTCTGCTCGCTCTGGGACTTCGCTTCGTCGGCCTCGGCAAACTCCCGTTGACCGATTTCGAGGCAGGCTGGGCGCTTCAGTCCCTGGGGGTCGCGCAGGGCGCGGACCCGGCCCTCGGCCCGGGCCCGGCCTATGTCCTGCTTACCAGCATCCTGTTTTACGTCTTTGGTTCCAGCGATTTTCTGGCGCGGTTCTGGCCCGCGCTGGCCGGCAGTCTGCTGGTTTTCGTTCCCTATCTCTTTCGACAGAGACTCAAGCCGCGCGCTGCGCTTATCCTGGCCTTCTTCCTCGCAATAGATCCCGGCCTGGTGGCCGCCTCGCGCATGGCGGGCGGGCCGATCCTGGCGGTGCTGTTCCTCATGCTGGCCTGGGCCATGTGGTCACAGGCGCGGCCGCAGCGGGCCGGGGTCTTCGCCGCGCTCACTCTGCTCTCCGGCCCGGCCGCGTGGGCCGGCCTGCTTGGGCTTCTTCTCACGTGGATGATTCTTCAGGGACTCGAACGCCCGTCTTCCAGCAAATCATCCACCGCTGTATTGCCGCCTTTGCCGGATGAGCAGGTTCAGCCAGAGACCCCTCCGCAAAAAACTGAAAACTGGAAAGCGGCGGTCTTTCCCTTCCTCGCGACTCTTTTGCTGGGCGGCTCGTTGCTCTTCCTCGCGCCGGGCGGATTGAGCGCCTGGGCCGGCGCGTTGCCCGCCTATCTCAAAGGCTGGGTCACGCCCTCAGGCGTTCCCGCCGGGCGCCTGCTGTTTGCTCTGGTGGTTTATCAGCCGCTGGCCTTGCTCTTCGGCCTGGTCGCCCTCCTCGCCGGCTGGTGGCAGGGACGCCGCCGCGTCATCCGCCTCGGCCTGTGGTTCGCCATCGCGCTCTTCCTCGCGCTGGCTCATCCTGCCCGCCAGGTGATTGACCTGGTCTGGGCGGTCGTTCCGCTTTGGGCGCTGGCCGCAGAAGAACTCTCGCGCCACCTTGACTTCCCGCAGGAAGACCGCCTCGAACTGATTGGCGTGTTCTTCTTCACCGTCCTCCTGCTTGTCTTCGCCTGGCTCGACCTGGCCGGGCTGGTATGGACCGGCCTGCCCTCCCAGCAGGGAAGTGTCCGCATCTGGTTGTTCATCGGCTCGCTGGTTCTCTTAATCGTCAGCCTCTTCCTCGTCGCCTTCGGCTGGTCGCGGCCGATTGCCCGCCTTGGCGGCGTGTGGGGCACGGCGGTCGTCCTCGCTTATTACACCCTCGGTGTAGCCTGGGGCGCGACCGGCCTGCGCACACCCGGCGGGGTCGAGCTGTGGGCGAACGACCGCGCCGTCGCCCACGCGGATCTGCTCGCGCAGACGGCGGATGACATCTCTGAATGGAGTGTGGGTCAGGATTACGCCCAGCCGGTCACCGTGCTATTGGCGGATTCCCCATCCGTGCTTTGGACGCTCCGAAACCACGCCCCGCGTCCTGTCACCAGCCTGGACCCGGCTTCCGCGCCGCCGCTGGTGGTCACGCCCGCGCAGGACAGTTTGAACCTGGCCGCGGCCTATCGCGGGCAGGACTTCGTCTGGCGGCAGACGCCCCTCTGGGACGTCCTCCTGCCGACCGACTGGCTGCGCTGGTATTTCTTCCGCGATATGCCGATGGAATCCGAGGCCATCGTGCTGTGGGCGCGCGACGACCTGTTCCTCGACGCGCGATAATCCAATTTCAAAGGTGTTTCTTTCGCCTCATGCCTCAACGCCCTCCCGCCATCATCGCCATTGACGGTCCCGCCGCCTCGGGGAAATCCACCCTCGGGCGGCGTCTCGCGGATGCGCTCGGTTACCTGTTCTTCGATACCGGCGTGATGTACCGCGCCATTACCTGGGTGGCGCTCCAGCGCGGCGTGGACGTGCGCGACGAGGCCGCGGTTACCGCGCTGGCCGAGGCCATCTCCATTGACGTGCGCCCGCCCTCCAGCCCGGACCGCGCCTGCGATGTCCTCGTGGAAGGACAGGACATCACCTGGGAAGCCCGCCATCCCGAAGTGGACGCCAACGTCTCGATTGTCTCAGCCTATCCCGGCGTGCGCCGCGCCCTGAGTCGGCAGCAGCGCCGCATCGGTCAGCGCGGACGCGTGGTGATGGTGGGACGCGATATCGGCACGGTCGTCCTGCCCGAGGCCGATTTGAAGATTTATCTCGACGCCTCGACCGCCGAACGCGCCCGCCGCCGCTTCGACGAGATCGTCGCACGGGGCGGCGTCGCTGACTTGAACGAGATCCGGGCCAAGGTCGAAGAAAGAGACCGTATCGACTCGACCCGCGCCGTCGCACCGCTTCGCCCGGCCGAGGACGCCATCCATCTCGATTCGGATAAAATGTCCGCTGACGAAGTGTTCGAGACCGTGAAGGCGCTGTGCCAGTGACCGAAACGTTCCACATCCCCCTGCGTTATCGTCTCACCCGTCCGATCTTGAAGATCGTTTTTCGTGCCATATTCCGCGTGTTGGCGCGCATTCGTATTACGGGGCAGGAAAATGTGCCTCTCGGCGCGTCGTATGTCGTCGCCATCAACCACATCTCGATTTACGACCCGCCCTTCGCGGCCGCCTTCTGGCCCGAGTCTCTGGAGATCATCGGCGCGGCGGACGTGTTCGACAAGCCCGGCCAGGGACAACTGCTTCGGCTGTATGGCGTGAAGCCGGTGCACCGCGGCGAGTACGACCGCGCCCTGCTGGAGCACGTGATCCGCGTCCTGCGCTCCGGCCGCCGCCTGTTGATCGCTCCGGAAGGCGGCCGTTCTCATGTGACCGCCATGCGGCGGGCGCATCCCGGCATCGCCTACATCGTCGAGCAGACCGGCGCGCCGGTCATACCGGTCGGTGTGGTGGGCACGACGAGCGATTTCTGGCAGCGCGCCAAACGCGGCGAGCGTCCGCAGTTGGAACTGCGCATTGGCAGACCGATCCGCCTCCCGCTCATCGAGGGAAAGGGTCCTGAACGGCGCGAAGCGCGCCAGCGCAACGCGGACCTGGTGATGCGACACATGGCCGGGCTCCTGCCCGAAGAATATCGAGGGGTGTATGCCGACACGGCCATCTTCCCCCCCGAAACCGGTCGCTGAAACGTACCGTCCCGAATTGACGCGCCTGCCGGAATACACTTTGGCGCGCCGATTGTTCAGGCGTTTCTTGCGCTGGCTGGCGCGTCCCCTTGTGCATTTTTGGCTGAGGCCCGAAGTGCGCGGGCTGGAAAATTTTCCCCAAAAGGGACCTGCCATCATTGCGCTTAATCATCTGGGCGATGCCGATGCAGTGCTGGTGTTCTCTCATTTGCCGACCATCGAGATTGACCCGCTGGGTGCAAGCGACCTGTACGACCTGTGGGGCGTCGGCGCGTTGTGCGAGTGGTACGGCACGATCTGGCTTCACCGCGGCCGCCCCGACCGCCGCGCCCTGGCCTGCGCGCTGGAGTCGCTTCGCCGCGGCCGGTTCGTCGCGGTCGCGCCGGAGGGACGCGAGAGCCTGACGCATTCGCTGGAGGAGGGTGCCTCCGGCGCGGCTTTCCTGGCCTTGAAGGCCGACGTGCCGATTGTTCCGATTGCCGTGACCGGCACCGAGAACGAACGCGTTTACGGTTCCCTTCGACACTTCCGCCCGCGCCGTACTCACGCCACGATGGCAGTGGGCAGGCCTTTCCGCCTGGCGCAGACCGGCGGACGCCGCGAATCCATGCGGCTGGGCACCGAACGTATCATGCGGGAACTGGCGCGCCTGCTTCCGCCCCAGTATCGCGGCGTGTACGCCGGGAAGGTCCGGGAATTGTAATGTCCCCAAATTCACGCCCATGGCGGGATTGCGGCTATAATCCTGGAAGTTGGACCGCCGCAGGCGTGTCTCGCTCCGGGCGGTGAAAAGCGCCTTTGCCATGAGTTTCATTGGAACCCTGCTGACCAGTCCGTTCTACCTGCCGGGCCCCGACCCCCTCGGCTGGGTAGTCTGGCTGTTCCTGTTCGGCGCGGCCGGTTTCCTCATTGTTCGCTGGCGCAGTCTTCAACCGGCCTGGAGCGGACGTTCGCGGGCATGGCTCCTCGGCCTGCTACTCCTCACACCGCTGACCAGTCTGTTCATTGGCCTGCGCTCGACCTCCAGCGGGGGCCTGCCCCTGCCGGGCGTCCCGGCCGAACCGATGGCCCCGGCCATGATGCTCTTCTCGGCCCTGCCGTGGATGCTGGCGGCCGGGCCGCTCGGTCCGTTCGGCGCGGCCGCGCTCGGCGCGCTGTCCGGCCTTCTGCGCGGATTCTGGGATACACACACCATCTTCACCTCCGTGAATCTGGCCTTGATGAGCGCGGTCTTCGCCGTCAACGTGCGCCAGCGTTTCCGCACGCCGCTCTACGGCCTGATGCGTCAGCCGCTGGTCAGCGCGCTCACGCTCATTCCACTGTACGCCCTGCTTTATCTGGTCGGCGCGTTCTTCTCGACCTCCGCTTCGGCCACGGCCCGCCTCGATTATGCATTCAGCAACCTGGGCATCGCCGCGTTTTCCTTCAGTTTCGAAATACTGATCGGCGGTCTGACCGCCCAGATCGCCGCCTCCGCTTTTTCGGCCGCATGGGGCCGCCATGAACAACTCCAGCCCTCCCCCGCCGAACGCAGCCTCGAAACCCGCTTTCTGCTCGGAACCGGGACGTTCATTTCCCTGCTCCTGCTCACCCTGCTGGTCGGCGACTGGCTGGTGGCCGGCCGCGCCGCGCAGGAGATGCTGCGCGACCGCCTGTCCAGCGCGGCCGAGTCCTCCTCCAAGAGCGTGCCCTTCTTCCTCGAAACGGGACAGAACCTCGCCGTCCAGCTGGCTTCGGACCCGCGTCTGCTTGACTCGACCGATCCCGAACTCTCGTCCCTGCTTGGCCAGCGCATCCAGTCCAGCCCGTACTTCGACCAGTTCTTCGTGATTGACGTTTCCACGGAAACTGTGCTGGGTGCCTACCCGTCCGCGGCGCGCGGGGACTTCAGCCTGTATCCGGAAGAAGAGGCCGGCCTGCCCCTCGCCGCCAGCGGTGTGCTGACGCAGATCTATACCGTCCCGCCCGTCACGCGCGGCGCGGGGGCGGCGCGCGTCTCATTCATGATCGCCATCGTGGACACCACCGGCCAGGTGCGGCGCGTTCTGCTCGGCCGCACGGACCTGGGCACCAATCCCCTGACCCAGCCGCTGATCAACAGCCTGCAAAGCATTGCCGAGTTGAACGGCGAAGGCGCCCTGCTCGACGAGAACGGCGTGATTTTGTTTCATCCCGATCCCAGCCGCGTGATGACCGTGTACAATGGCCGCCGCGACGCCGAGGCGGAGTTCTATGCCGAGACCGCCTCCACCGGCACACGCCAGTGGGTGTACTACCAGCCGGTCGAGGGCCGCCCGTGGGCCATCGCGCTCAGCATCCCGGCCGAGCAGGCCCAGCGTCTGGCCTTGCAGATCGCCCTGCCGCTTTCCTTGATGATTCTCGCGCTGGCGCTGGTGGCGCTGATCGCCCTGCGCTTCGGCCTGCGCACCGTGACCGGGTCTTTGCAGAACCTGGCCGTGGAGGCCAAGCGTATCGCCGACGGCAAACTCGACCGCCCTCTGCACACGGACGGCGTGGACGAGGTGGGCCAGTTGCGGCGCGCCTTCGAGCAAATGCGCGCCAGCCTGCGCGCCCGCCTCGACGAACTCAACCGCCTGCTGGCCGTCAGCCAGGGCGTGGCCTCCAGCCTCGATATGCAGGATGCCGTCAAGCCCGTACTCGAAGCGGTGCTTTCGACCGGGGCCAACGCGGTGCGCGTGGTGCTGTCGCCGACGATTCTGCCCAAGGCCTCGATTGAACTGCCCTCGCGTTTCGCGGTCGGCCCGGCGCGTGACAAGTATGCTCATCTCGACGAGCAGATCCTGAACCTCACCCAGCAACAGGAGCGGCTGGTATTGCCGAATCTGGCGCGCGCCCGCGCCGGTCTCGAACTGGACCAGAGCCTGCCTCACCCCGCTGCGCTCCTGGCCGTTCCCCTGCGCCACGAGAATCGCTATTACGGCGCGATGTGGGCGGCCTACGACCAGCCGCATGAATTTTCCGAAGCCGATGCGCGCTTTGTCACCACGCTGGCAGGTCAGGCCGCGCTGGCCGCGGCCAACGCGCAACTCTTCCAGACGGTCGAGATCGGCCGCCGCCAACTGGAAGCCATCCTCAATTCCACGCCGGACCCGGTGCTGGTCACTGACCGGCAGGGACGCCTTCTGCTGGCGAACGTCGCCGCGGGCAAGGTGCTGGGCACGGCGGCCGGCAAGGCCGAGGGACAGTCCCTCGAACGCGTTGTCAAGCAGAAATCGTTGCAGGAGTTGTTGCAGTCTCCGGCCGGCGAACGTCAGACGATTGAAATCGTCATGCCCGATGGGCGCACTTACCTTGCCACGGCGTCGCCGGTCGTCTCCGAGGGAGGGCCGATGGGCCGCGTCTGCATCCTGCGGGACGTGACCCATTTCAAGGAACTGGATTCGATGAAGTCCGAGTTTGTCGCGACCGTCAGTCACGACCTGCGCTCGCCGCTGACGTTGATGCGCGGCTACGCCACCATGCTCGAAATGGTGGGAGAGATCAACGAGCAGCAGCAGGGTTATGTCCGAAAGATCGTCTCGGGCGTGGAGAACATGTCGCGCCTGGTCAACAACCTGCTCGATCTGGGGCGCATCGAGATCGGCGTCGGTCTGCAGGTGGAGACCGTTTCCATTCACGACATCATCGAGCGCGTGACCGGCGCGCTGCAATTGCAGGCCAACCAGAAAAATATCGCGTTGACCGTCGAGCCGCTTAAGGACGTCCCCTCTGCCATTGAAGCCGACCAGGCCCTGTTACATCAAGGCGTATATAACCTCGTTGAAAACGCCATCAAATATACGCCCAACGGCGGAAAAGTGTCTGTGCGCGTCCATGCTTCGCAGGGCTCCCTGACCTTCGAAGTCAAAGACAACGGCATCGGCATTGCCCCAGCCGATATTCCACACCTGTTCGAAAAATTCTATCGCGGCAAGCAACGCGAAGCGCGCGCCCAGCACGGCACCGGGCTGGGACTGGCCATCGTCCGCTCGATTGCCGAACGGCACGGCGGAAGGGTGTGGGTCGAGAGCGAACTCGGCAAGGGCAGTACCTTCTTCCTGCAAATTCCCCTTACACAACCGAAAGACACTGCCACTTCCTAAAACGGGCGGATTTGACTATAATCCTGCCTTGCCCCCGCTCGCTGGAGGGCTTATATTTTGCCTGTTATCGAAAAGAGATTCATGAGCACGGTAGCACCCGAACATCACGACCGATCGGAACTTCTGCGGCGCACCACGAAACATACCCCGCGCCGTTCCCTGAGTCACTGGTTTATTGGACGTCCGCTTCCCACTGCGGACGCTGCCCATGAGACAATTGGAAAAGCCGTAGGCTTGGCTGTTTTTGCCTCCGATGCGCTTTCATCGAACGCGTATGCCACGCAGGAAATTCTGGTCATCCTGGCCGCAGCCGGGACAATGGCATTTGGCTACGTCTTCCCGATTGCCCTGGCCATCGTGGTCCTGCTGGTGATCGTGACTATTTCCTACGAGCAGATCATCCACGCGTACCCGAATGGCGGCGGCGCCTATATCGTGGCAAAAGACAATCTGGGGGAACAGGCGGCCTTGATGGCCGCGGCCGCCCTGCTGACAGATTACGTCTTGACGGTCTCAGTCTCGATCGCTTCAGGAGTGGCACAGATCGTTTCGGCCTATCCTGACTTGTTTCCCTATCGCGTGGTGCTATCTGTCGCATTCATCTTTCTGGTCATGCTGGTCAACCTGCGGGGTGTGCGTGAGTCTGGGCTGGCGTTTGCCATTCCCAATTACTTTTTTATCGTCATGATGCTGTTGACGCTGGGCATCGGAATGGTACGCTATCTTACAGGCTCGCTTGCAACGGTCGTTGATCCGCCTGAACTGGAGATTGCCAGGTCATTGGGGATGATCACACCCTTCCTAATTCTGCACGCTTTCTCCAGCGGTACTGCAGCGTTGACCGGTATCGAAGCCATCTCGAATGGCATTACTGCGTTCAAGGAACCGCGTAGTAAGAACGCCGGGATCACCCTGATGTGGATGGGGGTGATCCTGTCAACCATGTTTCTGGGGATATCTTTCCTGACCAAAAATATCGGCGCAGTCCCTTCGGAACAGGAGACCGTCATCTCGCAACTGGTCCGTACCGTCTATGACGGGCGCGGCATATTCTATCTTGCACTGATCTCTGCAACCGCTTTGATTCTGGTGCTGGCCGCCAACACTGCTTTTGCCGGATTCCCCCGCTTGAGCGCCCTGGCAGCACAGGACGGATTTCTGCCGCGCCAACTGACCTATCGCGGAAGCCGCCTCGTTTACTCACGCGGCATCATTGCTCTGGCAGGGATTGCTTCGTTTTTGGTGATCATTTTCCAGGCCAGCGTCTCCCGCTTGATTCCCCTTTATGCCATTGGCGTCTTTCTATCATTCACCTTGGCGCAGACTGGAATGGCGCGGCGCTGGTGGCGCATTGGCAAACTCAAAGCAGGTGAGAAACTTACAGAGAGTGGTTCGGTGCTCGAGTTTGATCCTTCCTGGCGTTTCAAGATGGCGCTTAACACTTTTGGAGCCATCTGTACCGGGGTTGTGATGATGGTATTCTCGATCACGAAATTTGTTGATGGCGCCTGGATGGTGTTGATTGTCACCCCCCTGCTCATGGGACTTTTCAAATGGGTCCATCGCCATTACGGGCGCGTCGCTAAAAGCCTGAGCCTTGACCATTACACCGAGCCCGCCCCTCACGTGACACGCCACCGCGTCATCATGCCGGTCAGCGGCGTGCATCAGGGCACGCTGGAAGCCCTGCGGTACGCGCGCCTGCTCTCGCACGATGTGACCGCTGTCCACGTCTCGATTGACCCGGTCGAAACGGAAAAGATCCAAAAGAAGTGGAAGACCTGGGGCGACGGAGTCCGCCTGTTCATTCTGGATTCGCCCTATCGTCTCTTCATCGAACCCCTGCTCGATTACGTGGACGAGATTCTGGCGCACCGTCAGCCCAACGAGGTCATTACCATCGTCGTGCCGCAGTTCGTGGCAGGCTCATCGGTGGAGAACGCCCTGCACATGAACACGGCCGACCTGTTGCGCAAGGAATTGCTTTCCACGCCCGGCATCGTCATCACGGACGTGCCGTATCAGGTCTCGAAGCCGAAGGAGAAAGAATGAATTTCATCATTGTTGGGTGCGGGCGCGTCGGCGCGGAACTCGCCCTGCGCCTGTATAAAAGCGGCTATCAGGTAGTCGTTGTGGATCAGAACGAAGAGTCGTTCAACCGCATCAGCCCCGAGTTCCGCGGCCGCACCGTGCACGGCGAAGCCCTGCGCGAGGAAGTGCTCGAACGGGCGGGCATCCGCGAAGCGCACGGGCTGGCTGCCGTCACCAATTCGGACACGCTCAATGCCGTGGTCGCGCACGCCGCGCGCTCGGTCTACAAAACGCCCGTCGTCGTCTGCCGCAACTACGACCCGCGCCTGCGCGGCATGTTGGAAGCCTTCGGGATGCAAATCGTCAGTTCCACCTCCTGGGGCGCCCAGCGGACGGAGGAATTGCTGATCGGCGTGACCTCGCGAGCGGTGTTCTCGGCGGGGAACGGCGAAGTGGAGATCTACGAACTAACCGTCCCGGACGCATGGAGCGGAAAGACCTGGGGCGATCTGTGCCGCGACAACCCGGACTGCCTGCCGGTCGCGCTAACCCGCGCCGGGCGCGCCTTTCTGCCGGCCGCCGATACATATTTGGAAAGCGGCGACCTCATCAACGTGAGCGCCACGTTCGACGGGATCAAGGTCCTGCGGGCGCGGCTCGAATCGGGAGCGGAGGCGTAACATGTTCGTACTCATTGCCGGGGGCGGGCGCACCGGCGCCCAACTGGCCTCCCTTCTGCTCTCGGAAAAATACAAAGTCCAACTGGTGGATGATCGTCCCGACATTCTGGCACGCCTGCACGAGGAACTGCCGACCGAAACGATCTACCAGGGCAACCCGATTGACCCGTCCGTGCTGGCGGCGGCTGGCATCCACCAGGCCCACGTGGTGGCGGCCTGCACCCATGACGACGCCTCCAACCTTGCCATTTGCTTTATCGCCCGCACGCTGTTCAACGTGCCGCGCACCATTGCCCGCATCAACAATCCGCGTAACGCCTGGCTCTTCGGTGAGAATTTCCATGTGGATGTGGCCATGAACCAGGCCAACTTGATGGCTCACCTGATTCAGGAGGAAATGTCGCTGGGCGATATGATGACCCTGCTCAAGATCCGCCGCGGACGTTACTCGCTGGTAGAGGAGAAGGTCGAGAAGGGCGCCAAAGCCATCGGTGTGCCGCTCAAAGACCTGGGCCTGCCGGAGGAATGCATCATCGCCGCCATCATCCGCGACGGGCAGGTGACCCTGCCGCGTGGCACCTCCGCCTTCCAGGAGTGGGACGAGGTGCTGGCCATCACCACCCCGGAGAGCGCCAGGGAACTTGCCCAACTGCTTTCCGCTTCCACGCACCCGGAACGGGATGCCGATAAGGGGTAAGGGCACAGCGGGCAACCCAATGGTCTTGACGAGGCATCGCCTTGCCGTGCCCATACAAAACGACTGTCACTCGAAAAAGGTGACAGTCGTTTTTTCTCATTCGGTCTATAATATTTACAGCAAAACACAATTTTGAGTGCAGGAGCTTGCCCCTGCCATTTTGGACGGCAAGCCTTCCGAGTCCAAAGTGAATACTGTGGTTGACTGAATTTTGCAAAATTCCTCCCACTTCTTCTTCAGGAGACCTCATGTCCAACATAGACTGGCTTCAGCAAGAGATTGACGGCCTCAAGGAACAGGGCCTGTATAACCGCATCCGCACCATCGGCTCGCCACAGGGTGCCTGGCTGATCGTGGACGGCAAGCAGGTGCTCAACTTCTGCTCCAACAATTACCTCGGCCTCGCCAACCATCCCAGGGTCGTCGCCGCGGCCAAATCTGCCGTGGACCAGATGGGCGTCGGCCCGGCCGCGGTGCGTTCGATTGCGGGCACGATGACCCTCCACGTCCAGTTAGAGGAACGCCTCGCCAAATTCAAAGGCGTCGAAGCAGCCATCACCTTCCAGAGCGGATTCACCGCCAACCTTGCCACCATCCCCGCACTGGTCGGCAAAGAGGATGTCATCTTCTCGGATCGACTCAACCACGCTTCGATCATTGACGGATGCCGGCTCTCCGGGGCACGCATCGTGGCCTACGAACACAACGATCCGGCCGCGCTCGAGGCGGTCATCAAAGAAAACGCGGGCACCTACCGCCGCGCGCTGGCCGTCACGGACGGCGTTTTCAGCATGGACGGCGACATTGCGCCCCTGCCCGCCCTCTACGAGGTAGCGAAGAAGTACGATATCCTCTTCATGGTGGACGACGCCCACGGCGAGGGCGTGCTCGGCAAGGGCGGACGCGGCATCGTGGATCACTTCGGCCTGCACGGCAAAGTGGACGTGGAAGTGGGCACTCTCTCCAAGGCCTTCGGTGTGGTGGGCGGCGTGGTGGCTGGCAAAACTGTCATCGTCGAATGGCTGCGACAGCGCGGACGCCCGTTCCTGTTCTCCTCCGCAGTGACCGTCCCCGACGCGGCCGCCTGTCTCGCCGCGATCGACCTGCTGGAAGAATCCACCGCGCTGGTTGACAAACTTTGGGATAACGCCAAATACTTCAAGGCCGAGATGAAGAAACTCGGCTTCGATACCGGCGTGAGCGAGACGCCCATCACTCCGGTCATGCTGGGGGAGGCGCCGCTGGCCCAGCAGTTCAGCCGCGAATTATTCGAGGAGGGTGTGTTCGCCATGGCAATCGGGTATCCCACCGTGGCGAAGGGCAAGGCGCGCATCCGCGTGATGATCTCCGCCGCGCACGACCGCGACGATCTCGGCAAGGGATTGGAGGCGTTTGCGAAGGTGGGGAAGAAGTTGGGTGTGATAAGGTAACATCACAGATTCATTAAACGTTGGAACGTTGAAACGTTCCAACGTTTTTGATACATGACATTCGTCCATATTCCAAACGGGGTGATACGCGTGTATCATTTCTCCCATGCCGCACAAACAGGTTGAACACAAAGACCACCTGCACAACCGCGCCTGGCTGACGCGCTTTGCCTGGCTGTCCATCGCCGCGGCCGCGGCGACGATTGCCCTTAAAACAATTGCCTACGTTCTGACTGGTTCGGTGGGACTGCTCTCGGATGCCATTGAATCCATCATCAACCTCGTGGCGGCGGTTGTGGCGCTGGGGATGCTCTCGATCGCCGCGCGCCCGCCGGACGAGAGCCACCTCTACGGCCACGGCAAGGCCGAATATTTCTCCTCCAGCCTCGAGGGTCTGCTCATCCTGGCCGCGGCGGGCGGCATCGCCTGGACCGCGATCCAGCGGCTGATCCACCCGCGGGAGTTGGAACAACTCGGGCTGGGTCTGACCGTGTCCGCCGTCGCAGCGGTGATCAACTTCGCTGTAGCGCGCGTCCTGCTTGCGGCGGGCAAACGTCACCGTTCGATCACGCTCGAGGCCGATGCCCATCACCTGATGACCGATGTTTGGACTTCAGTGGGGGTCATCAGCGGCGTGGGCGTCGTTGCCCTGACCGGCTGGCAGGTGCTCGACCCGCTGATGGCGCTGGTTGTCTCGGCCAATATCATTTGGACGGGATTCAATTTGTTGAGCCGTTCGGTGGCGGGGCTGATGGATGCCTCCCTTCCGCAGAAAGACCGGCAGGCTATCGAAACGGTGCTGGCAAAATACCGCGAGCGCGGCATCCAGTTTCACGCCCTGCTCACACGGCAGGCGGCCTCGCGCCGCTTCATTTCGGTGCACGTGCTCGTGCCCGGAGACTGGACCGTGCACGATTCGCATCACATTGCCGAGGACATCGAACGCGACATCCGCCACGCGGTCGGCGACGCCAACGTGTTCACCCACCTCGAACCCGTCGAGGATGAGATATCCATGCACGATATCCCGCTGGATCGTTGACCGGCACAGGATCGAAAAGGACTGGTAGCGGCCAGTCCTTTTGATTCATTCGATGGATTGTCTGCGCATCAGCGCTACTTTGTATGGATACAGCGTGGCCCGCATCACCCCTCCGACGACGGCCGGGTCGGCCTCCATGATCGCCCGCGCGGCTGACTCGTCCTCCGCTTCGAAGATGGCGATCCCGAAGGTGCTCTCGTCCGCGTTCTGCGTCCGCCCGACGAGGAGCATCACGCCCTTTTCGGTCAAGGCTTCCAGGTACGCGAAGTGACGCGAGACAACCTCAGTCTCTTCGGGGGTCGGTCCCTCAGTCACCATACCGAGGCGGGCAGGCTTCAGAAAATAAAGCCACTGTTGCATTGGCTATCTTTGCAAAAGAAGGAACGCGGCCACCGCCAGCACGCCGCAGACTGCCAGTGCGCCCAGTGCCGCGAACAGGATTCCCAGCCGCGGCCCCCTGTCTTCCGAGATGGCGGACGCGGCCGGCGCGATGGGCGTGGAGGCGCGCACCGCGGGCTGGTCCCATGTGGGCGAGGAGTTTGTCTTCGGCGCGGACGCGTCCTGCGGCAGAAAGCCCAATTCTCTGAGTTTGGCCATGCCCTGCTCCAGCCTGGCGCGGGCCTCGGGCGGCAGGGTCTCCATCGAACTGACCGGTTGTCCGTTGACGAAGACGGTCGTCGTCGCCGCGTTGACGATGTTGCTCACCAGGTCGCCCTCGAAGATATCGGGGATGCCGTCCTTGTCCGCGTCCGCGAACACGGACATGACCTGCTCGTAGGCCTGCCGTTCGGCCGCGGGCATTTCGTCAACGCTGTTATAAGTCTTGTTGTTGAAGAGGATGTGTGCCACAGGGAGTCTCCTCGCAGGCGATAAAAGTTGCCTGATTATAACGCGAGGGAGATACGGAGAATTGATGAGGGAGAAATTGATTTTCGCTGTTACCTTGAAATAAGATGATAGTGTGATTGATGCAGGAACGACCAGAATAGCGTGAGAAATTTCAAAATTGTATGTTTCCTGAGCGCCAATAGCATAGGCCACGCCTTCGAATAAGTCAGTTTTACAATAAATTCTGGATTATAGCGAACTACGTTCGATAGATGAAAAAATGCGAGCCAGATGGGTAATTCTTCAGGTAAGAGCAATGGCATTCCAGAGATAGGTGTAAGTGATATTGTTGAATCAAATTCGCCGCTCGTTGTATAAATCAAGCAACGCCTAATATTTTTCAGTAGAAGCTCTTTTGTGTCCTTATCTAGAGTGTCAACTTTGGAATCTGAAATATATGTATTGTTTTTTTCTTTGTACTTAAACTCCCCATTCATAATCTTCAAGTATCTTCTTTTACTAGCGTTTGGATGATTTGACTTTGCTAAAGTGATATTAAGTCTAAGTCCATCGTCCCCTCTCTCAGGAATTTCGACTGATATCGTTTGAAGAGCCCACGGCACTTTGTATGCATGCCCAAACTCATGTGATATTCCAAAAATGTAAGGATAAATATCGCCTAGCTTAATCTTTTTCTTGTCGAACCTCCAAATTTCATTTGTTATTGACCAGTAAAAAAGTGGTAACACGCCGTTTTGTTTGAAAACGATTTCCTCGGTTAGTAAGTCCCTGCTAGTCTTTTGGTTTGGGTTATAACTCACTCCATGATAGCGGTTAGTGGCTAATAAGCCCATGTGTCCGCTTAATATTATGTATATCTTGGATAAATTCAAAATAGAGTAATATAAGGGAAGAAAAGACATCTCCTCCGGACCGGCATATGCTTGATCCAATAACCCGACAGCATTGTTGGAGAACAATGAGATTAATTGACTGCCTTGTCGAATATCTGCTTTGTTCGTGATGTTGTGATTAACTCTTAAGATGTCTGATGTATAGCCTGTGCTTCTTAACCCTGTTATCCATGATATAAGATCTTCGAGGGGATTTAACGGAGTAAGAACAGCCTCGGTGGTGTCATATCGCAGTATTGTTGTCATTTGACCTCCTCATGATCTTGCGCCAATGGTCTACTCTCATTTTCTTGACGGCTTCGTCATCTCCATCTGTATAGATATACGACTTACTGAGTGGCATGGCATTAATTATGAGGTTACGCCATTGCTTTCAAAACTCGTAGCGCTCGCAGTGTGACCCACGGATTAGGTTCCTTCATTTTTCCGAAGCGCGTCCACGTCTTGCCATCGTAATTGTATTCCAGCGGCCAACGTCCGTCCGCATCCTGCTTCGAGCGGATGAGTTCCATCGTGTTTGCGAGTCGCGCGTCTTTGGCGAATCCCAATGCCACCAACGCTTCCGCGATCTGCAAAATATCGGTGACGTAAAAAACGGGGAAACCGAACTTCCACCAATTGCCGCTCGGTTTCGCCGCCCAGCCATTTGGATAATCCGCCGTGGACGGATCCACCGCCAGGAAAAAGTCCACGCCCGCACGGATCGCCCGCTGGACAAGTTCGCTTCGTTTCTCGACGGGGAGGCGGCTGAGGGCTAGCAAAACTTTGACTCCGCCCCACGCGCACGGCATCTTGTTGTTTGCCCCGCACGCAAACAGCGGACCACACTTACCGGCAAAGTATCGCACTTCAGCATGTTTGACTTTCATCGGCGCGACGCCCTCGCCTGTGACGGTACGCGCCATCCATTCGTAGGCCTTTTCCATTCGTTTGTCTTCGTAGCCGAGACTCATCAGCGACCACAGCATATTCCCTTGCAGACAATCGATTGTTCCCGACGGGGCTTTGTTCGTCATCGCCGAGATTTGCCCGCCAGGGTTCAACGCCTCATCGAGATAATATTTGCACGCCAGATTGATGCGCTTATCCTCTTTCACCGATGCACCCAACTGCGCCAGCAAAATCAACGCCCACACCGTGGACTTGTACTTCGGGCCGTAGCCTGTTCCGGGTCTCTGCCACCAGCCTGCCTCATTCATCTTCGACAACACGTGTGCGATCGGCCCCTCCTTGTGCGCCAACTTCCGCGCCGCTTTCAGTTTTTTGTCATCGGGAGACAGGTCGAGCAAGTCGCGCATCGCCAAATAGCGGACGTTTGCCGAGTCCGATTGCATCAGCCACGAAACCGAGTCCCCGCGCAGTTGGGTTTGCCAGGACATGTGTCACTCCTTGAGGGGAAGAGGATGTCAGCCCATCTGAAATATAGTATACACTCATCCCTATCAGCACGTGCATATCCCTTGCAAGCACGCTGTTTCGTCTGCGGCGGTGCGTGGCGGTTGGCTGCGACAAATTGAAAATGAGTTACGAGCCTGCTGTCTTGGACGGAGCGTACACTTCCACGAACCCACACTCCTTACAACGATACGCCACAAGTTTAATGCGGGTTTCATCACTCGCCTCCCACGTAAAGGGCGTCTCGCCAAAGCGGCCTGCCTGTTGAAGCGTTCCCTTCTCCATCTCGCCTTTGCACTTGGTACAAGTTTTGGGTTCGTCGGACATAGTGGACTCCTTTGGTGAGTTTTTGGGAAGATTATCCGCGTAAAAGGCCAGACAATTCCAGTACCTGCATTGACCAAGATGCAGATTGTTTTGCAACTTGCTCACGTTTGATTTTATCTGACCAAATCCCATCCCACGCCAATTTCCAGCGTGCGAGTTGGATTTGCAGTTCCACTAATTTCTCTGCGGTGTGAATTTCCGCCCACTCGATGAACATTTTGCTTTCATCAATCAGGCTGGCGTCATTTGCCGAAAACGATTTGATTCGGCTCAGGTTCGCGGCCAGTCCGCCCAAACGGACGGGCAGGGGATCGCGCATGTAGCGTTCACGGATGGGAGTCCGGTATTTCATTGTAACCCCTCCCACTCCCTCAACTTCTCATCCATCTCCTTCTGGACGCGCTCATACTCCTTCCCAATCACCGCCACTTCCTTCGGATTCACGAACGGACTCTCCAACTGCGCGCTGAGATTCGCCAGGTCCGCTTCGAGGGCGGCGATGGCGTTTTCGAGTTGTTGCAATTGCGCTATCTTTCTTCTCTCCTCTTTCGTTTTGGCGGATTTTGATCTTCGAGAATCGATATTCGATGCTTGAGAATCGACTTTCGAATATCGAATATCGGCTTTTTCGGCTTCCCGCTCCGCCGCCTTATCTCTTTCCTCTTTCATCTGCGAATACGTCCCATTGAACACCGTCAACGCGGACTCGTCGGGGTTGATCTCCCAGATTTGAGTCGCCAGCGCATCTATCAGATAGCGGTCATGGCTGACGAGCAGGATCGTCCCCTCGTAGTTGTCGAGGACAGACTGCAACACTTCCTGCGCGGGGATATCGAGGTGATTGGTCGGTTCGTCGAGCAGGAGGAAGTTGGTTTGCTGCAAGGCGAGTTTGGCGAGGGCGAGACGTCCGCGCTCGCCGCCAGAGAGCATGCCCACGAGTTTGAAGGCGTCATCGCCCGAGAAGAGGAACTTGCCCAGCACGTCGCGGACTTCGTGGAGCAACAACTCGGGCCGCACCGATTGAATCTCCTGCATGAGCGTCTTGCGCGGATCGAGTCCCTCGTGGGCCTGGGCAAAGTAGCCGATGTGCAGCGACGCGCCCATGATGACCTCTCCGCTCAGCGGGGGGATTTTCTCGAAGGCAGATTTATCCGCCGATTGAGCAGATGACGCAGATTTTCGTTTTTCTAAATCTGCGTAATCAGCGAAATCTGCGGATGAGTTTTTGCTCGTTCCGTGATTCTCCGTGCCGAGAATCGTTTTCAGGAAGGTGGTCTTGCCCGCGCCGTTGGGACCGATCAGCGCGGCGCATTCCCCTCGCCGCAGGGTGATGTCTTCGGCCGCGAACAGGAACTTGCCCGCGTCGCCGCGCGCCTCGTCGGGAGGATAACCGACTTGCAGATTCTTCGTCCGCAGGACCAACTCGCCTGAGCGCGCCGCGGTCTTGAGGCGCAGATGAAATTTGGGCGGACGGTTGTCGGGCAGACGCAGGGCGCGCACGCGGCGTTCGGCCTCCTCCACGCTGAAGGGCGAGGTCGTCGTCTCGACCTCCAACTGACTCCAATTGGAATTAACCGCCGCGTCCATGCCCACTTGCTCAATCGCCTGCACGAGGCGCGTCAGGCGTTTCAACTTTCCCTTGGCCTGCAAGGTGTTCTGCCCCGAAATATTTTTCTTGATGTACTCCACTTCCTTGAGCAGTTTTTCTTTTTCGCTGTTGAAGACTTCCTCGCGGCGGTTCCAGCGTTCTTCGCGCTGCTGCAAATAATGGGTGTAGTTGCCGCGATACACTTCCGCGCCGTCGGGACGCATTTCGAGGATCACGTTGGCGGCGCGATCCAAAAAGTAGCGGTCGTGAGAAACGATCACCGCCGCGCCCTCCCACTGACTCAGGTAACTCTCCAGCCACTCCACGGCGCGGATGTCGAGGTGGTTGGTCGGCTCGTCGAGCAGGAGCACGTCAGGGTCCGAGAGCAGGAGGCGGGAGAGAAAGGCGCGGGTGCGCTGTCCGCCCGAAAGGTGATCCAGCCGCATGTCGTAGTCCGAAGCATCGAAGCCCAGGCCCGTCAGCACCTGCTTGATGCGCGTCACGTACGTGTATCCGCCGCGCCGTTCGAAGTCGTGTTGCAGTTTGCCGTAACGCGACATCGTCTCCGCGTCTGCGTGCGCCAGTTGCGCTTCGAGTCGGTGGAGTTCGTCCTGCTGTTGGATGAGACTCGCGAACGGAGTCAGACACGCCTCCCAGAGCGTGCCCTCCATTTGGAAGTCGGCCTCCTGCGACAGATACCCGATTCGCGCGGACCTCGCGCGGGTCACTGTCCCCGACGAGGCTTCTTCCTCCCCGATCAGGATACGGAGCAGCGTGGTCTTGCCGCAGCCGTTGGGACCGACGATGGCAAGCCGCGCGCCCTTTGGCACGGCAAACGTGACGCCGCGGAAGATATCTTCCGCGCCGAAGGATTTGGAGAGGGAGGTGGCGGTGAGGAGGGACATGGTTTTATGATAGGGGCATAGCGGGTTGATCGATCAACATAATCGGTCGCGCCCTCCGCTATGCCCGTACATCATCTGTCTTCCAATTAGAGGGGTTGGACATGATGTAATGCTCGATGCGTTCTGCATCATCCTCATTGCGGATGATGTGTTCGTAATAATTCCGTTGCCAGACGGGTGCGTTGCGCAATCCGCGCATGAGATTGATTCGATATGCCACAGATGATTTGTAGGCACGGACAATGGCAGGGATGGAACCCGGGATCATTTTTCCGAATTGGCGTTGGGACGTAGGGGCATAGCGGGACGATTGATTGTCAGAATCCACAGCACCCTCCGCTATGCCCCTACGGGTTCCATCCAAAAAAATAATCCCATGGATATTGTTTGGCATAACAACAAACGCGCCCAATTCCACATTCCGAAAACGGGCTGGCAATTTGTCCCACATTTGTTGGGCAACCAAACCAAATTTATTTTTCGCCATATCGCCGTTTGTGATTTCACCGAACAGGCATTCACGTTCGTGAGTGACAATCGTAATGAAATATGCACCTGCGAGGGTGTAATCGTATCCCTTCAAACGGATGGAACGGCGATGGTGGATTTCGGGGTTGAATTTCACGGTTGAATTATAACAACACGTAAGGGCATAGTGGGACGATGGTTGTGTAGGGACACAGCGGGGCAATGATTCATTGAAAGGTCTTGCGATTCTCCGCTGTGTCCCTACGATTCCACCATTACCTCACCCTCGCATACATCAAACAATCCCTCGGCTCCTCACTGACATTCGGATGCACCATATACCTTCGCAACAGACCCTCGTGTTTCATCCCCGCCTTTTCCATCACCTTCGCCGAGGCGGGATTGTCCACGTCGCAGGTGGCGGAGACGCGGTAGATGTCGGGTTGACGGAGCAGCCACTCCGTCACAGCACGGACGGCTTCGGTCATGTATCCTTTGCCCCAGTGCGGACGTGCCAGCACGTATCCAATGCTGGGTTTGAACCCATCGGGGTGGATGGCGATCATGCCGATGGGATCATCGTTGCCTTGTAGGGTGATGACGTAGGTGAAGGCTTCGCCATCCCGCCAGAGTTTCGCGATCAAATCGAGGATGGAATAGGACTCGTCCACGCGTTTATGCGGACGCCAGGTGAGATAACGCGTCACCTCGGGGTCTTGAGTCCACGCGGCGAAGATGGCGGGCGCGTCGTCCTTGCGCGGTTGCCTGAGAATCAATCGTTCAGTTTCGATTTGTTCGGGCGGGTTCATGGTGTGATTATAAAACGAGCGAGCGGATTTTCGTCCGCCCGCTGAAATCGAGTTTCAATCATTGCTATTGAAAGTACTGCAACGCCAGGCGCAGACGTTCTTCCACGTCCTTGGGCGCGTCCTTCGGCAGGGACTGGATGGCGGACTGCGCCTCGACCACCGAATAGCCCAGCGCGGTCAACGCGGCAAGCACCTCGCTGTCGTAGTCGGCCATGGCCGCGACTTTGGCGAGCGCGTCGGCGGGCTTGAGTTTATCTTTCAGGTGCAGGGCGATCTTCTGCGCGGTCTTCTTGCCCACGCCGGGTACGCGGCTCAGGATTTCTCCCTCCTCGGCAAAGACGGCGCGCTGGATTGCATCCAGCGTGAGGGTGGATAGGACCGAGAGCGCGACCTTCGGTCCGACCCCGTCCACGCCGAGCAGGAGGTTGAACAGGTCGCGGTCGGCCTGCGACTCGAAACCGTAGAGGGTCAACGCATCTTCGCGGACGACGAGGTGGGTGAACAGGAACGCGGCTTCGCCGACCTTCATCCGTCCGCGCAGGGGGGTGGGGACGAAGACGCGCAGTCCCACCCCGCCGACTTCGAGCACGAGGGCGTTATCTTCGATCTGGGTGATTTCGCCACGAAGGGTTGCGATCATGAGTCTATTTAACCACAGATGAACGCAGATAAAAAGGATGGATCTGCTGGTCGAGTAGCCCCGAGTGTTCTTCGAGGGGCATATCGAGACCAGCAGTTTACAAAAGTCTTCCTGTTAGGTTGGTCTCGGTACGTGCTTCGCTACGCTCAGCACTACTCGACCAACGTCAATACCTCTTTGTATTCAAATGCGTAATGGCAATCGCGAGCGCGTCGGCGGCGTCGTCGGGTTTGGGGATGGAATCGAGTTGCAACAGGGTGCGCACCATTTCCTGAACCTGTCTCTTATCCGCGGAGCCGTAACCCGCCACGGCTTGCTTTACTTCGTTGGGGGTGTATTCAAAAACATCCAGTCCCGCCTGTTGCAGGGCGAGCATGACCACGCCGCGCGCCTGTCCCACCGCGAGGGCCGTGGACACGTTGCGCTGGAAGAACAGTTTTTCCACCGCGGCGGTTTCGGGTTTATGTTTTTTGAGGAGCGCGCGGAGTTCCTTGTAGAGGCTCTCCAGCCGCGCCGGGGCGGGGGAGTCCTTTGGGGTGGTGATAACGCCAAATTTAACGGCGGCCAGCCCGCCGTCCGGTTCGAGGCGGACGAGTCCGTAACCTGTCGTGGCGGTGCCGGGGTCAATGCCGAGGGCGAGGGTCATTTAAATAAAAGTAGTGACGACTCAAGTCGTCACTACGGAATCTAAGCGGCTTCGAGGGCGGCCAGGGCTTCCTCGGAGAGTTTGACGTTGTGGAACACGTCCTGCACATCGTCGAGGTCTTCGAGCGCCTCGATCAGTTTCATCACCGAGAGGGTGTCATCCGTATTCAGTTCGAGTTCCTGCTTGGCGATCATGCGCAGGCCCGATTCGTTGGGCGTAACGCCCGCCTGGCGCAGGGCGTCGCTGATGGTTTTGAACGCGTCCACGGGCGCGATGATCTCGACCTCTTCGCCCGCGTCGATTACGTCGTCCGCGCCCGCAACTACGGCAAGGTCGAACGCCTTTTCAAAGGCCAGTTGGCTGGACGGAAAGGAGAAATACGATTTGCGGTCGAACTGCCAGCCGACCGCCCCGGCCTCGGCCATGTTGCCGCCGAACTTGCTGAAGGTGTGGCGCAATTCGGCGATGGTGCGGTTGCGGTTGTCGGTGACGCACGCGACCATGAGCGCCGAGCCGTGCGGGCCGTAGCCTTCGAGCGTCAGTTCCTCGAACGCGTTGCCTTCCTTGTCTTCGCCGGTGCCGCGTTTGATGGCGCGCTCGATGTTGTCCTTGGGCATGTTCTGGGCGCGGGCTTTTTCGATTGCCAGTTCCAGGCGCACGTTGGTGGACGGGTCGCCTCCGCCGTCGCGCGCCGCCATGACGATCTCGCGCGCCAGGCGGGTGAAGATGGCGCCTTTCTTCGCGTCGGCCGCGCCCTTCTTGCGGCGGATGGTTGCCCAGTGGCTGTGTCCAGACATAAATCGTTCTCCTTCAATTACTTTTCCAAAATTGCCCGCGAATTATACCACCCCACCCGCCTTCGGCACCCTCCCCAAATCCGCACTCAGGTTGTAGATGTGTCACCTAACCTCAATGCGGATTTGGGGAGGGCCGGGGAGGGGTCAGACAAAAAATCCGACGCCCATGGCCTTCGGTCCGGCGTGAACGACGATGGCAGGCGGCAATTCATAGATGGGAATTTCTGGAACGGACACGCGCGCCTTCATCTGCTCGACGAGCGACTTCGCTTCCTCCTCCGCCTCGACCTGGAGCACGCACAAATGGGCTTCGTCTCCGCCCGGGCATTGCTCCGCGGCCACCTCCACGAGACGCGCCAGGGCGCGCCTCTTGGTGCGCTGCTGCTCGAACGATTCGACCTGTCCACCCTTGATTTGCAGGATGGGTTTGATTTCCAACAATTCGGCCAGCAGTTTCTTCGCCCCGCCGATGCGTCCGCCTTTGGCGAGATATTCCAGCGTGTCCACGAGGAAGTAGATGCGTCCGCGCGGGATCATGTCGTTGAGTTTCGCCACGATCTCATCCGCGGACTTGCCCGCCTTCGCCATATCATCCGCGACCAGCACCATGGTGCCGAGATTGCAAGAGATGGTCTGCGAATCCACCACGCGGACATCCAGGCCGGGGAATTCCTGCGCGGCCGTCTCCGCCGAGCGGACGGTGCCGCTGGCCTTGCCCGTCGGCGCGACCACGATCACGCTTTCGCCTTTTTTCTTCGCCTCCTCGAAAATTGGATAGTACAGGGGCGGTTCGGGCGCGGCGGTCTTTGGCAGGGTCGGTGAGGCCTTGAGTTTTTGCAGGAATGTAGCCGTGTCCAGTTGTGAATCGTCGTGATAGGCATCCTCCCCGAAGATGACGATTTGCGGAATGAGCGGAATGCCGCGCCGGGCGAGCAGGTCACGCGGCAGGCCGCAGGTGGTATCGGCGACAATTTTGACCATGATGACCTCCAGATCAATTTCAGTAAATCGCGATTTTGGAATGCAGGAGCCTGCTCCTGCCATTTTGGACGGCATGCGTGGCGCTTAGCCGTCGACTCCAAAGCGAAACCTGTGATTTGCGATGGCGTCTTGAGATTATTGTATGTGGACTCGCGTCATAGCGGCTATGTGTTTTTCGTCCCCATTTCGGAATGGCCTGAATTACAAATTACGCTGATAGGTTCGGTGGATTTTGTAGAAGTGTATCCCGAAATTTTCCAGCTCGCGTTGCATAGCCTCGTTTTCCATGCCGATCTGCACCACCTCGGCATGACGGAATTGCCCCGAATCCCGCACCGATTTGAACATCTCGCTGTATAGAATCGCCGTCCCGCCGGAGCCGCGGTATTCGGGCAGCAGCCCCGCGCCGTTGATGTTGAGCCAGTCCGTGCGGCGGAGTTCGAGGAGCAGGGTCAGCCAGCCGAAGGGGAAGAGCTGTCCGCGCGTTTTTTGCAACGCGGCGGACACGTCGGGATAGGCCATCAGGAAGCCGACAGGTGTATCGTCCTTCATCACAATCTTGATCAATTTTGGGTCGGCAAACCAGAGCAATTGGTCTGCCAGGGCGTTGACCTCCTCGTCGGTAAGCGGCGCGTTCCCTGCGGTGCCGCGCAGGGCGCCATTGTAGAGTTCTTTCAGTTTTGGGACGAGGGCGCGCAGGTCGGAGCGTTTTTGATAATGAGCGATGCGCAGTCCGCGGCGCCGGGCGATTCGTTCAGCCAGTTCGTGGATGCGGTCGGGGAATTGGATGTCCGCGCCGAGATAGCCTGAAACCGACTCGCCTTGTGTGACGAATCCCTGCGCTTCGACGAGTGGAATGTAATAAGCAGGATTGTATGGCAGGCCGAAGGCGGGACGATGTTCGAAGCCTTTGACCAGCAGGCCGAAGCCGTCGAGGGGAGTAAATCCCTTTGGGCCGAGGACTTTGTTCAATCCGCGCGAGCGCGCCCACTTGAAGCCCGCCTCGAACAGCGCACTGGCCGCGTCACGATTGTCTTCGCATTCGAACAGATAGAAGAACGCGGTGGCTTCGTGATTGAACTCGTTGTAGCGGCGGTTGTCGAGGATGGCGAGGCGGCCTATGGGACGAGTCCCTTCGTACGCGAGGAAAAACGCGGCTTGGGAATGCTTATAAAACGGAAACCGCTTCGGGTCCAGGCGGAGGCGTTCGTCCATTTGCAGGGGCGGCACCCACTGGGGGATGTCACGATAGATGGCGAATGGCAGGGCGAGGAAGTCCCGCACCCGTGTTTTGTCGTTGAGGTCGAGTTGGAGGATGTGCATAAAACTGTAGGGGCACAGCGTGACGATCTATGGACTCGGTTGTTCCTGATTTGGCTGTGCCCTTACGAATTACATGGATTTGGCGCGTTCTGCCATTTGCGCGCGCAGGTCGTTGTGATCCTTGTCAATCGTGAACAGCGCGCCGAGGTAGAAGAAAAAGCACAGGCCCCAGGCGACAGAGGGGATGAGCAGGATGGCGGTCTGCAGGCTGGTGGCGTCGGCGATGACGCCGGTGAGGATGGGGGCGAAGGCCGCGCCCGCGTTTTCGACGAAGTATTCGGTGGCCTGCGCCGTCGAGCGGACCTCGGGCACGGTCACGTCGTAAACCGTGGCAACGACGTTGGCCGAGGAAAGCGGCATGAAGATGGCCGTGAGGCACATGTAGAAGAAGAACTGTGTCCTGGCTTCGACGGGGGTGGTGATGGCCAGCACGAGGAAGATCGCGCCGAGCAGGACGCCCGCGCTGGAGACGATGATGCGTCCCTTTCGGGTGAGTTTGAAGAGCGCGTCGCCGACCGCGCCGCCGATGAAGTAGCCCGCGGCGAGGATCAGGATGACGGGTGCCATGGTGAACAGGATGCTGTTCGCGTCGTAGCCGCGTTCCTTCTCGAGATATTTGAAGAAAAAGTATGTGATGACGTTCCAGGGGAAGACGCCCGCGAAGCCCTGCAGGAAGACGAACCACATGGTGCGTTTCTTGAAGATTTCCTTCGCCTCGTCCCATGAGAAGTGGAAGGCGGAGATCTCGGCCATGCCCTCGAACTCAGGCTCGGCTTTACCGCGCGGCATTTCTTTCACGCCGAAGTAAATGAAGACCGCGATGATCAGGCCCAGCGAGCCGGTGATATAAAAGATGGAACGCCATCCGCCGATCATCGGCGCGATCATCAACGCCAGAATCATGCCGAGTAAATATCCCAGCGGCTGCGCCAGTTGCAGGATGCCGTAGACTTTGCCGCGCAGGTTGGGACCGAAGTAGTCGGCGACCAGGGTGTACAGGCCGGGGTAGGACGAGTCGTCAATGCCCGTCGAAGCGCGCGTGACGAGGAAGGAGGGGAAGTTGCGGACGACGCCGTTCAGCCAGGTGGTGGCGCCCCAGATTAAAGAGGCCAGCGCCAGGAGTTTGGCGCGGGCGTAACGGTCGTAGAGATAACCCCAGATCGGGTACAGAATCGTGGCCACGATCAGCGCCCCCGAGTTGATCCACCCCCATTGCTGGTTGTTCATCCCGAATGTCTCGCTGATGGGCACCTGGAGGGAACCGATCATCAATTTGTCGGTCTGGTGCAGCAGCATGAAGAAAAAGAAGATGACGACCACGAACCAGCGGTAGCGGTTGGTATTTGCCATGGGGTCAGTCCTGGAAGGGAGGTTTGGGTAAGTCTACAACAGAAGGGAGGGTAAGTCAATCGAATTTCAGTAAATCCAGGGTTTCGCTTTGGAGTGGACGGCTCAGTGCCACGAAGCGGCATGCCATCCGAAATGGCAGGAGCAGGCTCCTGCATTCCAAAACCGAATCAAAGAGGCGCAACGCGTTCCGCGCCACGCCTCTCATTATCATCAGGAACCAGGTTTCTCGAAGAAGCCTGGTTCCTGACGGTCGATTATAACTTTTCCAACTCTTCCACCTGCTCCTTGATCACGTCGAATCCGCCCTGCCAGAATTTGGCCGAGCGGATGTCAATGCCCGCCTCGGCGAGAATCTTCGCGGGTGCTTCCGATCCGCCTGCGGCCAGAATCTTCCGATACTTCGGCTTGAATGACTCGCCCTCGGCCTTGAATTGTTTGTACAGTGAGAGCACCAGCAGCTTGCCGAACGCGTAGGCATAGACATAGAAGGGCGCGTGATAGAAGTGCGGGACGCTGACCCATTCCCATTGGAACTCGTCGGAGAGTTCGAGCGAGTCGCCGAACTGCTCTTTCAGGTTCTCGAAATACATGGCCGAGATCTCGTCCACGCTGGCGTTCTTCATGACCATGTCGTGGGCGCTGCGCTCGAAGAGCGCGAACCAGGCCTGGCGTCCGATGGTGGCGTAGGAGTCATCCACTTGGCGGAAGAGGATGTCGCGGCGTACCGCCTTGTTTTTCTCGCGGGCCAGCATACGCTCGATCAACATCATTTCGCCGAAGGTGGAGGCGGTCTCCGCCAGCGGCAGGGACGAATGGAATGTGAACGCCGTATGATGCGAGGCCAGCATGGCGTGAATGGCGTGTCCGAGTTCGTGCGCCAGCGTGGCTACCTCGCGCGCACTGCCCTGGTAATTGACCTTCACGTAGGGCGTGATTTCGGGCAGGATGGGGGCGCAGAAGGCGCCGCCCTGTTTGCCTTTGCGAATCTCGCTATCCAGGTGGTGTTCGTCGAAGACGCGGCGGGCCAGTTTGGCGAACTCCGGGTTGAAGGCGTCGAAGGATTCGAGCACCATGTCCGCGGCCTGGCTGAAACTGTATTTCTTGTCCGAACCAGCCACGGGCGCGTAGATGTCGTAACGGCGAATCTTCTTCACGCCCAGTTGTTTCGCCTTCAACTTGAAAAAGCGCTGGAAGATGCCCGCGTTCCTGCGCGCCGTGTCGAGCAACACGTCCACGGCCTCATCGGGGATGTCGTTCATCAGGTTGCGCACCGAATTGGGCGTCTGGAACTTGCGCAGGGTGACGCCCTCGTTGTACCAGTCGCGCACGCGCGTCTGGTACATCTGGCCCAGGATCGGGCCGTCGTTGCCGAAGACGCGGAACTGTTCGCGGTAGGCTTTGGCGCGCATCTTCGGGTCGGTGCTGTAGACGAAGTTCAGCAATTCGGCGCGGGTGAGTTCCCTCGTCTTGCCGTTTACTTTCAGTTTGAATACATATCGGTTGGTGATGGCGTCGTACAGGGTGACGAGCGCGTTCCCGCCGGTCACGTCCTTGATGTTGATGATCTTCTCTTCGGGTTCGGTGAGGGTGTGCGGTTTGAAGTGACGCATCTCCTCGAGGTAGTAGCGATAATCGCCGCTGGCGTCCATGAGACGTTTTGCGTTCTCGTCGTCGAGGTCCTTCCACCACAGGCTGAAGAACAGGGTGCGGTTGCCCATGTCTGCTATGAATTGTTGCACGCGGCTTTGCAGGGTTAGCGCGGCCTGATCTTGTGTATTGGCCGCGAAGGACAGCCCGGCAAAGGCATCCAGTTTCTGGACGATGCGGGTCATCTCTTCGGAGGCGCGTATGATCTGCATGAATTCCTCGGCGGGAATGTCGGGGCGCAGTTTGCCGCGCACGCCCTCGAAGGTGGTCACCTGTTCCTCGACCTGCTCGAAGGCGGCCTCCAGTTCGGGGCTGGTCATGCCGGGGAAGAGGTCGTCGAGCGACCAGCGGGATAGTTTGTATGCCATGATGTGCTCTCCTGTTTTTATCGCGCTAAATATTGAATCGGATGTGAACGATGTCTCCGTCCTTGACGGGATATTCCTTGCCTTCGAGGCGCAGTTTCCCTTTGGCCTTCGCCTCGTGCATGGACCCGAGGCTGATGAGGTCGTCGTAGGCCACCACCTCGGCCCGCACGAAGCCGCGTTGCAAGTCCGTGTGAATGGCGCCCGCCGCCTCGACCGCGCTCGCCCCGCGGCGGACGGTCCAGGCGCGCACCTCGTCCTCGCCGACGGTGAAGAAGGATTGCTGATCCAGCAGGTCGTACGAGAGGCGGATCATGCGGTTGAGGCTGGGCTCCTCGATGCCGTATTCCTTCATGAATACCGCCGCGTCCTCGGGGGGCAGTTGGGCGATCTCCATTTCGAGTTTGCCCTGCAATGCCACCGTATCGTGATCCACTTTGACCGTTGGAGCCGATTGTCCCTCGCCGAGGTTGAGCACGGTCAGGATCGGCTTGCGCGTGAGCAGGCCGAAACTGGCGAGGATTTTACTTTCCTCGGGCGTGATTTCAACCTTCCGCAGAGGGGTATTTTCAGAGAGGGCCGCGTTCAAGCGCTGGAAGAGTGCCGTCTGCCTCTCATTGTCGGCTTTGTCCGTGCCGCCCTTCTTGCGTTCGTCAATCAGACGCTCGAGTTTTCGCTCCACCGCAACCAGGTCGTTGAGCAGGAGTTCGCTCTCCATTGACTCGATGTCGCGTTGCGCGTCCACCGAGCCGGATGGGTGTGGCACGTTGTCGTCCTCGAAGACGCGCACCACGTGCAGGAAGGCGTCCATCTGCGTGAGCTGGTTGAGCAGTTGGCCGGAGATGCCCGCTTTGGCCGCGCCGGCCTCCAGTCCCGCAATGTCCGCGTAGGTCACTTTGGCGTAGATGGTCTTTTTCGGGTTGAACATGCCGGAGAGTTTGTCCACGCGCGGGTCGGGAACATCCACCACTGCGGTGTGCACCTCGATACGCCCGGCGCTGGCAGTGGTGGGCGCGTGGCCGCGGGTGAGCGCATTGAACAGGGTGGTCTTTCCAGATTGGGGTAATCCAATGATTCCGAGTTTCATCTTGACCTTGTATCGGGGAGTTTGTTATACTGGGCGTGCTGGCCGAAGTGGCGGAACAGGCAGACGCGCACGACTCAAAATCGTGTACCCGTGAGGGTATGAGGGTTCGATTCCCTCCTTCGGCACAAAAATTATATCATAGCGCTTTCAGTGGTTGCCGGGAAGCCAGGGCGGATTATGGCTTCTCATGTCGGAAGCTTTTCAACGCGAATTATGCCAATCGGCAAATGACGCGAACAGGCTCGGTGAAATTCGCGGATTCCGTCCTTTGCGGCTCCGCCATTTTGCGTTAAGTGTTTTGGCAAAAGTGCGGTGGACAACCGTGGTCTAGGCCGATGCGACCCGTGCCGGTTTCTCAAACTTAAGCGATAATAGAAAAGAGTTCGGAAATCCCGCTTCAAAGGAGTCCGTATGCCTGCCATCAACGATGTTCTGGCCGTCATCCTGGGCGGGGGACGGGGCGCCCGCCTCTGGCCGCTGACCCAGATGCGATCCAAGCCGGCCGTGCCGATTGCGGGGAAATACCGCTTGATTGACATTCCCATCAGCAACTGCATCAACTCGGGTATCTATCGCATCGCGGTGTTGACCCAGTTCAACTCCGTGTCCCTGCACCGTCACATCACACAGACCTATCAGTTCGACGGTTTCCACACCGGCTGGGTGCAGATCCTGGCCGCCGAGCAGACGCTGGAATCGGAGAACTGGTATCAGGGCACGGCGGACGCGGTCCGCAAGCAGATGTTCGAGATCCGCGCTACCGGGGCGGAGGACGTGCTGATTCTGGCCGGCGACCACCTCTATCGCATGGACTACGCCGCCATGGCGAAGTTCCACTGGGAACAGCGGGCCGACATCACCGTGGCCGTCCAGCCGGTTTCCCGCGAGGACGCGCCGCGTTTCGGCCTCCTCAAACGCGAGGCGGATTGCCGCGTTTCGGACTTTGTGGAAAAACCCAAAACCGCCAAAGCGCAGGCGCCTTTCGTCAGCCGCGACGACGAGGAGCGGCCCTTCCTCGGCTCGATGGGTATCTATCTCTTCAAGACCGACGTGCTGATGCACTTCATGACCCATCATCCCGATTTCGACGACTTCGGCGCGGACGTGATTCCCTCGGCGATCAAAACGCACGCGGTCTTCGGCTACGACTTCGACGGTTACTGGCAGGACATCGGGACGATCCGCTCGTTCTATGAGACGAACCTGCAGATGACCGAGCCCAATCCGCCCTTCAATTTCTATGACCCGAAACAGCCGATCTACACCAACTCGCGTGTCCTGCCCGGCTCCATTGTACAGGACAGCCGCCTGAAGGACGTCTTGCTCTCGGAAGGCTGCCGCGTCCAGAAGGCGGAGATCACCCATTCGGTCGTGGGAGTCCGCAGTCAGATCCGGGCGGGGACGCGTATCAAGAACAGCATCCTGATGGGTTCCGATTATTACGACCAGCCTACCAGGCCCAGCAATATTCCCCTCGGCGTCGGGCAGAGATGCGATATCGAAGGCGCCATCCTGGACAAGAACGTTCGTCTCGGCCGGGGCGTCGTCATCCGTCCATTTCCGCGCGGGACGGACAAGGATACCGAGAACTGGGTTGTGCGCGACGGTATCGTCATCGTCCCAAAGGATGCGCAAATTCCGCCCGGTACAAAGATCGGCCCATAGGCCGCTTTACCGGTCTGCAAACTTCCGCGCTTGACAAGCATTCCACGCAGGGTTACACTATCAATTGTGTCTGGGGAGTAGCCGCCTGCCTCCCCTTCCAAATGGCAGGACGAGTTGTCGTCAAGACATGGCCGTAGGCCATCGGCAACCGGAAACGCAGTTTGAAGCGTTTGGCGAGACCATCACGGAGGCGTGATGGTCTCGCTTTTAATTTTCAGGCCGCCGCCCTCCATCTATCAATAATCAGGAGACCGAAGGTGAATTACGAAGACGACAAGATGGAGCAACCGAACTGGTATTCGTTCAAGGTCGAAGATGTACTGACGCGTTTTGCGACCGGCATGGATGGTCTGTCTTCCGGCGAGGCAGCGCGCAGGCTGGCCCAGTACGGCCCCAATGAGTTGCAGGCTGTGCGTCATATCTCGCCGTGGCAGATCCTTCTCGCACAATTCAAGAACGTATTGATCGTCATCCTGCTGGTCGCCACTGCGCTGTCGGCGTTTCTCGGCGAGGGAGTGGATGCGATTGCGATTGCGGTCATCGTGCTGTTTGCGGTCGGGCTGGGATTTATCCAGGAGTACCGGGCCGAACGCGCCATCGAGGCTCTGCAGCAGATGGCCGCGCCAACCGCGTCCGTGTTGCGGGATGGAGAGGAGGAAGATATCCCCGCCCGCGAGGTCGTGCCCGGGGACGTGGTCTTGTTGCATGCCGGCGACAAGATCCCTGCGGACGCGCGTTTGATCGAGGCGGTCAATTTACAGGTCGAGGAAGCCGCGTTGACGGGCGAGTCGGTCGCGGTGGAAAAGCACACTGCGCCCCTCGATAACGGCGGTCTCGCGTTGGGCGACCGAAGGAACATGGTCTATGGCGGGACGGCGGTCACTTATGGCCGGGGCAGGGCGGTGGTCACGGCTACGGGCATGTCCACCGAATTTGGAAAGATCGCCCAGTTATTGCACACTGTGGAAAGCGGTAAAACGCCCCTGCAGGAGAATTTGGACAAGGTCGGCCATGCGCTGGCGCGCGCCGCACTCGTTATCGTGGCGATCATCGTCGGCCTGGGCCTGTTTCGCGGCCAGCCTTTCATCGAGATGATCATCTTCGGTATTGCGCTCGCGGTGGCGGTCGTCCCGGAGGCCCTGCCGGCTGTCGTCACTATCTCACTCGCCATCGGCGTACAGCGCATGGTCAAGCGCAATGCGCTGATCCGCCGCCTGCCCGCCGTCGAGACGCTCGGCAGTACGACCGTCATCTGTTCGGACAAGACCGGCACGCTGACCAAGGACGAAATGACGGTGCGAAAGATTTTCGTGGGCGGAGACGTTTTTGAGGTGTCCGGCGCGGGCTACGAACCGCACGGGCAGTTTTCCATCAATGGCACTATCGTACCGCCTTCGGACCTGCTGAGGCATTTGTTGCTTGGCGCGGTGCTGGCTTCCGACGCGCACATCGTCCATGGCGAAGCGGATAAGCGCTGGCACGTCAAGGGCGATCCCACAGAAGGAGCGCTCATCGTGACCGCCGCGAAGGCGGGGTTGAAGAAACTCGACCTCGATACGCGGTACCCGCGCGTGAACGAGATCCCGTTCACTTCCGAGACCAAGCGTATGACCACGCTTCACAAGATGGACCGTGGAATCGTTGCCTACTCCAAAGGCGCGCCGGAGATCATCATCGACTCGTGCACGCGTCAACTGACAGCCAATGGCGAAGCCGCGCTCGACGCTGCCGTCAAAGAGCGCATTCTTCGGATCGCGCAGGAGATGGCAGGCGAAGCGCTGCGTGTGCTGGCCGTTTCCACCCGTGCCGGCGCCACGATCGAGAACGCGGAACGCGAAATGACGTTCCTGGGTTTGCTGGGCATGATTGATCCTCCCCGTCCGGAGGCAAGCGAAGCCATTCAGACCTGCGAACGGGCGGGCATCAAAGTAGTGATGATCACCGGCGACCACCCGCTCACGGCAAAGGCGGTAGCAGGCGAACTGGGCCTGCTTAAAACCGGGCGCGTGGTAACGGGAGCGCAGCTGGAGGCGATGAGCGACGCGGCGTTCGAACAGCAGGTTGACGACATCGAAGTCTACGCGCGGGTATCTCCCGCCCACAAACTGCGCGTGGTGACTGCCCTGCAAAAGAAGGGACACATCGTCGCGATGACCGGCGACGGCGTGAACGACGCGCCCGCCCTCAAAAAAGCCGACATCGGCATTGCCATGGGCATCACCGGCACCGACGTCACCAAGGAAGCCGCCGCCATGACGCTCACCGACGATAACTTTGCGTCCATCGTCGCGGCAGTGGAGGAGGGACGCGGCATCTTCGGCAACATCAAGAAATACCTGATGTACCTGCTGTCCTCCAACATCGGCGAAATTCTGTTGATGGCCGTCGCCACTCTTTTGGGTATGCCGCTTCCGCTTGCGACGGTCCAGATCCTTTATATCAATCTTGCCACCGACGGCCTGCCGGCCCTGGCGCTCTCTGTAGATCCCCCCGAAGGCGACTTGATGCGCCGCGGGCCCCGCGACCCTCGCAGCGGCATTTTCACGCGGCCGGTGGCGGTCCTTATGGCGGTTGGCGGGATCTGGCTTGCGCTTGTCAACCTGGCGTTGTTCGCCTGGGCATTGAGCACGGGCCGCAGCGCCGAAGAAGCGCGCACGATGATATTCGTATCCGTCGTGCTGTTCGAGTTCTTCAAAGCCTACAACTTCCGTTCCGACCGCAACTCCGTGTTCCAAAAACCGTTTGCCAACAAATGGTTGAACCTGGCGGTCGTCTGGGAATTGATCTTGCTGGGCCTGATCGTGTACCTGCCCTTCCTGCACGAACCGTTCAACACCTTCAGCCTCACCCTGGTGGACTGGCTGATCGTCGTTCCCCTATCTGTCACCATCGTACCTGTGCTCGAACTGACAAAGTGGATGGAGCGGCGCGGCTGGTTTGGCAGGTTGTCTTCCTGAATTCTGTACGGGACGGGGGCAGGCCCTAACCTGCCTCTGAAATTTTAAGGGACAAATGCCTAATTTGGACTTAAAATATCTGAATTCCAAAGGAGGCACCATGTCTGCAAGAACCGTGTCACAACAATGCCAGCAAGTGATCGAGAAACACAATCTGCTCCGCCATCCATTTTACGTGGCGTGGAGCGAGGGACGGCTCCCGATCGCGGCGCTGCGCGATTACGCCCGCGAGTACGGCGCGTTCATCCGCAACATTGGCGAAGGCTGGGCGAAGGTTGGTGAGGCGAGGATTGCCAAAGTGGAGGAGGGCCACGCCACGGTCTGGCAGCGCACCTTCGCCGCCGGCCTCGATACCTCGGTTGCCGAACCGGAGATGCAGGGGGTGGCCGACCTGGTGGATACCTCGCGCCGCCTCTTCGCGGACGAGACGGCCGCACTCGGCGCGCTCTACGCCTTCGAGTTCCAGCAGCCGCACACGGCGCAAAGCAAACTCAAAGGTCTGCGCGAACATTACGGCCAACTGCCCGAAAAGATCGGTGAATACTTCCGCCTGCACGAGACCGATTTCGCCGAGCCCGCCCTGCTGGCCTCGAAAATGGACGCGCTCGACGCGGCGCGCGGCGCGCAGGTGGTGGAGGCCTGCGAGCAGACCGCCGCAGCCCTCTACAACGCATTGACGGCCATCTATGAACCGTACGCGGCCGAAGTGGCGATGTAACTCTCTCCGGGGCAGGTCATAGACCTGCCCCTACCTTTTGAATTTGAACGTCTTTCGATGGATGGGGGAATGACCGAGCCGCTTCAGCGCGGACCGATGGGCCTGTGTGCCGTATCCCTTGTGTTTTCCCAGCCCGTAGCCGGGATAGAGCGAATCCAGTTCGCGCATCAACGCGTCGCGGGCGGTTTTGGCGAGCACGGACGCGGCCGCGATGGACAGCGACTTCTGATCGCCTTTGACGAGCGCGGTCTGAGGCAGGTCCAGGTCGGGAAATTCGAGGCGGAAATCGGTCAGCAGATAATCGCATTCCAGCGATTCGAGAGCGCGCAGTCCTGCCAGCCGCGCGGCGGGGACGATGCCGAGCGCATCGATCTCCTCGGCAGAGGCGAATCCTACCGCCCAGCCCAGGGCGGCCGCTTTGATGCGCGGGGCGAGAGAGTCACGCGCGGGCGGAGTCAGCTGCTTGGAATCGCGCACCCCGGCCAAAGTCCGCGCGAGATGCGGATCGTCGGAGGGCAGAATGACCGTCGCGACGCACACCGGCCCGGCCAGCGCGCCGCGTCCGGCTTCGTCCAGTCCGGCCACGCGGACCAGTCCGCTTCGCCAGAGTCGTCGTTCGTATTGCAGGTCAGGCTTTGGGATCATACAGGCCGCGGCGGGCGTTGCGGCGGATGAGCAGCAGATCGAGGAACATGCGCAGGGAATCGCGCAGGATGCTGACTTTGCTCTCGCCGTTGTAATACCAGTGGATGGGAATCTCTTTCACCCTCAGCCCGCGGCGATGGGCGATGAACAGGATCTCCACGTCGAACGACCAGCCCATCAGCGTTTGTGATTCGAAGAGTTGGCGGGCAACCTGGGCGCGAAAGCACTTGAAGCCGCACTGTGTATCCTGGATTTTGGGAAGCACCAGCCAGCGGATCAGGGTGTTGAAGACGCGCCCGGTCAGGTGGCGGTAGGCAGGTTCGTTATAGCGCACCGCGCCGGGTGCTTCGCGCGAAGCAATGGCGAGGTCGAAATCGGTCAGCGCGGGGGGCAGGAATTTGGCGATCTCCTCCACCGGCATAGAGAGGTCGGCGTCGCACAGGAAGAGATATTCGCCGCGCGCCTCGTTCACGCCGCGCCGCACGGCCAGTCCCTTGCCGCTTTGTGGTTCCTGAAAGACGCGCAGGGTCGGATGTCGTTGCGCAAAGGAGCGCGCCGCGGCAAGTGTCCCGTCGCTGCTCCCGTTTTCCACCACGAGCACTTCGGCCTCGTAAGGCTGGTTTTTAAGAAAAGCAAAGACCTGCTCCAGCGTGGCGGGCAGGCGGTTTTCCTCGTTGAAGGCCGGTATGATGACGGAGAGAAACGGGGAGTTCAAGGGAGGGGCTGGAAAAAGACGAAGTAGCCGATGGCCGCGCCCAGCAGGCACAACCAGCAGGCAAACATGCCGATGAGGATGAGGATTTGCAAGGCGCTCATCCCCGCCACGCGGCGGGACCCGGAGCCTGCCGCGCCGCGCGCGGCGGGCATGCTGGGACTCGTTTCCAGCGTGGACGGGCGCGCGGCCTGCGATTCGTCGAAGGCAAACCCAAGGTCCGACTGGCCCGATTCGATCAGCGAATCGCTTTTCGGCGAGTTGAGAATGGACTGCATACGCGCCGCGGCGTCGGCGGGGGGCGCGTCCGGCTCCGGCGGCAGGGTGGGCTTTTCCTGGCGGATGGAGGCGCGCGGGGTCTCGATGCGTTCGATCAGCGCGGGGAGCAGTTGGCTGTTGATGATCGGCCGCGATTGCAGGACGGAGGTCGCGAAGCGGTCAATGGCGTCGTTCATCACCACGCGCACCGCCGAACGGTTCGATTCGACGAACATGCCGGGGTCGGCGGCCATCAGCACCGGTTCGACCGGCGCGGGCAGGGCAATTCCCTGCCGCTGGAAGAAGACCTCCAGCACTTTGGCCAGGCGCATCACGCGCGTCAGCAGGTTGATCGGCGCGGGCTGGAACTTGTTTCCCGCCACCGTTCCCCATTCGGTGCCCCTGGCGCGGTACATGCCGCGCAGGGACGTGACGTAGATGACGTAAATGCCCGGCGGCCCGAGCAGGATCAGGGGGATGACGATGTCGCTGGCTCCCAGCGCCTTGTTGCGGAAAAGCGTGAATCCCTTTTCCAGCACCTTGTTGAGTTGGGCGATGACCGCGTCCTGCGCCTTCAGCTCGGACGGCCAGCTCAGGCCGTATTTGAGCATGGCCTGCACGCGGTTCTGCAGGCTCAACCGGCCTCTTTCGTCCACAAAGGGGGTGGTATCAATAATCTTCATGACGGTTGTGCGCAGAAGGCGCCTCGCGGCTAGATGACGGGCACGCCTTCCAGTTCGTCGTGTTCGGCCTCGGCGCGTGTGGCGAGGATCTCCTTCCCGTTGCGGGAAAATGCCCGCACTTCCCTGCCGGTCTCGAACGTCCCGGCCCACAATTCCCTGCGATGACCGGTCAGAAATTTCTTGCGCGCCTTTAGCCGCGCCAACAGGGTCTTGCGGTCCAACAACAGCCGGTCCGAAAAGGCGGCGCCGCGGCGTTCGTAGGCGCGCACGAACTCGATCTGTCCGTTCTTCGAATAGCGGACGGCTTCGATCACTCCGTCGAATTTCTGTTTCGTCATAGCGTGCCCTCCGTGCCTATTTTAACATATTGTGGCGCAAGATAATATCTTGCGCCACTGGTGGTCGGGGTGGTCGGACGCGCAGCGTCTCCTGAATGGAGAAACCGACGGCCAAGAGATCGTCGGCAAAGATGGTCGGGGTGGTCGGACGCGCAGCGTCTCCTGAATGGAGAAACCGACGGCCAAGAGATCGTCGGCAAAGATGGTCGGGGTGGTCGGACTTGAACCGACGACCCCCGCGTCCCAAACGCGGTGCGCTACCAACTGCGCCACACCCCGAGCGTGACGAGTATAATGCGTGGGATGTCCAACCGTCAAGCATCGTATTTTGGATTGCGACGGCTCGCCGTTGCAATGACCCTCTCGCTTCTTTTCGGACTTTGGGCCTGCGCGCCGTCCAACCAGCCGCTGCCAACGCTGACGCCTGCTCCCACAGCCACCGCGACCCCCATTCCACCCACGCCGACGATCACACCGCTGGGATGCCTCAGCCAGCCGGGACGACTCGAAACGGGGACTCTCGACATCCCGTCCGCGCCGATGGCGTATTCGGTGTATCTCCCCCCGTGCTATGACCAATTCCTCGACAAGAGTTATCCCGTGCTCTACCTCCTGCACGGACAGACCTATTCCATGGATCAGTGGCCGCGCCTGGGCGCGGTGACCGCGGCGGATCAACTCATCTTGAGCGGGGAGTCCCTCCCCTTCATCATCGTCTTCCCCGACGACCATTACTGGAATCTTCCGCCCGGCCCCGTTTTTGGCGAACAAGTCATCGAAAATCTCATCCCTTTCATCGACTCCACCTATCGCACACTTGATAACCGCGAAGGCCGCGCCATCGGCGGGCTGTCGCGCGGCGCGGGGTGGGCTTTGCAACTTGGGCTCACCCATCCCGACCTGTTCGGCTCCATCGGTGCGCATTCGCCCGTTGTGTTTCTGGACGATGGCCCCTATCTCGAAGAATGGATCGCGGCCATCCCGCCCGAATCCTTTCCGCGTCTCTTCCTCGATATCGGCGACCGCGACAAGGAAGTGGGTTATGCCCGCCTGCTTGCGGAAATGCTCGTCGCACACAATATCCTGCACGAATGGCATCTCTACGCGGGCGATCACAGCGAGGTCTACTGGGGCGCGCACGTGGAGGAGTACATGCGCTGGTACGCGCAGGGATTTCCGAGCGAGTAAGGCCAAATACGGCGTGCCTTTTCGGGCTGATATAATCTGTCTGTCTCTTCCCATCTCAGGTAAAGGAGTTTCATGCACATCCTCGTCACCGGCGGGGCGGGCTATATTGGCTCGGCCACTGCAGAAGCATTACGCAAGGCAGGACATTCCGTCACGGTTTACGACTCGCTCGTCACCGGTCATCGCGGCGCGGTGCCGAAGGGCGCGAAATTCGTCTGCGCGGACCTGGCGGATGCCGAAGTGCTGTCAAAAGTGATGAAGGATGGACGCTTCGACGCGGTCATGCACTTCGCAGCCTTCATCGAGGCGGGCGAAAGCATGAAGGACCCAGGCCGCTTCTTCAAGAATAATTTTGTCAACTCCCTGCAATTGATCGAAACCGCCGTTCAGGCGGGCGTGAAGCGTTTCGTCTTTTCTTCGACCGCCGCAGTGTATCAATCCAGCGACGAGCCGTTGACCGAGGACTCGCCTCTCGGCCCGACCAGCGTGTACGGCCAGACGAAACTGATGACCGAGCAGGCGTTGGAATGGTATCGTCAAATCCACGGGTTGCATTTCGCGGCGCTGCGTTATTTCAACGCCTGCGGCGCACTGCCCGGACGCGGCGAGGCGCACCAGCCCGAGTCGCATTTGATTCCGCGTGTGCTGAGCGTCCCACTCGGAAAGATGGAGGCCATCAACCTCAACGGCACGGACTATCCCACGCCCGACGGCACCTGCATCCGCGATTACATCCACATCGCGGACCTCGTGTCCGCGCACCTGCTGACGCTCGACGCGCTCGCGGAACGCGAGGGGCTGGTCTATAACCTCGGAAGCGGGAACGGGTTCTCGGTCCGCGAGGTGATCGAGACGGCGCGCGCCGTCACGGGGCACGACATCCCCATCGTCGAGTCGCCGCGGCGGGCTGGAGACCCCGCGCGTCTCGTCGCATCCTCGGAAAAAATCCGCAGGGAACTCGGCTGGAAGCCCGAACACGAAAACCTGCGCGAGATCATTGCCAGCGCGTGGGAATGGCACAAATCACATCCGAACGGATACGAGGCGACATGACATTTACAGTTGTTTTGATCGGCTGGATATTTTCGCTTTGCCTGCACGAGTTCGCGCACGCGCTCGTCGCGTACCGCGGCGGCGACTTCACCGTGCGCGACAAGGGCTACCTCACCTTCAACCCGCTCAAGTACACCCACCCCGTGTATTCGCTGTTACTGCCGCTGTTGTTTCTCGTGATGGGCGGGATTGGGCTGCCGGGCGGCGCGGTGTACATCGAACGCTGGCGGCTGCGCGGACCGCGCTGGGAGACGGCCGTCTCGCTGGCGGGACCGGCCGCCAATGCGCTTCTCGCGGTGACCCTCGGCCTGCTCCTGCAATTCGACTCGGTGCGCGCCTCCGTGCTTAGCCCCGGGCTCGCGTTCCTGGCGTTGTTGCAGGTCTCGGCCGTGGTGTTGAATCTCATCCCGTTCCCGCCCTTCGACGGGTTCGGCGCGTTGGAGCCGTACTTCCCGATGGAGTGGCGCATGCGCCTGGCGCAGACGCGCGGCGCGCTCTCGTGGATCGTGTTCCTCGTCCTGTGGTATGTGCCATTCGTGAACGCGGGCTTCTGGAGGCTGGTTGGCCTTCTTGCGCGATTAGCAGGCGTGCCTCTGCAATTGGCGGTTGCAGGGTTGGATCAGTTTTTGTTCTGGCGGTAGATTTACGGCGAGATTGTCTCGCGCACAGTAAAGACCAGGAATGGCAACGGAGGAAAGCCATGAAACGCATCCCGCTTTTATTCCTCGCTCTTTTGTTGGCGGCCTGCTCCACCTCACAACCCGCCACGCCTTCCCCCACCCCTCTCCTCACCCTCACCCCCGCGCCGACCGACACACCCACCCCCATCCCAACCGCAACGCCGACCTCAGGCCCTGCCTACCCCGCCTCCCTCTCACCCGAAGACCAGCAATGGCTCGCCGCCCACCAAGGCGACCCCGACGTTTCCTGGGCCTACGACGAAGCCACGGGCAACACCACTGTCACCATCAACTCCGATTTCGACATCACCAATCCCGCCCTGGTTGACCAAATCAAGGCGCGATGCGAAAACGGCGACTGTTCTATCGATTTTGACGATAAAATTATTTTCATGCTGACGGGTAAATTTTCCGGAGACATGGAAATTATCATCGCTCAAGACGGCGGCGTTGAACTGGCAACCAGCATGGTGACAGTCAACCATAGCAACGAATTGGTGCCGGTTAAGTTCAGGTTGATCTTGGATAAAAGAAATAAAGTTAACGATATTCTTTGGGAGCAATTGAGCATCAGTGATGATGAAGCAACCATTGAACAATTAGCGGAAATATTTAGGGAGGGAGACTCTCTTTCATTAAGTTTTTTTAGTGCTTATCTCCCGAATAATCGTTACGTTAAGCAGTACTTGCAAGACTATCCTAGAGAATATTATGAGGGTGTACGGGCTTGGTTTGAGGGCGGCATGAGTCCGAGAAATGTTCCAGATGAATTAATAGTTAGCGGTGCAAGATGATGAGTGCTTCTGCTCAATTTTCATTGAATGAATTGAAATAATTCGCGTTCTGTTTTAGTATAAAGCTATGGGCAAGATATTAACTGGATTTATCGGATCAGCTTGCGCTTTAATAACTTTTTTTACTTTCGATGTCTCCAAGGCATGGGCGGCCAACGGCTGCGGCGGCAATGCCGAGTGCCAGGATGATACTCGTGTGCGAGTGACCAATGATTGTTTTGAAGAACTTTCAGGGTGTCATACTAGCAGTACTTTTCAAAGCGTCGTGTGCCAGCAGATAGACCAGGACCATTGCGATGGGTCTAACTTTGTGGACGACTATATTTGCAGCCCAGTGGTCGGTTGCCATTTTCGCCTCAAAAGAATCACCTTTTCCTGCTGCGGGTCCGGCGGGGGAGGCGGGGGGACGTGCCCGCCGGGGCAGTATTGGCGGACGGTGAAGGAGTGCCGCCAGGCCTGTAACGCCGGCTGGACGCCGGCCGGCGGCTGCGCGCCGCCTTGCGGCGCCACCAAAGACTGCTGCCAGAAAACCGGCTGTTTTAGCTGCGGCATCACCGCGCCAGAAAACGTCACCGCCACCAGTTTAACGGCCGGGACCGCCCGGCTCGACTGGACCCCGGGCACCGGCGGCACGACCGCCATCGCCGCACTGCAAAACAACCGCCGCGCCGTCGGCGTGGAGGTTGAAAAAAGAAAAGTTGCTGGATGCGGATGGAAAGCCAGGGGAGTGAATGTTCTGTTTTATCGTATACTTATATTAAAGGCTTGTCATGCAAATTGATTACATCGTCTGCCCGGCAGTCATCGAAGAGAAACTTGTCAAAAAGCATCGTGTCACCTTGCGTGAGGCTCGGCAGGCCTTGTTGAACAATCCCAGAATACGTCTTGCAGAGAAAGGGTACACGGAAGGCGAAGATGTATATGCCGCTTTTGCCCAGACCTTTGCAGGGCGGTATCTATCGGTTTTCTTCATCTTCAAACCAAGTGAGAATACAGCGGTTATAATCAGCGCACGCGATATGAGTCAGAAAGAGCGTAAATCCTATGCCCGCAAATAAAAGTTCCGTTTCAAGAGCCGACTCTCCCGAAAAAATAGGCGAATTCTGGGATAAGCACGATTTCACCGAATTCGACGATCCCAACGCGGCGGACGCCAAATTTCATGTGACCGCCGCAATCCCTATCGAGCCGGACCTGCTTTCAGATATTGAAGAATTGGCGCATCGGCGCGGTGTAAAAGTAGAAACGCTGGTCAATCTCTGGCTGAAGGAAAAGGTTGTCGAAACAAAAGCAGGGTAGTATCCGCCCAAAGCAGTCAGCCTTAGGGGAATATAGTGGTTTTGGAAGGATGAAAGAGAAAAATGAGAGCCTTATCCGCATCTGTTTTGGTTTTTTGCCTCGCCCTGCTGATCACCGCCTGCTCTGCTTCGCAACCCCTCACCCCCACCCTCACCCCTTCTCCCACCTCCACCCCCGCGCCGACCGGCACACCCACACCCACCCCAACCGCAACGCCGACGCCCACTCCCATCTACCCCGCCTCCCTCTCTC
>JBBIKC010000021.1:0-59025 GCA_037445635.1 Chloroflexota bacterium
AGCGCGTCTTCGCCTTTGTGCTTGCCCTCGGCGAAGTGGACGATTTGAAATACGCCGCCGCGGCAGGCGCCATTAACTTCGGCTTCCCCGTCATTGCGGATACGGTCATCCCTGAGATTTTGCCGACGGGTGTGACCACCTACGAGCATGTCGTCTCCATGCCATTCAATCAAATCGAAGGCAAGGACGATTTGGAACGCGCCGAGCGGCTGGTTCAGAAGTGCATCGAAGTGCGCGGCGTGAAAGTCAAGGTCTCGAACGTGGATGTGCCTGTGCCTTACGGGTCTGCGTTTGAGGGCGAGGTCGTCCGCAAGGCGGATTTGCGCGTGGAGTTCGGCGGCAAGCACAGCCGCGCCTTCGAGTATCTGTACATGGCAAAACTGGACGAAGTGACGGACGGCAAGATCGAAGTCATCGGGCCCGACTTCTCACAAATCCCCGCACAAGGCTCGATGGACATGGGCATCATCATCAAGGTCGCGGGCCGCCAGATGCAGCAGGACTTCGAGCCAGTGCTGGAGCGGCAGGTACATTACTTCGTCAACGGCGCGAGCGGAATCCAGCACGTCGGTCAGCGCGACATCGCCTGGATCCGCATCTCGAATGCCGCCGCAGACAAGGGCTTCAACCTCGAACACTTCGGCAAGATATTGCACGCGCGCTTCCACGAGGACTTCGGCGCCATCGTGGACAAAGTGGAGGTGACCGTCGTCACCGACCCCGCGCTCCACGCCGAATGGCTGGAGAAGGCGCGCGCCGCCTACGACTACCGCAACAAGCGACTTGCCGACCTGACCGACGACAAGGTGGATGAGTTCTACTCCTGCACGCTCTGTCAGTCGTTCGCGCCGAATCACGTCTGCGTGGTCTCGCCTGAACGGCTCGGTCTGTGCGGCGCGTACAACTGGCTGGACTGCAAAGCCTCCTACAACATCAACCCGACGGGACCGAACCAGCCCATCAAACTCGGCAAGCAACTCGACGACCGAAAGGGCTACTGGCAGGGGACGAACGATTACGCCAAGATCGGTTCGCATGGCGTGGTGCAGGAAGTCTCGATGTATTCCATCATGGAAAACCCGATGACAGCCTGCGGTTGCTTCGAGTGCATCGTCATGCTCATCCCCGAAGCCAACGGCGTGATGGTCGTCTCGCGTGAAGATACTTCCATGACCCCCGCCGGCATGACCTTCTCGACCCTGGCTGGCATCGCGGGCGGCGGCTTGCAGACCCCAGGCGTGATGGGCGTGGGCAAGTACTACCTCATCAGTCCCAAGTTCATCTCCGCCGACGGCGGTTTCAAGCGCGTGGTGTGGATGTCTTCCGTGCTGAAGGAGACGATGAAGGAAGAGTTCAAAGCCGTCTGCGAACGCGAAGGCGACCCCGACCTGCTGGACAAGGTCGCCGATGAAAGGAATGTCACCACTGTTGACGAACTCCTTGCCTGGCTGGAGGCGCACAATCATCCCGCCATGGCGATGGAGCCGATGTTCTAGTGAGGAAGTAAACATGTACATACGGAAACAAGTACACAGGGAAACATAATCAATCGGTGTACCTGTTTACCTGTGTACCTGTGTACTTGTGTACCTGTTTACCTGTGTACCTGTCTACGTTCCTTATAAGGAGCAAAACATGAAAGGCAACGAAAAACTCATCAAAGTCCTGAACGACCTTCTGGCCGACGAACTGACCGCCATCAGCCAGTACATGGTGCATTCCGAGATGTGCGACAACTGGGGCTATGGAAAACTTCATAAGGACATCGAAAAGAAAGCCATTGATGAAATGCATCATGCCGAATGGCTCATCGGACGCATTCTCTTCCTCGAGGGGATGCCCATTGTTTCCAAACTCAACGAGATGAAGATCGGCAAAACGGTTCTGGAAATGCTCACCAACGATCAGGAAGCCGAACTGGGCGCCATCAAAGCCTACAATGCGGGCATTGCGCTGGCAAGCGAAGTCGGCGACGAGTCCACGGGCGATTTGCTGGTGACCATTCTCAAGATGGAAGAAGGTCACCACGACTGGGCGAAGAAACAGCGCACCCAAATCGAGCAGATGGGTTTGGAAAACTACCTGAGCAATCAGATAAGCGAGGGAGAGTAACCCCCATCCACCGCCTTCCCCCAAATCGAAATGCGGATTTGGGGGAAGGGGTTTTCGATGCCATGACCGAACAAAAACTCGTCCGCGACCTGATGACCGTCGGCGTGCCGACCTGCAAGACCAGCACGCCCATCGTGGACATCGCGCGCTTCCTCGTGGAGCACAACGTCGAGGAGATGGTCGTGCTGGGGAATGAGGGCGAAGGCGTGGGCGTGGTCGGATACGAGGAACTGGTGCGCGCGTACGGACGCGTAGATGCCAGGTCGCTCACCGCCGAGGAGGTCATGCGCGAGGGCGTCCCTGAATTCCCCTCCGACATCCCGCTGACCGCCGCGGCGCAGATGATGAAGGATCAGGGCATCCGCGTCGCGTACATGACGCATAACTCCGCAGGCATCATCTATCCCGCCGCGATGATCTCGTACAGGCACATCGTTCGTCACCTGGCGGCGAAGGACGAAAGCGAGTTGAAAGATTTGGGACTCGCGGCGGAAAGAAAATCGCCGATTGAAGTCTTTATCGAACGAAGGGACGAGGCGAGAAAGAAAGCAGGCTTGAAGTAGCATGGGAGACGGGATTCGTTACTGGGACGACGTTATTCGGGAGTCGATATTCCGTAGACGGACTCCCAGGTCAACGACTCTCGGTTCCCGATTCCCAAATCCCAATTCCCGAACTCGGACTTTAGAGATGCGGTCGGATAAATCGAAGCGCACTGCACGAACCTGGAATTCCAAAACCGCCCTGCGGCTCGGACTGGCGATCGGGCTGGCCATCTTCATCCGACGCCTGTTCCCGCCCGCGCCCGTGGCAAAGGACGCGGCGTACGCGGGCCTCTCGCCCGCGCAAAAGCTCGACCTGTACGTGCCGCGCGGGAAGGGACCGTTTCCCGTCATCGTTCACGTTCACGGCGGCGGCTGGCGCACGGGCGACAAAGCCGACCCGCGCGCCTTGATCGGCATCACCGCGCTCATCAAACGCGGCTATGCGGTCGCCAGTGTCAACTATCGGCTGAGCACAGAGGCCAAATTCCCCGCGCAGATTCACGACGTGAAGGCCGCGGTGCGCTGGCTGAGGGCGCACGCCAAAGTCTACAACCTGGACGCGGAGCACATCGGCGCGGTGGGTGAGTCCGCGGGCGGGCATCTCGTCTCGCTGCTCGGCACGGCTGGAGACGTGCCTGAACTGGAAGGGAAGGAACTTGGCAATGCCGAATTCTCCAGCCGCGTACAGGCCGTGGTGGACGTGTTCGGCCTCATTGACTTCCTGCCGAAGGACGGGCGCAACGGCAGACAGGTGCTCGAACTCGAATCGGCGCTGCTGGGCGCAGCGGTGGAGGAGCATCCCGAACTGGCGAAGAAAGCAAACCCGATGACTTACATATCGAGCGACGACCCGCCTTTCCTGATTCTGCATGGAACGCGCGACACGCTCGTCCCGCCTCAGCACAGCATGGAATTCTACAACGCGCTCCTGCCCGTGCTGGGCAGTGAGAACGTCACCTCGCACTTTTTTCAGGCAGGCCATAGCGGAATCGCAGTCCTGCATCCTTCCAACATGGCTCGCATCATTCACTTCTTCGATCAGAAATTGAAGACCTAAGGAGGCACACAATGCCGGTTGACATCCCCAAAGACAAATGGCCCGGAAGCGTCCGCGCAGTGACCATCGGCGCGACGAGCGCGGAGGGCGGTACGCGCGCCAAGACCGTCACCATTGGCGGCGAGACGACCCTGCCCTACCTGCAATTCGAAGCGCCCACGCCGAACAAACCCGTCATTGCCATCGAGATCAAGTCGCGCAAGCCCGATGACTGGTCGCCGCTGCTGGCCGAAGCATGGGGCGAGGCGATGAACGATCCCGCCCAATGGGCGAAGCGAGCCGAAGACTCGGGGGCAGACCTCCTCGTCCTGGCTTTGACGCTGGCCGATTCGCCTGACGACGCGGTGAAAGCCGTCAAGTCTGTGCTCGCCGCTACGGGACTCCCGCTCATCGTCTGGGGTCCGGGGCAGGCGGAAAAAGATAACGAACTGCTCGTGGCGGTCTCCGAAGCGACGAAGGGCGAGCGGCTCGTGCTGGGCATTTGCGAAGACAAAAACTACCGCACCATCGTCGCCACCGCCCTGGCAAACGGACATCTCGTGCAGGCGCGCGCGCCGATGGATGTGAACCTATCCAAGCAGTTGAACATCCTCATCAGCGATATGGGCATGCCGAAGGACCGCATCCTGATGGACCCCACGACGGGCGCGCTCGGTTACGGCATGGAATACGGCTACTCGGTAATGGAACGTCTGCGCCTTGCCGCCTTGCAGGGCGACGCAATGACGCAGTTCCCGATGATCGTCACGCCTGGCTTCGAAGCATGGAAAACGAAAGAGGCGAAAGTTGGCGAGGGCGTGCCCGAAGCGTGGGGCGATTGGAAAGCGCGCGCCGTCAACTGGGAAACCCTCACCGCCCTTGCGCTGGTCGAATCGGGCGCGGATATTCTCGTGCTGCGGCATGCCGAATCGGTCAAGCGTGTGAAGAACGCGATTGGCGAGTTGGTTACGGCGTGAACGTACACAGGTAAACAGGTACACACGTAAACACGTGACCTGTGTACTTGTGTACTTGTCTACGTGTGTACTTACTCAAAGGAGATACTATGGCGCTCTCTGGAATTCAAATTTACAAGATGTTGCCGCAAACCAACTGTAAAGAGTGCGGCTTTCCCACCTGCCTCGCCTTCGCCATGAAACTCGCCGCCAAGCAGGTCGAACTCAGCGCGTGTCCCTACGTCAGCGAGGAATCGAAGAAGCAGCTCGCGGAATCGTCTGCGCCGCCCATCCGCCTCGTGGCGCTCAAGGCTGGCACGGAAGTGAAAGCGGGCAACGAAGTCTGCCTCTTCCGTCACGAAAAAACCTTCTACAACAAGCCCGGCCTGTTCCTCCGCGTCAAGGCCAGCGACCCCGACCTTGCGAAGAAAGTCGCGGCCGCGGACGCGTACAAGGTCAACTACGTCGGCATGGACTTCACCGTGGACGGCTTCGCGCTCGTTCTGGATTCGGACGCGGCCGCGGCCGTCAAGACGGTGCGCGGCGCGACGAAGCGTCCGCTCATCCTCATCGGCGATGCGGCCTCGCTTCAATCTGGACTTTCGGCCTGCGGAGGCGAGACCCCGTTGCTCTACGCGGCTGACGCATCCAGCGCCGAGGCGCTCGCCGACCTTGCCAAGGGCAAGGCCGCCCTCGTCGTCAAAGCGGACTCGCTCGATGCGCTCGCGGAGTTGACCCAAAAAGTGCAAGCCAAAGGAGTCGAAGATATCGTTCTCGATCCGTCCGCGTCCACTCTCGGCAAGTCCCTCACCGTCAACACGCAACTGCGCCGGCTCGCGCTCAAGAATTTCCGCGCGCTCGGCTATCCCATCATCGCCTTCCCCTGCGACGCGAAGGACGAAGGCATCGCCGCCGCGCAAGCCATCGCCAAATACGCGGGCTTCATCGTATTGAGCGAATTCAAACCCGAACTGCTCTACCCGTTGCTCGTCCTGCGCGAGAACATCTACACCGACCCGCAGAAACCGATCCAGGTCCAGCCCGGCATCTACGAGATCAACCAGCCCAAGCCCGAAAGCCCCGTGCTGGTCACCACCAATTTCAGCATCACCTACTTTGCGGTTGCCAACGAAGTGGAAGGTTCGGGGCTGCCCGCCTGGCTCGTGGTCACCGACGCGGAAGGCATGTCTGTGCTGACGGCGTGGGCGGCTGGAAAGTTCGACGCGGAGCGAATCGCGAAGGCCATCAAAGGCTTCGATGTGGCGAGCAAAGTCGCGAAGAAACGCGTTGTCCTGCCCGGTCACGTGGCCGTCCTCTCCGGCGAACTCGAAGCGGAACTGCCCGACTGGGAGATCCGCGTCGGTCCGCGCGAGGCGGTGGATCTGCCCGCGTTTATGAAGCAGGCGCTGAATTAGGTACACAAGTACACACGTAGACAAGTAAGCACGTGTGTACCTGTGTACTTGTTTACTTGTGTACCCTCCAATCCATGCAACATACCCTCACCTTCACCCACGACGAGAAGCAGGCCAGCGTCACCGTCCCCACCAATACGCTGCTGGCAGACGCCGCGCGCCTCGCGGGGATTGACATCGGCCAGCCATGCGGTGGGCAGGGACGCTGCGGCCGCTGCGCGGTGCAGGTGACGGGTGGAAACGTTCGGCGAAGAAGCACACTGCGCCTGTCGCCAATTGATGTCGAGCAGGGCTACGCACTTGCCTGCCAGACCGTGGTCGAGGGTGACGCGGCGATTTATGTCCCGCCGCAGGAGAAGATCGAGCGCAGACTCACGACGGATCGCGTCGTGGCTGAAGTCACCGTCCCTGCGGATTACGATTATGACTCTGCCCAAACCGTCCGCCGCGTGGTCCTGCAATTGGACCCTCCCAGCATGGACGACCAGACCGACGATTGGGCGCGCCTGCAAACCGCCTTCCGCCTGCAATATGGCATCGAACATCTCACATGCTCGTTGTCTTTGTTGCGAACGATTGGGGACGCACTGCGCGAAGGCGAATGGCAAGTCACAGCCATCATCGAGACCAGCGGACCAGCAGACCAGAAGACCAGCCGACTGATAGCCTTGCTCCCCGGTCGCGTGGATGAGTATTCTCCGCTCTGGGGCGCGGCGATTGACATCGGCACGACCACCGTTACGCTCTGGCTCGTGGATCTGGTGAGCGGACAGGTCAAGGCGCAGGTGGCGGAATACAACGGACAGATCGCACGCGGCGAGGATGTGATCTCGCGCATCATCTACGCCAGCAGGAACGGCGGTAGGGAGGAATTGCGTCAGCGCGTGCTGGATACGATCAACGGATTGCTCGATACCGCGTGCAAACGTGTCAAAGCGAAGCCTGAAGAAGTGATGAAGGCAACCGTCGCGGGCAATAGCACGATGATGCATCTGTTGCTTGGCATTCCCGCCGCGTCGATTCGTCTCTCGCCGTTCATCACCGCAGTCAATCACCCGCCCGCGATGACGGGACGCGAGGTCGGATTGAACATCAACCCCGAGGCAGTTGTGAATTGCCTGCCTGGAGTTGCCAGTTACGTCGGCGCGGACATCACCGCAGGCGTGCTGTCATCTGGACTCGATGATGCCGAAAACGTGACACTCTTCCTCGATGTGGGTACGAACGGCGAGACCGTGCTGGGCAACCGCGATTGGCTGGTGACGTGCGCCTGTTCGGCAGGACCCGCCTTCGAGGGCGCGGGCGTGGTCAATGGGATGCGCGCCACAACAGGCGCCATCGAAGAGGTGTGGATCAATAGCGAAACGCTCGAACCGACCTACCGCGTCATCGGCGGAGGCAAGCCGAAGGGAATTTGCGGCTCGGGCTTGATCTCCCTGCTCTCGGAGGCGTTCATCACGAGAGTCATTGACAAGGGAGGCAATGTCAATTTGGGCGCGCCCAGCCCGAGGGTCCGCGAGGGAGCGCACGGCGGGGAGTACGTCGTTGCGTGGGGTACGGAGACCGAGTCCGGCGAGGACATCGTCCTCACCCGCGTCGACATTGACAATCTCCTGCGCGCCAAGGCCGCCATCTATGCGGGCTTCACCGTGCTGGCCGAAAACGTCGGCATCCCGCTGGAGAGCGTGGAGCGCGTGCTGGTGGGCGGGTCGTTTGGAAAATACATCAACGTCGAGAAGGCAGTGCAGATTGGCTTATTGCCTGATATGGAATGGTCGCGCTTCGAATTTCTCGGCAACACGTCGGTGAGGGGCGCGTATTACGCCTTGCTCGACTGGCGCAGGCGCGAACGCATCACCGAGATTGCCAGACGCATGACTTATATCGAACTTTCGGCAGACAATACTTTTTATGAGGCATTCACATCCGCGTTGTTCCTTCCGCACACGGATTTGAGCAAGTTTCCAAGTGTGGCGGAGGCTCTGTCGTTAAAAAGCGAAGGTCGAACATCGCTCGACCAATAAGACTTTTGACTTTCGGCTTGCAAGGAGGCACCATGCTGCCAGATCAGATCAAAACATTCCGCGAAATGGTCACGCTCAAAGACGGGGTGCACGTCCTCGTGCGGCCCATGGTCAAGGAGGATCGTCCGCATCTGGATGAACTCTACCTGCCGGTGGGGGAGGATGACATGCGCTATTTCAGGCACAACGTGAAAGACCCCAACCTGTTGCAAGGCTGGTGCGATCACTTGAATTACGACGATGTGCTTCCCGTGCTGGCGCTGGTCAAGGACCGTGCTGTGGGGAGTGGGTCGCTGCATTTCTTCCACGGGCCCAAGCGGCACATCGGCGAGGTGCGTTTGTTCCTGTCCAAGGATTACCGCCAGCGCGGGCTGGGCATGAAGATCATCCGCGTGCTGGTGGAGTTTGCACGCAGGCAGGGACTTGCGATCCTGATTGCGGAGATCATTGCCGACAAGACGAAGGTGGTGCGCGCCTTCGAGCAGATCGGCTTTGTCTCGCAGTGCACCCTGGAAAATTATTTCATGTTCCCCGACGGCGATTGCTCGGACGTGGTCTTTATGACTATGCAGTTGAAGCCGCGCGCGGAGGAATTCTAACGGAGGCGAGGAGACGGCTTCATCGAAAAGCACTCCTCGCAACGACGAACACGATTGGAGGAACCCATGTACATCATCGGTGAGAACATTCACATCATTTCGGAAAAAGTGAAAGAGGCACTGGCCGCGAAGGACCGTGAATTCTTCATGGACCTGGCCGTCAGGCAGGTGGAGGCGGGGGCGAAGGCGATTGACATCAACCTCGGCCCGCGTAAAAAGGACTGGGCGGAGGTCTTCCCATGGATCGTCGAAACGGTCGAGACGGTGGTGGACGTGCCGCTCTCGATTGACACGACCAACGTGGACGGCATGGAGGCCGCGCTCAAGACCATCAAAAAGCAGCAACCCATTCTCAACTCCACCTCAGCGGAGCCTGAACGTCTGGAGAAAGTGCCGCTGCTGGCGAAGAAGTACAACGCCAAGATCATCGCGCTGACGATGGGAACCAGCGGAATCCCCGTAGAGGCCGACGCGCGCGTCAACATCGCGGTGGAGACACTGATTCCTCGACTCATGGAGATCGGTTTCAACATGGACGATCTCATCATTGACCCGCTCGTGCTGACCGTTTCGGGCTGCCAGCAGTACTGTCCGCATTTGATCGAAGCGGTGCGGATGCTGCAATACGCCTGGGACCCCGCGCCCAGGATCTCGGTCGGGTTGAGCAACGTTTCCAACGCCGTGCCGAATGAAAACCGTCCGCTCATCAACCGCGTCTACTGCGCCATGCTGATGGGCGTGGGTCTCCAGATCATGATCGCCAACCCGTTCGACCAAAAGCAAAACGAAGTCATCCAATGGATCGAGACAAAGGATACCTCCTCACCGCTGGCGCGCGTCTATAACAAGATTGCGGAACGCACCGCCAACAGCGAAGAGCCGCAGATGGAGGACTTCGATCTGTCCGATCCGGAGCAGGCCGCCATCTGGAAGACGACACAGATCCTGCTGAATAAAGTCATCTACGCGGACGCGTATTTGACGAATTGATGCCATGCCGCGGCAACGCACGCCGGAGGGCGCGTCGCCGTAGCGGGAGGGAACCCAATCATGAACGTGGACGAACTGCTGGCAAAAGCCAAAAAACCGTCGGCGGATGCGATGAAACTGCATCCATTCTATCGGGGGAAGATCGAGACGGCGCTGAAATGCACGGTCCGCAGTTTCAATGATTTCGCCATCTGGTACACGCCCGGCGTGGCCGCGCCCTGCAAGGCCATCCAGGCGGACCCGGAACTGGTGTACGAGTACACCAATAAATGGAATACGGTCGCGGTCGTCAGCGACGGGACGCGCGTGCTCGGTCTCGGCGACATCGGACCGAAAGCGGGGCTTCCCGTCATGGAAGGCAAGGCCCTGCTGTACAAGTATCTGGGCGGCGTGGACGGTGTGCCGCTGATGCTGGATACCAAAGACCCGGATGCCATCATCAATACCGTGCTGATGCTCCAGCCCGGCCTGGGCGGCGTCAACCTCGAAGACATTGCCCAGCCCAAATGCTTCTACATCCTCGACACCCTGCGCGAGAAAGCCGACATCCCGGTCTGGCACGACGACCAGCAGGGGACCGCCACTGTCACGCTTGCGGGATTGATCAATGCGCTGAAGGTCGTCGGCAAGAAGATGGACGAGGTCAGCATTGCCTTCGTCGGGAGCGGCGCGTCGAACGTGGCCTGCTCCCGCCTCATCTTCGGATGGGGAGCCGATCCCGCCAAATGTTACATGGTGGACACGAAAGGCATTCTCGGCAAACACCGCTCCGACCTCGAGATGCGCAAAGCCGAATACAAAGACAAATGGAAATTGTGCAACATCACCAACGCCGAAAAGCGCGAGGGCGACATCCCCGACGCGATGAAAGGCGTGGATGTGCTGATCGCGCTGTCCAAGTCCGGGCCGGGCGTCATCCAGCCCGAATGGATCAAGTCCATGGCGAAGGATCCTATCGTCTTCGTCTGTGCCAACCCCGTGCCCGAGATCTGGCCCTGGGAGGCGAAGGAAGCCGGCGCGGCCGTGGTCGCCACCGGGCGCTCGGACTTCCCCAATCAGGTCAACAACTCGCTGGGCTTCCCCGGCATCTTCCGCGGCACGCTGGACGTGCGCGCCAAAACCATCACGGACGAGATGTGCTTTGCGGCAGCCAAGGCGCTTGCCGACCATGTCGGCAACAAACTCGATGCCGAGCACATCCTCCCGAACATGGACGATTGGGAGGTCTTCCCGCGCGAGGCGGCGGCGGTCGCCATGAAAGCCGTCGAGCAGGGACTGGCGCGCATCCCGGTCACGTACGAGCAGGAGTTCGAGACCGCCACGCGCATCATCAAACGCTCGCGCCAGTTGACCCAGACGATGATGGAAGACGGTTTCATCCCCGAACCGCCTGAAGGCGGGGACGATCATGCCGTTGATGTCGAGACGATCAAGTCCGCCTATTGATGGAGAAAGGAAAAAGCCATGTACGACCTGATCATCATCGGAGGCGGACCTGCAGGATTGACCGCTGCGGTGTACGCCATCCGCAAACGCCTGAACGTCCTGCTCCTGACCAAGGACCTGGGCGGCAAGACCAACTTCCGCCTTGCCCTGCCGTGGATCGAGGAATACCAGGTCATCCGCGGGCTGGAGACCGTCAACAAGTTCCGCAACGAATTGGAGTACCTCGATTTCGCCCGCCACATGGAGGCGGTCGAAAAGGTCACGAAAGAGAACGGCGGTTTTATGGTCAATACGAAAGGCGGCGCGAACCTGGGAGCCAGGGCGCTCATTGTCGCCACCGGCACGCGCCAGGTGCGCATGGATGTGCCGGGCGAGAAGGAATACACAATGAAAGGGCTGTGCTATTCGGCTCTCTCGTACGCCCCTCTTTTCATTGACAAGACGACCATTGTCATCGGCGGCGGCGACCTGGCATTGCGTTCCGCCGGGGAACTGGCGACGGTCGCGAAACGGGTGCACCTGGTCTGCGCGGATGAGAAGGCGCTCGATTCGCCGCTGGGCGCGAAACTGCAGAAAGCCGCCAACGTGGAGATCCTCAAAGGCTATCAGGTGGTCGAAGTCAAAGGGGACCAGTTCGCCCGCACCCTGGTCCTGAAAGACGCGGCCGGTAAAAAGGTCGAGATCGGCGCCGACGGCATGTTCGTCGAAAAGGCGCTCACGCCCAACTCGCAGATGGTCGCGGACCTGGTGGCCCTCGACGAGCGCGGCCGCATCATCGTGGATACCGCCTGCCGCACCAGCGTCCCGGGCATTTTCGCCGCTGGGGACGTGACCAATAGTTATGCCGAACAGGTGCTCGTCGCAATTGGCGAAGGCGCCAAGGCCGCCTTGAGCGCCTACGAATATTTGTTGCCCATGCTTTAGTGATTGGGCGGGGCGTGCAATTCCATGCGCTCCCGCCAAGTAAGGAGGAACCATGCCCATCTTTACCCCCGGTCGCCGCTGGCAGCCAGCGTATCTGCCGTTCAAGAAAGAGCCGTTCAGCAGCCGCCTGATGGAGGAACTCGAATACGCCATCAAGAGTCCCCTGTTCGGCTGCCGCATGTGCGGCAACTGCATGTTGCAGGAGACTGCCTTCATCTGTCCCATGGAGTGTCCCAAGGGGCTGCGCAACGGACCCTGCGGCGGCTCCACCTCGGAACATTGTTATGTGGATAAGACGCGTCCCTGCATCTGGTACAAAATCTACGAGCGTTCCTTCGCGATGGGCCGCCAGGAAAAACTGCTGGAAGTCCTGCCGCCTCTCGACTGGGAGAAAGTGGGCGAAGAGACGTGGAAGGACGTGGTCGCATGCGTCAAGAAGAACGGCACGGCCAAGGTGCTCAAGAGTATCCTCTTCGACCAGGGCGAGAAACGCTGGAAGACCTGGGATATGATCTTCCGCACCGTCCGCCAGCCCGAGTGGTGGCAGGGCGATGACAAGTATCACGCTCCGGCCTACACCGAGCCTGTCTCCAATTTGGAGAGACAGTTCAAAGCCGGCGAATTCGTCGTCGCCTGCGAGATCGCGCCGCCGTTGAGCATGTCCACCAAAAAGTTGATCGAGAACATCGAACTGGTCAAACCGTACGTGACCGCCATCAACTTCACCGACAACGCTTCCGCCACGCCGCGCATGACCTCCTGGGCCTGCTCCAAGATCGCCATCGAGAACAAGGCCGAGCCCGTGATGCAGATCGCGGCGCGCGACCGCACCCGCGCCAGCCTGCAGGGCGAGATCCTCGGCGCGACGGCGATGGGCGTGCGCAACGTCCTGTGCGTCACCGGCGACAGCCCCGTGCTCGCCCCGCGTCCGCGCGGCCGCATGGACATCAACGACCTCGACGCCATCCAGATGCTCTGGATTCTGCGCCGCATGCGCGACGAAGGCCACTACCTCGACGGACGCGAGATCAAGTTCCCGCCCAAGTTCTTCCTCGGCGCGGCCGCCTCCCCGTTCGCCTCCGACCCGAAGTTCCAGGCTTTGCGCGAACACAAAAAGGTCAACGCCGGCGCGCAGTTCTTCCAGACCAACCTGGTCTACGACATCGAACGCATGGAAATCTGGCTCAATGAATTGGCGAAGCGCAATATCCTCGACAAGGTCTACATCATGATCGGCATCACCCCGCTGAAGAGCCTGAAGATGACCAAGTACATGACCGAGGTGCCCGGCGTTTATATCCCGCCGTCTATCCTCAAGCGCATGGAAGACGCCGACAAGGCCGGCAACGCGCAGGAGGAAGGCGTGCAGATCGCGCTCGAACTCGCCCGCCGCATCAAGGGCTACGAGAAACAGGGCATCCACGGCCTGCACATCATGCCCGTCGGCTGGGAGGACATCGTGCCGCGTATCGTCACCGAGGCGGGCCTGCTCCCGAAAGGATTCACTCCGCCGGAGACGCAGGAGAAACAGGCCGCGGTGCCTGCATAATTTTTCGGATGGCGGCAGGCGATGAGCGTTCCCTCCCTTCGACGCGTCGTCAAAGATGCCACGGGACAGGACGTCAACGCCTGCCACGCGTGTCTGGATTGCGAGGCTCCCTTCCCAGCGGAGATGGATATTCCGCTGGGAAGCCTGATCCAGATGGTGTTGTTCAATGACGAGGAGGCGCTTCAGTGCCGGACCCTCTGGTCTGATTCCGTTTTAGAGGCCGCGCACAATGCCTGCAAGCGCGGCCTCGACCTGCGCGCGGTGATGCTCGCGTTGCGCGCCGAGGCGCGGAGGAGAGGGATGGGGTAGGTTGGCGATCATGGCGTGGTAAACTTATTTCGAAAGAATCATGTCCACCGCCTCGGCTCTCGCCCATCCCAATATCGCCTTCATCAAATACTGGGGGAACCGCGACAACGACCTGCGCCTGCCGTCCAACGGTTCGATCTCGATGAACCTGGACGGGCTGTTCACGCGCACCACGGTCAGTTTTCAGCCGTCGCTTCCTTACGATGAGTTGATCATCAATGGTCATGAGGTCGCGGGCAGGGGATTGGAGCGCGTATCTTTTATCCTTGATTTGGTCCGTGAGATAGCAAATATCAAAGAGAACGCGGAAGTGGTGAGCGAGAACAACTTTCCCTCCAGCGCGGGGATCGCCTCCTCGGCCTCGGCCTTTGCGGCGTTGGCGCTGGCCGCGAGCAAAGCCGCAGGGCTGAACTTGAGCGAGGCCGAACTCTCGCGCCTGGCGCGGCGCGGATCGGGATCGGCGGCGCGTTCGATCCCCGGCGGATTCGTCGAGTGGCAGGCAGGGACGACGGACGAAGACTCGTACGCGTTCCCGATCGCCTCGCCCGACCACTGGAATCTTGCGGATTGCGTGGCTGTCGTCAGCGCCTCACACAAGAAGGTCGGCTCGACGGATGGACATGCCCTCGCGGGGACGAGCCCCCTGCAGGCTGCGCGGGTGGCGGATGCGCCGCGCCGCCTCGACCTGTGCCGCCGCGCCGTCCTCGAACGCGACTTCGCCGCGCTGGCCGAGATCGTCGAACTCGACTCGGACATGATGCACGCGGTGATGATGACCTCCACGCCCGCGTTGCACTACTGGCAACCCGTCAGCATGGCGGTGATGGAATCGGTGCGCGCCTGGCGCGGCGAAGGATTGCCCGTCTGCTACACTGTGGACGCGGGACCAAACGTCCATGTGCTGTGCCCGGCCGAGGTCCGCGAAGAGGCGGCCGCGCGGTTGAAGAGTCTGCCCGGGGTGCGGGACGTCCTGACCGCCGGTGTCGGCGGCCCGGCGCGCCTCGTCGAATCGTAAGAAGCGGGGGAGACTCCGCGTCTGCGGGATGCACTTAGAGTCTGCTCTCGTCACTTTATTATTTATGGAATCCGACGACTTGTCGTCGGATTGACGGGAGCAAGCTCCCTGACTCCAAATGACCCGGATAGGCACTTATTTGCCGCTCATGTGCGCCCGGTTGACTCGGGATATAATGTGCGCGCACGTTCAAGAGAGAAACTTTATGGAAAATACCTCCCTGCTTGCGTTTGTGATTTTCGTGGCCGTGTTTGCGGGCGTCGTGCTCGTTCACGAGTTCGGACATTTTATCGTTGCGCGGCTGTTCAAGATCGAGGTCGAGGAATTCGGCGTGGGACTTCCGCCCAGGGCGCTGGTGCTGTGGCGCGAGAAGGGACACCTGTTCCTGAAAAGCGGAAAACGCATCGAGATCCCGCGCGGCTTCGGCCTGCCTTTCCCCTGGTCTGTCCTGGCGGACCGCGAACTGACCCTCACCGTGGACGCGGCGGACGATACCCTGGTCTTGCGTTCGCTGGAGTTCTCCGAGCCGGAACCGGCAAAAAAGCCCTCCACGGACCCGATGAGGGCGGAGCGCATCCAGGTGGATCAGAATGGAAAAGTCGTCAAGGCTTCGACTCCTGATCAACCGCCCGCGAAGCGACAAATCAAAATCGGGAAGCAGCGCGGCGAAATACAACTGGTGGATTTCATCACCGAGTCGCATCCCGGCACCGAGTTCACGTTGAACTGGCTTCCGCTGGGCGGGTTCGTCCGCCCCAAAGGCGAGAACGATCCGAATGTGCGCGGCGGACTGGCCGCGGCCAACCCGTGGGCGCGCTTGGCCGTGCTGGTGGCCGGGGCGAGCATGAACCTGCTCATGGGTGTGCTGGTCTACAGCCTGATCTTCTCCCAGATCGGAATCCCAGATTACAAGACGGTTATGCTCTACGAGGTCATGCCCGATTCGCCCGCGGAACAGGGAGGCCTGCGCGTGGACGATGTCATCCTCTCCGCGGATGGGGAGATCATCACTTCCACTGAGCAGTTCCGCGCCTCCATCCGCGCTCATATTGACCAGCCTTTCGAGGTGGTCGTCCTGCGCGGCGGCGAAGAGTTGACCTTCACAGTCACGCCGCTTAGCAGCCGCAGTGCGGAACAGGGCGCGCTGGGCATCCTGCCCGGGCCCGCCTTCACGCAGCCCGCCTCCTGGTTTGCCACCCTGCCCATCAGCGTGGAGGCCACGTACCAGACCGCGTATCAGGTCATGTCCCTGCCGGCGCAACTGGTACGCGGCATCCTGCCCGCCGAACAGGGACGTATCATCGGCCTCAAGGGCATTTACGATATCTTTCAGCAGGCCGTGGGCCGCGACGTGGAAAGCCGCGCTCCGCAGGGTGACACCGCGCCTGCCCAGCCCACCAACTTCACCCTCGAACTCATCGCCTCCCTCACCATCAGCATCGGCGTCTTCAACCTGCTTCCCTTCCCCGCGCTCGACGGCGGGCGCATCGTCTTCCTCCTGCCCGAACTCATCTTCCGCCGCCGCGTTTCGGCGCGCGTCGAAAACCTCGTCCACGCCGCGGGCATGCTCATCCTGCTCGGCCTGATGCTTTACGTCAACGTGATGGACTTTGTGAACCCCCTCGAAATCAACCTCCCTTAAGATGGCCGATACGATTTCCTTTCAATCTGTTGTGGACGCCCTGCTCGATTCGGGCAAGACGTTCCCGAAGCGCTACTACCAGCACTTCTCGGATATCGACCCCGCCTCACTGAAACTCCTGCTGGATGCCTGGCCCCGCGTCGCGCCGACCCGCAAACTGGCCCTGCTCGACGGGCTGGAATCCACGCTGGAGGAGGATACCCTCGTCTCCTTCGACGACCTGGCGCGCGCCCTGCTCACCGACTCGGACGCGGGCGTGCGCGCCCGCGCCGTCCGTCTGCTCGAGGAGTGCGCCGACGCGAAACTCATCCCGGTCTTCGTAAAAATCCTGGGCGGGGATTCCGATCCCGCGGCGCGCGCCGAAGCGGCCGCGGCCCTGGGTCAGTTTGTGGAACTGGGCGAACTGGAGGAAATATCCGAGAGAGCGCATCGTCAGGCTGAAGATGCCCTGTTTAACGCGGCGAATCTCGATGACAGCCTGCTGGTGCGCCGCCGGGCGGTGGAGGCGCTTGGGTTTTCCGCGCGGCCCGAGGTCCCCGCGCTGATCGAGGCCGCGTTCCAGCGCCAGGACCCGGACTGGGTCGCCAGCGCGCTGTTCGCCATGGGACGATCCAACGACGAGCGCTGGACGGAGCCGGTCGTGCGCATGCTGCTCAACGACAACCGCGCCGTGCGTCTCGCCGCGGCCGAGGCCGCGGGCGAACTCGGCCTGGACGCGGCGCGCCTGCCGCTCCTGCGCCTGCTCGAAGAGGAGGACGACGCGGACGTGTTCCGCGCCGCGGTCTGGTCGCTTTCACAGATCGGCGGCGAGGACGTGCGCACGTATCTCGTCAATCTGCTGGACCAGTTCGACGAGGACGCGGATGTGGAGTTCCTCGAGGACGCGCTCGCCAACCTGTCCTTCACGGAGGACGCGGGCAGGTTCGACCTGCTGGCCTTCGACGAGGACGACGACCTGCACGAGGTGGACTTGAAGGATTGATTCCGCCCGTCTCATCCTGATGCAATTCGACGATCTCCTCAGCACCTTCGCCAACAATCTCCTGCCCATCCTCACTCTGTGCGGGGCAGGATTTTTGCTCGGCCGCGCCCTGACGATTGATTCGCGCAGTCTCGGCCGCGTGGTGTTCTACGTCTTCACCCCGGTGCTGGTGTTCAACCAGCTCCTGCACAACAACCTCCCCTTCAATGACATCTTGCGCACGGTGGGTTTTACCGCCTCGGTGATCGCGGTGATGGTCGCGCTGGCGTGGCTGTTCGGGCGGTTGATGCGCTTCGACCGTCCCACGCTGATGGCCGTGCTCATCACGGTCGGGTTTGGCAACACGGGCAATTATGGACTGCCGCTGGTGAACTTCGCGTTCGGCGAAGACGCTCTCTCTCACGCCACGCTGTTCTTCGTCACCACTTCGATTCTGTTCAACACGGTTGGCGTGTTGCTGGCCTCCCTCGGCCACACGGACTTCCGCAACGCGCTCTTCGGCCTGCTCAAAGTGCCGACGGTCTACGCGGTGATTCTGGGCGCGGCCCTCAACCAGTTCCGCGTATCCCTGCCCCTGCCCATCGAACGGACGGTGCAACTGGCCGCGGACGGCAGTATCCCGCTCATGCTGGTCCTGCTGGGTGTGGAACTCTCGCGCCTGCAATGGTCCGACAGCCGCCGGGCAATCGGCCTGAGCGCCGGGCTGAGACTGCTGGCCGGGCCGCTGGTGGGACTGTTACTGGCTATTCCATTTGGTTTGCGGGGCGCGGCGTGGCAGGGCGATGTGATTCAGGCGTCCATGCCGGCTGCGGTGAACAACACCGTGCTCGCGGCGGAATACCGGCTGAATTCCTCGCTGGTGACCGGCATCGTCTTTCTTGGCACGCTCCTCAGTCCCATTACGCTCACGTTGTTGCTGGTCTATCTCGGAGGCGGTTAGCGAAACCCGTACGGCGACATTCATGTCGCCCGTTATGCGAGGTGTTGAAGATTAACGAATTAACCTGACAACAAAAACGCGGAGTTCCGTACCGCAACGTTCACGTTGCACGTAATTTGGCGGTAAACCGGCCACTCTCAGGATGAATCTCGCGGTACACGCCAAACGATAACATCAGTTACAATTCGAGGCAGTCATGAAACACCGCTTTGTCCTCCTGCTCGGGGTAACGATCCTGCTTCTCGGTTCCGCCGCGCCGGCCGCGGCCCAGTCCGGGGTCGAGGTGAGCGACGTGCAGGTGCAGTACACGTTCGGGATCGAGATCAACTTCATCGCCCGCGCGCAGTCGTCCGTTCCCATTCAAAGCGCGACCATCACCTTCCGCGCCCGCGACGGGGCTACGCAGGTCCAGCCTCTCACGGTCAACCCCGACGGCATCATCCTTTACCGCCTAGATACCACCGACCGTGTCCTGCGTCCCTTCACGGAGATTACGTTCTCTTTTCAGTTCGTTTTATCCGACGGCACGACCCATGCCAGCCCGTCTTATACCGTGATCTATGCCGATAACCGCTTTGCCTGGCAGGATGCCGACGGCGGCATGGTGCGCGTGCACTGGTATAACGGCGACGCCGCCTTCGGCCAGGCCGCGCTGGATGCAGCGCGCAGCGGCCTGCAGGCCGTGCAGAGCCTGATCCCGTTTTCGATGACTCAGCCGATTGACGTTTACGTTTACGCCAGCGCGGAGGACTTGCAGGGCGCGCTCTATCTGGGCGGATCTGACTGGGTGGCGGGACACGCCAGCCCCGACCTGGGCGTGGTGATGGTCTCGGTTCCGCCCGGACCCTCGCAGGGCATCGCCTTCGAGAGGCAGATTCCGCACGAACTGGCGCACGTCCTGCTCTACCGCCAGATCGGCCCGAACGCGGCGCGCCTGCCGCGCTGGCTGGACGAGGGCATCGCGAGTCTCGTCGAGCAATACCCCAATCCCGATTACGGTTCCGCGCTGGCGCGGGCCGCGAACAGCGGCGCGCTCCTTCCGCTTTCCGAACTGTGCGCTTCCTTCCCGCCCGATACGGCGCGCGCCTTCCTTGCTTATGCGGAAGCCGAATCCTTCACGCGCTTTCTCTTCGACCAGTATGGCACCAGCGGCCTGACCGCGCTGGTCAGCGCCTACGCCGACGGCCTGGACTGCGAGCAGGGGGCGCGGCGCGCGCTGGGCGTCTCGTTGAGTCAACTGGAAGCGCGCTGGCGGGAGGCCGCGCTCGGCGAGAACCGCGCCGGCGCGGCCGCGCGCAACCTTCTGCCCTACGTCGTTTTGCTCGGGCTGGTGCTGATGGTGCCGGTCTGGGGCGCGCTGGGACGCCTGCGCGAACGGAGGCGGAATGAACGCAAACCCTGACGAGATCGTCCGCCTGCACGTTTGGGTGAAAGGACGCGTGCAGGGCGTGGGCTTCCGCGCTTTTGTGATGGAGAGGGCGCTGGCCATCGGCGTGACGGGCTGGACGCGCAACGTCGGTTACGATACGGTCGAGTCGCTGGCCGAGGGGCCGCGTGCCAGGGTGGAACGGTTTTTGAAGGCAGTGAAGACCGGTCCGCCCGCCTCGCGTGTGGATGAGTCACGCGAAGAATGGGAAAGCCCGACGGGAGAGTTCGTCTCTTTCACGGTGCGGCGGAGTATGTAGCATCTCCATGCTTGATTCGGAACAATTCAACCTGCTTGTCCGTTCCCTTCCGTTTCTCCGGCGCGCCGACGAGTCCCTGGCGCGCGAACTCAAACAGGCGGCGTTCTTTGCGCGCATCCCGGCCGGGCGGGATGTCTTCGTCGAAGGCGACCGCGTGGACGGGATCGCCCTGCTCCTTTCGGGTGTGGTGCGCGTCTACACGATCGGCGAGACGGGCCGCGAGATCACGCTGTACCGCTTCGGACTCGGCCAGAGCTGCATCCTCACCGCCAATGCGATCCTCAGCCGCCAGTCTTTTCCCGCCATCGCCACCGTAGAGCAGGATGCCGAGGCGGTCATGATTCCCTCCGACGCGTTTCGCGACTGGATACGCCGTTACGACCTGTGGCGCGAGTTCGTCTTCGACCTGCTTTCCCAGCGGCTCTCGACGGTGATGGCGGTGGTGGACGAGGTGGCCTTCCGCCGCATGGACGCGCGCCTCGCCGCGTTTCTATTGAATCAGGCCGGGGTCCAGAACCCGATGCGGATTACGCATCAGAAAATCGCGGCCGAGCTGGGCAGTTCGCGCGAGGTCATCAGCCGCCTGCTGGAGGATTTCGCGGAGGAGGGCCTGCTTCGCGCCGGGCGCGGAAGCATCGAAGTGCTGGATTTCGAGGGGCTGGAATCCCGCGCGGCTGTGTGACTTTGTCACCGACAGGATCCGTCTCATCTCCTATACTGGGGGCATCAAACCAATCATCCAAAGGAGATGTGAGATGAACCCTTTCGTTAAATTTATGGCTTCCCCCGCCGGGCGGATCACCCGCATCGTGGCCGGCGCGGCCTTGATCGCCTGGGGCCTGCTGGGCCTGAGCGGCGTGACCGGCATCATCGTGGCCGTGGTCGGCGCTTTGCCGCTCGTGGCCGGCCTGTTCGACTTCTGTGTGTTCGCGCCGTTGTTCGGCGCTCCGTTGAGCGGCCCTAAGATTCGCGCCGGCAAGTAGTAAGTTCTCTTCTACAGCAAAGCCCCGCCTTATTCAGGCGGGGCTTTGTTCGTCATTAATTCATCGGCTCGCGAAAATCGTAAATTCCGTCGCGGAGGGCGTATCTCCGCTCACAGGATGGACAGGATAAGTGGTCCGCGTGCGGGGTAAGCGGCGAATGACCGCATTCGAGACAGCGGAACCAGAGGGAAGCGTCCGCCGGAGGTTTGTGAGACGAAGCAATACCATCCTTGCGGGCGCGGACGAACACCGAGGGCGTGAGTTGCCAGAACGCGCCGGTGGGCTGGAGCAGTGAATCGAGAAAGACCAGCAGTCCCGTCGGGACGATGCGCTTCAGCCAGCCGACGCGGAAATGTGAGACGGTCAGCGTCCGCTCGACGGTGAAATCGAGCGTCTCGAGCCAGTTGCGGACGGCTCTCGGGTGGAAGTCATAGTTCAACACCACGAACTCGACCGGCGCGAGCGTGAACGGACTCCACGCCTGCCGGCCGAACAGGTAACGCAGGATGGCCTTGAGATTCAACTTGTTTGCAAACTCGAGGATGAAGGCGCCGCCGGGTTGCAGGGCGTTTCGCACCTGTTCCAGGGCTTTGGGCGCGTCGGCCATGTGATGCAGGGTGCGCACCATCGTGGCCGCGTCGAACAACCCGTCCACGAAGGGGAGGCGGTAGGCGTCCGCGGCGACGTAGGTGTAACGCGCGGAGCGTCCGAGCCGTTCCTGGGCCTGCTGGAGCTGTGTGGTCGAATAGTCCAGCAGGACGATACGCTCGAAGCCATAGTAACGCGGCGTGTTGCGTCCCGCACCCGCGCCGACTTCGAGCATCAGTTTTCCCTTTTTGGGGAGCAGACGCTTGAGCGCGGCGGCTTCAGCGCGGTCCTCATAGGCGCGCCCGCCCCGATCCCAGAAGGAGGTCTGGTAATCGGAGCCTTCGTAGTCGCAGACGGGAGGGGTGGTCATGTAGTTTTGTAGTTGGGCGGTTCGATAGTTGGGCAATGCCAGCTATCTAAACTATGCAACTATCTAACCGTCGAACTACTGCCCGTTGAATCCGCGCCCGACGCCCCGGTATGTGAAGCCCAGTTCTTTCATTTGAACAGGGTCGTAGATGTTGCGCCCATCGAAGATGACCGGCGACTTGAGCAGGCCCTTGAGTTTTTCGAGGTCGAGCTGTTTGAACTCGTTCCACGGTGTGACCACGATGAGCGCGTCGCACCCCTCGGCCATTTTATACGGGTCGTCCACAATTTCCACAGCAGGCATATGCGGGCGGGCGGTCTCGAACGCCACGGGATCGTACCCGCGCACTTTTGCCCCGGATTCGATCAATTCGCGGGCGATGTCAATGGACGGCGCGTCGCGCATGTCGTCCGTATTCTCTTTGAAGGCCAGGCCGAGCAGGCCGACGGTCTTGCCTTTCAGCGAGCCGTCCAGCATTGCCTCTGTGCGGCGGACGGCCGCCATGCGGCGTTCGTAATTGACCTTCATCACCGCGTCGAGGATTTGCACTTCGAGATTCTTCTCTTTCGCCATGAAGGCCAGCGCCTCCACATCCTTCGGGAAGCACGAGCCGCCCCAGCCCAGGCCGGCATCGAGGAAATGCTTGCCGATGCGCGCGTCGTAGCCCATGCCCGCGGCCACCTCCTTCACGTCCGCGCCGACCAGTTCGCACAGGTCGGCCAGTTCGTTGATGAACGAGATCTTCGTCGCGAGGAAGGCGTTGCTGGCATATTTGATCATTTCCGCGGTACGCAGGTCGGTGATGACGATGGGGGCGCGCAGGGGCAGGTGCAGGTGCGCCACCTTGTTGGCCGCGTCCCGGTCCAGCGAGCCGATGACGGTGCGGTGCGGATTCATGAAATCGCCGATGGCCGAGCCTTCGCGCAGGAACTCCGGGCACGAGACGACCGAAAACGGGATGGGTCTGGGCTGGGCGCCCTTCACAATATCGGCCACCCAGTCCCCGGTTCCGATGGGAACCGTGGATTTGTTGATGATGATCAGCGGCGCGGTCATGTTTTCCGCGATCGAGCGCGCCGCCGCAGCCACGTACTGCAAGTCCGCCTCGCCGTTGACTCCGGAGGGGGTGCCCACCGCGATAAAGGCATATTCGCATCCTTGCAGGGCCTCCTTGTAAGATGCGGTGAACGAAAGCCTCCCGGCCTTCACGTTGCGCTTGACCAGTTCGTCCAGCCCCGGCTCGTAAATGGGCATGATGCCTTTTTTGAGATTGGCAATGCGTTGTTCGTTCACGTCCAGCGCCACGACGCGGTTCCCCAGGTCGGCGAAACAGGCCCCGGTGACGATCCCCACGTAGCCCACGCCGATGACACAGATTTGTTTCATTTTTTATCCTCGCTCATTGTGAAAGGTGAAACGCATACCGCCCAAATATACCACAACGAAATGACGGCCTGCCGGCCGCCCGAAATCACGCTCTTTTCTTTTCGGCCAGCATCCCGGCCACCGTCTTCTGGAAGGCGGCCACGTTGATCGGCTTGGAGATGTAACCGTCACAGCCTGCCTCCACCGCCCGTTTGCGGTCGCCGGGCAGGGTGTGCGCCGTCAACGCCAGGACGGGGATGCGGCGCGTCTCCATGTCCGATTTGAGCGCTTCGGTGGCGGCCCACCCGTCCATTTCGGGCATCGAAAGATCCATCAGGATCAGGTCGGGCTTTTCCTGCCTGGCCATTGCGATCCCCTCGCGGCCGTTGGCGGCCGAGAGCACCTCATAACCGGCGCGTTCCAGCAGGAAACGCACGAGTTGAAAATTATCCACATTGTCTTCGACGATCAGAATGCGCGCCGCGCTCATGCTTGAATTATAGTACGCCTCGTTTTAATCGGCAATAAAATCGCTGTGGTATATTCACCGTATGCGACTACTCTTCGCAGCCGACGGCCGTTCCCCGATTGCCCTCAATTGGATTCGATACTGGATCGAGCGCGGCGACGAGGTCTATCTCGCCTCGACCTTCGCCTGCGACCCGCCGCCGGGTCTCGCGGGATTTGAGGTTGTTCCCGTTGCTTTCAGCGGGACTCAAACCTCCCGACCGGGTCCCGCCAACCGCGCCGCGGACGCGCGTCTCATCAAACTGCGGACCGCCCTCCGCCATTGGCTCGGCCCGTTGACCCTGCCGCGCGCGGGCAAACGGCTTGCCGAATTTGTGGCGCACGTCCAGCCCGACCTCGTCCACGCGCTTCGGATTCCCTATGAGGGGATGCTGGCCGCCAACGCGGGACTGCAAGTCCCTCTGGTCATTTCCGTGTGGGGCAACGACTTCACCCTGCACGCGCCGTCCACGCCGTTGATGCGCCATCATACGCGCTGGGCGATGCAAGTGACCGATGCCCTGCACGCAGACTGTGCGCGCGACATCCGCCTGGCGCGCGAGTGGGGTCTGCGCGCCGACGCGCCGGCGCTGGTCGCGCCGGGCAACGGCGGGATTCGCACAGACATTTTCTTCCTGCCGAAAGAGCCAGTCAAACAACCTGTTATCTTCAATCCGCGCGGCTTCCGCGCCTACGTGCGCAACGACACGTTCTTCCGCGCCATCCCGCTCGTGCTGGCGAAACGCCCCGAGGCGAAATTCGTCTGCGCTTCGATGGCAGGACAGGCCGAGGCTTTGAATTGGATTCACAAATTAGATGTCGGCGGCTCGGTGGAATTGCTCGCGCCGCGTCCGCACGCGGAGATGGCCGAGGTGTATCGCGGCGCGCAGGTCATCGTCTCGCCGTCCATTCACGATGGGACTCCAAACACCCTGCTCGAGGGCATGGCCTGCGGCTGTTTCCCCGTCGCAGGCGATCTCGAATCCATCCGCGAATGGATCACGCCCGGAGTCAACGGCCTGCTGGCGGACGCGGGCGACCCGTCCGCGCTGGCGGAGGCGATTTTGTCAGCCTTGGAAAATGAAGACCTGCGGAAACAGGCCGCAGGTCGGAATGAAGCGATCATCGCCGAACGCGCCGAGTACGCGCGTTGCATGGCGAGGGTCGAGGAATTCTACAAAGATATAAAACGTAAAACGTAATTGCCCGCGTTTTACATTTTTTGTTTTACGCCCTCGGCGCGCGCAGAGACTCGATGCGATGCTGAAGTTCGATGCGGCGCGAATCGGCCGCCTGGCGCACCTCGCTGAAGAAGTTCGCGCCGCGCTCGCGGATCTTGTTGCGCAGTCCCTCGCCCGATTCGGGCGCCATCAGCAGGGCCACCGTCGAACCGACCAGCGCGCCGACCACGATGCCGATCAGAAAACCAAGCATGCGTTTCATGCGATTCTCCTTATCGCTGTCATTGCTTAGCCCCCGCTTCGTCCTCCGCTCAGCGCGATGGGGCTCGCAATGATAATAATGCTTTGGATTCTACTTACTCCCTGATAGTTTTCGAGAGTCTATTTCGATAAAATTATAGAGCAAAACAGCAATTGCCGCAATTCTGGTTTTGTGGAATAATCAGAGTGCCGCGCGTATCTGCTTCACACGAACGCGACGGCGAGGAAGAAAAACAACAAAAGCCTGACCAACCAGGGGGAGGTCAGAGCGGACTCTACCGTTTCGGAGGGTACCATGACTACCGTTAGTGTTTCCCCTGTTTCTGTTTCCGTCACTGCGCCGGCGCGCAAAAAAGTGACCACGCTCACGTTACGCCAGAAGAAAGAGCGCGGCGAGCCGATCACCATGCTGACGGCCTACGATTATCCGACCGCCCTGGCCATGGATCACGCCGGGGTGGACGCGATCCTCGTGGGCGATTCGCTCGGCATGGTGGTGCTGGGTTACGAAAACACGCTTCCCGTTACGATGGAAGAGATGCTGCATCACAGCCGCGCCGTGGCGCGCGGCGCGAGGACCGCGCTGTTGATCGGCGACATGCCCTTTATGTCGTACCAGGTTTCGGTCGAGGAGGCGGTGCGCAACGCGGGACGTTTCCTCCAGCAGGCGGGCATGGACGCGGTCAAACTGGAGGGCGGACGCGAACGCCTCGACGCCGTCCGCGCTATCGTCGGCGCGGGGATTCCCGTGATGGGACACCTCGGCCTCACGCCGCAGTCCGTGCACCAACTCGGAGGCTTTCGCCCGCAGGGAAAGACCGCTTCCGCGGCCAAACGCCTGCTCGAAGACGCGCTCCTGCTGGAAGAGGCGGGCTGTTTCAGTCTCGTGCTCGAATCCGTTCCCGCGCGGCTGGCGGAACTCATTTCGCAAAGACTTACCATCCCCACCATCGGCATCGGCGCGGGCGTTGGCTGTGACGGGCAGGTGCTGGTCACGCACGACCTGCTCGGTCTGTTCGATCGCTTCACACCGAAATTCGTCAAGAAGTACGCGGACTTGCATGGCGAGATGCAACGCGCCTTTGGCGAATACATTGCCGAAGTGCAGGCGCGCCAATTCCCCGCGGCCGAGCACACGGTGACGATGGCTGACGATGAATGGGACGCGTTGATTGCCGAATTAAACCGCGAAGATGCAAAGGACGCGAAGAAGGATTAACTTCGCGAAGTTGAATTGCCCTTCGCGACCTTCTTCTCTTCGCGGTGAGATTATGAACGAAAACATTTTGATTGTCGGCACGGGAGCGTTGGCCACGCTGTTCGCGGCGCGGCTGGGCGCGGCGGGCGCGCAGGTGACCATGCTCGGGACGTGGGAGGCAGGACTGGATGCCCTGCGCCGCGACGGCGCGCGTCTGGTGAACGGCGGGGGCCGCGAACTGAAATCCCGCGTGCAGGTGACCAACGATTCCTCTGTAGCGCGCGGGGAGAAAGCCGCGCTCGTGCTGGTCAAGGCCTGGCAGACCGAACGCGCCGCGCGTCAACTGGCGGACTGTGTCGCGGACGACGGGCTGGCGGTGACGCTCCAGAACGGCCTCGGCAACGACGAGGTCCTGGCCGCCGCGCTGGGACGCGAACGCGTGGCCCTTGGCGTGACGACCACCGGCGCGACCCTGCTGGGTCCCGGCCTCGCCCGCGCAGGGGGCGAGGGGACGGTATCCATCCAGATGCACCCACGCCTCGAACCCATCGAAGACCTCCTGCGCGCGGCGCGCTTCAACCTCGAAATCGTCGAGCGGGCCGAGCCGCTGGTGTGGGGCAAACTGGTGATCAACGCGGCCATCAATCCGTTGACTGCGTTGCTGCGCGTGCCGAACGGCGAACTGCTCAGGCGGCCCGCGGCGCGCACGTTGATGAACGCGCTGGCCGAGGAGGCCGCGGCCGTCGCCGCCGCGCAACGCGTCCGCCTGCCGTTCGAGGACCCCGCCGCGGCGGCGGAATCGGTTGCGCAGAAGACGGCGGCCAACCATTCGTCCATGCTCCAGGACGTGCGCCGCGGCGCGCCTACCGAGATTGACGCCATCTGCGGCGCGGTGGCGCGCGCCGGCGACCATCACGGTGTGCCCACGCCGGTCAACCGCGTGTGCTGGCACTTGGTACAGGCCATCGCTCCTGCGTCGGCTTGAATTCGGTCAGTGGGGTGACATTCTTCCGCGCGTCTTGTGCGTTTAATGTGCCATATACCCCAATTGTTGCATGGTATATTAAGTAAAACCACACCCGGAGGCTACCCATGCGCAAGTGGTTCCCCGTGCTTGCCATTTTCCTTCTACTGGCGGTACATGTCGCGGCGCACGCCCAGGGCAGGCCGAGCCTGGAAATCCTTTCGGTCCAGTTACAGCCCGAGGAAGATCGGCCGAGCGTACTGGTCATCTACGATCTGAAACTCGCAGAGGAAAGCCCGGTGCCTGTGCAGATGGAGATTCCCCTCCCGCCCGGGGCGGACCTGAACGCGGTGGCGCGCGAAGAGCAGGGCGGGCTGGTGGTTGTTCCCTACGAGACGGCCGACAAAGGCGGCACGCAGATCATCGTTTTTACCGCGAGTTCAACGGAGTTCTTCTACCGGGTCGAGTTCTATCAACCTTACGAGAGGGAGGGCGAACATCGCCATTTCGTCTTTCAATGGGACGGCAGTTATGCCGCCTCCATCTTGCGGGTGGATTTGAAACAGCCGCTTGATTCGCGCAACGTCAACACCGACCCGCCGCTGAATGAGGTCTCGCAGGATGAGTACGGATTTGTCTACCGCGCCGCCACGTTCAGCGCCCTGCCGGCCGGCTCGCCGTTGACCATCGTTGTGGATTACGACAAGTCCAGCGATGTCCTGAACGTGGCAGGCAGCAATATCCGTCCCTCGCAGGAGGTGGACGAAACCACGTCGGGCCGCATCTCCGTCGAGACATTCATGCCGTGGATCATCGGCTCCATCGGCCTGGTCCTGGTTGCAGTCGGCCTGCTCTATCTGGCGCGCGGGGATCGCTTGCGGCAGGTTCGTCCCCGCCCGCGCCATCGGAAGCCCGCGGAGGAGGGCGGCGACAGCCAGGTGTACTGTCATCAATGCGGACAGCGTGCCCGCCCCGGTGACCGCTTCTGTCGTTCGTGCGGCTCGCGTCTGCGCGTGGAGACCGACGACTAGCGCCTCTGCGGTCGCGGCACGTCAGAGATGATCACCACCATCGTCGTTTACTTTTTATATGGACTGGCGTTCTTTAGCATGGGACTGCTGGTGGCCCTGGAAGGCGGGCGTTCCTCCGACGAGCGCCTGCGCAAGGCTTTGCGTCCGCTGGCGGGGTTCGGCCTCGTACACGCGGTCACTGAATGGCTGGGGATGTTCGAGCAAATCCTCAATCAACTCGGTCACACGAGCCATTATGCATTGGTGGGATCCCGCCTTGCATTGCTGGCCTTTTCATTTTTGTCACTGGCGGCTTTCGGCAGTTTCCTGCTGGCCTGGAGTGGCACCGCCCAGCGCGTCAGCCTGATCGTTCCATTGGGACTGGAGACGATCTGGGTTTTCGGACTGGCCAATTTCAGCGGTAAGTACAGCCCGCTCGATATGTTATCCGTTGCCGATGTGTGGACGCGCTATGCCCTTGCCATCCCTGCGAGTGCATTGGCCGCGGTGGGATTGGTGTCTCAGCAACGCGCCTTCCGCCATGCAGGCTTGGTCCGCTTTGGGCAGGATAGTTTGTGGGCCGCAATTTCCTTTGTGTGGTATGGGCTGGTGGGCCAGGTCTTTGCAATTGCCAGTCCTCTGCCCCCCTCGAATTTCATCAATCAGGATCTGTTCCAGGCCTTGTTCGGTTTTCAGGTTCAAATCTTCCGCGCCTTTTCGGCCAGTGCGGCATCCTTCTTTGTCATACGGTTTCTGCGCGCCTTTCAGGTGGAGACCGACCGCAAGATCGCTGAGTTACAGACCGCCCGTTTGCAGGAGGCGGAGCAGCGCGAGGCCCAGCGCGGGGAACTGTATCGCCGCGTCGTGTCCGCGCAGGAGGCGGAACGTCAGCGCATCGCGCGGGACCTGCACGACGAGACGGGCCAATCCTTGACCGCGATCGGGCTCGGTTTAAGAGGCCTCTCCACCGCCCTGACCCGGAACCCGCAACAGGCCGCCGAGACCTTGCGCCGGTTGGAAGGCCTCACTGCGGATTCGCTCAGTGAACTCCAACGCCTGATCGCGGACCTTCGTCCTTCGCACCTCGACGACCTGGGTTTGTCCGCCGCTCTGCGCTGGTATACGGGCAAGGTGCAGGAACGCGGCGGCCCGAAGATCCGCGTGGATATTTACGGCGAAGAGAAGCCGATCTCCGAAGCGGTCAAGATCGCCGTGTTTCGCATCGTGCAGGAAGCGTTGAACAATATACAAAAACATTCACAGGCAGACACGGTGCACATCCAACTGGCTTTCAAACCCGAAAAGATTGATGTTGATATTCGTGATAATGGAATAGGGTTCGATCCCGATGGGGTGCGGGCGCGCCAGGCCAGCCGCCCCTCGCTGGGACTGGCCGGGATGCAGGAGCGCGCCGCGTTGCTGGGAGGGACTGTTTCGGTCCAGTCGCGGCCCGGGCGCGGGACGCTGGTCGCGGCGTCGGTGCCATACCATCCAACGGAAAGTGAGGCAGAGGATGACAATCCGCCTGTTGCTGGTGGATGACCACGCGGTGGTCCGTTCGGGGCTGAAGATGCTTCTCAGCAACGAAAAAGATGTAGAGATCGTTGGAGAGGCTGGCAGTGGGGAGGAGGCTGTTCGGGCCGCGGCAGACTCGAGTCCCGATGTGATCCTGATGGACATCGGCCTGCCGGATATGACCGGCATCGAGGCCGCGCGTCAAATCAAATCCAAATTCCCTAAAATTTTCGTCGTTGCATTGACCATCCACGAAGATGAGGAATATTTCTTCAAGATGCTGGAGGCGGGCGCGTCGGGATATGTCCCCAAGCGCGCCGCTCCGGAGGAACTGCTGACCGCCATCCGCGCCGCCGCCGCAGGCGAGGTGTACCTATATCCGTCACTGGCAAAATTGCTGGTGAAGGATTACCTGACTCAGGAGCGCGAGGCCGAGACCAAATCCACTCTGAGCGAATTGACGGAGCGCGAACAGGAGGTGCTGTCACATCTGGCCGATGGCGCCAGCAACGACGAGATTGCCGCCGCGCTGGTGATCAGCCCAAAGACGGTGGAACGTCACCGCGAGAACATCATGCGAAAACTTAATCTGCACTCGCGGGTGGAATTGGTGCGTTACGCGATCCGAAAGGGGATTATTAAGGCTTGATAGTTTTTGGTTGTTGAAGAGTCCAAAGGCTCCAAATTTTGGACTCCATAAAGAGAAGGCGGACGCAACGCGTCCGCCTATTTGATTCATCCAAGTTACTTCAGTTTTCGGGTGCTCCTGCGTCAATCCATTGCCTGAGCAGTTCCAGGTCCTCCGCGGAAAAGTTGGCGAAGTGATTTCCGCTTTGCACCTGAATAACGAGACTGTTGGCGCTGTCGCCGGGTACGATCACGGGGCCGTTCGTGCTTCCCTTCAGCGCGTCCGCGTAGGTGAGGAAACTAAGCCCTGCGGATGGGCTTGCACCGTGACATACCGTGCACTTTGAAGCAAACAGCGCGCCGATGTAATTATCGAAGGTGAGGGAATCGGGAACTGATGGCAGGACTTCCGTCGGGGCGGGGGTGGGAATTTGCGATTGCAGGACTTCCCTCAATTTGGGCGCGTCGAAGCCCGCGTAGGTGTAGACGCTGCCATGGCAGGCGCTGTTGGAGCAGAAGGAGGTGTTGCTGGTGCCGCCCGGGTCGTCGGTTTTGTGGCAGTTGGAGCAGGTTGCATCGAAGACTTGGTTGTGGAGGCTGATCCAGTTCGGGTTGAGATGCGATTCTGGCTCCGGCCCGCGGCTGATTTCGATCGCGGCGACGAAATTGTCCTCGGTCGTTACAACCGGGATGGAGTGACACAGGTTACATTCGAGGCGAATAGCCTCGTTTTCCGCGGTGAGGTGCCCGCCGTCGTGGCAGCGGAAACAGCCCGGGGCGTTGACGTGACCGAGGTTGTTGGGATGGGTGGTCCAGTCCACTTTCTGGTCCGGAAAGATCGTGTGGTCATAAATATCTTTCAGTGTTTGAATCGCCGGACTGACCTGCTCTTCGCGACCGGTATAGTAGTCCGTGGCCTTGTAGTAGTTCTCCAAGTCGTCAATGGCCTGCATGGCATCGTCGCGGGTGGCGTGTGCGGCGGTGAGTACCTCGACCGCCTTCGCATGGATGTCGGGGATGTCCGGGCTGATCAGGCCGCGCGCCATGGCATCGTCCACAGAAACGCTGGGAGGGGCAAAGTCGTGTGTGACGCGGTTATGGCAGGTGATGCAGTCCATTTGCTTGAGCAGGCTTTCGTCCAGGGCCGCCGCGTCGAATCCAGACTCGATGTCCGTGTACTCGGTGTACGAACCGTCTGCGTTCACCACGCGGACATATGGAATCGTCTGATTCTGGACATCCGCGGCATAGTAGTAAACAGGATTTTCGATATGCCAGTGGATGCCGCGCCCCAGACCCTGACGTCGCGTCCCCCCGCCGGTCTTCATGACCAGATAGATGCTGGTTGCAGGGTTGCTGGCCTCATCGCCGAAGTGGGTAATCACGCGCAGGCTGTCGTCCGAGAAGGTTTCGGGCAAATGGCACTTTTCGCAGGTCTCCAGCGCGGGGCGGGAACGCGTTGCGCGAATGGGGAATTCGTAGGTATGAAAGACCATCGCGTAGATCTCACGCAGGTCTTCGGACTTGCGTGCGAATTGTTCCCCCACGAAGGCGCGTCCAATATGACATTCAGTACAATAGACATTGGCGTGTGGTGACTCAAGATATACGGCATTCTGCGGCGGCATGGTATGGCAGGTGGTGCCGCAGAATTTCGGGGAATTGGTATAGTCCCAGCCATAGGTTGTACCTGCCAGCGCGATTATGAAAATGACCGCCAGAGCCGCGAATGCAAGGATGACTCGCCAGCGCGGCGAGCCTGCAGGCGGAACGAAAAAATTTCGGAGGGATTCCTTGAAGGACATTGTGTCTCCTGATCCTTTGGGCGCTCTTTATGATTCGTGGGGCAGGAATGGATCCCGCCCCACGAATGACGCGTGAAAATCCACGCAGTGGGTGATTGAAATGGGCTATTCAGGGGTATGGTAACCCGTTGCCTCCTCTTGAAGAACAGCGTCATCCAATGGCATGATGCCCGAAGGCCCATGGCAGGACTTGCAGGCGAAGTTCAGGCCGAGTTGAGAGAGAGAGTAGGTCTTCTCTGTGCCGTCCGCCTGCGTGACGGTGTAGAACTGCTCGAAGGTGGTCACGTCAATCGCCATGAGGTGCGTGCGCACATCGCCGCGGAAGGTATCGGCATTGCCCCAGGCGCTCTTGCCAACGAAGGGCATGTGGCAGTCCACGCAGGCGAGGCTTGTCATGCTCGAACGATTCTGCGCCTCTTTGAAGTGACAGTTTTCGCATCGGGTGCGGGTGGTGGGCTTTCCAGCCTGACGCAGCTGTTCGACACCAGCGTGCGGGTCGTGGCAGACAACGCAGTCAATAGTGATGTGCTTGGACTGGAAGAGCTCCTCGTACTGCTCGTGATGCTCGATGAAGCCCTTCGATGCATCCACAAATTCCTGCGCGCCACGATCGTGGCACTCACCGCACAAGGCGGAGGAGCGCTCCACTCCCATGCGGAAGCCGTGCGGGTCGCTGGCGTGCAGGCTGCCGGGTCCATGGCAGGCCTCGCACTGGATGCCCGGTTCGGCCCAGGTACCCTTGATGCCGGGCATGTCGTCCTGGTGAGCGTCGGGCGGCCAGGCTGAGTAGCCGGTGGTATGGCAGGTGCCGCAATCATATACCAAGCCGGGCTGATCCTTGGTGGTTTTGCCGGAATTATAGGTCACCCAGCCAGCGTCCTTGCCAACATAATCGTTGGCATAGTTCCACTGGTTGAGGTAGTCCTTGTGCTTCTCGGCGTCCGGGGCTTCGCCCTTGGGGGCAGTGATGATGAAGCCGTTCTGGTCCATGAAGCGGGCCTTCCACTTATAGCCGCCAATGACATACGAGATGTCATCCCAAGTGTAGCCTTCGGGCAATTGCAGGTCGCCGTTCTCCTCGGCGAAGGGATAGGAAGGTTGTTGACCGTCCACCACTTTGTTCAGTTTCCACGGATGGCCGGACATCATGAACGTGTTGTACAAGGCCTCGTGGCATTCGGAGCACGTAGCGGAACCGACGTATTCCGCGCCGACGGCCCCACCCGCCGGTCCGGCGGGCCCGGCCGGACCCGGCTCACCTTGGGGTCCCTGCGGACCAGCGGGGCCCGTACAAGAAGCCAAGGCAAGCAAAACCAACACGATGCCTGCTGTGAGCAAAATTGTCTTTTGTGACATGGCATTCTCCTTAAATGTAGGATCGAGTCGATTTGTAAATTGCATGTCTCGGATCGCTTCACCTCCGTCCATCGTAAATTGGATTAGATGGGTAGGTTTATTAATTCATGCTTAATATTACAACTTTGCCCTAGTTTTTTCTATGACATGTGTCATCAATCACAAAGTCAGTTGTCAGGTTTTACGATGAATGCCACATTGGTCTTCCCTAAAAAAGACCCCCAGCATCGGGATTATACCCCAAAGGGATAAGGGGGGATGACTGGCGGAATAGGGGAATTTCCCCATGTAATTTTATGGGATGATTACCGAGGCTGGTCGAAAAGATGGGGAATAGCCCGAATTTACTCCGCATGGCCTTTCCCCTAAACTAAGGATGGATAAAGAAAGGAGATTGCCATGTACGGAATTGAAGTGATGCTCACCCTGTTCGTCACCCGCATCGTTCTTCCGTTTGGGGTGCTGCTCCTGATCGGTGAGTGGATCCACCGTCATGAGACCAACTACTGGTTGAGACTGTGAGGAACTCATGGATACCATGAATTCGCTGTATGCCGTTTTGACCGGCCTGGTAATACGGCTTGCGATTCCCATCGGCATCACCCTGATCGCCATCATGATCCTTAGAAAGATTGATGCGCGCTGGCAGAAAGAGGCCGAGCAGTTGCCCCTGCCCGCCGCTAAAAAGCCTCATTGCTGGGAGATCAATCAATGCAATGCCGAGGCGATGGAGAATTGCCCTGCACCTGCTTCATCTCTGCCATGCTGGCAGGTTCACCGCCTGAACAATGGCTACCTGGACGAACAATGTCTCACCTGCAAGGTCTTTCTCCAGGCCCCGCCAGTGCCTGTCACTCATGCCTATTCACATTAACGAGGAGATGTAACAATGTTTTCACGCTTCGAAAGAATCATCATTGCCCTGGTATGTGCCCTGCTGGCCGCGGGCATTACGCTTGTCATTGCCCAGGCCCAGGAGAGTACACCTCCCGCTCCGCAGGCGGCGCCCGATTGTTCCCTATGCCATCAACAATTCCATGCAACCTGGGAAAATGGTTTGCACGGACAGGCCGCCGACGATCCGAAGTTTCAGCAGGAGTGGGCCAACCAGGGGAAGCCGGGCGCCTGTCTCGTCTGCCATGTGACCGGCTACGATCCCGCCACAGCCTCGTGGAGGGCCGACGGTGTCACCTGTGAGGCCTGCCACAGCCCGGTGGCCGCGGACCATCCCAACAGCCCGATGCCGGTGGACCGCACCAGCAACCTGTGCGGACAGTGCCACAGCGATACGCGCTTCGGCTGGGAGGAGTGGCAGGGCAGCACCCATTTCCAGCGCGGCATGGACTGCGTGGTCTGCCACGATCCGCACACTGCCGCCGTCAAGACCGTAAAAGCCGAGGACGGCACATTGCGGTACGAGGACGCTTCCCAGTTGTGCATCACCTGCCACAAGGAAGCCAGCATGAACTTCCCGTATTCGTCGCATCATAAGCAGGGCATTTCCTGTGTGCAATGTCATGTACAGCATATGGAAAATCGCGATGCTCACACCGTCCCCGATCACTCTTTCCAGGCAAGCCTGGACACATGTAATTCCTGCCATGCCGAGCAGATGCACGGCCCGACGCAAGCCGCCGGCGCCGCCGATACTTCTGCTGAAGGCGCTCCAACTTCTATGACCGACGCCTCCGTGAACCAGGATGCCACGGTCACGCCGGAACCTCAGCCGGTCAGCCCGCTTGGCTTCGCCGGACTCGCCGGCCTGGTCGGCCTGGCGGCAGGCATGGTGCTGGCCCCGTGGCTGGAGCGCTTCTATCGCCGCGTGGTCGAGGCCCGGCAGCATTCTCACACAGACGATGAGGAGAAGTGACATGACCGACGAAACCCTCTCCCGCCGCGATTTCCTCAAACTCGGTGCGGTCGGTGTGGCCGTGGCCGCCGGATCGCGCATGATCCGCCCGGCCGAGGCCTCGGGCTCGGTGGAAGCCGGCCCGCATCAATGGGCCATGGTCATTGACCAATCCAAGTGCACTGGCTGCGATTTTTGCACCCTGGCCTGCAAAGCCCACAACGATGTTTCCCCCGAGATCGAGTGGAATCATGTCCTGCAGACAGGGACGCTGGACGGCAAGCAGATCTTCCTGCCTAGACCGTGCATGCAATGTGCCAAAGCGCCGTGTGTGGATGTATGCCCGGTCGGCGCGAGTTACTATCGCCCGGACGGCATCGTGATGATGGATTATGACCGCTGTATCGGTTGCCGCTACTGTGAGGTGGCCTGCCCCTACGAAGCGCGTTCCTTCAACTGGACCGCCTTCGAGGGCGAGAACCCGGCTGTTCCCGAATGGGGCCAGCCCGAGGTCGAGCGGCGGCCGCGGGGTGTGGTCGAAAAATGCGCCTTCTGCTATCAGCGCATTGACCGCGGCCTCGAACTCGGTCTCGTCCCCGGCGTGGATGCAGACGCCACCCCGGCCTGCTGCGTGGCCTGCCCGACCGGGGTGCGCCTCTTCGGCGACCTGAATGACCCCGAGTCGGCCGTCAGCAAGATCCTGCGCGAGCACCCCTCGTATCGTCTGAGAGACGACCTGGGTACCGGCCCGCGCGTTTATTATCTGCCCGCCGATCCGAAGGAGATGGAGGTAGAGTCATGATCCCGAGACTGCGCGCCAAAATCACCACCAATACCTGGACCATCTGGCTTGGCATTCTCGGCCTGTTTCTGCTGAGCGGGCTGATCGCCGGGCTGCTTGTATTCTGGAAAGGCCTCTCGCTCACCAACTTGAGCGACCGCGTTCCGTGGGGCCTGTGGATTACGATTGACCTGTCATCCATTGCACTGAGCGCGGGTGCGTTCAGCCTGTGCGCCGCGGTGTATCTGATCGGCCTCAAGCGTTATCAACCGGTCGCCCGCACAGCGACTTTCATTGGCTTGATCGGTTACAGCATGGCCATGCTTTCGCTCCTGCTCGACATCGGCCGCCCGGACCGTTTCTGGCACGCTGTCGTTTACTGGAACAAGCACTCCCTGCTCTGGGAAGTGACCATGTGCGTGGTTCTTTACCTGACTGTGCTGGTGCTCGAGTCGCTGCCTATCATCGCCAACTTCGAATGGCTGAAGGCGCGCTTTCCCAAACTGGCCGGGAGGATGAGTCATGTTCATCATTACGCACCCTACCTCGCCATCGCCGGTCTTGGGCTTTCGATGCTGCATCAGTCCTCGCTGGGCGCGGTGTACGGTGTGCTCAAGGCGCGGCCCTTCTGGTACAAGCCGGAGATGGCGGTGCTGTTCATGTTCTCGGCCATCGTGGGCGGCATTTCGCTGACGCTCTTTGCCTCGATGCTGTCGGCGCGGCTGACCCCGAAAGCCCGGGTCAACGATGCGTTGATCGAACGGCTGGCGCATTTCGTGGGCTGGGCGCTGGTCGGTTACCTGTACTTCCGCGCCTGGGACTGGCTGGCGATGACTTACACGTATCAGCCCGGCCGCACCGAAGGATTGGATTTGATCACCAAAGGTCCGCTCTCGTTCAACTTCTGGTTTGGCGAGATTTTGGTCGGCGCATTGGTCCCGATGATTCTGTTGCTCAATACGCGCACGCGCCAGCATGCCTTCTGGCGGATGGCGGCCCTGCTCATGGTGGTCGGCGGGGTGGTGGCTTATCGCTGGGATACGAATCTATCCGGCCTGTTGATCGTGCTCTCATATCTGCCGGGAGAACCTGTGGTAGCTTACGCCTCATATGCGCCCTCGTTGATCGAGTTCCTGGCGGGCTTCGGCGTGATCGCCTTCGGTTTGACCGCCTTCTCGCTGGGCGTTCGCTATCTGAAGGTGGTGGACCACCGCGTGACGGAAGAGGAGCACGAAACGGTGACGATCCAGGCCTCTGAAACGGTGCCGGTCTAATGTTCCGATGAGAATCGGACGAGCCGTCTCAATCGAGACGGCTCGTTTTGATTCCGAATAATGTTTCAGCCGCCGTCCCCTGCGGCGGGGATGCTGGTTGATAAACAGGCTCTTACTCGCCCGCCCCGGCGTTGATCCAAGCCTTGATGAGGGCAAGTTCTTCTTCCGTGAGCGTCGCGTAGGGATGTGCTCCGCTCTCGAACTTGGTGACGATTAAACTGCCGGCCGAATCGCCAGCCGCGAAGAACGCACCGTTCGCGCCGCCTTTGATCGCATCCGCGTAGGTGGTGAGATTCAGCCCGCCGCTTGCGCTCGCGCCATGACAGGCGAGGCATTTACCCGCGAACAGCGCGCCGATTCCGTTGTTCCAGGTCGGCCCGGCCGCGGCAGGAGGCTCGGCGGCCGCGCTGCCGGTAGAGGGCGTTGCTGTGGGTGGAACGGCTGTGGGAGTGGATGTCGGTACGCGCGTCGGGAGGGGCGTGGGCGTCTGGGGGACGAAGACCTCCACGACGTCCTCGCGGGGCGGGATGGTGGTGAGCGCGGTCTGTTCGGCATTGACGAATCCATAGACGCCGAAGAGCATGACCAGGGTCAGAACGGATGCGACGGGGATGTAGACGCGCTGGCGCTTGCGCACAGTGACCGGGTCCAGCGGGCGCTCGGCGATGCCTGCCTTGATGTCGGCCAGTTCGAGCGGATGCTCGCGCAGCATCTCCTCTTCGGTCAGGCGGCCGGTCCACATGGCCTTGTTGAAGTGCTTGAGGTGAACGCCGTACATGTGCCAGACGATGATGGCCAGCACGGCCAGCAGGGCTTCGCCGCCGTGTGCGGCCTTGGCGGCCGGGACGAAATCGCCCGGCAGATACTTGGTAGCGGTGACCGGATTCCACATCAAGAAGCCGGTGAAGCCCATGACCACCGCGCCCCACACGAAGGCCCAGTATTCGGCTTTTTCCTCGAAGGTGTAGCGTCCCATCTGTGGGCGGGACCTTCGGAGACCGATGTTATAAAGAAGCGCCTGGAGTGCGTCTTTCACATCCTGGAAGGATGGCAGCATGGTCAAGCGCGTGCGCAGGACGAAGATCTTGTATCCGACGACGATGATGTGATAGATCGTGCCAAGCATCATGACGGTGGCCGCGACGTGGTGGATCGTGCGCAGGGTCTCGATGCCGCCCAGGAAATTGACGATAGATTGGGAGACGGGGCTGGTTGCGAATTTCTGTGGGAGTCCGGTCAGTCCCAGTGTGGTGAACGAAAGCAGCATGACGAGGTGCTCGACCCGCTGGGCAAGTGTGAAACGCACGTAATTGCGCCGGGTTTCTCTGGCAGGAGCGGTTTTGTCGGTCATTTGTGCGCGGCTCCTTTCCGGCGTTCGATGGCGCGGCGGAAGATATCGGTAATGACGAAGACCAGCATGCCGCCGATCACCGCCGGGATGAAGAACTTATAGAACAGATTGACATAATACACGAGCGGGAAATTCTGTGGGCTGGCGTCGTAATGACTCATCCACGCGTCGGGAAAGTTTTCGGTCGCGCCGGGGTGACAGCGCTGGCATTGCGCCAGCAGATTGGTCTTCAACGCGATGCCGGTCTGCGGATCGTCGGTCTTGGCGATGGTGTGTGTGCCGTGGCAGTCGGTGCAGACGGGCTTGTTGGTTGGCAGGTCGGGCGAGGTCTGCTCGAAGAGCGTCACCGTGGTGCCGTGGAAGTCGGTGACGTATGAATTCAGCACATTGGTCGAGAGGCCATATTTGTCCATGATGGACGCGTCGGTGTGGCATTGGGCGCACAGCAAGGGAATGTTGTTGCGGAACTCTACGGTGCGCGGGTCAACGATGTCGTGCGTGCCGTGACAGACGATGCAGTTGGGCACATCGGGATTGGCCTCCGCCAGGAGGGCTTCGCCGTGCACGCTTTCCTTGTATTCTGCGGCGATCTCGCTGTGACAGCGGGCGCATACGTCGGGCACTTCCTCGCGGCCGGCCGCGCTCTCGGCGTAATGCGGGTTGTGGCAGTCGGCGCACATGGCCGCGTTGTGATTGCCTACGGCCAGCGTCTGTTCGTGGACGCTGTTCATCGCCCGCCCGGCCTCTTCGGCGTGACAACTTTGGCAGGCGGATTTCGTTGCTTCGTACAGCGAGAAATTAAACTCCCGCAGGCTCTCCTTGGCATAATCGGGGTGCGGGAAGCCGTCAATGTCTACATGGCAATCGGTGCAGGCGACGGCGTTCGCGCCGTGCGCGGAGGCGTCGAACTGTGCGCCGTCAATCGTGACGAGGACCTGGTCCTCGCCGACAGGCATGATCATGCCATCTTTACTGTGGCAGACCAGACACTCTTCATTCTTGGCGCTCGCCTCCAGCCGCAGACCCGGAGCGGGCGCGGCGGAGACCGCGTCCGCGGCGGCACCGGCCAGGGCCAGCGCGGCCAGCACAAGTCCCGCGAGCAGCGGCAGGAAATAGAGCGGGGTTCGTTTCATGCAATAACGCTCCTGTCGTGCAGGGTAATGTTGTCCATTATACATTCAAAAAGTTTGGGTGAGACATCACAATCCCGGTATTGCTTCCGGTTATTCCGAACAGTGCGGAATGATGCGGGCTTGCTGAAGTCTGCAAATCTTCAGTCTGATCAAGAAGAGTAGGGGGTAGTTATCCCAATATATGTGACATTTATCACAAAAGGGGGTGACGCACGCTATTGTTTTTTTACCCCAAGCAGGATATAAAATAATCAGTAGAGAGGTTTGCCTGTTCCTGCTTGGAAAGGAATAGGAGGTTGTCCATGGAACCGATCACATTGATTCTGGTTGACGATCACGATGTGGTGCGTACCGGCCTGCGCGCCTATCTCGAGTCGCAGTCGGATTTCAAGGTCATCGCCGAAGCCTGCAATGGGGAGGAAGCGATTGCGCGTACGATGGAGCAGTGTCCCAATGTGATCGTAATGGACATCTCCATGCCCGACATGGATGGTATGGAGGCCACGCGGCGTTTGAAGGCCGCCTGCCCGGACTGCCTCATCCTTGCGTTGACCGTCCACGAGGACAAGGAATCTTTCATGGAAATGCTGGCGGCGGGCGCGTCGGGTTACATCACCAAGCAGGTTGGCGCGGAGGAACTGGTGGCCGCCATCCGCGCCGTGGCCGCCGGGCAGGTGTATTTACAGCCGGTGCTGGCGCGCTGGCTTTTGGAGGATTACCAGCGGCTGGTGCGGCAGGCGCCTCACGAGTTTTTGGAGGAAGGCGGGAGAGTCGTCGGGCTGGAGATTCTCAGCGAACGCGAGCGCCAGGTGCTGGAACTCGTAGGCGAGGGGTTGAATAACCATCAGATCGGCGACCGCCTCGGCCTCAGCCCAAAGACGATCGCGCGCCACCGCGAGCGCATCATGCACAAATTGAACATGCACTCGCGCACGGAACTGGTGCGGTTTGCTATTCGCAGCGGCCTGATCGCCGCATAGCACGGTAATATTTACGGTTCTTTGGGATTAAGTGGGGTGAAACCCAATTTACCACAGAGCACACGGAGATCACGGAGATTTTCCTTTTGGTTTTCTCTGTGGGTTTCGTGATCTCAATGGTGACAATGGGCGCCCCCATCAAATACTAGAGAGCCATATTTACAAGGCCATTGGGATAAATTCGGGGGAAATTCGTGACATCCGTCCGCGTCCTTTCTAACACGAGATTAATCTCTCCATGTAAAATAACGTTGTTTCATAGTATTTATCATTATCCCGGAGGTGTTTCATGGGACGCGTAAAATTTTTGCTTGGCGGATTGCTTATTCTGGCCGCGGTGGTTTACCTGATCGCCTCGTCCACGCAGGCCAGCGCGGAATATTTCATGACGGTTGACGAGATCAACGCCAAAGGCGCCAGCGTGGTAGACAAGAACCTGCGCCTGTCCGGCGCGGTGCTGGGCGATTCGATTGTCTACGATCCGCAGACCCTCACGCTGACCTTTACCGTCGTCCATGTGCCGGGCGATAACGCCGAGATCGAGGCGTTGGGCGGACTGGCCGAGGTGTTGCATCAGGCGGTCGAAGACCCGAGCCGCTCCCGCATCCAGGTTGTGTACGTCGGTCCAAAACCTGACCTGCTCCGCCACGAGGCGCAGGCCATCATGACCGGTCATCTGGGCGCGGACGGAATCTTCTACGCGGAGGAACTCCTGCTCAAATGCCCGACGAAGTACGAAGAGGCCGTGCCTGAGCAGGCTGGGTAGGTATTGCTGAAACCCTAAAGGTCTGTAAAGCCTTTAGGGTTTTAATTCGCAAGGAGAATTACATGCTCGCAGAATTCGGTTATGGGATTTTAGCGGTGACGTTCCTTCTGGCGCTCTACAGCGTCGGCGCGGCGGTGTACGGCGCGGTCGCGAAATCCGCGGGGATGGTGGAGAGCGCGCGGCGTTCCATGCTGCTGACGTGGCCGCTATTAAGCGTTTCGGCGCTTGCTCTCATTTACCTGCTGGTCAATAATCACTTTGAAGTGCAGTTCGTTTATGAAGTAACCAGCCGTTCGATGCCTGCATATCTCAAGGTCACGGCCTGGTGGGGCGGGCAGGCCGGTTCGTTGTTGTTCTGGTCGTGGCTGTTATCCGCGTTCACTTCGCTGGTCACCCTCCGCAAATGGGACCGCGACCGCGAGTTCCTGCCGTGGGTGATCGTGGTGGCCAGTGTCACGCTGGCGTTTTTCATCGGATTGAATGTCTTTTTCGAAAATCCCTTTGCGCGCCTTTACCAAACCTTCGACGGCATCGAAGGCTACACGTTTGCGCCCGAAGGCGGCGTGCTGTTCACCCCGCAGGATGGGCGCGGTTTGAATCCGCTGCTTCGCCATCCCGGCATGATCATCCACCCGCCGATGCTGTATCTCGGCTTCGTTTCGTTTGTCATTCCCTATGCCTTTGCCATGGCGGCGCTCATCACCGGCCGCACGGATGACCGCTGGATCCGCATCACCCGCCGCTGGACTCTGTGGGCCTGGCTGTTCCTCTCGTTCGGGCTGGTGCTGGGCGGGCGCTGGGCCTACGATGTGCTTGGCTGGGGCGGATACTGGGGCTGGGACCCGGTGGAGATCGCGGCCTTCATGCCCTGGCTGACCGGCACGGCCTTTTTGCACTCGGTCATGATCCAGGAGAAGCGCGGCCTGCTCAAACACTGGAACATGCTTCTCATCATCACGACCTACGCCCTGGTCGTCTTCGGAACCTTCCTGACCCGCTCCGGCGTGCTGTCCTCCGTCCATGCCTTCGCCCAGAGCGCCATCGGCCCGGCTTTCTTTATCTTCATCGGCGTGACGTTTATTACTTCGGTTCTCCTCGTGATCTACCGCTGGGATATGTTGCGCGGCGAGACCGAGATGAAGTCCCTGCTCTCGCGCGAGGCGCTCTTCCTGCTCAACAACCTGCTCTTCATGAGCGTGCTGGTGGTCTGCTTCTGGGGTGTGATCTTCCCGCTCATCTCCGAACTCGCCACCGGCCAGAAGGTGACCGTCGGCCCGCCGTTCTACGAGCGCGCCAACGCGCCGCTGTTTGCCGCGTTGATGCTGTTGATGGCGGTCGCGCCGCTTTCCGCGTGGGGACATTCCACCTGGCAGACTCTTGGCCGCGCGCTGTGGAAGCCTGCGCTTGCCGCGACGATCATTACGGTGGTCATTGCTTTCACATACACTCAGAATGTAATTGCCTTAATTGGTTTCTTCCTCGTCGCGCTCGTCTTGCTGGTTACACTGTACGAGTTCTGGCGCGCCTCACGCGCCCGCCAGAGAGCGCAGGGAGAGAGTTTCCTCGCCGCGCTCTACCGCCTGACCGGCCGCAACCGCCGACGCTACGGCGGCTACATCATTCACATCAGCATGATGCTGATGGCAATCGGCATCCTCGGCATCGAACTCTTCCAGGTCGAGACGCAGGGTACGGTGCAGGTGAACGAATCCCTTTCACTGGCAGGGTACGAGGTTGCGTACAAGGAGGTCGCTTCGTGGGATGATTTTGGCAAGGGCGTGAACTACACGCGCGGCGTCGTCGAAGTCTACAAGGATGGGCGCTATCTGGGCGAGTTGAATCCCCGCATTGATTACTACTACGACTCACAACAGAATATGACCATCCCCGGCCAGCGCAGTACCTTGCAGGACGATCTTTATGTCCTGCTCGTGGACTGGCAGCCGGTCTCTGCGAGCGGCGCGACCTTCAAGATTTACGTCAACCCGCTGGTCAACTGGCTGTGGATCGGCTCCATCGTATTTTTCTTCGGCGTGCTCATCGCCGCCTGGCCCGACAAGGATCCCGAACCTGTTGCGGCACGCGCCTCGTATCAGGCGTCCCAGACCAGCGCCGCGGATTAGGATTAGGAGCAGTGGTGATGAAACGTTCACGCATCACGTTATATGTTTTGTTTTTTACTCTTGTTCTCGCGGGACTGGCGGTTGTCCCCGTTTTTGCGCAGGGAACCCAGCCGCCGACCGACGATGAGGTCAACGCGATTGCCAAACAGTTATACTGTCCTGTGTGTGAGAACACGCCGCTGGATGTCTGTCCCACCCAGGCCTGCGCCCAGTGGCGCGACCTGATCCGCCAGATGCTTGCCGAGGGTAAGAGCGAGCAGGAGATCAAGGACTATTTCGTGGTCAATTACGGTGCGCGCGTACTGAGTGAGCCGCCGCGCCAGGGACTGAACTGGCTGGCCTACATCGTCCCGCCGGTGATCATCGCCGTCGGCGCGTTCATCCTGTTCCGCGCCTTCCAGGCGTGGAAGAGGCCTGTCGCGGCCGCGCCGGCCGAGGGTCCGGGAATGGACGCGTCTGCCGACGATTACGTCTCGCGTTTCGAGGAAGAAGTCCGCAAAAGAAATTGATTTCGAGGCTCCCTGCGCCGTCTCCGGCAGTTCGAGCCATCTCACTCATTGGAGAATTCATGACCGAATCCACGCAAGCCCCCGCGCGCCGCGGCGTCCCGCTTTGGGCGCAGATTATCGTGTTCGCCTTCCTGCTGGGACTGCTCCTGCTGGTGGGCGTCACGCTCAACAAACGTCAGCAGGGAACCGTCCAGCCCGGTGACCAGATCCCCGATTTCGCACTGACGCTGTTCAGCGGCTACGAGCATGAGGGGAGAAGTGAAGTGAAACTTTCCGATTTTCGCGGCAAGGTGGTGGTGCTCAACTTCTGGGCCTCATGGTGTAAACCTTGTGAGCAGGAGGCCGCCGAACTGGAACAGGCCTGGCAGGCCTACAAGCCGACCGGCGAAGTGGTCTTCCTCGGCGCGGACTATGTGGATACCGAGCCCGAGGCGCGCGTGTATCTGCAAAAATTCGGCATCACCTATCCCAACGGCCCGGACCTGGGGACGAGGATTTCGCAGTTGTTCCGCATCGCGGGCGTGCCCGAAACCTATTTCATTGATCGCGAGGGCGTCCTGCGTTACGTGCAGGTGGGGCCGTTCTCGTCGCTCGAACAGATCAAATTCCAGATAGACCAGCTGCTGGCGGAGTAGGGGAATTCATGGACATCGGTGCAATTTTTCTGGTGCTGGCGGTCGTCCTGCTGGTGGGATTGTTCGTGGGACAGCCGCTGATGGAACATCGCGCCCGCCGCGTCACGGATGAAGGACACGAGGTCTCTGCGTTGATGGCCGAACGCGACCGCGTGATCACCGCCCTGCAGGAGCTGGATTTCGATCACGCGCTGGGCAAGATTCCCGCCGAAGATTATCCCGTTCAACGCGCCGCGTTGCTGCAGAAAGGCGCGGACATTCTGCGGCGGCTGGATGCCCTCGCGCCCGCCGCCCTGACCGGGGCTTCCGCCGAGGACCGCGTCGAATCCGCCGTGGCCGCCCGCCGCGCCGACGCCTCCGCGCAGGCCGCGTCCGCGCTGGACGATGACGACATCGAAGCCCTCATCGCCGCCCGCCGCAAGGCGCGCAAGGGCAAGTCGGGAGGTTTCTGCCCGAAATGCGGCAAGCCCGTGCTGGCCTCGGACCGTTTCTGTCCGCATTGTGGGAAGGCGTTGAAATAAAACGCGATGCGCAGGCCGAAATCCTGCGCATCGCATCCAAAGGATTCATTGATGAAATCTCGCGCGTTCCTTCTGTTCGCTCTCATTGGTCTCACCCTCGCCGCCTGCAACTTCACGCTGGCGGAAGACGTCACCCCGCCGCCCAATTACGTCTCGCCGACCGCGCCGCCCACGCTGGGACCTCTCTTCCCGGCCCAGCCTCCCGATGTGCAGAACGGCGCGGTGATCTACGGCGAGAAGTGTCTTGCATGTCACGGCCCGGCCGGAATGGGCGACGGCGAGCAGGGCAAGCAGCTGCCGGTCACGGTGGCCGCGCTCGGCCTGCCCGATTTAGCGCGCGCGGTTGATCCCTCTGCGTGGTACACCGTCGTCACACAGGGCAATATCGAAAAATTCATGCCGCCCTTTTCCAGCCTCAGCGAGCAGGAACGCTGGGATGTAGTCGCCTACGCGTTGACCCTCCACACCGACCCCGGCGAAATTGTGCAAGGCAAAGCGCTTTTCGAGGCCAACTGTGTCAAGTGCCATCAGCCTGCTGATTTCAGTGACCAGGCCAAAATGGCCGCGCTCTCCGAACTCAGCCTGTTCGATACGATCACCACCGGCAAAGGTGAGAAGATGCCCGCCTTCGATAACCTGCTCGAAGACGAACGCTGGGCGCTGGCCGCGTATCTTCGTTCGCTGACTTTCGCCGCGTCCACTTCGACCCCGGAGCCGGCCGCCGCGACCGAGACCCCCGTCCCGGCTGAGGCGACTCCCACCGGCGAGGCCGCGGCGGCTCCGACAGCCGAGGGAACGCCTGTCGAAAGCACGCCCCAGGCCGAAGTCCCGACAGAAGCGCCGGCGCCCGGAGTCGGGCCGGTACGCGGGACGGTCGTCCTCGCCGGGGGCGGAACAATCCCATCCGGTTTGACCGTCACCCTGCGCGGCTTCGACCATGCCAGCGACGCCAGCGGTCCGCAGGAGATGTTGAATCAAACGATGGAAGTCGCCTCGGACGGCTCGTTTGAGTTTGCAGGGATTGACCTGCTCGACGGCCGCATCCTGCTGGCGGAGACGGATTACGGCGGCATTATCTATCAAACCGAACTCGTGGTGCTCACCGAAGGCATGACCGAGGTGAACCTGCCGGAGTTGACCGTTTATGAATCCTCCACCGACCTCTCCGCGCTGACGGTGGTTCAGGGTCACGCGTTCATCGAAATTTCGGACGGCGTGATCCAGGTGATCGAATTCCTGAGTATCGAGAACACAACACAGACTTCCATTGTTGTGACAGTGACAACAGACTCCATGTCCATTGCGCCCGTGCCGCAGGGGATGACCTCGCTCGGCTTCGATGCCCAGCAGGGACAGGCCCAGCCTGTGGCCGCGGGGAGCGACGCGTTTGCCCTGCCGCCCTCCGACCTGCCATATGGTGTGGTAGCCGGGTTCGAAATGCCCTATGACAAAAAGGCGGAAGTCAGCCTGCCGTTTGTTTTGGACGTTCCCTCCGGCTCTTTGCTGGTTCCGCCGGGCGTAAAGGTTTCGGGGGATGGGCTCGTGGATGCAGGCCAGCAGGACATCGGCAACGGGACGATTTACCAGGTCTATGAATTTGGGGGCATCCGGGCCGGCGGCAGGCTGGACTTCACGGTCTCCGGCCAGCCCAAGTTGGACGCGCCGGCTGATGCCGACGTCTCCCGCCAAAACCTGCTGATCGGCGTCGGCGCGTTCGGCGTTGTACTGATTCTCGCGGGCGCGTGGATGTTCTTCCGCGACCGCGGCCGCGAGAACGCCGAAGAAGAAACGGGTGAGGATGAAGTCGAATATGAGGATACCGAAAGCATCCTCGACGCCATCATTGCCCTCGACGACCTGCACCGCGCCGGGAAGATCCCCGATGAAGCCTATCAGCAAAAGCGCGCTGAATTGAAAGAGCGGCTGAAGCAGTCATCATGATCGAAGTCAGGAAACTCGTCAAACGATTCGGCATGAAGACCGTTCTGCGCGGTGTGGATTTCCGCGTGGAGAATGGCGAGTTCGTGGCGCTGCTCGGTCCGAACGGCGCGGGCAAGACCACCTTCCTGCGCATCCTGGCCTCGCTCTCGCGGCCTTCGCTGGGCGAAGTGAAAGTGGCGGGACATCAACTGCCTCATCAGGCCGCGGCGGTCCGCGCCCGGCTGGGAGTCGTCTCGCACCTTCCGCTGTTGTACGGCGACCTCACCGCCGAGGAAAACCTGCAGTTCTACGCGCGTATGTACGGGATCGCCGATTACCGCTTACGAATTACCGAAGTTCTCGAATTGGTCGGCCTCGAAACGCGCAGGCGCGACCTCGTGCGCACCTTCTCGCGCGGCATGCAGCAGCGGCTCGCCATCGGCCGCGCCGTCCTGCACGACCCCGAAGTGATGCTCTTCGACGAGCCGTACACCGGCCTCGACCAGGACGCCTCCGCCATGCTCGACGAGGTCCTGCGCTCGGTCGCGGCGCGCGGACGGACGGTGGTCATGACCTCACACGACCTGGCGCGCGCCGAAGACCTGGCCACGCGCTTCGACGTCCTCTCGCGCGGCGTCATTGCCGCTTCGGCCTCCCGCGCCGACCTGGGCACACAGAATCTCCTCGCATTTTATAAGCAGGCGCTGGCGGGCTGACCATGGATGACAAATCGTTGACCATAGACAGCAAAGCGCCGTCAACCGTCCAGAGTCCGCCATCGGCGAATTTCGCCCGCGCCGTCTGGGCCGTCGTTCAAAAGGACCTCGCGGCCGAATTCCGCTCCCGTGAACTGCTCTCGGCCATGCTGGTATTTGCCGTGCTGGTTATCCTCATCTTCAATTTCGCCCTCGAACTGGATATCAAGGTGCGCCAGTCCGTGACGGCCGGTGTGCTGTGGACCACCTTCGCCTTTGCTGGGACGCTCGGACTCAACCGTTCGATGGCCGTGGAAAAAGACCGCGGTTGTCTCGACGGTCTCCTGCTCGCCCCCGTTGACCGCGCCGCCATCTACTTTGGCAAGGTCATCAGCAACCTGGCGTTCATGATGATCGTCGAAGCGATTGTCCTGCCGATCTACTCGTTCCTTTACAACATCAACCTGTTCCACCCCGGTCTATTGCTGGTCATCCTGCTCGGTTCCATCGGTTACACAGCCGTCGGCACCCTGCTGGCGAGCATGGCCGTCCAGGCGCGCACGCGCGATGTGCTCCTGCCCATCCTGTTGTTCCCGGTCGCCATCCCGGTCCTGCTGGCGTCGGTCAAGGCCAGCGGCGGCTTCCTCTCCGGGGCCGAATTGACCGAGATCATGCCCTCGCTGAATCTGTTGCTGGTTTATGATGTAAACTTCATTTCCCTTGCATTCATGGTATTCGATTCCGTGGTCGAGGAATAACATCACACCTCATCGCGCTCTCGAAGGACATCGGGACGATGTGAGCGGAGGCACTGAGCCTGCCGAAGGGCCGAAATCGAAGTGCGATGACAAAATTATTCGCAAAAGGAGTCATTTATGCAAGCCAAACCCCTCGCTCTAAAAATTCTCGATATCCTCGCCGTCCTGCTCTTCATCGCGGGCGCCTACATGGCACTCGTCTACGCGCCGACCGAGGCCGTCATGGGACAGGTCCAGCGCGTGTTCTACTTCCACGTCGCCACGGCCTGGGTCGCTTTGCTCGGCTTCATCGCCGCGGGCGTGACCGGCATCATCTATCTCGCCACGAAAAACATGAAATGGGACATCGTCGAGGTGGCCGCGGTCGAGATCAGCCTGGTGTTCTTCTTCATTGCCATCGTGCTCGGCTCCATCTGGGCACGCCCCATCTGGAACACCTGGTGGACCTGGGACCCGCGCCTGACCACCGCCGCCGTCACCGAACTCATCTACATTGCCTACTTCATGCTCAGGCAGGGAATCGAAGACCCCGACCGCCGCGCCCGTTTCGGCGCGGTCTATACCCTTGTCGGCGCGGTCAGCGCGCCCATCACCTTCTTCGCCATCCGTCTGTTCCGCACCATCCACCCGGTCGTGATCGGTTCGCAGAGCGCCGAGGCGCAGGGCGGTTTCAATATGACCGCCGATATGCGCACCGCCTTTTTCTTCAACCTGTTCGCCTTCACCGTGATATTCGTCAGTTTCTTCTGGAACCGCATCCGCATGGGTCAGATGCAGGCAAAGGTCGAGCAGCTCAAACTCAAAGTCGTGCAATAGGAGCCGCCATGTTCTTCCAGGAAACCACCCCCGATACCTCCGGCTACATGATCGCCGGGTACGCCATCGCCATTATCGTCATGGCCATCTACCTTGCCAGTTTCATCATCCGCGGCCGCAACCTGCAACGCGATCTGGAAACGCTCGCAGAAATGGACAAGGAAAAATAAGGCCAAGAGTCAGTTGGAAACCGGTACGGAGTCCGCTATAATTATAGCGGACTCCAATTTTTCCGGGGACCTATGCAGACTCACCCGCGCTGGACTCCTGGACTGGGAACGCTGCTCCTGCTGTTGGGGCTGGCGCTTCTTTCCGCGACCTCGGTCCGCGCTGCCGCGCCCGCGCCGCCTCCCGGCCCGGACCGCTTCACCGTCATCACCGTTGATTACACCGCCACCGAGTGGTGGATGGCCACCTACGAAAGGAACGAGATCGTCTGCCAGATGGTGGTCGAGCACGAAGGCCCGCCGACGATTGACGAAGTGTACGCCCTGTGCGGTGTGGATGTGGGGGAGGACTGGATCGAACAAGATGCCTGCACCCAGCCGATAGACGATTGCACAGGCTTGTATATTTTCCTCGTGGACACCCGCCTGGAAAAGAAAGAAGTGGCTATTGCCCTGCCCGAACCGACCGTCTGGCTTTCGCTGGAGGATTGCGATCCCGTCTCCTCGCTGGCGACCAGCGTGTGCGAGAGCATTCCCAAACTTCTGCTGACCGGCCAGGAGCCGCTCGCCAATCAGGTCATCACGCGCGTCGAAGGACGGTTGAACAACGAATCCTTCGAATGCGAGGGAGAGACCTGCATCGTCGAGCTCCAGCCCACGAACGAAGATGGTGTGCTCCTCGAATTCTGGGCCTACTCCTCTTATGGAGACAGCACGGTAAAACTCACTGCGCGGGTGCGCGTCACCGAAGCGGACTTCGACAATCCCGACCACCCCTCGTGGTTCGTGGACGTGCTCTCCAGCCAGTGGACCGGCCAGCCGCTGGCCTCCTGCGCCGAGACATGGGACGTCTTCCCGCCCGTTGGCGGTCCGCCCGGCTGGCTCTCCACCCCAAACGACATCCGTGACCTGGCTTCCACGGTCCCATACTCCTACCTCGCCGAGAATCTGATTCGTCAGGGCGTGGTGGATGCCAGTTCCTGTCCGCTTAACGGGTACCTGCCCGGCGGCGCGGGCATTAATTCCTGCGGCCTGGAAGCGGCGCGTCCGGCCGTGACCGAATGGCAGAACCGCTTCGATAGTCTCATCCTTGCCACCGCACAGGAAACGGGTGTGCCGGCGCAGATGCTCAAGAACCTGTTCGCCCGCGAGAGCCAGTTCTGGCCCGGCGTCGTCAGCCCAACCGGCGACACCGGCCTCGGTCAATTGACCGACCAGGGCGCGGACACCACCCTGCTCTGGAATCCCGCGTTTTTCGATTCTTTCTGCCCCTTGGTGCTCTCGCAGGAAACCTGCGACCAGGGCTACCTGCACATCGAACCCGAGATGCAGGAGTTGCTGCGCTACGCCCTCGTCAACAGCGTGGACGCCACCTGCGCCGACTGCCCGCTCGGCCTAGACCTGAACCGCGCTGAATACAGCGTGAGCGTCTTTGCCCACACTCTGATGGCAAACTGCGAGCAGGCGGGTATGGTGGTGCGCAATTACACCGAGGCCGCGCCGGGCGAGTTGATCACCTACGAGGACATGTGGAAATTCACGCTGGTCAACTACAATGCCGGGGGCGGATGTCTCGCCAGCGCCCTGCAGGATGCAGTGGATGCCAATCAGCCGTTGACATGGGAGGCGGTATCGCAATACCTCGCGCCGGCTTGCCGCGGCGCGATAGATTATGTGGAAGATATTAGTGGTAATTAACCGGGAGGTTTCAGTGAAACGGCACGCATGGATGATCATTATGTCAGTATCGGGGATTGCCGTTTTGGCCTGCAGCGCTTTACAGGCCGCGGTGCCGACTTCCACGGCGACGTCCATCCCTCCGACTGTGACGGCGACGTTCACTCCCATTCCGACAAGTACGCCCACGCCCGTTCCCACGATTTCCCCGCTGACGCTGGAAACCGAGGCGGCCGGTCTGTGCGAGGCGGCCTTCTCGTCCTCCGTGACCAAGAAGGACTTTTCATCCCCGTTGATCACATTGCGCAAGGTTCTCTACGCCGAGAATCCCGTCTGGGAATATCAGGACCTCGTGCCGTTCTATACGGCGCTGTCGGCAGATGAGACGAAAACGCTTCTCTGCATCCAGCAAAACCGCGAGAGGACGGGAACCTATAGCGACGGCGAGGCGGCCTATCGCCTCACCTGGTCTTTACGCGTGGTCGAATGGCCCGCTGGGACAGTGGTGGCTTCCCAAAACTTTCGCGGCGCCGACCCCACGTATTTCAAGTCGGGGAGCGGTCCGGGCTATGGGAGCAGGCCGTCCAATGAATTATTCACATGGCTGGCGGAAATCATACAAAGTAACGATGTCTTCTTCGTCGGGGAGAACGTTTCCGCACTGACCTTCTCGCCCGACGGCCGGCTCCTCATCGCCGCCAACAGCCGCAGAATGAACGTCACCTATCCGGGCACGAATTTCAATGCCCAGATCGCGGTCATTGACCTTGCCACAGGCGAGACCGTCCGCGCGTGGACCGCGCACAAAGACACGATCACGCGCCTCACCGTCTCGCCCGACGGCCGTCTGCTGGCCTCCGGCGGCAGGGACCTGATCTACTTCAAGACCGAGGTCAAAATCTGGGACCTCGAACGGGGACGATTGTTGCACACCATCCCGTTGGATAGCGGGCTCGGCGACTTCGCTTTTTCATACGATGGACGAACCCTGGCAATCGATTCAATCGGAATCATCCTGGTTGATACCGAGAGCGGGCAGGTTTCCACGCTCCCGGAGATATCCGGGAAAATTGTCGCCACTCCCGACGGCTTGCTGTTCCTCAAAGGCAATGACGATACACTGGCTGTAATTGATGCAACGACCGGCCAGACGATCCGTACTCTGCCGATTGGCTTCCCGTACGCGGTCACGCCGGACGGGAGGCTCGTTGCCGCGGACGGCGGCGGGGATGGGACGATCATCTGGGATGCCGAAAGCGGCGAGCAAATCTCGACTATTCCGGTCGAACCCGGATATCCTTCACTCCTTTTCCTTCAACCCAACTTTCTGGCAGTCTCTACCGCGCTCGAGGCGGTCTTGCCGGGCGAGGAGTACGAGGTCCAACTGTGGGATATAGAAACCGGCGCATTGATCCGCACCTTCCCCAACGACCCGACGATCGGCTCACTGGCCTTCTCGCCCGACGGCGCTTTTCTGGCAACCGGTACCGTTAATGGTTTCGTAAAATTGTGGGACGTCGCTACCTCCCCGTGATTACTGGGTGTTCGGAGATGCACGGGTATCCGAAATTATGTGCTACACTATAAAACGACCTCATCACTGACCCTCTCCGTCGCGAGAGGGGAACACCCGGAGGCATCATGCTCTCACCCATCGAGAAAGTCCTCTTCGTCATTGCGACGCTCGTCTCGCTCTACTATACATATCGCGGCGTGCAGCGCATTGCAAAGCACATCGCCAGCGGACAGGGAAAGATCAACTGGTCGCTCATCTGGAAACGGATTGGAGAACTCATCGTCAAGGTCGGTCTCTTCCAACCCGTTTTTCGTTTCCGTCTGTGGCCTTCGATTCTGCACGCGCTCATCGGCTGGGGATTTCTATCCTTCCTGCTCATCAACCTGGCGGATTTGATCTACGCCTACACCCATTTCAAACTGCTCGAACATCTCGGATGGTTCGGCGATTTCTACCGCCTGCTCGCAGACGTTGCAAACGTGGCGATTCTCGTCGGCATCATCGCCATGGAGATCCGCCGCTTCATTCTTCGACCCGCGGCCCTGTCCACGCGTGAGACGACTCTCCTGCATCCGCGCGCCCGAAGGGGCATCATGCGCGATTCGGCCATCGTCGCGTTGTTCATCTTCACGCACAACACCGCGCGGCTGTTCGGGGAATCCTTTTTTGTGGCGGGGACGGGAGCCGCCGACCCCTGGCAGCCGACCATTTCCGCGGTGGCAGGCCTATGGTCCGCGTGGGATGCGAATGCCTTGATCATCGGCGAGAGAATCGCGTTCTGGTTGTCCATCGGCGCGGTGGTCGCGTTCCTTCCGTATTTCCCGTATTCAAAACATATTCACTTGTTCTTTGCTCCCATCAATTTCGCGTTGAAGCCCGAACGAAAGTCCATCGGGCAGTTGAGTTACATCAATCTCGACGACACTTCGATTGAACAGTTCGGCGCGGCGAAGATGAAAGACCTGGGCTGGGAACAGATCATGGACAGTTACGCCTGTATCATGTGCTTCCGCTGTCAGGAGGTCTGCCCCGCGTACAACACTGGAAAATTATTGTCGCCCGCCGCGTTGGAAATCAACAAACGTTATCATCTGAATTTCGGCGGCGCGACGGACGTTGAATTGAAGACATTGATCTCGGAAGAAGCGGTGTGGGCGTGTACGTCGTGCGGCGCGTGCGTGGACATTTGCCCCGTCGGCAACGAACCGATGCGCGACATTTTGGATATTCGCCGCAACCTTTCGATGATGGAGAGTAACTTCCCGAAGCAGTTGGAGGCCGCGTTCAAGGGCATGGAACGCAACATGAACCCGTGGAACGTCAGCCAGCAGGACCGCATGAAGTGGGCCGAGGGACTCAACGTGCCGACCATCGAGCAAAACGCGGAGCCAGAAATTTTGTGGTGGGTGGGCTGCGCGCCCGCGACCGATGTGCGCGCGCAAAAGACCGCGCAGGCTTTCGCGAAGATTTTGAACGCGGCGGGGGTCAACTACGCGGTGCTTGGCAAAAACGAATCCTGCACAGGCGATTCGGCGCGGCGAGCGGGCCGCGAGGATATTTTCTTCGGGCTGGCGACGCAGAACGTTGAAATCTTGAATGAGGTGAAACCAAAACGAATCGTGACGACCTGTCCGCATTGCTTACACACGATCAAAAATGAATATCCCGCGTTTGGTGGAAATTATGATGTGATCCATCACACACAGTTGATCAATGAACTGGTCGGCGCGGGGAGAATACAGTTATCAGTGAGCAGTGATCAGTTATCAGTGACGTTCCACGATCCATGCTATCTCGGACGGCACAACAAGGTCTTCGATGCGCCGCGCGAAACGTTGAAATCCACAGGCGCGTTGACCATCGAGATGCCGCGCCACTCGGCCAAGTCCTTCTGCTGCGGCGCGGGCGGGGCGCAGATGTGGAAGGAAGAAGAGGCAGGCACGGAACGCGTCAACAACGCGCGCTTCGCGGAGGCTAAGGCAACAGGGGCAAATACCGTCGCGGTGGGTTGTCCGTTCTGCCTGACGATGCTGACCGATTCCGCAAAAGCAGACAACAGCGAGATTCAGGTCAAGGATGTGGCGGAGTTGGTGGCGGAGAGGATGAAGTGAGACAGTGATCAGTAATCAGTGATCAGTAGGGGCGGATGCGGAAACGTATCCGCCTCTTTTTGTCCGATTTCCAATAACTGTCTATTGACTTCTCTTGGACGATGAGTATGATTTAATCGTGAATTGAAACACAATCAAATGGTCAGAAGGAGATATCCAATGATCGAGAACCCAATGGAAAAACCGCAGGTCCCGCCCTGGATGCAGAAACGGCTGTCCTGTCTCGCGATGGGCGGCGTGATGCTCGGATTCACAGTCCTATTGATAATTGCCATCGGTTCGCTTTTCGGCATCATCATTTCGATGACCGATTCCCACCTGGATTTCGCAGGGATTCTCACCGGGATCGTCATTCCCCTGATTTTGCTGGGAGGCAGTGTCTTCGGACTGGTCAAACTCTGGCCGTTCCTGTCCTATGGGTCGGATTTTAAAACCGCGCCTGTGGAGCCGACGATCATGGGCAGACCCTTCGAGGCGCGCTTCGTTCGGGCGGGAGGCGGCTCGGCTTTCATCGAAAAAGGAATCGTCACTTTCGAGGCGGATCAACTCGTCGTGGACGGCACGCTTGGACCATCTCCCTGGGTCATCCTCGGCGTTATCCTGGTCGTGACCGTGCTTCCTCTGGTCGTGTTCGGCTGTGGACTGGGTATCCTGCCCGCCCTGTTGATCGCTTATTTCATCGGCCGCAAGAAGACCACCCTGCGCGTGCCATATACAAACATCAACTCACTGACCGTGGACGCGCGCACAGTGAAACTGGCATCCTCGTATGGCGAGCCCGGCAAAGTCGGGTTCATCGTCTCATCCGCGGACGGGGAGCGGCTGTACCGCGAACTGCGACTCCATTACCCGCAGGCCGTGTCCTCCTGGACGAACCGACTGCCTGCCATGGCCTGAAGGGAAATTCCACGCACGAGTTCTCTCGTGCCATGATCGATATCTTTCGACTGGAAACGAAAACGTGACCTGCCCGGGAAGAGCAGGTCTCGTTTTTCATTTGCTCCTCTTGCTCTCAATCTCATTTTGAGATATACTTCCACCATGCACATCATCACGCGCAGAGCATTGATCCAGTTCTGGGAAAAACACCCAGACAGCCAAACCGCCCTCCAGCGCTGGTTCAAGATTGTGCAGAAGACGGATTTCGAGAATTTCACACAACTACGCGCCACATTCCCCTCCGCCGATAAAGTTGACCGGTGGATCGTCTTCAACATCGGCGGCAACAAGTATAGGTTGATCACATCCATTCACTTTAACCGCAACAAGGTTTACATCCGTCATGTTCTGACCCACGCGGAATATGACCGAGGAGACTGGAAAAATGACCCTCGCAACTGACGAACTCCAAATCCATTGGCAAAATATCGCCCCCGTGCTGACCATCCGCAACGAGCGCGAATATAACGCGGCTGTAAAGCGACTGAACGAATTGCTCGACGAAATCGGCGAGGACGAAAAGCATCCGCTTTACGGCCTGCTGGACACGCTCGGCACGCTGATCGAAGTCTACGAAGAGGAGCATCACCCCATCCGCGATTCCAGCGGCGCGGACGTGCTTCGCTTTCTTATGGACGAACACGACCTGACCCAATCCGACCTGCCCGAAGTCGGTTCACAGGGTGTAGTCTCTGAAATCTTGAACGGCAAGCGCGAGTTGAATGTGAGGCAGATCCGCAAACTGGCGCAGAGATTCAAGGTTTCGCCTGCGGTGTTTGTGTAGCCCCAACCCGCGACCTGCCCTCGGACAGGCCGCGGGTTTGCAAAAGAACCATCCACGAATTGACCACGAATACCCGAATCGTCTCGTTTCCATTCGCTTATTCGTGGTTTTATTCGTGGACGGCCTCCCCCATCCCATTGACCGTTTCCCCTCTCCCGCGGGAAAGGGGATAGGGGTGAGGTCGAGTTGCCCCTGCATTCCTCCACATCAAATTGAATTTGCGACACCGTCTGTTTTGATGTATATTTAGTCCATGTATGACATCGAATTCAGCGCCACTGCCAAACGGGATTTGAAGTGGTTCAAGAAGTACGAACAGAAAATCATCCTGGAAGGCATTGACGAGAATTTGAGACACAAGCCAAATATCGAAACCCAAAACCGCAAGCCAATGCGCCCCAATCCCGTTGCAGAATGGGAGTTGAGAATTGGCAAGTTCCGCGTCCTTTACAATGTCGAAGAGACTGTGAAGATCGTCAGTATCGAAGCGATTGGTATCAAGATCGGCAGTGACTTTGTGATACGCGGCGAAAAGAGAGATCTATGAGAACCGTTGTTGTTTCCCCTCGATCCAAAACCCTCCACGCGCTCCTGCGAAAGGCGCGCCGCAAGGGACTCATCCTCCAATCCCCCGAAGGAGAGCAGTTCATGTTATCTCCTCTCGGTGGGTGGCGCGCCTTTTATATCGGCGACCACGACGACTTCGCTGAAGAAGTGAAAGCCACCTCTCAAAACAAAGAATTGATGAAGTTCCTCTCCGAACGCGCCAAAAGATCCAAAAACGGCAAGCGGACTTCCATCGAAAAGGTGCGAGAAGAACTCGGCCTGAACGAAAAGGATTGACCCCAACCCGCGACCTCTCCCTCGGACAGGCCGCGGGTTTCACAAGATACCATCCACAAATTGTTCACGAGGAGTAACAATTTCAGATCAGGCTTTAAGAGAAAAAATGATATCCTTGCCGATATGATTGCTCCGACTGTCGAGGCAGTAATAAAGCAATTCGTCCAAAATTGCTAGGGTCTGTATGCAAAATACTTTTGAAGGTGGTCGAGTAGGCGGCGGGGTATCGGTACGCCCTTACGGGCTACTCGACCGCCGCCGTATCGAGACCACAGACTGAATTTGCATACACACCCTAACATAAACCGTTCATAATAGATAGGGTGTTCAGAACCGTTTGGTATATCTATTCCAAGCCAACTGCCTTTTCTAGTTCGGGCAACATGTTGTTGGAAGTAAGACTGGAAATAGACCATCAACGAGGCTATGGAGGCGAACACCTCTTGATGGTCTCACATTCGCCCAAGCGCGAAGAAGAAAGAATTAGCGGCGCAAGCATGGTAGTGTTTTGCAAAGGACTTTCAGATCGAACGAGTTTACCTAATAAGGCGGGATAAGAGCGGAGGGCCAATTTTTGGCAGGATTATTGAAAATGGCAAGATTGTTAAGGAATGGGATTACACAAGCCATTATCAATAAATTTACTGTAATAATTCCTCCTTCATCCTTTCGCCTTCCTCCCTTAATAATCCCCCCTAACCAAGTCCAATTCAGGTGCTCCACTCATGCCCCACAAAAAGGGCTCTCCTTTGCCTCCCCTCGAACCCTCCGAAATCCTCAACGACTACCGCCTCGCATACCAGTCGCGGCAAGTCTCCCTCATCGGACGACGCGAAGTGCTCAGCGGCAAGGCCAAATTCGGCATCTTCGGCGACGGCAAGGAACTGGCGAACATCGCCATCGCCCGCGCCTTCCGCAAAGGCGACTGGCGCTCGGGCTACTACCGCGACCAGACCTGGATGTTCATGCTCGGCGTGA
>JBBIKC010000022.1:0-57072 GCA_037445635.1 Chloroflexota bacterium
AAGGTGGTCAGCTCAGCCCTCAGTGAGATGGTAACCTACATGGACGCCCATCCCGACGACGCGCCCAACTTCATCAGCCTCTACAATGAAATCTACGGCGCGGTCAAAACCGAATCGCCCGAGACGCAAATCTTCGTTACCTTCCAATGGGACGACCTCAACAACATGTTCCCCCAGCCCGAAGAGGGGAACCGCCAGCCGCGCGATACCAACTGGGAACAGATCGAAGCCTTCGAGCCAAACCTGGATTTGTGGGTGATCTCGACGTATCCCTATACAGTTTTCAAAGAAGGCGAAACGATTCCCGCAGATTACTACAGCCCGCTTCTCGCGCGGACCTCGAAGCCGGTCGCCGTTGCCGAGGGCGGATTCTCGTCCCAGCCCGTCGGGCCATTCAGCGGCTCGACCGACGGACAGGTTGCCTATCTAAACGCCATCCACGACCAACTCGGCTCGCGGCTGACATTCTGGGTCTATCTGTTGTTGAACGACTTCAATCTCGATTCGTACGCCGAGATGATGCGCGCCCAGGGCAAAAACCCTGACGACATCTTGACCCTCGGCATCTTCGCCTCGGTCGGCCTGCGTCAATTCGACGGCACGCCCAAACCCGCCCTCGAAATCTGGGACTCATATCGCAACAACGAATAACCTGAAAAGGAGAAATATCATGGAAAACGCATTCGGCCTGGTCTTGTTCATTCTGTTCAGCGGCGCGGGATTGATCGCGCTCCTGGCAGTCGTTAACCTGCTTTTCCCCCTCCCCGTCCAGCGGACCCGTGAAGCGCTGGAGACCTCTTTCGGCCGCACCTTCCTGCTGGGACTCGTCAACGGATTGTTCATTCTCGCCCTAAGCGCATTGCTAATACGACTCGCGGAAGGCGCAGGCAGGGTCATTGGAGCAATTCTGGGCCTCCTGCTCCTGTGCCTCCTCCTCGGATTGATCATCTTCACGGTCGTCGGCCTTTCGGCTTTGACGCGTGTCGTCGGAGAACGGATGGGCGCGGGTAGAAACGCGTTCGGGAATCACCTGCGTGGCGGTGCGCTCGTTGCGCTCGCCGGGCTGACACCCTATCTCGGCTGGTTCGTCTTCACTCCCGTCGTATTATTCGCCGGGCTGGGCGCGGCGATTCAGGCCTTGATCCGCAGAAAACCAGCGCCGGTCGGATAGGAAGTGGTATCATTCGGCGCAGGAGATTCGCCGATGAACCAGAGACTGATCACAGCCTTATCCATCCTGTTGCTGGCAGCATTAGCCTGCGGCTTTCCCGGAGTCAGTGCGCCCACGCAAACACCCGCGGTGACTCAGATCATCGTGGTGATCGAGAACACGCCCACGCCGGTCGTCGAGCCGAGCGCGACCCCGACCGAGCCGCCCACTCAGACGCCGCTTCCCACCGCCACCTCTGCCCCGACCAACACGCCGACGCCGAATTATCCCTATGCGACCTTCATCAAGAACGCCAACTGCCGTTCGGGACCCAGCCAGACATACGAGGTAGTCACTTCATTCCTCGCAGGGCAGACCGTCGAAATCGTCGGCCGCAACCCCGATTATGACAATACGTGGTGGCAGGTGAAGATCCCCAACTCTAGCAAAAAGTGCTGGGTCTCACTGACCACTGCCCAGGCCTACGGCGATTTCGATGCAATTCCAACAGTCTCGCCGCCGTATTGATCGCGGCCCTTGAGGTGCATTCGTGCAGGACGGGAAATCTCCCGTCCTGCATTTTTATTGACAGCCGTTGGCGATGTGCTCCTCGAACGTCTCGGCAAAGACGTGATAGCCAGAATCGTCACAGCGGGCGCGGAAGTAGAAATAGGGCGTATCCGCGGGAAAAGCCACCGCGCGTAACGCGCTGAGACCGGGATTGGCAATCGGCGCGGGCGGCAAGCCCGCGTACTTGTATGTGTTGAACGGGGAATCGAATTCCAGATCGGCGAGCGAGAGCGGATTTGGCCACCAGTTTGATTCGTAGCCAATTGCATATTGGACCGTCGGGTCGCTGTCCAGTTTCATACCCAGCGCGAGACGGTTCAGGAACACGGAGGCGATGAGCGGCTTCTCCTCGTTGATCACCGCTTCGCGTTCGACCATGGAGGCCAGCGTCACCGCCTGATAGACCGTCAAGCCCCGACGCTCGAAGCCCGCGCGCAGATCATTGGTGAGATGCAGGGCAAAATTGCGAATCAGAGCTTCCACGAGTTGCTCGGCATTCGTCTCGCGCGGCAGGATGTAGGCATCGGGATAGAGAAAGCCCTCGTTGGTCTGCGCGTCGAACAGGAAATCGAATGAAAGCGGATCGCGCGCAGCGGCAAGGAATCCCTCGGGCGCGGCGGCCAGGCCCGAGGTCGGGAGCGAGGCGGCGATCTCCTCCATCCGCCAGCCGGGCAGGACGACGAAAGTCACCTGTGAGGGAGTCGCATCCTGCAATTCGTGGGCGATGTCCACAATGGACATGGCGGGCGACAATTCGAAGGCGCCCGCCTGGATGGACGTGTCGAGGCCTTTGTAGATCAGGTAGTCGAGGAAGGCGTCCGCGTCGAGCGTCAGCCCCTCCTGCTCGAGCCGCGACGCAATCGAAGCAACGGGCTCGCCCTCGTTGACGACGAAGAATTGACTCGCGCCGTTCGGGTCGCGCGGCGCGGTCAGCACGCCGTCGTGCCAGAGCAGGCGCGCCGAATAATTGAGCAGGTCCGTCAGGCCGAGGGCGGGGCTGGCCGGTCCATAAATCTTGCTGGCCTGCACAGGGACGAAGATGGCCGCGGCAATCAGCAATATGACCAGGATGACGACGATGTAGAGAATGCGGCGCATGGTTCAATTTACGATTAACGATTTACGAATTACGATGTTCGATTTGCGAATCGAGATAGGATTGCAGGATAACGGCCGCGGCCAGGTCGTCGAGGTGACCGCCGCGGCGTTTGCGCGACGCGCCCGAACGCAGGCGAATTTCGCGCGCCTCCTGCGTGCTGAGGGACTCGTCCCACAATTCGACGGGGATCGAGGCCTGCGCGCGCAGGGACTCGGCGAAGCGCGCCGCGCGGCGTCCCGCCGCGTTGGGACGGCCCTCTTCGTCGAAGGATTGACCGACGATAATCAGCCCCGCCTCGTGTTCGGCAGCCAGCGCGGCCACCTGCGCCGCGTCAACAACGCGCGAGACATGCTCGATCACTTTAAGCGGAGAGGCAAGAGTCGCGGTCGGGTCGCTGAGGGCCAGGCCGATGCGTTTCTCACCATGGTCAACGGCAAGGATTCTCATGGGAGGTTTGAACCGCGAAGGGAGGAAGAGCGCGAAGAAGAATCGATTTCGCAAAAAAGAAAAGGAACGCTTCGTGTGCTTCGCATTTTCGCGGTGAGATTCACTGTATGATCACGTCTATTTGAAACGGCGCGATGGGAAGCCAGGGCCACCAGGGAGGAGTGACCGTGATTTGCGGCTCCTTTTCCCAATCGAAGGCCGCGACAAGGTTTCGACGCGCAGATTCGGGAGAACGGCCCAGCACCATTTGCAAGACCTGTGAAAGATTCGCCCGTTTCAATAGGCGCCGTTCGAGCGGCATTCGCCAGCGCGTGACACCATCCTCGTCGGTCACAGGCGTTTCCAGCGACGAGGGAAATTGATATATCTCGTTCACAGGAAAATAGCCTTCGGGCAGAGATGCGCTCCATGCCAGATCGGCCAGTTGATTCAAATCGTCAGCAGAGGCATACGATACGGTCACGTCAGCGCGCAAGGTCAACGTCAGCCGCGTCGCGGATTGTCCCGCGGGCGGGTCGTAGGTTTCTTCGAGGAGGTTGTTGACGACAACCGAATCGGGAAAGACCAGGTCGCCGATCTGCAACGCACTGCGCGCCTCATCTGCCGCGAGCAATTTCAACTCTGCCAGAGTCGCTTCGCGAAGATTGGCGCGGTCCTCGTCGGACGGCGCGGGAGATTTCGTCCCGCTTCCGCCCGTCGTCGGCTCGGGATTGGTCACCGCGAGCAACAGCCCAAGGCTTCCTTCGATGGCCTGAATCTGTTCCGCGTCCAGGTTGCCCGCCGCGCCCTGCCCCAGCGATTGGATCGGAATATCCACCGTCTCGCCAAGCCCCTCGGGCGTGGCGCCGCCGTCGGTCGTCACAAAACGCACGGGCGGCGAATCCAGCGTCCGCACCACCGTGCCCGCGGGAATGGGGACAGACGCCTCGGTCAGATTGCGGAAGCGGGCCAGGCCCTCGGCCTCGCTTTGCGGCACAACCAGCGATCCCGTCACAGGGCCCGCGCGGGTGATGGTCAATTCCAGACGAATCTGCCGCGAAGGAATTGTGCCGGTAATGAAGACGGACGAGACCGACGGGTCGGCAACGACGGGAATGACGATGCGCTGCATCTGGGATTCGGGAAAGAGCGCCACGCGTCCGTGCGGGACGAACAGGCCTGCCACCGTTAAAACGGCCAGCACGCCCAGTGCGAACGCGCCGATTCGGACGAGGGGGCTGGCGCGCCAACCCGATTCTTTGACCTGCGCCTCGGCGCGCTGCGTGCGCAATTCAGCGGGGTCAGACCTCCGAAGTCTTAAAGACCTCGGAAGTCTAATCGGCCATTCGCTCCGCTGCGCCGCGCCCGCGGTTTCGAAGACGGGAAGCCCCAGCGCAACGGCCTCGCGGCGGATGTGCCCATCCCGCGTAACCAGTCCCAGTTCCGCGCCCAGAGACGCGGCATGACGCTGGAGGATCTTCAAGTCAACGGGGCGAAGCGCGATCTTTCGTCCCTTCGGCCAGACAAGCAAAATGCGCGGCGTCTTGGCCCACGACATGCGGTCACGGACCGATACGAGATCGTCGTGCGCTTCGAGGGCCAGCAAATGGGTATTCATGCAGGGGTATTATACAAGAACCAGGTTCCTTTGCGAAACCTGGTTCCAAGCCGGGGAGTGGCGAAAGAAGTGAGTCGCACTTGCTTTCAGCGCCATCCTCGGCGCTGGATAGGCCGCCGGGGACGGCGGCCCGAGTAATGAAAATCATTTTGCACACCCAATTAGCCACTCCCTCCAAGCCGTGACAGTTTTCCGAGCGCTTATTGCAACACCAGCAGGACGGTCACGCCCTCGGCTGCAGGCGTAATTGTAATGGTCAACGATCGCCCGTCTTTGGTAAAGAAGATGATCGGTGTCTCGGCCGGCATGGAGAACTCTTCGTTCCAGCCCAGCGGAGGCAGTTGGGTGGAATAGAAAGCCACCACATCATCGGCGGTCACGTTGGCCTCGAAACCGTACATGGTCCCCGATTCCGCTCCCGCGGTGGCTTGCGGCATGATCGGAATTTCGTTCCAGACCGAAACAGGCGTACCCTGCGGGTCCATCATATTTCCGATATCGTCGGGAACACCGGGCATGGCGGACGGATTGGCCAGCACGGTAGCAAGCGGGGCCACCTCCGTAGCCACTTGCACGGCCTGGGTCCCCAGAGCCGCGGCGGTCGCGGCGACGTTCTTGGCATCGTCAATCGGCTTGGTGATCAACCCACAGGCAAGAACAAAAGCGAGAACGGGAATCAACACTAAAGTCTTTCGGACGGTAGACATAAAGGCTCCTTTCCTTTGGCTGGGCTGATTATACAGAAGAACAGACCTGACGGAGAGGTACATCTGTCAGGTCTGAAAACAATGCCGGCTCTTCCGTAATTAACGGGAAAGAGCCCAAACACAAAGGACACTAGGGTGTGTATGCAAATTCAGTCTGTGGTCTCGATACGGCGGCGGTCGAGTAGCCCGTAAGGGCGTACCGAGACCCCGCCGCCTACTCGACCACCTTCAAAAGTATTTTGCATACAGACCCTAAGTACACAAAGGGGAAAAAGGCGGTTATTTTACAGCGTTTTTCCTTCGTGACCTTGGTGTCCTTTGTGTTTGAAAAAGGTTTTCCCGTTAAAAACGGTGGAACCACAATACCTTAACTGAACTTACGCAGTTTCTCCGTACTGTAGCATTCCTGTTGCCCTGCGGGCGCAAGATGAATCTTGCGGTACTGTGTAGGGTGAGTTACCTTAATTTTTCCTCTATGATTCTTCCGACTCTGCTCAGCGCCTCGCCGACCTTCGCTGCGTCGGGCAGACTGCCCTGCGCCATGTTAGGACGTCCGCCGCCCTTACCGCCGATGGCAGTGATGAGGTCGCCTGCCTTGAGCCCGCGCTTGACGAGATCCTCGGTCAACACCGCGATGACGGTAGTCCCCGTTGCTAGGACCGCCGCGCCGCCCTTTGGATGTTTTTCGCGGAATTTGTCGGCGAGCATGCGCAGGGTATCCGCATTCGAGTCGGGGATTTCCATCGCCAGCACGCTGACATCTTTCACGGTTTGAACGTTGGAAAGCTGCATGGTGAAGGTTGAAAGCGCCTGTTGCGCGCGCAGGGAGGCAAGTTCTTTCTTGAGATCGGCAACTTCATCCTGCAAGGATTCGACCTTCGCGGGCACCTCGTCAACAGAAGATTTCAGCAACGCGGCCACATGCTTCAACGTCCTGAAGCGCCGCGCAATCAGGTCGTACGCGCCGCGGCCCGTGACCGCTTCGATGCGGCGGATGCCCGCCGCGGCCGAACCTTCACTGACGATGATAAACGCGCCCACATCGGACGTGCGGTCAAGGTGTGTGCCGCCGCAGAGTTCATAAGAATATCTTTTGGAGTCCGACGGCTCGCCGCCGCCGGAGAGCGGGCTGTCCGACTCCAGAATCGTCATCGTGCGGACGGTCTCGCCATATTTCTCGCCGAAGAGCGCCATCGCGCCTTCCTTGATGGCCTCCTCGCGCGGCTTGAGTCTCGGCATGACCCGCATGTCCGCCGCGACCGCGTCATTGACAATGCGCTCGACGCGCTCGATCTGTTCGGGCGTCATGGCTTCGGGATGGGTGAAGTCGAAGCGCAGTCGGTCGGGAGCAACCAGCGAACCCGCCTGACGCGCGTGCTCGCCAAGCACCGTGTGAAGCGCCTTGTGGAGCAAATGCGTCGCAGTGTGGTTGCGCATGATGTCGTGGCGGCGCTGTGCATCCACGCGGGCAATCGCCTTGTCGCCCACTTTCGGCACGCCGTACGACACCGTCCCCACATGGACGATCCCGCCCGCGGCGGGCTTGCGCATGTCTGTGACGTCTATCGCCCAGGCGATGTCGCCCTTCTTATCGGGCTTCGCCATGATGATGCCCGTATCCGAAACCTGTCCACCCGACTCGACGTAGAAGCCCGTTTCAGGAAGCAGGACTTCGACGTAATCATCAGGATAGACTTCGTCGAAGAACTTCCCGCCGTTGTACAAAGCAAGGACGGTCCCCTCGACTTCGAGCAGTTGATATGGATCGTAACGGACGCCCTCAGCAGTCAATTTTTTCTCTTTCTGCAATTGCCTGATCTCGCTCGACCAGACCTCCGCATCCTCGCCTCCCAGCGGACCCATGGCCTTGCCTCCGCCCGAGGCGACGCGATGCTCGTCCATGGCGGCGCGGAAGCCCGCCTCGTCCACGTCGAGTCCCTGCTCGCGGGCGATGTCGCGCGAGATTTCGAAGGGCAGACCGTAGGTGGCGTAGAGGTCGAAGGCTTTATGCCCATCTAATACCGCGCTTCGACTTCGTTCCTCGCTACGCTCGTCACTCCGCTCAGCGCGAAGAGCAGAGAGTAGATTCTCCAATTGCGCGGTGCCAGCCTCGACGGTCCGCGCGAAGCGGATTTCTTCCCGCGTCAGGTTGTCGAAGATGGCGGCCTGGTTCTTGCGCAATTCGGGGTAGAAGTTGCCATACTGGTCAATTACCGCTTGTGCCACTTTGGCGAGAAAGGGCTCGTGGAGCCCGATCTTGGTGCCGAAGCGCGCCGCGCGGCGGATGATCATGCGCGTGACGTAATTGCGTCCGCCGTTGCCGGGAACGACGCCGTCCGCGATGAGGAAGGCCGCGCCGCGGACGTGGTCACAGATGACGCGATAGGGCGTGAAGTCCGCGTACATTTCTTTTTCGCTATGACCGGTGAGCGAGCGCAGGATTTCCAGCGAGCCAGTGAAGAGGTCGGTCTTGTAGTTCGAGTCGACGCCCTGCAAAACCGAGACGATGCGCTCGAAGCCCATACCTGTGTCCACGTGCTTGGCGGGAAGCGGCTCGAGGCGGCCGTCGTCGAAGAGATTGTATTGGATGAAGACGTTGTTCCACAGTTCGAGGAAGCGGGTACATTCGCCGTTGACGCCGCACTTGTGAGGCTGGCCGCGCAGGTTGTCGAATTCCTCGCCGCGGTCCAGGTGGATTTCCGAACACGGACCGCACGGTCCCGTTTCGGCCATCTGCCAGAAGTTGTCTTTGCGCCCAAAGAACAGCACGTGCGACGGATCGAAGCCGGGCTGGGCGCGCCAGGCGTCGGCGGCCTCGTCGTCGCGCGGGACATCGCCCTTATCGTCCTCGAAGCAGGTGGCGTAGATCTTGTCTTTGGGCAGGCCCCAGACTTCGGTGAGCAACTGCCACGACCAGGCAATGGCTTCCTTTTTATAGTAATCGCCAAAAGACCAGTTGCCGAGCATTTCGAAGAAGGTGTGATGCGTGTCGTCGCGGCCCACATCGTCGAGGTCGTTGTGCTTGCCTGCCACGCGCATACATTTCTGAGAATCCACGGCGCGGGTGTAGGGACGCTTGTCCGTACCCAGGAACACGTCCTTGAATTGGACCATGCCCGAGTTGGTGAAGAGCAGGGTGGCGTCCCCGCCCGGGACAAGGGACATCGAAGGCACGACGGTATGGCCGCGCTCGACGAAGAAGTCAATGAAGGTTTGACGGATCTGGTTGCCAGTGAATTTTTTAGTCATTCTGACTCCGATGGAACATAATTGCGTGGCGGGTATTATACCAAGTCGGCGGGAGGAACGAAAAATCCCGGCAAATTGAGCCGGGATTTCGGGTAAGAGAGGCGAGAAAGGTCATGCCATGACCGGCTCAATGGACAAAAAGAGGAATGCCCCGGCGTTCACAGCCGGGCGAGCAGCGGAGGCGTAATTGGCAGGATGGGCAGAATAAAAGTTGGGGTTCATCAGGAATGATTATAACGCAATTTTATTTTGTTGCAATCATCCATTTATGCCGTCATTGCAAGATGCCGCGCTGAAGAACGCAAAATCCTGAAGGGCAGGCATCGGCTTGAACATTTACATTGACCGTTCCAGCCGCGGCCTCGACCTGCCGCTGTGTCTCACCATTGTGAGAGAAACGCCTCTTTCAAGGCAGGCGCAATAAAGTAATTGAAGCGGTCCAATTCGTCCACGCCCGTCCGCACGACACAGAACTGGTGGATGGCGGTATCGGTCTGCAAATATTCGGTTGGGAGAATCAGCCAGACGGGCTGGTCGCCGGACAGATTCTCGAGGTCCACGCCCATCACAACGGTCTGGCCTGGTTCCAACCTTTCGAAGGCACTGTATGTGGGAAATGAAGAAAAGTTCGCAAGATTCTCGCGCAAGTCCGCCCTGCGGATATTGGGGAGCAGCGAATAGGCCTGCGCAGAATTTCTGACAACATTGACGTAGGATCCCGGAGAAATCGAGACAGATACCAGAACTTCACCGGGATCGCACGCACGCGTCGGTCGGGTGCGGGGAGCCGGGCCGCGGACAGCCAGCCAGCCCAGAGAGACCGTCAGCACAACGGCGCAGGAAAAGATCAAAAGGCCGTCCGCTTTTGGACCCGCACTTCTGTCATCCCGAAAGGACGACACCATCGGTGCGATGTCGGCCAGCGGTAAGCCGCTGAGCAGAGCCAGGAACGGCGTAGTCGCGATCATCGCCCGAACGCCGTCGTCAATGGGAGGCGCGAAGGGAACCGACAAGACGATGCCCGACACGGTGAACAGCATCATGCGGGTGAACAGAGTGCTACGATGTCTGACGAGCCGAAACAGCCCAACAACGGCGAGGGCCGACAATAGGATCGCGAGCGGTCCGATATCTTTCGAGGGCAGATACAGAAAGGAAAAGAAGCGGTGCGGAGTGAAAAACTCACGATAAGCCTGCAACACTGCCCTCAGGAACACCTCGGGGGATTCCACGATGATTCCCAGCGCGATCTGTGTGGAATTCACCAGGGTCGAATTCGGGAAATCCTCGTAGAACGAGCGCCAGCCTCGGTAGCCGGTGGCCATTCCATACAACGTCGCGCCGAAGTTGCCATAGGGAACACTGCCAGACATGGAAACCGACCTGAACAACCAAAAATTGACTGCAAAGCCGAGGGCAACAACGCCTGTGGAAAGGGTGCCCAGACGCAGTATGGATGATAAGGAAACGCCCTTTGAAGTGGCGATCCAAACTATGAAAAACGGTAAAACGAAAAAAGCGCCGGCGCGCGCATTAAGCGCAAGGGTCAGGGACAGCAGGCCGGCCAGCAAATAATGGAGCCGGCGCGTGCGTATGCCGTTTAGAAAAAGCGTCAGTGCAAGCACTCCCAAAGGGAGGCCGAGCTGTTCGGTCAGGAATTTCCCGGCGAATTTTCCTGTATAGCAATACACCATTATCATGGCCGTCAGGGCGGCAGGGAGCGCTCCAAAACCGTCCCTGATTTCCTTCATCAACAGGTAGATGGACAGGGAAACGAACAAGGCCATTGTCATCAGGACGATGAACAGATCCTGCCGGAACGCGTAGAGCAGAACCGAAAGAAATGCCACAAACAAGGGCCGCCTCGCGGCAAAAGCGGAAATCTTCTCGCCGTACAGTATCTTCCACGCGCCAGTGTAATAGCCGTTAGCATCCGATTGGGGCAGAATGCCCGTAATGGTAAAGCCGTCGTTGTCAAACCCCTGAAAACGCCAATAAAAGGGGGAAAATACGAGAAGCAGGATGACGAAAAGCCCGGCCCAACTGCTCCCTTTATCCTGGGAACGGAGGAGCAGGGCCAGTCCGACGCTCAAAAAAATAAAATCGCCCGCCGTGCGCCAATGAAAATCGGCATCGAAAAAGGATTTTGATGCAACCCAGCCAAAGACCACCAGAAATGTAACGACTCGGAAGGCCGTGTGATCCAGCAGGCGCAGGGTTTTGGACAAAAGCCGGGAAGCGAAGTATGCAGATTCTTTCATGGGGCTCCGCAGCAATTTTACCCTAGACACCCTCGCAGGCTGTCGGAGAGAAGGATCCAGAAACCTGTTTGCTCGCCCATTCATCCGAAAAGTCCATTCTGCACGCGCAGAAAACGGGAGACTGGCGGGTCCTCCGGCAAGCCGCTCGCTTTCGGCACAGGACTCCCCGATGTTTTCCCTCATTTTCCCCAAAATCGCTTACAATCGAAGCATCGGTGAGGAGGCATTCATGGCCAAGCGAGTCAAAGAGCCTGCGCCGGCGGAAGAGATCGTCAAGGCGGAGGGGTCCGCCGTCTTCGTGATGGAGGCGGAGACGTCTGCGCCTGCGCCCGCCGCGAAATCGGGACCAAGCCCGGGTCAGCGCGTGAAGCGGTTTTTTGTCATCCTCCTGCGCGCACTCCTGACCCTGATGATCGCGGCCATCGTCGGCATTGCGTTATATTTTGGCGTGCCATACATTTACGAGAAATACATCCTGCCCGTGCAGGAAAACACCGAGCAGCTGGCCGCATTGCAAACGCGCCAGAGTCAAAGCGAACTGGCGATCGCTGACCTGCAGGCAAGACTCGATGCGATGGAAACCGCGCAAGCGGCAGCCAATCTTGACGCGCGCGTGAGCACGCTCGAGGAACAAATCGCGGTGCATACGCAAATGCTGACCGCGCTGGAGGAAATGCAGGCCGCGCTTCAGGTGCGGGCGGACGACGCGGATACCGAGCTGGCGCGTCAAATCAAGTTGCTGAAATCCATGGAACTGCTCTCGCGCGCCCGCATGTTCCTGTATCAGAGCAATTTTGGAATGGCGAGACAGGATATTCAGGCGGCGCGCGCCCTGCTCATCGAAGTCCAGGCTGACTCGTCCACGTCTCTCGTGGACGACCTGACCGAAGTCATCCATCGCCTCGACCTGACCCTCGCCAATTTGCCAAACTTCCCCGTGGCCGCCCGCGACGACCTCGACATCGCCTGGCAGGTTCTGTTGACGGGACTGCCTCCCGAAGAGGCAGCCGTCACTCCCGCGCCAGGCACGGAAGAAGCGGGCACGCCGACTCCACCGGCTACCCCTACTGCAACACCATAAAGCGTGGATTGTGAAACCGGGAGGAGGCTCCCGGTTTTTGATTTTTAAACGCAGCATAATTTACAAATTGATTGTGGATTCTGCAGGTTGAATCGTCCTCTCATCGCGGGTACAATGTCACTAGACGATTCACGAAGGAGAGAGCAGCATGGGCAGGATCATCGGTCCCGACGTCAGTTTCTACCAGGATGAGCCGGGGACGGTCCAGGGGATAGACTTCGTCAAGATGCGGGCGGCGGCCAACTTCGTCATCATACGCGCCGGGCAGAATCTGTGGCCCGATGTCAAGTTCAAAGAGAATTGGAAAAACGCGAAAGCGGCGCGCCTGCCGCGCGGCTCGTACTGGTTCTACGACAGCCGCGCCGACCCCAAGCGCCAGGCCGAATTGTGGGTGGATCTGTTCGAGGGCGATCTGGGGGAACTGCCCCTCTTCGCAGACTTCGAGGAATCGTATGGAGGGCCGTACACAGGCTGGCGCAACTGGTACGACTTTCTGGAGAGACTCAAGGCGTTGATCGGCCAGAAAGAAATCGCCATTTACACCGCGTATTACTACTGGGTTAGCAACGCGCCGAATCCCATCACCGAACCCGAGAATCTGGAATACTTCCACAAGTACCCCTTATGGATCGCCAATTACGGCGTGGCCAAACCCAGCGTCCCCGCCCCCTGGGGCGAGAACGAGTGGCTGTTCTGGCAGTTCACGGAAAGCGAGGACGGGAAACGATTCGGCGCGGAAAGCCAGGCGATTGATTTGAATTACTTCAATGGGGACGGCGAAGCGTTCACACAACGGTTCAACCTGCCCGTGCCCGAAATCCCGCGCGATTATCCTCCCTCGTCAAGCGTCCCGCGTTACCGCGTCACGGCCTCAGTCTTGAATGTGCGCGAGGGGCCGGGCACCAGCTTCGCGGTCATCGGGCAATTGCGGTTGGGCGAAATCGTCGAGCGGATCGAAGCCAATGCGGACGAAAGCTGGATCAAGGTCCGCCGCGACGAAAACCTGAGCGGATGGTGCTACAGCCGTTATCTGCTCTTGATCGAGTCGCCGCCCGAACCCGAACCCCCGCCGGAGGAACCGCCTCCGCCCGAGGAACCGCCTCAGCCTCCGCCGGAGCCCGCCCCGGACGACCTGGCCGGCACGAAGTACAGTGTTACCGCAGTGGCCCTCAATGTGCGTGAGGGGCCGGGGCTGGAATACGCGGCCGTCGGCCTCCTGCGCCAGGCCGAAGTCGTGGAGAGGATCGCCGCCAACGCGGACGAGAGCTGGATCTACATCCGCCGCGCGGACGGCCTCAAAGGCTGGTGCTTCAGCGCGTACCTGCTCCGCGTGGAACCAACTCCCCCGCCCGAGGAGCCGCCTCCCGCGGAGGGCGAGTTCGTTTCGTGGCACCGCGTCGCGCCCGCGAAACTGGAGGTGCGCGCCGGCCCCAGCGCAAGCGCGGCAATCGTCGGCGAATTGCAGAACGACGATGTGGTCGGCGGACTCGGCGCATCCAGCGATGGGTCGTGGATCCAGGTCCGCAAATTCGATGGCCTGACCGGCTGGTGCGCCAGCAGCGGCCTGTCCAGTCTGGGCGACGCCATCCCCTCCTCCCTGATGCAAAAATTGTTCAACGGCGTGATCTATTTTCGCAAGGAACGCCTCACACCGCGAAGGGTAGTCACGCACGCCCTGGCGATCGATATGCGCGCCAGCGGACTCAAATTCCTCGTCACGCCACCGATGCGCGAGGGCGACCCGCCTCTATGCTCTCGAAAGACATCCGAATTTCTGGCTGGACACAATCTTCAGGTGGCCGTCAATGGGGACGGGTATTATTACTTCGACCCTTCCACGTATGATCCTCAGACTTATTGTTCGGGCAAGGGTGATCCCGTCAGACCCAATGGCTATGCGGCTTCGCGCGGCAAGGTGTATTCAGCCAAGAGACCGGGACAACCCATCCTGTACATCAACCAGCGAAACGAGATCACATTCAATAAAGCCAAAGGCAAAATCTACAATGCTATTTCCGGGGACCGTATGCTGGTGGAGAAAGGCAAGCCGGTCAGCGGCCTGGAGGCAACCCGCGTAGACCCGCGCACCGCGGTCGGACTCAACCAAAATGGGCGCTGGCTGATCCTGGTCGCCGTGGACGGACGCGAGACGAGTCAGGGCGCCACGTTTGCCGAACTGGCCGACCTGATGATCTCCTTCGGCGCGTACACTGCCATGAGTCTCGACGGCGGCGGCTCGACCACCATGGTCATCGAAGGCGCAGACGGAAAACCGCGCATCCTGAACGTGCCGACGGACGATAATATCGCCGGTCACGAACGCGCGGTTGCAAATCATCTGGGCGTTTCCATCCGCAAATGAGTCAAATTGGTTTCTCGAAAAGGGATTGAAATTAGAGTACTCGGAGTGTATACTGGAACTACCTTTGGAGGTTGGACGAAAGGAGCAAACATGCACGGCCACCATTCTGTGTTCTGCATTACACCGCCTCACATGCTCGACGCGATTGCCCAAAACGGCACGCCCTCTCAGCGGGAACTTGCCCTGCGCACCATCGCGACCTCGAACGAGATTCGCAGTCAACGCAATGAGATCATCAAAAGGATCGCGGAACTACGCGCCGCCGCCATTGCAGGCGGAAAAGACCGGACCATTTATGACGCCAAGAACGGTTCGCAACTCCCCGGCACACAAGTGCGCACGGAGGGCGACCCGGCCTCGGCCGATCCGGCCGTGAACGAAGCCTATGACGGCTCCGGGGTCACCTACGATCTCTACTACGACATTTACGGCCGCAATTCTATAGACAACAACGGGCTGAAACTGATTTCAACCGTCCACTACCAAAAGGGCTACGACAACGCCTTCTGGAACGGCCAGCAGATGGCCTACGGCGACGGCGACGAAGACCTTCCGGTCGAGGAGCGCCTGTTCAATCGGTTCACCATCTCGCTGGACATCATCGGCCACGAACTCACCCACGGCGTTACGCAATACGAAGCCAACCTGAACTACTTCGGCCAGCCCGGTGCGTTGAACGAATCCATGTCCGACGTGTTCGGCTCGCTGGTCAAACAGTATCAGCGCAGGCAGACCGCCGACCAGGCCGACTGGATCATCGGCGAAGGCTTGTTCACCTCGAATGTGAACGGCGTAGGCATCCGCTCCATGAAGGCGCCGGGCACAGCCTACGACGACCCGGTGCTCGGCAAGGACCCCCAGCCCGCCCATATGGACAACTATGTCAACACCATCGAAGACAACGGCGGCGTCCACATCAACTCGGGCATCCCCAATCACGCCTTCTACGTCGTCGCGCGCGAACTGGGCGGGTACGCGTGGGAAAAGGCTGGACGCATCTGGTACAAGACGCTGACCGAGAAACTCACCTCGCAATCCACCTTCCAGCAGGCCGCCGATGCGACCTTCGCCGCGGCCGGCGAACTGTACGGCGAGGGCAGTTCCGAGCAGAACGCGGTCAGCGCCGGCTGGGCGGCAGTGGGCATCGCCATCGGCGGCTCGGCGCCCACCGGCTGTTTGACGGCTGTCCTGCGCGCGCTTGGTTTCGCCAGATGATTCGCATCACCTTCGAACGGTCGGGCGGATTCATGGGACGCACGACCAGCCTGACCCTCGACCTGGACGACCTGCCCGCCGATCAAGCCGAGACCCTGCGCCGCCTGCTCGACGAGTCGAATTTCCTCACCCTGCCGGAGGATTCCGCCGCGCGCCCCATGCCGGATGAATTCCATTACGCCGTTACCGTCGAAATGGACACGATGAAACACACCGTCCGCGCCAGCGATACGAGCGCGCCCGAATCGCTCCGTCCGCTCCTGCGCGAATTGACTCAACTGGCGCGCCCGCGGCGCTCAACGTAATGACCTACAGCGGAGGCAGAATTGCCTCCGCTGTTTTTTTCCCTTCCATGTAATGACCAGTCACCCCTCGCGTCTTACCGCGATCCTCCAGGCCATATTCGTAACGTTTCTCTGGTCCACTTCATGGGTGCTGATCAAGATCGGTCTCCACAACAATCTGCCTGCATTATCGTTCGCGGGACTTCGTTATTTCGCGGCCTTCCTCTGCCTAATCCCATTTGTCATGGGCAACGCCAGCGAACGCGCCATTCTGAAAAACCTGTCCCGCGATGGAGTAATATTTCTTTACGACCCCATCCATGATTTCATAGAGTCCGCCCATGCCTGCCCTGAGCGAAGTCGAAGGGAAATAGGCTTTCGTCGAGGTGAGCGTCGTGCCTACGAGATACCGCTCCTCCACGCGGACACCGTCACCGTCATATTGATAGAACCAGGATTCGAGGATGTCCCCGCTTCCGCACGGACCGTCCAGGCGGGAGATGGAGGCGATGCGATTTTCCTCATTGTAGCCCTGGATGAACCATGAGCCACGCAAAGCGTCCATGTGGCAGGTCATGTTGCCGTTTTCATCGTACGTTCCGCTAAACGGGTGCTATGAGGAACTATCCACTGGCCGAGAAAAAACGTCTGTGCTTAGATTCAATAACCATGGTAGACGCCGTAGCCAATCCAATTCTGAATATCTCCCTCACTGTTCTCGGGTAATTCTCGATAATGTTCCAAATCACCTGCATAAAACAGAACATTGATAACAGACGATGTCGGTTCTATAGTTATTTGTCCTCTCCGATTCGGAACAAAAAGATCAAGAGCCATCCCCAATTGTGGAAAAACAATATTCACTTCACACATTCCTTCTCGGCAATCAAAAGGATGGACAAACTCGGGGGTTCCATATTTATCAATGACACGATTAAGAAGTAAAGGTTGCTTACCCACGCTAGTCAAAATTACAACAGTAATTATTCCATCACCCGTTTTTGAAACCGCTGATCCGTAATCAGAATCGTTCATTTTCCACTCAATAACATGGTCATCTTGACCAATGATCCTAACGTCTGGAATTTTGGCCAAGATTGATTTCGCTTCTAGTATTGTTGTTTCGCCCGGCATGATGTTTTCCCAACATGGCGGGCTACACTCTGGATTCTCAAGCCACTTAACGACCCAGGCAGGAAGCAGTTCTACGGCTTCATGTGTTTGTGCTGTTGCGCGAGATGTGGGAGCGCTACACGCCGATAGCCAATACAGTGCAACCCACAGCATTAGCAGACTTGTAATAATTTTGGGTCTCATCGTCTTAAGACTCTGCATCATGCAATATGAAACTATCTTGGGTAATCCAACCCAGCGTATAAATCGATCCACATCTGCACTGCGTCAAGCCTCTCCTTTCCAACGCGGTATGTCTGGGGGCCGTAATACACAAGCGCCAAGAAACTATCAGCAAAATCTTCAAGCGAGCTTGTCATTCCATAAGCGGTAGGACGGCCTGTAGGCATCCACCCCTCGCCACTACACGAACTTAACTCGCAAGTTCCATCGTTGAACAGCGAAACAAACAGCTGTGATTTGAGATACCCATACGGTCTCTCAGTGTGATCATGGTCATCAAAGATATGTCCCAATTCATGAATGACCGTTCTCTGAGAAGCATTAGGCGCTAACCTAATTACACCATCCCAGCCTCTTCCAGGATATGGGTTTCCGTTGTTGTCGTATCCCAGTCCTCCCAGTGGAGCGGGAATAAAATTTACAATACCGAAGGCTGCATAAAAGGCGCCAAAATCATGATTGAACGCTTTTATTGTTTTCAATAATGCTAAATAAATCATGTCCAGTTGCGCGGGAGTCCAAGCAGAAAGGTTGCTAATGGTAATGTTTGGAGCTAACTTGAATATTTTGTCTCGCAATTGTTGATTTCTTGTCTTGTAAGTGCTTCTTGTTTTTTGGCAATCAAGAGGATCGCTTTCTGGGTCATTCGGGTCATAACATCTATGCCCGGTCGGATCATTATAATTCACGGGCGAATTATTCACATAACTAAACCTATTCCAACTCTGCGGACTGGACAGATTCGGAATAATGGTGTCTGGCTGCAAGAACCTCCCCAGCGACTGCGAATAGAATCTGGCGCGATAATCCATCAAGCCGGTGCCGTCCAGGTCGCGCTGACCTGTAAACCCGAAATCAGTCACCGTGATGGGGGAATCGGGAACCGTCCGCGCTTCGCCGAAGGGGAGATACCTTTGTTGGGATGTTAAGGTGCCGCTGCTGTTTGTCACAGCCACGACCGAGCCGAGACTTGTCCTGAGTTTATCGAAGGATGGTCGGTCAGCCGATGGGTCGAAGCTTGTCGAGACCAGTATTGTAATCCTGAATCGTCGCGCAGAGCAATGGTCTGGCCTGCGATGGAATAGTACTTCTTTACAGAATCATCTGTGATTTCATAGAGTCCACCCATGAAATACGCTTTCGTAGAGGTGAGTGTCGTACCTACGAGATACCTCTCCTCCACGCGGACTCCGACCCCCTCCGTCCTGCGGCAGGGTGGGGGTCGAGGATGTCCCCGCTCCCGCACGGACCGTCCAGGCGGGAGATGGAGGCGAGGCAATTCTCCTCGTTGTAGCCCTGGATGAACCAGGCTCAATATTTGCTCCCGCAGGGCGGGTGGGGCTGCTACGCGAAGTCCCACACCGGGCAAGTTTCATGCCGCGAGGTCGTCAGCTAAAGAATCAGAATAAGATTCGATATACGGGCCTACGGCATTGCTATTTTGATGGTATCCAAAATTTCTTGTCTCCACCATACATGACCAGCCAATCACTCCGATCATAGACTTCGGGATTCATGTTAACTAAGATTTGACACTCATTCGCCACAATCCTTCGGAAATCCATGCCTCCTTTGGCCTCTGCACTAACGAGCGCATTCTCAACAGGAATAGTCACTTTATCCAAATCTATAGTTTTCCATCTACTAAATAAGGGGCGGTGCCAACCAGATTCGCCCCATGCTACATAGCCATATTCGGGGTTGACTAGAATCGCTCGCACAGAATACATTTTCCTTTCTTTAGCGTCCTTGAAAAAGTAAAGTTGGACTTCGCTAAAACCTTTAGGGTTATCTTCACAATCTGTAAAAAAATTCATGCGATATAGGTTCCAATCATCTAAAGGTTCCTTCCACACAGTGTGATAGAGTGCCGTAGCAACCGCAAAGAACTCTGTCTGTGTCCATTCAACTGGTGAAATAAACTGCGGATTCTCTGGAATGCCATCTTCCGGTCGAAAAACATCTATATCACCTCGCTTTAAGGACTCCAATATTGTTTGCGGGTCTATCTTAGAACTGCCAATAACCGCAAAAGTTCTTATGTTTGTTGGGTAGTCTGGGCCAGGCTCATTGGAAATCAGATAGTATGCATAAATAGAACCGCATACGAAAAACCCAATTAGAAATACACTTGTAATTCTTATTAGCTTGAAAAAGGCTTTTTTCATTTTACTCCTTACTACTCACCAATACACTAGGTCCATGATGTAATTCCAATCAACATTAGGCAAATAATAGCCCTGCTGTTCTAAGTCAAGAGCCTTAGCGCTGAACAGAAGTATCATTCTGCTGATCTGCGCAGGATCATGCTCCGTATCAATGTACACTCCCCAATCCATTGTGACCGTGTCTGGAACGTTAGGTCCCGGCATATAATATTTTCCATCAAGAGCCTGGCTCAACAAGTCAGGAGACACTTTTTCATCGGCAGCAAGTATTGCCGCGAGAAACATATCTGTATCAGTACAATCACTTTCGACACATGCGTCCAGGCGAAGCGAAATTCTTATCCGCATTGCCATAACTGCGACATCAGAATCGTTCTGATCCATGTCGCAACCATCAACAGTGCATGGATGGTCCCTTAAACCCAGCCCTACTGAACGCACCTCTCCCGTCCGAGGATCTATGATCGGTTTGCCGCGCTCGGTTTCTATTTGTGTCTCGGTAACGGCTGCTGGGCCTATCGAGCGATTCTTGTAATCCTGATCCCAAAAATACGTAAAAAACAGCACAGGCTTTCTGGGCCTAGAATTCCCGTACGGGCTTACCATGTCAATCCCAGCTCGTGTATATGTCTCCAGTTCACAACTTCTATATCCTCGATCACACATGTCTCCTGATTCGTGACCAGATGGATCGTTCAAATTGACTGGAGAGTTCAGCACGTAACTATAACGATTCCAGCTCTGCGGACTGGACGGATTCGGAATGATCGTATCCGGCTGAATAAACCTCCCCAGCGACTGCGAATAGAATCTTGCGCGATAATCCATCAGGCCTGTGCCGCCCAAATCGCGCTGACCGGTAAAGCCAAAGTCAGTCACCGTGATGGGAGAATCGGGAACCGTGCGCACTTCGCCGAAGGGAAGACCTGCCCTGAGCGAAGCGCAGCGAAGTCGAAGGGTAGCGTTGTTGGGATGTTAAGGTGCCGCTCGCATCCGCGAACCCCTCCCGCCCTGCGGGCACCCTCCCCAAATCCGAATGAAGACAGGAGTTAGCAAGGCAATTTTCCATCTAGGATTTGGGGAGGGCCGGGGTGGGGTGTCGGTCAGCCGATGGGTCGAGCTTGTCGAGACCAGTATTGTAATCCTGAATCGTCGCGCAGGGCAATGGTTTGACCTGCGATGGAGTCCTAAAGGATGCTTCGCGATAGTATTTTTTCACCGCGCCATCGGTCACTTCGTAGAGTCCGCCCATGTAATACAAACTGACGACGGGCGTCAGCATATTGCCGTTTTCATCGTAGGGAGTGTAGACCTGCGCCGTGCGGACTCCGTCGCCGTCGTAGGCATAACTCCATACGCCGGCGTAGGTCGTCCCGGGCTCGCCGCAGTCCCCGCTGGTGAGTTTGGTGATCGAAGCAATACGGTTTTCGTCATTGTAAGTCTGGATGAACCACGCTCAATTGTCACCGTGTAGGGCCGAGTTGCTATACAAAGTCCCACGGCGAGTAGAACGATTGGCAAGGATTTACAGGTGTCTCCGCCTCCACATTATTGGTCCGAGCCACATCATCAGTAAGGCAAAGAATAGGCCAGTGATTAAACTTCCAATCCAATCTTCCCCCAATCCAACCAAAAAGCCAAGTACAAAGCCAGATAGCACTTGTGCCCAACCATTCCACTTTTTGAGATTTACCCCGTAGCCAATACTGAATGCGTAGATGAGCAAGAGAATGATAGACAGCCCGTTAATCACGCTTCCCATAGCATTTTCTCCAATCATTGCCAATCGTTTTCAAACAACGAACATCATAAATCCAAATATATCAGTAGCAGTCCTTTGGGCTCTCTAGGATTCATGGTAGACAATCCAATATTGTGGAGACGCCGCAAAAGTAACCATGATTATAACCAGAAGCATATACATCAATTCCTGCATCAACAAACGGATCAGTATTTACTGTTCCCAGGACAGAAGTAAGAATTGCTGTTTTGGAGTCCTCTCCCAATTCCCATTCACTAAAACTACTGTCATGTGTCACAAAATCGGACCGGATTGCTAACACTAACGAGATAGTGCTAAAAACAGTTTCAAAGGGATTGGTTATTGTTATATGAAACCCCACTCCTGCCGCATATCCTCCTGCACAACCCGGCAACACACCTGCCTCAGTTCCACTTAAGCAACCAACGATAGTAGAAAATGCAGTCGCCAAGGCTCCTGTCGTGCTAAACGCTGTGGCGAGGTCTTGAGACACTATTGAATAATAATCTAGGCACGCCGGGTCATTCCAAAAATTTTCACATTTCGCTTGATAAGCAAGCTCGTAATAATGCAGAAGAATAGTAGAAAGTATATCTTCACTTGGCGCAGAAATTTCGCTGTTATTATTAAGTTCATCTTCAAGATCAGGTCCAGAGTCGTCGGTTGGAGGGATTGGAGAGGTTGGTCCAGATTCATCACCTTCTGTTATCCGCCTATGGCCGGTTGGATCCGAATACATGATAGGGTTATTGCCCACATACGAGTATCTATTCCAGCTCTGCGGACTGGACGGATTCGGAATGATCGTATCCGGCTGAATAAACCTCCCCAGCGACTGCGAATAGAATCTTGCGCGATAATCCATCAGGCCTGTGCCGCCCAAATCGCGCTGACCTGTGAACCCGAAATCAGTTGTTAGTTGGGTAGTTGGATAGTTCGGTAGTTGACGCACTTCGCCGAAGGGAAGGTATCTTTGTTGCGATGTTAAGGTGCCGTTGGCATTCGTGACCGCCACCACCGAGCCCAGGTGGTCGGTCAGCAGGTATTGTAATCCTGAATCGTCCCGCACGGCAACGGTCTGGCCTGCGATGGAAGCGATATGCTTGTTACAATACTGGCATTCCTCTTCCTCGGCGAGACGCTCACCGAAAAAGAAATCGTCGGGTTAATTCTGGCCGGAGTCGGTGTGCTTGTGGTACAGTTGCGAAAACGGTTAACGATGCCCCTGCCCACCCCATTCACATTCTCGCAATCGTCCCTGCAGGATTACGCGGATTGCCCGCGTCGTTTTCAATTGCGCTACATCGAGCAGTTTCAGTATCCTGCCGCGGAAAGCGAACCCGCCCTGGAAAACGAGAAGCATCTGGAAGAAGGCCAGATCTTTCATCGGCTCGTCCAGCAATCGCTGATCGGCATCTCCGATGAAAGACTGGCGCGGCTGGCCCATTCCCCCAGCCTGACGCGCTGGTGGGAAAATTTTCGCACTAATCGTCCGCCTCTTAATGGCTATGCGATATACCCAGAACTTGCGCTCTCCGCCCCACTCGGCACCACGCGCCTGGTCGCCAAATACGATCTGATCGCCGTCCGCGAGGGAAAGGCCGTCATCTACGATTGGAAGACGTATCTCAAACGGCCGCGCAACGAGTGGTTGGCGGCGCGCTGGCAGACGCGCGTGTACCGGTATCTGCTCACGGTGGCTGGAGGTTCGTTAAACGGCGGACAGGCCTTCGTCCCGGAACGAATCGAGATGGTCTACTGGTTCGCGGACTTCCCCACCGATCCCGCTGTATTTCGATACGACATTGCGCAGTTCAAACGGGACAAATCGGTGCTGGAGACAATCCTAAAAGAGATCGGGGCGCGGCAGGAGTTCGAGCTGACAGAAGATATTACGAGATGCCAATACTGCACTTTCCGTTCCTTTTGCAACCGCGGTGCACTGGCGGGTGATTGGAAGGATGCTGAGGCAGAGGCCGAGGCATACGAGACATTCGACATTGATTTCGAGCAGATCGGCGAAATTGCCTTCTGAAAGGTATGTCAAACACCCTTGACGAAATGTCAAGGGTGTTTTATACTCCTGAATGTAAAGTAAACTTTACATCAATTCGGTCGTCCGAAGGAGAAGCACAACATGAAACAGGTCGAGACCATGGTGCGTTACACCCGAGAATTCGTAATTTCGATATTTGCCTATATCGTCACTCTCGTAGCCAGCAACTCCATCCTGATGCAAATGAAGGATTCGTCCCCATGGCGTATCCTTCTTGCGATTGCCCCCGTCGTGCCGGTGGCGTTTGTCTTGCATTCCATTATGGGCGTGCTAATGGGCAGTGACGAACTTCAACAGAGAATCCAATTACTTGCCATCAGTTTCGCGGCCGGGACGACCAGCCTGCTCACCTTTGCATATGGTTTCCTCGAAGGGATTGGCTTCCCGCATCTCTCGCCGATTTGGATTCTGCCGATTACGACCCTCTTCTGGGGACTCGGCCTGGCATTCTTTTCCCGGAGGTATCGGTGAAAAACCAGTTGAAAGTTCTGCGCGCCGAACGCGATTGGTCGCAGGCGGACCTCGCCGGGAAACTGGACGTCTCGCGGCAGACCGTCAATGCCATCGAGACGGGAAAGTACGATCCCAGTCTTCCGCTGGCGTTTAAGATCGCGGCTTTATTCGGGAAGAAAATCGAAGAAATATTTACGCCCGAACAGCAAGCGGAAACGAACTGACCACATTGTTACTCTTCCAGGTAAATCCCAATGTGATTGGCCACAGGCCGCTCGGTGCCGGGGATGTAATGGTCAATTGGAGAATTCAGAATGCGCGGCTTGCCGTCTTCGCCGCGGACGACCATCGTCGAGGAGCCGCCACCGTCCAGAGCCATTGCGTAATACGCGCCGAGGTCAACGAATAATTCGGCCAGTTCGGTAAATGTCGCACCGTCGCTGTAGAACGGCTGGCGGCCATCCACGACAATCAGATACAGCCAGCGTCCATTCTTGTTGATGCCAACCGCAGTGCGCGGGTCCAATTCCACGTCGTCCAGGCCCTCGACGGGAATCCCTTTCAACACCAGCATCCGATCTCCGGATACGGCATTGAACACATTGCCGGGCTTGTTATTGAAGGTCAGCGCGTTGCGGCGGCTTATGTACAGCACAGGCTGAACGCCGTTCCCCTCCGAATAGACCTCGCCGCGCGAGGCCGCATATCCATTGGGAGTCACGGGATCGCCAACGTGCGGATAATAGTCCAGCGGGCCGCGCGACCACCACGGATGGAATCCGTCGGCGTTGACCGCGACCGCCAGCCCGAATTCTTCCAGGAACTGGGAGGTGGTGCGCGCGTCGAGCGGATTGCCCTCGGCGTTGTCGGGCGGAGTGACGAGAAACTGCAAGCCTTTCGCGCGGGTGTCAATGATCAAAACGTGCGCGATCATCGGCCGCGGCAGGAGGCGCACAATGCGGCGGTAGGTGACCCACTGGTTCAGTTTCTCTTTTACGGGAATGGGAGGCGGACGTCCGCCCGCGTTGACGGCATAAGCGACCAGAACCAACAGAACAAGGATCATCGGCGCGGCGACAAGCCAAAGGGCGCGGCGCTTTCTAGCAAGAGACATTCGAACTCCAAATAATTCGGGGCGACCACTCGGCCGCCCCGTCGTTTTTCAAAGGACCAGTTCCTGTTCGGCTTTTCTCATCGCCTGGAACGACTGGATGGCGACCTCGAGCATGGCGCGGTCCGGCTCGCGCGTGGTCAGGGACTGCAAAGCCAGGTTTGGGCGAATCAGCGCGCGGACGATGGGGGAATCCAGGTGAGCGGCCGTCCAGCGGATGTATTCGACCGCCACCCCCGCCAGGATCGGGATGAAGATCACGCGGCTGAGCAGACGCCAGGCAAGCGGCAACGGCCCCAGCGCGGCAAATGCCAGAATCGAAAGTAAAACCAGCGTGAGCATGAAGGCCGTTCCGCAACGGGCGTGCTCGAGGGGAAATCTCGCCACAGACTCAGGCGTCAGGTCCGCGCCCGCTTCGTAGGCATTGATGGTTTTGTGTTCCGCTCCGTGATAAGCAAAGAGGCGTTTCACGTCGGGCATGAATCCAATCGCCCAGATATAACCAACAAGCAGGGCCAGTCGCAGGAGGCCTTCCAGCAGATTATTGAGCCAGGGATTCCAGCCCAGGTAATGTTCGGCCAGTCCGCCCACGCCCGCGGGCAGGAGGAAGAAAAGAGCCACACCGAAAGACAGCGACAGGCCGAGGGTCAGATAGAGCGCGGGGCCTTCCAGCTTTTGTCCCTCTCCCGATTGGGTGTTGGCGGAAATCGTCAGGGCGCGCATGCCGAGTCCGAGCGCGTCCCACAGCAGGATGACGCCGCGCAGGAATGGGATTTTGGCAATGCGTGAACGATAGACACCTGCCAGCTTCTCCTCGTGCACGACGATAGTGCCATCGGGCGCGCGCATGGCAATGGCGCAGGCCTTCCGTCCGCGCATGAGAACGCCTTCAATGACGGCCTGTCCGCCGTAGGTGATGATTCGGTCTTCCATAACGCGGCTTTACAGATTGTAGAAGAAATGGATGAGCGCGTCGATGCCCTTGTACCAGGTAGGCAGGTGCATTCGTTCATTCGGCGAGTGGACGTTGTCCTCGGGCAGGCCAAAGCCCGTCAGCACCGATTCCGCGCCGACGTGGTTTTGTAGTTGTACGACGACGCCGATCGAGCCGCCATCGCGCTTGAACAACGGCTTGACACCCCACACCGTTTCCAGCGCGGACGAAAGGGCGCGGATGCCGTCGCTGTCGCGATTCGTGATTGCGGTGCCGGCGTTGTGCAGGCTAAGCACCTCCCAGCGGACGGTCTTCGGCGCGTTCTTTTCCATGTACTTGACCAACTGCTGGTAGACCTCCTCCGGCTTTTGGTCCGGGACGAGGCGGCAGGAAATCTTTGCCATAGCATAGGCCGGGAGAACGGTCTTGCTCCCCTGCCCCGTAAAGCCGGAGAGGAATCCGTTCACCTCCAGCGTCGGGCGCGCACCCACGCGCTCCACCGGCAGGAAATCGGGTTCGCCCCACAGCGCGGGGACTTTGGTCTGGTCCAGATAAAACTTCTCGTCCATCGGCAGGCGCGCCAATTCCTTGTGTTCATCTTTCCCGATCGGACGCACTTTGTCGTAAAAGCCCGGCAGGGTCACGCGGCCATGCTTATCGTGCATGCCCGCCACCAGTTCGATCAGAGCCTGGGCGGGATTGTGCACCGTCCCGCCGAAGAGACCCGAATGCAGGTCGCGGTCGGGTCCGTAGACGCGCACCTCGGCGTACATCAATCCGCGCAGGCCGTAGGTGATGCTGGGTTTATCGGACGCGATCATGCCCGCGTCCGGGTTCAGGCAGAAGTCACATTTCAGCAGATCCTTATGGGACTGGATGAACGCATCGAGATGCTCGGAGCCGATCTCCTCCTCGCCCTCGATCAGCCATTTGACGTTGACCGGCAGGCCGCCCGCCTTGGTGACCGACTCGACCGCCTTCATCGAAGCCAGCACCTGTCCCTTCATGTCGGAGGTGCCGCGGCCAAACAGATGGTCACCGCGCACGGTGGCCTCGAACGGCGGGCTTTGCCACAACTCCAGCGGGTCCACCGGCTGGACATCGTAATGGCCGTAGATCAACACGGTGGGCTTGTCCTTGCCCGCGCCGAGCCACTCGCCATACACAACAGGATGTCCATTTCCACTTGTGGGCATGATCTGGACATTGTTCATGCCGAGAACGCGAAGCTGACCGGCCATCCATTCGGCGGTGCGTTGCATGTCGGCCTTGTGTTCACTGCTGGTCGAGATCGAGGGAATTGCAACGGCTTCCTTCAATTCCTGCAGAAATCGCTCGCGATTCTGTTGTGCGTATTCCAGAGCCTTCTGTCGAGGGTCGGTCATGATGTGCTCCTGATTTTCTCTGTATGGTATTACTCCGTGAAAACTTCGCCAACCGCGAAGACTTTATACCGCAAGATTTATCTTGTTCGTGCGGGCGCAAAATGAATTTTGCGGTATGAACCGCGCTATGTCATTTTGTTCGCAAAAGATGCGTCGCAGCGCCTGCACAAGTATACACCGTCTTGCCCCGCGGCGCTGCGATTAAGGCACAGGAGACGGCGTCGGTTCCAGCGAGCGGCGCGTTACCAGATACCACTGGTTGATGTTGACAAGGCGGTCGCTGGGATCGAACAACGGCGGGACGCGCACGCCCTGTACCTGCGCATCCACGCCGTAGGAATATACCGGGAAGTACAGCGGCAGGGATGGCAACTCCCGCGAGAAGATCACCTGAAAATTGCGATACAGCCGGGCGCGCAGGTCGAAGTCCGTGGTGATGCGTGCCTGCTCGAGGTACTCGCTGGCGGTGCGGTTGTCCCATTGAGAGTAGTTCTGTCCGCCGGTGGCCTCCGCCTGATGCCAGAAGGGATAAGGGTCGGGGTCGGGCGTCCGGGTAAGGTCGAGTTCGACCAGCGCGGCTTGATACTTGCGCGGCCCCAGAAAGTCGGTCAGGATGCTTTCGTAGGGCACCGCCTGCAGGTTGACCTGAACGCCGATCTTCGCCCAGTTCGATTGAATGGCCTGCGCGATTTTCGCGTGCAGTTCGTCGTCTGGATGCACGAGAGTGAGGATAAGAGGTTGTCCATCCTTGACGCGGACCAGTCCGCCTTCTGCTGGAATATCATAACCTTCCGCTTTAAGGAGCGAAATCGCGGCCTCGGGATCGTAGGCGGGATGTTCCACTCCATCATAATACGCCCAGGTGCCGGGCAGGATCGGGGTATCAGCCACGATGGCCTGTCCCTGCAGAAATGTGTCTATCAGGAACTGGCGGTTGAGTCCCAGCATGAGGGCGCGGCGCAGATTGGCATCCTGCAAAAAGGCCGCTTCGGGATTGTTCAAGTTGAGCAGGATGATGCTCATCTGCGGAAGGCGCGTTGTGTAGGTGAACAAATTCGGCTCGGCCAGCGCCTGCGCGAGGATGTCCGGCGTGATCTGGCTGATGCCCGCAACCTCGCCGGATTGATACGCATCCAGCGCGGCCGCAGAGGACGGGAAATACCGAAAGACGACCTGCTCGATGAAGGCCGCGCCCAGGTGATATTGCTCGAAGCGGGTCAGGACGACGCCGGTGATCCGGCCGCTATCGAGGATCAGGTGATCGAATTTATACGGACCGCTCCCCACCGGCCTGAGATTGAACTCCGCGTTCAGGATCTGATCCACAGGGACAGACTCGAGCAGGTGCTTCGGCAATACGCCGAACGAGGCATAATCCAGGAACGGCGCATACGGCTCGGGCAGGCGGAATTGCAAAACGCCGTTGGGGAGAATTTGAGACTCGATGCGACTCCACAAATCCTTCACGTCCTGCGGATAGAACGAGGCGGGGCTTTTGATCAATTCGATCGTGAAAAGGATATCTTCGGCAGTGACAGGCGTTCCGTCGTGCCAGAGGGCGTTCGGGCGGAGGGTGAAGTTGTAGACCGCGCCGTCCTCCGAGGTCCCCCACGATTCGGCCAGGTCGGGCTGCGGGATGCCGCGCTCGTCGAAACGGATCAATCCGCTGAACAGCAGACGATCCACATCGCGGTCGGCAGCGTTGTTCCAGTCCACCAGCGGGTTGAGGCGGCTCATCGAACCGACCAGTCCTTCGGTGTACACGCCGCCCGGCGCGGCCTCCGGGAGCAGAACCGCCGGGCCGACCGGCTGCTGGCTGACCAGCAGTATTCCGACGAGAACAATTGTGACCGCAACGACCAGCAACTGCCAGCGAAGTTTCTTCATCAGGGCAAAAAAGAAAGGCGCCCTGCCGGGCCGGGGAGTCGAGTCCATGGCCTGGTGGCTACCTTTCAGGGGAAGCGGAAAAATCAGCGCGAGGCAATGATAACGGCAAGAGCCAGCGCAAAGAACAAAACGCTAAGCACGATCGTCACCCAGAAGAGCGTGCGTTCGATGCCGCGGCGGGCCGTGAAGACACCGCCGGTATCCGCCCCGGTCAGGCCGCCCAGGCCCGCGCCCTTGCTCTGAAGGATGACGCTGACGATCAAAGCCACTGACGTTATAATCAGGGCGATTTCGAGAAAGTTAACCATTCGTAAGCCTCCTGCAATTTAGCGGGCAAATTATACTTGCGAAGCGCGGAAAGAGTCAACGAGGGTTTTCATGCACGAAATTATCGTCAATTTACACATGCACACGCGCTACTCGGACGGCAGTGGACTGCACAAGGACATCGCCCGCGCCGCCCTGAAATGCGGCCTGGACGCGGTCATCGTCACCGATCACAATGTGCTGGTCGAGGGGATGCAGGGCTACCACCGCGAGGGCCGGCGCCGCGTGCTGATGCTGATCGGGCAGGAAGTCCACGACCAGGACCGCGACCCGCAGAAGAATCACCTGCTCGTCTTCGGCGCGGGCCGCGACCTCGCAACGCTGGCCGACGACCCGCAGGCGCTGGTCAACGCCGCGCGCGAGGCGGGCGGTATCTGTTTCATCGCCCATCCCACCGATCCCGCCGCGCCGCTGTTCAACGAAACCGACATTTCGTGGGAAGCCTGGGACGTGCAGGGATTCACCGGTCTCGAAATCTGGAACCATTTTAGCGAGTTCAAAACTGTCCTGACCAGTTGGCCGAGCGCGCTGTTCCACGCCTACTTCCCAGCCTTGTTTGCGCGCGGTCCCTTCCCGCGCGACCTGCAAAAGTGGGATGAATTGCTTTCGAGTGGCCGCCGCGTCGCGGTCATTGGCGGCTCGGACGCGCACGCCCTCCGCTACACAGCAGGACCGTTGCGAAAAACAATCTTTCCTTACGAATTCCATTTCACAGCCCTGAACACACATCTGCTTCTGCCCGGGCCTCTCAGCGGCGATCTCGAATCGGACCGGCGCATGGTGCTGGACGCGCTCGGCGCGGGACGCGGATTCGTCGCCTTCGACCTGATCGCCCCGACGCGCGGCTTCCGCTTCACTGCCCAGGGACGCGAGCTGGATGCCGTTATGGGAGAGGAGATTCCCGCTCTCGGCGGGGTCACGCTCCAGGCGCGCCTGCCGGGGATGGCCGACATCCATTTGATACGGAACGGACAGGTTATCCAGAAATGGAAGCGGCGCGAGGCTTTCACCTACAACGTATCCGAGCCCGGCGCCTATCGTGTCGAAGTCTATCGCCGTTATTTCGGCGTCCGCCGCGGCTGGATCTTCAGCAATCCGATTTATATAAAGTGAGCCTTGAATCCTCCGCGGGACTGTGATAAACTCCAGCCCGTTCAAGACACAATCCGTGTCTCCTTCCGCTTCCAGCCCGCCCACGGCGGCCGTCTGGGAGCAAACCCGTGGAAAGGAGGTTCCCGTGCGCAAATACGAACTGGTCTGCATCATCCAGCCTGACCTGGACGAGGCCGCTTTTAACGGCATTCTCGACCGCGTGAAAGGCTACGTCACCGATGCCGGCGGCACTGTGGACAAGGTGGACGTGTGGGGCCGAAAACGCCTCGCCTACCTGATCCGCAAACAGCGCGAAGGTCAGTATGTTCTGATGAACCTGAGCCTGCCGTCCAGAGCCACCGCCGACCTGGAACGCAACCTGCGATATATCGAACCGGTCATGCGCCACATGCTGGTCGTTGTGGCATAATCGTCAATCAAAACCTTTATCGGTCTGAAAAGGAGTGCAAGATGAGCCGAGGCCTTAACAAAGTCATGATCATCGGCCACCTGGGACGCGACCCAGAGATGCGTTACACCCCCTCCGGGCGTCCCGTGACCACCTTCACTGTGGCCGTCAGCCGTTCGTGGAATTCCGGGGACGGCGAGCGCCACACGGAGACCGAATGGTTCAATATCGTCGCCTGGGGCAATCTGGCGGAAATCTGCAAGCAGTACCTCAACAAAGGACAACAGGTCTACATCGAGGGACGCCTGCAGACCCGCCGCTGGGAAGACAAGGAAGGCGTCAAACATACCAGCGTCGAGATCGTCGCCAGCGAAATGATGATGCTGGGAGAACGCCGCGAAGCCAATCAGACCCACGAGCCGGCCGCGCCGGCCGAAGAGAGCCAGCCCGCCGCCAGCGACGAGGAGTTCCCGTTCTAGCAAGATTGGAGTAAACATGCCTGAAGCAAACGAAAGAAGAGTCGCCGCGGACGAGGGCGGCGAGGGCGGCGAACGCCGCTATTATGCCCGTCCGAAATTCTGCCAGTTCTGCGCCGACAAAACCCTGACGATAGACTATAAAAAGACGGAGATGCTTCGCCGCTTCATCACGGAAGACGGCAAAATCCGTCCGCGCCGCCAGACCGGCACTTGCGCCCGCCATCAACGCGTACTGGCCGGCGCCGTCAAGCAGGCGCGGTACATTGCCCTCCTGCCCTATTCGGGCGGCTTCCTCGAAGACAGTCGTTCCTGAGTCTCGAAAGACCTTCGGGGCATGGCACAGACCCATGCCCCGTATTTTCGCAGCGGAGTCATTCCCCATGGCAAGCAGAAAACCCAGAGAAACCGTTCTGACCAAAAAACATGTAGCGCGCCTGGAACGCGAACGCCGCCAGACCAACATCATCCGCTGGTCGGCCATCGGCGTTGTAATCGCAGTGATCGCCATCATCGGCTACGGCTGGCTGGACATCAAGTACATTCAACCCGCCCAGCCGGTGGTCACCCTCAACGGCGATACGCTCAGCACCCGCCTCTTTCAGGCGGAAGTACGCCTGCAACGCCAGCAGTTGATCAACCAGTACATACAGTATGCACAATTCGGTCAGATGTTCGGCATGGACGTCACCTCCCAACTTCAGCAGATCGAAACGCAACTGTCCGAAGATTATGCCGTCTTCCTCGGCCAATCCGTGCTCGACGGCATGATTGACGAACTAATCATCCGCCAGGAAGCGGAACGCCGCGGCATCACCGTCAGCGAAGAGGAGGTCGAAGAGGTGATACAATCCTCGTATAATTTCTTCCCCGACGGCACACCCACACCGACCGTCACCCCTACAGATGTGGTCATCCCCACCGGCATCTCACCCGAGCAGGCCGCCATCGTGACGATCACACCCACGGCCACGGAATTCCTGACGGAAACCCCGAGTCCCACTCCGACCCTCGACCCGTCCACGACACCCGAGCCGACTTCCACGCCGACAGCCACACTTACACCGACGGCCACGGTCACGCCGACCGCCACGTCCACTGAAGGCCCCACCCCCACGCCCGAGCCGACTTCCACGCCCTATACCTTCGAAGGTTTCCAGAGCGAATACCAGGCCGGGCTGGAGAGTTACGCCGCGCTGGGAATCACCGAAGCCGACTACCGCTACCTGGTGGAGAACAGCATCTATCGCCAGAAGGTCTTCGAGGCCATCACAGCGGACATGAAGCCAGTGGACGAGCAGGTCTGGGCGCGCCACATCCTGGTAGCCGACGAGGAGACCGCCAACTCCCTCTACGAACGGCTGTTGAACGGAGAGGATTTCGCAGTTCTGGCCGCCGAATTCTCGCAGGACACAAGCAACAGCGGGCAGGGCGGCGATCTGGGCTGGTTCAGCCGCGGCGCCATGGTCGCCGCGTTCGAGGAGGCCGCGTTCAGCCAGAAGCCCGGCGAGATCGGCAAACCCGTCGAGACCGAGTTCGGCTGGCACATCATCCAGGTTATCGGACACGAAGACCGCCCGCTGACCGCCGACCAGTTCGAGCAGGCAAAGCAGACCGCCTTCAACGAGTGGCTGGCGGAAATGCGCCTCCAGGCTGAAGAGGATGGAACGCTGGTCATCAACGAGGCCTGGGTACAGCGCGTCCCCCTCGAGCCGGCACTGGCAGACGTGTTTGCTCAATAGTAGAACCTGTCTATCCAGCCGCCATCGTCCCGGTGGCGGCTTTCTTTTTTCCCTTGCATTCGGATGACTTTTTCAGTATAGTTGCGCCAATATCCTACCGCCTGAGGAGGAGCAATGTCCGCAAAAGCCGCGAAAAAACTAAGCGGGGAAGTTTATTTTCCATCGCAGGAAGTCATCCAGCAGGCGCGTCTGAAGGATTGGGACGCGCTGGCCGAGTCCGCCAACAAGGACTTGACCGGGTTCTGGGCCAAAGAGGCCGAAGAACTCGAATGGTTCAGCAAATGGGACAAGGTGCTGGACGACTCGAAAAAGCCCTTCTTCAAATGGTTCGTCGGGGGAAAGGTCAACATCGTGCACAACGCAATTGATCGTCACTTGAAAACATATCGCAAGAACAAACTGGCGCTGATCTGGGAAAGCGAAGACGGCAAACTGGAGCGGACGTTTTCCTATTACGCTCTCAACCGCGAGGTCTCGCGCTTTGCGAACATCATCAAGTCCATGGGCGTGACCAAGGGCGACCGCGTCACCATCTACATGGGACGCATTCCTGAGATCGCCTTCGCCATGCTGGCTTGCGCCAAGATCGGCGCGGTGCATTCGGTGGTCTTCGGCGGATTCTCGGTGGACTCCCTGCAGGGCCGCATCGAAGACAGCCAGTCCAAACTGGTGATCACCGCGGACGGGAGTTACCAGAACGGCAAGGTCGTGGAACTCAAGCGCACCGTGGACGAGGCGCTGAAACGATGCCCGTCGGTGGAGAATGTGATCGTCGTCCGCCGCGTCGGCCACGAGGTCCCGATGGAAGCGGGCCGCGATCACTGGTATCACGACATGCTGGCCCTGCCTATCGCCAACGGCAAATGCCCGAACGAGGTCATGGACGCGGAAGATCCGCTTTACATCCTGTACACCTCCGGCTCGACCGGCAAACCCAAGGCCATCGTCCATGTGCACGGCGGATATATGGTTGGCATTTACGCAACGCTCAAGTACGTGTTCGACATCAACGACGAAGACCGCTGGTGGTGCGCGGCCGACCCGGGCTGGGTGACGGGACATTCGTACATTGTCTACGGCCCCCTGCTGATGGGCGCGACCTCGTTCATGTTCGAGGGCGGACCAATGTATCCGTATCCCAACCGCTGGTGGCAGTGCGTGGAACGCTACGGCATCACCATCCTCTACACCGCGCCGACCGCAATCCGCGGACTGATGCGCTTCGGCGAAGCCTGGCCGAACAAACACGATCTCTCTTCCCTGCGACTGCTCGGCTCCGTCGGCGAGCCGATCAACCCCGAGGCGTGGAGGTGGTATCACCGCGTCATCGGCAAGGAAAGATGCCCGATCATGGACACCTGGTGGCAGACCGAGACGGGCATGTTCATGATCACGCCCACGCCGGTCGTGCCGCTCAAGCCCGGCTCGGGCACGCGTCCTTTCTTTGGACAATCGGCCGAGATCGTGGACGAACAGGGAAATCCCGTTAAGGACGGCGAGGAGGGATTCCTCGTCCTGCACCGGCCCTGGCCCGCCATGCTGCGCACCATCTACGGCGACGATGAACGCTATGTAAATCAGTACTGGTCGAAATATCCCGGCAAATACATGACCGGCGACTCGGCCAAGCGCGACGAGGACGGCTATTTCTGGATCATCGGCCGCACCGACGATGTGATCAAGGTTTCGGGTCACCGGCTCGGGACAGCCGAAGTTGAATCCGCGCTGGTGAGTCATCCTGCCGTTGCGGAGGCGGCCGCGATCGGCCTGCCCCACGAAGTGAAAGGACAGGCCATCCACACGTTCGTCCTCCTGCGCGCGGGACATTCCCCTTCGTCCGAACTGGCCGAGGAACTACGCCAGCACGTGGCCACCCACATGGGCCCCATCGCGCGGCCCGAAGATGTGAAGTTCGTGGACAAACTGCCCAAGACGCGCTCCGGCAAGATCATGCGCCGCGTGCTCAAGGCGCGGGCGCAGGGACTGCCCGAAGGCGATATCACAACGCTGGAGGAGTGAGAATCAAAGTGGCTGTCACCGTGGAGGTGACAGCCACTTTTTATTTCACCACCGGCAGCGCAAACGAAAACCGACTGCCTTTGCCTTCCCCCTCACTCTCGGCCCAGATCCGCCCGCCGTGGGCTTCGACGAGATGCTTCGCAATCGTCAGGCCGATGCCGCTTCCGCCGCCCGCCGCCCGCGAGCGCGACTTGTCCACGCGGTAGAAGCGGGTGAAGACATGCGGCAGGTGTTCCGCGGGGATGCCCACGCCTGTGTCACTGACCGTCACCTGCACTTCGTTTCCGCGATCTTGCGCGGAGATGGTCACTGCGCCGCCTTCGGGCGTGTAGTGAATCGCATTGCTCACGAGATTGAGCAACACCTGCCCGATGCGATCCTCGTCGGCGCGGAGACGCGGCAAATCGGCGGGCAGGCTGAGGGTCAGCGCGATGCGTTTGGCCTCGGCTTGCGAGGCGAGCCGTTTGACGGTCACAGCAACCAGCGAGGAAACGTCCACGGAGCGGAAGTCCAATTGATAGGCTTTGGCCTCCACGCGGCTGAGTTCCTGCAAGTCGTCCACGAGGCGGCTGAGACGGTCGGCCTCGCGATAGATTTGCTGGTAGGTCTCGGCGCTGGCCGGCAGCACGCCGTCCAGCAGGCCCTCGGCCGAACCCTTGATGGTGGTCAGCGGCGTGCGCAGTTCGTGACTCACGTCGCCGATCAACTGCCGCCGCATGGACTCGACCTGCTCCAGTTTTTCAGCCATCTGGTTGAAGCGCGCCGCCAGTTGCGCGAGTTCGTCGCCGCCGTTCACCTGCACGCGCTCGGCGTAATCGCCCGCGGCGATGCGCCGGCTGGCAGACATGATGGCCTGCACGGGCGCGGTGATGCCGCGGCTGAGCAGAAAACTGACGACGACGGCCACCGAACTGGCCGCGAACACAGCCACCAGCAACGCCTCATTGAAAGTCGCCTGAAAGTTATCGTAGAAATCGGACATCATCCCCTGGCCCATGCCCTGTCCGCGGCCCGCTCCCTGCCCCATCATGCCCATCCCGCCGATCTGCTCCTCCATGAATTGCAGATGACGTTGGAAGGCGCGCGGCGTGGCGAACCTGGTCGTCACGCCGATCACAACCATCCCGACCAGAATCACGAGCAGGAACGACAGAAAGATTTTGACGCCCAGACGATTGCGCATCGCGTTCATAACGGTTCATCCTCGAAACGATAGCCCACGCCGCGCACCGTGACGATGAACTGGTCGCCGATCTTCCGGCGGACGTGGCCGAGATGCACATCCACCACGCGCATCTCGCCGTAATACGTCCCGCCCCAGATTTTTTCGAGCAACTGCTCGCGGGTCAGCACGCGGCCGCGGCTCTCCGCCAACGCGCGCAACAGGTCGAATTCGAGCGCGGTCAACTCGACGGGGACATCGTCCACACTGACCTGACGCGCGCCCACGTCGATGCGGACGTGGCGGAAGGCCAGCACGGTCACATCGGACCCCGCGCCTGCCCCCGTTTGGACGCGCCGCAGCGCGGCCTTGACGCGCGCCGTCAGTTCGCGCGGGCTGAACGGTTTGGTGACGTAATCGTCCGCGCCCACCGAGAGGCCGACGATCTTATCGGTCTCCTCCGTGCGCGCCGTCAGCAGGATGACGTAGGCGTCCGATTCGCGGCGCAGGCGCGAGAGCAGTTCGAGGCCGTCCATGCCGGGCAGCATGATGTCCAGCACGATCAGGTCGGGCTTGAAGGCCCGCGCGGCCTTGAGGCCCGAAGGGCCGTCGGAGGCAGTGTACACCTCGTAGCCCTCGGGCTTGAGATACGCGCTGACGAGGTTCACGATGCTGGGTTCGTCGTCCACGACGAGGATCTTTGCGTTGGACATGTTCACATTGTACAGGATAGTGGAGGTGGATGAAAAGAGAACGAAGGGAATATGAAGATTGTGTAAAGGTTGTTATTTGCTGGATTTCAACAAATCGCGGTACACGTCCACGATCTGCGCGGCGATCTTCTCCCAGGCATAGTCCTGCGCGTATTCTGCGGCGCACAGACCCATCCTCCGTTGTTCGGCAGGATTGCCCAGCAACAGGGATAACCTGTCGCACAGCGCGGCCGCGTCGCCGTCGGGTACGTGATAACCTGTGACGCCGTCCTGCACGAGGTAGGCCAGACCGCCCACCTGCGAGGCGATGACAGGCGTGCCGCAGGCCATGGCCTCCAATGCCACCATGCCGAACGATTCGTAATGCGACGGCATAACCACCACTTCCGCGGCGGAATAGTAATATGGAAGCGTATCCTGGTTGCGCTTGCCGAGAAATACCACCGTCTGCCCCATGCACAAATCGTCACACAATTTTTGCAGGCGCGCCATTTCCCTCGACATCTCCCGCGGGCTGGCCGAGGGATCGCCGCCGATGATTGCCAGATAGACGGGACCGCGCAGGTCGTCCACTTTCAGACAGGACACGGCCCGGATCAGTGTGTCCAGCCCTTTCAACGGCTCGATACGCCCAACGAACAACACCATCCGCTGATACGGCGCAAGGCCGATGAACTGCCTTGCCTCGTCCTTTGGAATCGGATAGAAGTGACTGACATCCACACCGGGCGGGATGACCTCCATTTTGCGGACGTCTCCCTTATAGAGCCACTGCAACTGAGCCTTCTCCGCTTCGGTCGCGACGATGAGGCGGTTCGCGCGTTTCAGGACGCGTTTCTCTCCCTCGATGCGATACCGTCCCTCGCGTTCCTCGTCGCTGCGCGCGATGCGGTTCTTCATCTCGCCCAGAGTATGGAACATATGCAGGATCGGCGCGCCCGCCCACAGGTCCGAGAGAGAGGCGGCGGCAATGCCGCTCATCCAGTAGTGACTGTGGATCAGGTCGTAGCGAATCCCCTTTTCCGCAGCAAACTGTTTGACGCCCTCTACGAAATCCGAAATGTATTCCGTCATTTCCTGCTTGCCGAGAGGCGTCTCGGGTCCCGCGGGCACGTGGACGACGCGGTTGCCGTAGCCGAGGTCGTGGAGAACATGCGGGACGTGTTCGTCCTGCGAGCGCGTGAACACATCCACGTGAACGCCCATGTGACCGAGACAGCGCGTCAAGTCGCGGACGTAGACGTTCATCCCGCCCGTGTCCTTGCCGCCGAGGGTCGCCAGCGGGCAGGTGTGGTAAGAGAGCATGGCGATTTTCATCGTGTTTCCATCCACCGACAATTAGACGATGCGAAGCGATAAAAACTTGCGAGATTGTGTGGAATGTTTTATAATCCCGCCGCTTGTAAGGCAAATGCCACCGTAGCTCAGCTGGTAGAGCAGACGATTCGTAATCGTCCGGTCGTGGGTTCAAATCCCACCGGTGGCTCAGGGTCAGTATAATCCAATCCGCGCGTTCGGCGCGGATTTTGTTTTGCGGATCGCGAGGCTGGCATGAATCCATTCGACCAAAAAGTGGCAATCGTCACCGGTGGAGGCGCGGGCATTGGAGAGGCGCTGTGCCTGGAATTGGCGCGGCGCGGGGCGAAAGTCGTCGCGGCGGATATTGACCCGGCGCGGGCGCAATCGGTTACCGACAAAATTTTGCAAACTGACGGTTATGCCCGGGCAGAGCGAGTTGACGTTGCCGAGGAGGCCAGCGTGAATGAACTTATTGGGAAAATCGCCGGCGAACACGGTCAGATTGATTACCTGTTCAACAACGCGGGCATCAGCGTCACAGGCGATTTTCGAGACGTCCCGCTTGCGGAATGGAAACGCGTAGCGGACGTGAACCTCTGGGGCGTCGTCCACGGCTGTTCGACCGCGTACCCGCTCATGGTCCGGCAGGGACGCGGACACATCGTCAACATGGCCTCGCTTTCGGGACTGCTTCCCTTCCCCACCAACATCCCATATTCGACGACAAAACACGCCGTCGTCGGTTTCACGCTTTCCCTGCGCGCCGAGGCCGCGGACCTGGGCGTGCGCGTGAGCCTCGTTTGCCCGGGCTATGTCCAGACCGGGATGTTCGAGGCCACGTCCGTGTTCAACGCGCCCAAGGATGAGATGCTGAAGCGGATGCCTGCGAATTTGATGACGGCAGAGAAGGCCGCAAAGCGAATCCTTCGCGGGGTCGAGAGGAACGAGGCGATGATCGTCTTTCCGTCGGCGGCGCGCTGGCTGTGGCGGTTGTACCGGCTGATGCCCGCGAGCATGTTTCCCAATCAACTGGCGATCACACGCAAGTTTCGCAGGTTGAGAGGTGGATGATCGCGCGCTGAGCGGAACGCAGACGAAACGCGATGTTTACAGAGACCCGCGTCTCGTCTGCGGCTTTCGACGAACCCGAAAGCCTCCGCTCGACGCGATGATATGTTAGGTTAACCGTAATCTATTCAATCCCGCTGAAGATCGTATCTAACGCCTCTTCATTGACATCAAAGACCGAGCCATTTTCGGGCAGGGGCTCCTCGGTCATCCATTTCGGGATGCGGTCGTCTTCTTTGGTGAATCCCGCGCGGCGGTTGAATTCGCGCTCCATGCGGATGGTCTGTTTGCCAAGTTCCTGCAGAATGTTATCGGGCAGGTCGTCCCAGCCGTAACGCGCGGCGAGGAGGCGCTTCACCACACCATCGGGCGTGGCGGCATAGCCAAAGCCGGCGAAGATGCACGCTCCGAGAGTGTCGTAACCCGCCATGTTGAATTGCGCGTTACGCGAAACTTCGATCTGGACGTTCGGGTCGAGGTGGTTGATCTGTGCGCGAATGGTCAAGCCCGCGGTGTGGTCGGCACCTTGCGGAGTGGTCGCATACGTGACGCCCGTGCCTTTGATAGAGCGCGGCTCGTAGGCAGACATGGCTTGTCCCTTCACGACCGGGACGCGCTCGATGCCGTATTTCTTCCCAACGCTGACCGCGCCATTCCCAAGCGTGCGCCCCAATTCGGTTCCTTTGCGGATTTCTTCGATCAACTTCAACGCTTCGGCTTCGCTCCCCCACTGCATCAAGCCCGCTTCTGCCGCAACGCCGAGCGCCGCGCCGATTTCGATGGAATCCAATCCCAGGTCGTTGACCTGCCAGTTCAGACGTCCAATCGAGTCGAGCGAGTCAATGTCGAGGTTCGAGCCCATCAAGCCGATGGTCTCGTATTCGAGCGGCGAAACAATGACTTTGCCATCCTCTCCGCCGAAGACATTCGAGCATTTGATGGTGCAGCCTGCCATGCAGGCATGAGACGGGTCGGAAGGTTTGCCGCGCGTCAGTGTGAACTCGCGCAACGACTCCCCGCCGATCTTTTCCACCTGATCGTATGTGCCTCGCGAAAAGTTGCGCACCGGAATTCCTGCGAATCGCTGGGTCAGCTGCGTCATCGCCGCTGTGCCGTAATCGTGATAGGTTTTCGTCTGGGGATGATCCATCAGCGCCTGGGTGTAATCCTTTTGCGCGGCTTTGAACGCTTCGGGATTAACGATGGGCGGCTTCTGCCCACCGGCATGATCGAACACGATGGCTTTGATCCGCTTCGAGCCCATCACGGCGCCGAGTCCGCCGCGGGCGGCAATGCGCGAGGGGATGCGGTCTTTGTCGAGGTTTTGGATGCCCGCCGCCTTCATTTGCATTTCACCGCCGGGACCGATGAGGGCGATGGCAACTTTATCGCCATACCGTTCGAGCAACTTTTCCGCCGAGGCGTACACGCCCAAGCCTGCCAGGTCATCCGCCTTGTCCCATTTTGCGCCGGCAAGCGAGAGATGTAAGACCCACCATGAGTCATCTTCGGGCTTGTCTTCGATGATGAGCGCATGGATGCCCATGTGGGTCATGTGCAGCCCTGTGCGGCCTCCGGCGTTGGATTCCTTGATGCCCCCCGTGAGCGGGGATTTGCCGCCAACAGAAATTCTATCGGTGGAGGAAAGCATGTGGCCGACGAGCAAGCCGGGAGCAAAGATGAGTTTGTTGCCCGCGCCGAGGGGATCGGTCTTTGCGTCCACTTCATCGAGCAGGATGCGGGCGATCAGTCCGCGTCCGCCAAGTCGCTGCCAGGAGGCAGGGACGGACTCGGTGGTTAGTTCGTGTGTGCGTGCGTTGACACGCCAGATTTGAGGTTTGTAATCGGTCATATCCACTTCTCCAATTCAAAGTCGTCGGCAAAGGGGTTTACAAAACGCACGCCTTCGATCACCTGTCCGTCCTGAAAATCTTCACTGAGCACAACAGGGATTTGATTAAGATGGGCAGTCGCCCAAATCTGGGCATCGTAATAGGAAAATGAATGATCTCGAACCCCGCGAATGGCTTCTAGTACTACTGTCGGCGTTAACAGGAAGACAGGGAAAGCCTCAATAAAATTCTCTGCTTGTATAAGCGCCTCGTCAATTTTCAGAATTGGGGAAACGCCACGCGTCGTTGCATTGATGAACTCTGAAAGACACTGAACGCTCAAACATCCTTTATTACTTAACTCCAGTTCATGTATGACCTGCAAGCCTTTTGAATGTTTTTGAGGTTCGGCGAAATCGAAAGCATAGACCAATACATTCGTATCAATGAGTATTTCGGTCATAGCGTTTCATTCGATCCTCATACAGGTCCTCGCGTTTCCAATCCCGTTTTCTGGGAGTCACAGGTCCGCGTTTTTCCATTTCCAAGATGAATGCACGAATGCGTTCCCAAGCTTCCCTATTGTAGGCAGAGCGATAACCGGCATGACGCAATTCCACTTCCAATGCGCGCCGGATGATTTCCGCTTCACTCACGCCTCGTGCCTCGGCGACTTTCTTCAACCGCGCTTCCTGGCTCTTTTGAATATAAATTTGCTTGCGTACCATCTGAGACATAAGATGCTCCTGTGGCTATACATCACATTATATATCACTCTGCAGTCCAACCAGGAGTCATTCTAAGCAAACAAACTCACTACCGCGTCCCGGAACACCCGCGTGTGATACTCCACATCCGCTTCGGTGGTATCGGGCGAGATGAGCGCCATGTTGTGAAAGGGAGTCATCAGGATGCCGCGGTTGAGCGAGAACAGGTGCATATAGCGGTCGAGTTCGTGGTCAATGGTCGCGGCGGCTTCTCCGCCATTGCGCGGCGGTGTGGGACGGAACCAATATTCCGAGCGGTTGCCGAGGCGTTTGACGATCCATGGAAGGTTGAATTCAGCGATCACTTCCTCCACGCCCGTGGTGAATTTTTCCTGCAGGGCAATGGCTTTGGCATAGAAGTCGTCGGTCAGCACGTTTTGCAGCGTGGCTTTCATCGCGGCAATCGAGAGGGCGTTGCCCGCCAGGGTGCCTCCAATGCCGCCCACGTCGGCGTCGTCAACGGCGAGTTTGGCGGCGAAGGCGCGGCTCACTTCTTCGGTGAAGCCGTACACAGCGGCGGGAACGCCTCCAGCGATGGGTTTGCCGAGGGTCAGGAAATCAGGCTGAAGTCCGAATGAAGCGGTGTATCCGCCGGGACCAGTGCAGATGGTGTGAGTCTCGTCAATGATGAGATACGTCCCGTATTTGCGCGTCATCTGGCGCAGGGCATCGTGGAAGCCAGGCTCGGGGTGGATGATGCCGATGTTGGTCATGGCAGGTTCGGCGAGGACGGCGGCGACATCGCGGGCGGAAAGGGCGGTTTCGAGCGCGGCAATGTCGTTGAATTCGATGACCTTTGTTGTGAGGCGCGGGTCAATTTGCGGACCCATGTTGTTGGGACGCGGAATGGGCGTGCCTTCTTCGTCGAGGACAATGAAGGTTTCGTCCACCGAGCCGTGATAGCAGTAGTTGAAAACCAGGATTTTAGGGCGCCCGGTGATGAGCCGCGCCATGCGCAGGGCGAAGCGGTTGGCATCGGTGGCAGTGAGGGCAAGCTGCCAATAGGGCAAGCCAAAGCGGCGCTGAAGTTCTTCTCCAACCCAGATGACGTCTTCGTAGGGGAGCATCAGGGTGATGCCTTTTTGAATCTGCTCGTTGATGGCTTCGATTGTCGCGTCGGGCGAGTGACCTGTCATCGCGCCCGTGTCGCCGAGGCAGAAGTCAATGTAGGAATTGCCGTCCACATCGGTGAAGCGTGCGCCCTTTGCGTCTTTGACGAAGACGGGGAACGATCCCGCCCAGCGAATCATCCACAGCATCGGCACGCCGCCATGCAGCGATTTGCGCGCGCGCTGATAGAGTTCGTGGGATTTGGGGTGGGTTTTGTGGAAGAGGGATTCTTCGGCTTGAAGAAGTTGGGTGAGTTTAGTGCGGTTGAGTTCAGGCATAGGGGTTTTGAGGTTTAGACGTATACAGGTACACATGTACACAGGTACACAGGTATACAGGTATACAGGTATCAGGTATACACGTTACTTCTTGCGCTTGTGTACTTGTGTACTTGTCTACTTGTCTACTTGTGTACTTGTCTACTTAACAGCCGCCTTCAACGCTTCGCTAAAAACAGCAAGCCCTTCATTGATCTGTTCACTCGTCACATTCAACGGCGGGATCCAGCGCACGGTGTTATCGTAGGTGCCGCAGGAGAGCAGGAGCAAGCCTTTCTCTTCCGCCTTGTGGATGATTTCCTTGACCAGCGGTTTGGCTTTGTCGGCCCTGCCTTCGACGACAAATTCGGTCCCCACCATCAAGCCCAGCCCGCGTACATCGCCGATCTGTGGATATTCCTCCTGCAACTTGCGGAGTCCCGTCATCAACTGGATTCCGCGCTCGGCGGCATTTTCGAGCATTTTTTCCTCCCGCATCGCGCGGATGGTGGCCACGCCCGCCGCGCATGCGACCGCATTCCCGCCGTACGTCCCGCCGATGGATCCAACATCCAACTTCTTCATAACGTCCGTGCCGGTGAAAACGCCAGACAGGGGCATGCCGGAGGCAATGCCTTTTGCAACCGTCATAATATCCGGCAGGATGTCGAAATGTTCAAAGGCGAACCATTTTCCCGTGCGCCCAAAACCCGATTGGACTTCATCGAGGACGAGCAGGATGCCGTGCCTATCGCAAATTTCACGCAATCCCTTCATGAACGAGGCGGGCGGGACGATATAGCCTCCTTCGCCCAGGACCGTCTCGATCAAGATCGCGGCGGTCTCCTTCGGCGCGGTCTGCGAGGCGAGCAGGTATTCAAGTTGTTCCAGCGCGTACTCGGAGGCCTGCTCCTCGGTCATGCCGAGGCGGAACGCGTACGGGAACGGCGCGACGTACACTCCGGGAAGAAGCGGGGCAAAGCCGGCGCGATAGATCGTCTTGGAAGTGGTCAACGCCATGGTGGCGTGAGTCCGTCCGTGGAACGAGCCGCTGAATACGATGACGTTCTGCCTGCCCGTGGCAACTTTCGCGATCTTGACCGCGTTCTCCAAGGCCTCCGCGCCGGAATTGGAAAAGAAGAACGAATCAATTTCGGATGGGACAATTTTACGGAGCTCCTCGATTAATTGCAGCATCGGTTTGTGAATCACGAGATTTACCTGGGCATGGATGAAATTGCCCGCTTGTTCGCGGATCGCCTCCACAACCTTCGGATGGCAGTGACCGGTATTGGTCACGCCGATGCCGCAGGTAAAGTCGAGCAGTTTGCGGCCATCGTCGGTATAGATATATGAGCCTTCGGCGCGCTCGGCAACAAAGTTGAAGATGCGAGTCCACGCGGGGGTCATGTGGGGGAAGTTTTGTTCGTAGAGCTGGGAGGTCATGATGTCCTTCTTAAACACAAAGGGCACAGTGAGTCACAAAGGGAAAACCCTTGAATTGACTTCGTGCCCTTTGTGTCCTTTGCGATTGAAGATTATCTATGCGGGCAGGTAATCTGCCGCCCATTCGATATCGAGCTGCCTCAGACCGGCGCGGGTGGGAATGCCGCTGGAAGTCCAGCCTGCAAGCGAGTAGTAGTGGTCGAGCGCGGCATTTAATTCGGTCTCGGTCAATGCGACGCCTGCAGTGGGGCCTTCGCCCTTAAGCGCCTGGAAGAACTTCTTCGGAAGTTTGTCCGCCTTGCGGTCGAGACCTTCGCGCGCGTTGAAAGCACGGAACAGGTTCAACCGCCGAGCGCCGACCGCCATCAATTCCTCCACAGTCACGTCCCAGCCCGTCACGGCCTTGACCATCTCCACGGTTTCGGCTGGCCCGTACAGGGTCCACGCGGGACCGTAGACGAACTGGCAGAGTTCCACCGAGTCGAGCATCGAATAGAAGACCTCGGTCAAATACGCGAAGCGCACCTTTTCGTTGCTCAGACTACGCGGGGCCTGCGGCTCGCTCAAACCGATCATCTTGAGGCGATTGAGATTAAGGTCGGCCACGCCTTCTTCGTAATATGGATCGTGCTCGCTGGATTGATGGTCCGCGCCGAAGGGATTGACAGCGTAGATGAGCGCGAGACTGCGCTTGGCCTGCGGCATGTGCGCGGGCGCTTCGCCGCCCTTGACCGTGATGAGGCACTCATCCGCGCCTTTACCCCAGACCTTCGCTGCGCGCTCCGAGCCCTGACCAAGGATGCGGCCAAATTCCGTCGAGCCTTTCACAATCTGATCCAACGCCTTCAACATCGCGTCCGCGTCGCCGAATTTGAGTTCGAGCCCGCCCGTCTCCTTTGTGGTGATGATGCCCTTCTCGAAGCATTCCATGGCAAAGGCAATCGTCGCGCCACAGGCGATGGTGTCCACCGCGTACTCGTTACAAATCTGATTCGCGAGCGCGATGGCAGCCAGGTCCCTGACGCCGCAATACGAGCCGAATGTGCTGAGCGTTTCATATTCGGGACCGCCGTATTTTGGATCAACCTTGTACGCGCCCTCCTTGACTTCCACGACGCGCTTGCAGCGCACCACACAGGCGTAACAGGTGTCGCGCTCCTTCAAAATCGTGGCCGACATCTTCTCGCCGCTGATGTCTTCACAGGCTTCGAACTGGCCTTCGGTGTAATTACGCGTGGGAAGCGAGCCGATGGTGTTTTGAAACATGACCACGCTGGCCGTGCCATGTTCCGCCAGGCCGGGCATATCGGGATTATCGGGCAGGATTTTCGGCCCAGTTTTATTCAATGCCGCCAGCGCCTTCGAATCGGCGACGGCGGGCTTGCCCTTGCCGCGTACTGCAACGGCCCGCAGGTTCTTGCTTGCCATGACCGCACCCATCCCCGTGCGCCCTGCGTGGCGATTGGACATACTGACCAGCGAGGAGAACAGCACACCGTTCTCCGCGGCGGGACCGTGCTGGAGAATCTCGGCCTTCGGATCCACTTCCTTGTGCAGGATATCGTCCACCTCGCCGGTGATTTTCCCTTTGAGGTGTGAAGCGTCGCGCAGTTCGGCCTTGCCGTCCACAATGGAAAGATAGACGGGCTTGGCAGATTTGCCTTTGACGACGATCCCGTCGAAGCCCGCGAACTTCAACTCGGCGGGGAAGAACCCGCCTCCCTGCGCGTCGCCAATGCCCCCGCTGAGAGGCGACTTGGCGTTGGCGTTGATGCGACTCTGTCCCGAAATCGACGCGCCGGTCGTCACCCCCGTGAAGAGCGTCAGCACATTGTCGGGTCCAAGCGGGTCGGCGCCGCGCGGCATCTCGCGCAGGATGTAATACATCCCCATCGCGCTCCCGCCCATGTACTTGCGATAAAAAGCCTCGGAAGGTTCCTCGATCTCCAACTTCCCCTTGGTCAGGTCAACGTGCAGGATCTTGCCATTGTATCCGTTTGGCATGGCGACCTCCTCGAAAATTTACCCCATTATACGGATTATCGGCAAACAAGGCAATTCATTATTTCCGAAAATGACAACCGTTGAGACAACGATGTCCCTTTTCGGCCGAAGTCGAAAAGGGACATCCTCGCCTCTTTCCGGACCCGGAAACGGGCGCCGTTTGTCGGCCTCCTCCCCGCCGGTTACATTTCCCTTATTCCATATGGGAAGCCGTAGTCAGCCATCTTGTCCATGAATACGGTTGGCTCGAACGCCTCGGGGCCGAGAACGCCCGCGCCCTTCCACACGCCATGCTCGAGCAAGTCCATGGCAATGACCGCGCTGAAGGCAGTCTGCGCGACCACAGCCTGACATCCCAGCCTCGCCATACACTCGGCATTATCGGCCACCTGGTAGAGGTAGACCTGTCGCGGCTTGCCATCCTTTGTCCCCTTCACCCAAATGCCTGCGCAAGTCTTGCCAGACATCTTGTCGCCGAGATGGGCAGGGTCGGGCAGGCAGGCCGCCACCACGTCACGCGGCGCCACCATCACGCCCTTCACGTTGATCTTCTCCTTACGGTCGAGTCCGAGCATGTGCAGGGTCTTAAGCACACCGATGAACTGCTCGCCAAGCCCATACTTGAAGGTCATGCGTTTCGTCCTCACCCAACGCGGCACAAGCAGCACCTCTTCATGCTCCACGTTGACCACCTCAATGGGGCCGATTCCCTCGGGGAAGTCAAACGTTTCGGGTTCCGAGAACGGCTCGGTCGTGAACCAGCCCTTCGCCTCCTCCCAGATCACGGGCGGGTTGAGACACTCCTCGATGGTCGTCCAGATCGAAAAATTGGGAGCAAACTCGTACCCCTCGATGGTCAGATTAGCGCCGTCACGGATACCCATCTCTTCGATCTCGTCGAACAGGTGATCCTGTGCGTAGCGGGCGAATACGTCCACCATGCCGGGCTCCACCCCAATTCCTACCAGGGCCAGCAGACCCTTCTTTTCCCATTGCGCGGATTTGGCGAACTGGTAGTCGCCCAATTTGATTCCCGTCTTGTGAAACGGGTCGGTGGGATGCGGCTTCGAGAGCGTCATGGCCATGTCCATGTAATTGCACCCTACCGCAAGGGCCGCATCGAAGATCTGCTCATTGAAGACCGGATCGACTGCATTCATGATCAAATCCACGCCGTACTTCCTGGCGAGTTCCTGGATCATCTTGCGTTTGCTGGCATCTATGAATTCAACTGGAAAGCGCTTTCTATCCCCGATCTTTTTCTGAACTTCCCTTGCTCGTTTAAGGTTGTAATCCGCAAGAACCATTTTGGCGATCCACGGACGTTCCTTTGCCATTACGGCGATTGCTTCGCCCACCCCTCCCACTCCGACCAGCAGTACTTTCATGATCCTTTCTCCATTGGTTTTATAACCTGCCCATTGGCAAGTTAGGATGACAGACAGTTTGCCGGACAACCCACCAGAAACCCATCTGGAATTGACTTTTCGGCTGAGTTGGCGAGCAAACGGGTTTTGAATCTCCTCTCCGGCAGTCTGCTAGAAATAAACTTCCTTGACGATCTTCAGATGCATGAAGGATTCGGATTCGCGCACGCCGTCAATCGTCGAGAGTTTGTTGCCGATGAAATCCAGCAGGTGATCGTGGTCGCGGCAGACGACTTCGGCGAAGAGGTCGAAGCGGCCGCTGGTGACGACAAGGTAGATCACTTCGTCGAGCCTGGAAATCTTGTCGGCGGCTTCCAGCAGTTTGCTCCCGTCCACGCGCAGGCCGATCATGGCCATCGTCTTGTAGCCCATTCGCAGAGGATTGGTAATCGCCGCGACCTTCAAATATCCCTGTTCGACCAGACGGTTGTAACGCAGGCGGATCATGCCCGGCGAGACGTTAAGACTTTCGGCAATCTGGGCAAACGCGGCGCGCCCATCCCTGCGCAGGGATTCGATCACCCGGCGGTCAATTTCGTCAATTCCCTGGGCAGGCGCGGTAACGATTATTTCGTCCATGCATATATTTTATGATGAAAACGCACGAATGTCAACAGATTGATGACGAAAAATTATAATCCGCCCCGTTATTATACTCATCCTCAAACAGGACGATCTTTACTGCTACACGAAGCCGACAAAGTCACAATGCCGCCCAAAGAAAAAGGCCGGTCGTTTGCACGGCCGGCCTGAAGTCACGCGTGAAGCGCACGACGGGGGGACTATTCGCCGCCCTTGACCTCGGTCCAGATCTCGTCATACAGCGGTGTGGCCGCACCCACATCTTCGATGACCACCGCATTGGCAACTGCCTCCGCGGGCGGGTTGGTGATGGGCGAATTGGCATAGGCCTCGTAAATTTCCGGATAGTTGGCTTTGGCGTATTCGAGCGCGGCCGTGTTTGGATTGGTGTAGGGGAAACCATCCAACACCATCCACATAACATCGCCCTGCATCAGATAGTTCAGCCACGCATAGGCGGCATCCAGGTGCGGAGCATTCGCGGGAATGACCCAGTTATCCTGCCAGAGGACAGCACCTTCGCTGGGATAAACGTACTCGATGGTTGGGACCTCCTCCCTGGCAAGGAACGCTTCGCCCGTCCACACGATGCCCAAGTCCACGTCGCCCGCGATGAGGGCGGTCTTCGGGCTGTCGCTGTCGAACAACTTAACATTGGGAATCAACTCTTCCAGTTTGGCCTGTGCCTCGCGAAGTTCGGCCTCGTTCGTGGAGTTGAAATCGTACCCGAGCGTCAGCAGGGTCATGCCAATCACCACACGCGAATCGTCGAGGAACACCATGCGCCCGGCGTATTCCGGTTTCCACAGGTCGGCCCAGGAGGTGGGCGGGGTCTCAACCGTCGCGCTGTTGTACACGATGGCGTCGGTCCCGGCGAGATAGGGAACCGAATACTTATTGCCGGGGTCGAAGGGCAGGTCGAGATAGCCCGGGTCAATGTTCTTCAGGTTGGGCAACCGGCTCAAGTCTAACTCCTGAAGCAAGCCTTCGCGGATCATCAAGGGAATGATGTAGTCGGTCGGTTGCACCAGGTCGTAGTTTGTGCCGCCGGCCGAAAACTTGGGGTACATCTCCTCGTTGGAGGAGTACTCGTCGCGGTTGATCCGGATGTCGTAAACCAGCTCGAAGCACTCCAGCATTTCGGGCGTGAAGTACTCGGTCCATACGAAGAGGTTCAATTCTTTCGATGTGACCTCGAGGCGCGGCTCTGGTTCGGGACATTCGAAGCCGGACGAGGTGACCTCCGGCCCCGCCGGCGCTTCGGTGGGCTTGGCGCCGCAGGCGCTCAGCCCCAGACTGAATACGAGCAGAAGCGCCAGCAATTGAAAGAGTTTTTTGTTCATCTCTTCCTCCTTTAGGAATTGAGTGAATGGATATTGAAACACACAGCCCGTGCTGTGGTTTGCACATATGAATTCAGGTACCAGCGTCCTCGAGGAACGCGCTTCTCAGCGCCAGAGCAGAAATGCCCGCAGGCATCGCACTCCGCCGCATCATTTTGCTTCGCGTGCCTGAAGCCGTTGCAACAGAAGCACCGCCGCAAGCACGATGGCGATCCATACCGTGGACAGTGCGTTCACCTGCGGCGTGATGATGCGCCGCAGCAGGCCATAGACGTAGATCGGCAGGGTGGTCGCGCCGGGGCCGGTGGTGAAGAACGTGATCACGAAATCGTCGAGCGAGAGGGTAAAGGCCAGCAACGCGCCCGAGAGAACGCCCGGCAGGATCATCGGCAGGGTCACGCGCCAGAAGGTGACGAGTTCGTTCGCGCCCAGATCCATGGCGGCCTCCTCGAAGGATTTGTCAAAGCCCGCGAGGCGCGCCTGCACCACCAGCGTCACGAACGGGACGCTGAAAGCGATGTGAGAAACGATGACCGTGCCTAATCCCATCGAGAGGCGGGCGTCGCCTTCCAGGCCGAACGCCCCGTTCAACAACCCAAACAACTGGCTGAACAGGATCAGGATGCCGATGCCCATCACGATCTCTGGAATGACGATGGGGATGTACAGCGAAATTTGCGAGAAGGCTTTGAGACGGAAGTTGTAACGCTGGATGGCAATCGCGGCCATGGTGCCGATCAGCGTTGAAACGAGCGTGGAGATAAAGGCGATGGTCAATGTATTACGCGCCGCCAGGCCAACCTCGCGGTTCCTGGAAAGTTCGCAGAACCAGTGGAAGGGGCCGCACGGGCTTTGTGTGACGAGACTGCCATCGGTTTGGAGCGGGCCAAAGGAGGGAATGAAGCCCTCGAACAGGATGTTGATGCGCGAAGCATTGAAGGCGTACAACACCAGGATGAAAACCGGAGCGTACAGGAACACATACACCAGGAACGCGGTGATGCGGATGAAGGGATGCCGGCGGTGCGGGTTCATCCTGCGTCCTCCTTTCGAGAGAAAAGCGAATGGCGCTGGATCATGCGGCTACGATCTCCTCGCCGAAACCGAATTTGCGCGTATAGAAGTATGTAACAATCAACGTCATAATCATCAAGAGCAGTGAGGCAGCCGATCCGAACGTGGGATCGCGCGCCGAGAGGAACTGGTTCTGGATCAGGTTCCCGACCAGAATCACCTGCTTCCCGCCGAGCAGGTCTGAAACAATGAAGGTTCCCATCACGGGAATGAAAACGAGGATCGTTCCCGCCACCACGCCGGGCATGGAGAGCGGCAGGGTCACGCGCTGGAAGGTGCGGATGGGATTCGCTCCCAGGTCCGCCGCCGCTTCGTAGAGCGAGTTGTCAATCTTTTCCAGCGACGTGAAGATCGGCAGAATCATGAACGGCAGGAATTCGTAAACCATACCCACAAGTACCGCGCCGGGAGTATAGAGCATTTCCAGCGGCTCGAACGGCAGCCCAAGCCGTGCAGCAATCCACCCCAGCACGCCGTTGATGACGCCCTGTTCGCGCAGCAACATCATCCAGGCATAGACACGGATGACGAAATTCGTCCACAGCGGCACCAGCACCAGCATCAGGAAGGTGTTGCGCCGCTTCGGGTGGGCGCGTGCAATGAAATAGGCGAGAGGATAAGCCAGCAAAATGACCAGGACGGTGGTGTTGAACGCCAGTGACAGCGAACGCCAGAGGATTTCCGCGTAGAGCGGGTTGTAACAGATCGCCTGCCCGTCCGGACAATCATTCGAGATGCCGATGAGGCGAACATAGTTGTGAAAACTGAAGCCGTAGATCACGCCCCCGTCGGCATCGCGCGTTCCGAAGGATACCACCAGCGTCAACAGCAGCGGAATGATGAGCAGTACGATCATCCACAACAGCGTCGGCGATACCAGCAGTGTGCCCTGCAGGGATTTATTTTCGCGCAGTCGCTTCAACATAGCCAACTCACTTCTCCGCAAGGACGAGCGTGTTTTCGGGGAAAAGCGACAACCAGACCTTTTGGCCGCGGGTGTAATAGGCCTGTGGATCGAGGCTGGAAATCTTGTTTTGCTCGAACACTTTGAACTGCATCCCGTTGACGTCGAGATATACGTGTGTATCGGAACCGATATAAGTCGTGTTCGTTACCGTCCCTTCGATGCAGTTCGTATTCATGACCTTTTTGTCCGCAAGGCGGATCTTTTCCGGTCGGATGGACAAGATCGCCTTCTCGCCCACAGAGACGTTCCCTGTGTTCAGCCCGATCAGTTCCGCATTCAAGGAAGGGACAAAAACCGAGGCCCGCTCCCCTTCATTCGACTTAACCGTCCCTTCGAGAAAATTGGATTCGCCGATAAAGTCCGCCACGAAACGGTTGCTGGGTCTTTCGTAGATCTCGATGGGCGTCCCAATTTGCTTCACAACGCCCTGACTCATAACCGCAATCCGGTCGGACATGGACAGGGCCTCCTCCTGATCGTGCGTTACATAGACAAACGTGATGCCGACTTTCTGCTGGATCGCCTTCAATTCCACCTGCATTTCCTTGCGGAGTTTAAGGTCGAGCGCGCCGAGCGGCTCGTCGAGAAGGAGAACATTGGGAAGCTTGATGAGCGCCCGGGCCAGAGCGATCCGCTGCTGTTGGCCGCCTGAGAGCTGGCGCGGAAGGCGGCGCTCCATGCCGGTCAATTTAACCATTTCGAGGACGTGCTGGACCCGTTTCTCGATCTCCGCCCTGGGAGCCTTTTCCATTTCGAGGCCAAAGGCAAGATTGCTGAAAACGTTCATGTGCTGAAAAAGGGCGTAATTCTGGAACACCGTATTGACCGGCCGCTGGAACGGCGGGGTATGTCCCATGGCCTTGCCTTCCACATACACCTCCCCCGAAGTCGGCCACTCGAAGCCCGCAATCATCCGCAGGGATGTGGTCTTGCCGCACCCCGAAGAGCCTAAAAGCGAGAAAAATTCCCCGTTCCTGATGTGCAACGAGACGTTGTCAACGGCGTTGATGTGCGTTCCTTCAGGCGTACGAAAGGATTTGACCACGTCCCGGAACTCAACGGCATATTCAGCGTTCATCTACAGACTCCCATTTACAGATTTAAGAGTATCGGTCAAACGATCCAACAGCATATCCATCTGTTCGTAAGAGATGACCAGCGGCGGCTCGATGCGGATGGTCTGCGCGCTGGTAAGCGTCCCTGAGACAAGGATACCGCGCTTGAACAGGCCGGCCGCCACCTTGTAACCAATTTCGGGCGTCTTAAAGTGCATACCGATCAGAAGGCCTTTGCCGGTTATTTTCTCATAAATTTGCGGATATTGCGACGCTAATTTTTCAAGTTTTGGAATGAGATATGCGCCTTTTTCCGCGGCCTGCTCCCATAAGCGTTCACGCAAGGTCACATGGATGGATGCGATGGCCGCGGAACACGCCAGCGCGCCGCCGCCCGTCGTGGTGGTGTGCATGAACGGATTCGGATACATCATAGGCTGGAAAATTTCCGCGGTGGTGCAGACCGCGCTGATAGGCATCACGCCGCCGCCGAGGGACTTGGCGACGGAGAGAATATCGGGGACGACGTTCCAATGCTCCACGCCCCACAACTTTCCCGTGCGGCCGAGACCCGTCTGCACTTCGTCGGCAATGAGCAGCGCGCCGTATTTACGAGTCGCCGCGCGAATCCTCGGCCAGAAATCATCGGGCGGGACAATGGCTCCCGCTTCGCCCTGGATCGGCTCGAACAACACGCCCGCCACGCCGATCCCGACCTTGTCACAGATTTCGAGTTGCTTCTCCACCGCCTCCGCGTCGCCAAACGGGACGTGGTAGACGGGTCCCGCGTACATCGGTCCCATCGGGGCGCGGTAATCCGATTTGCCCATCATCGAAAGCGAGCCCATCGTCTTGCCGTGAAACGCCTTTACCGCCACGATGAAGGCTGGTTTGCCCGTGTAAAGTTTGGCGATTTTAATGGCCGCCTCAATGGACTCGGTGCCGCTGGCCGCGAACCAACTGTATTGCAAATTGCCCGGCGTAATCGTGGAAAGCAGTTTCGCCAGCACGCCGCGCAGCGGGTCAATCAATTCCTGCGAGGGCATGGGCGAGCGCGAGAGTTGCGCCTTCACCGCTTCGATAACATCGGGATGACACCAGCCCAGGTCCATCATCCCGAAGCCGCCCAGGCAGTCGAGATACTCGCGTCCGAGCACATCTTTGAAAATGGCGCCTGAACCTGTCCATTCCACCGCCGCCCAATCCCCCGCCTCCGTCACGGATTTGCGGTACTCAAGCCAGCCGCGGTTGAAATGGTCGGCGAAGTTTTGCTTGGACTCGTCAATGATTCGTTTCGCCTCCGCTTCGGGAGGAAATCCCTTGCTGTGGATCAAGTCCAGCCAGCGGGAGGAATATTCGAGAGCGTCTTCGTAGTCGTGGGTCATGTTTCCTCTTTGGTTGGGGCATAGCGAGTTGTGGAATGGTCATGTTGAACTTCCAACCCGCTATGCCCCTACTGTTTAAAATTTTCTCGACCATTCCTTCGGCCAGCGCTCGATCACAACCTTCTTTTGCGTGAAGAACTCGACCGCGTCCATGCTCTGCCCGTGCATGTCGCCGAAAAACGAATCCTTCCAACCCGAGAACGGGAAGAACGCCATCGGCGCGGCCACACCGATATTGATACCGACATTGCCCGCTTCCACCTCGTGACGGAACTTGCGCGCCGCCGCGCCCGAAGACGTGAACAAACTAGCCTGGTTTCCGTACGAGTGGCTGTTCGCCAGCGCAATCGCCTCGTCAATCGTATCCACGTGCATTAAACCCAGCACGGGACCAAACACCTCGGTCTTCCACAACTCGCTTCCCTTCTGGACATCCGCGATGACCGTCGGGCGGACGAAGGAACCACGCTCGTAGCCTTTGACGACCGTCCCGCGCCCGTCCACACAGACCTTTGCGCCTCCCTCCGACCCCGCGCCGATTAACTGCTCGATGCGCGTTTTGCTCGCCTGATTGATGACCGGCCCCATCTGCACGCCCGCGTCGAGTCCATAACCGACTTTACGCGAGGAGGCCGCGTCGCAGATCAACTCGGTGAACTCGTTGCGCGCCGAGCCAACCGTCACCGCGAGCGAGACGGCCAGACAGCGCTGACCCGCGCACCCGAAGGCGGAATCGGCGATGATCGTTGTCGCCATGTTCATGTCCGCATCGGGCAGAATGATGACAGGATTCTTCGCCCCGCCCTGCGCCTGCACGCGCTTGCCGTGCGCGGCGGCGGTGGCGTAGATGTATTTGGCGACCGCCGTCGAACCGACGAAGGTGACCGCTCGAATCGCGGGATGGGTCAGCAGGCCGTCCACAGCCTCTTTCGCTCCATTGACCATGTTGATCACGCCTTTTGGGAATCCAACCTGCTCGATGAGTTTGAAGATGAACTGCATTGTCATCGGCACTTTCTCGGACGGCTTGACGATGTAAGTGTTTCCCGCCGCGATGGCGTAGGGCAAAAACCAGAAGGGAATCATGCCGGGAAAGTTGAACGGCGCGATGGTGGTGCAAACGCCCAAGGGTTGTCGAATCATCAACTCGTCAATGCCTGCCGCGATGTCTTCCACGAATTCGCCCTTGCCCAAATGAGGCATCCCGCAGGCCACTTCCACGTTCTCGATGGCGCGCACCATTTCAGCTTTGGACTCGTCGAAGGTCTTGCCGCACTCGTTGGTGATCGTGCGGGCGATTTCATCCATGTTGGCTTTGAGCAGGTCGCGCAGTTTGAAGAGATATTGCACGCGGTCCTGCACGGGAGTCCGCCGCCAGGAGGGGAACGCGTCCGAAGCCGCGCGCGCCGCCAGGTCCACGTCGGACGCGCTCGAAAGCGGAGTCCGCGCGATGGTCTCGCCCGTCGCGGGGTTGATCACGTCAAGGTATTCGCCGACGTTCGGTTTTGTCCATTCGCCGTTGATGTAGTTGAGGATGTCCATAGGTTCTCCAGATACGATATTTGGTAATCGCTTCTCGATAATTCGATATTCGATTACCAAATATCAAGTATCGAATATCGAGTATCGAATATCGAGTATCGAATGTCGGATATCGAATGTCGAATTACGCCGTTAGTTTATCCATCAACTCCGCCAGCCCCTCGTCCACCAACTGCAAGCCCTCTTCGAGTTGCTCTTCGGTGATGGTAAGCGGCGGGACGATGAAGAGGATGTTCTTGAAGCCGAACACATACACACCGTTTTCGATGAGGAAATTTTTAAGCGGGGTCGGGTCGAGGGGTTCTTTCGTTTCGCGGTTCTTGATCAGTTCGAGCGCGGTGAAGAGGCCGATGTAACGCACGTCGCCCACAGACGGATGCTTCTGCTTGAATTCTTCGAGACGCCCGCCGAGGTACTTCCCCACCTTCTTCGCGTTCTCGAAAATTTTTTCCTCTTCATAAACTTCGATGGTGGCAAGCGCAGCGGCGCAGGCAAGCGCGTGACCGTTGTACGTGAGTCCCGCGTAGAGGACGTGGTCGTCGAAATATTTGGCGATCTTCTCGCGGACGATGACCGCGCCGAGCGGGACGTATCCGCTGGTGATACCTTTCGCGGTGGTGATGATGTCGGGGACGACGCCCCAGTTATCCACCGCAAACCACTCGCCCGTGCGCCCCCAGCCCGACATGACCTCGTCCGAGATGAGCAGAATGCCGTACTTGTCGCAGATCTCGCGCATGCGCGGCCAGTAATCGTCGGGCGGGATGATCAGGCCGTTCGTGCCCGTCACGCCTTCGAGGATGATGGCGGCGATCTGGTCGGGACCTTCGTGCTGGATCA
>JBBIKC010000023.1:0-56047 GCA_037445635.1 Chloroflexota bacterium
GGGCGCCGCGAAATATCCGCCTTCCACCTGTACGAGGGGCAGGAGTTTACTTTGGATAAAGGCCACCTCGTCCGCAAACGGCAGGGCTTCGGCGGATTTGCCGCCCAGAGCGGCCGCGGCCGCCAGCACCACATCCACGGTGGAACGCGTGTTGTAGAACGGCGCCACCACCGGTTGAGCGCCCGAAAGCGTGGGCTGATTCGTGCCGGTGGCCACCCGCTGGTAACCCCAGGATTCCAGTCCGCTGTGATCGGGGAAGATGTAATCGGAAGCCAGCGCGGTCTCATCGGGGAACGTGGCGAATGAGATCACGGTCTTCACCTTCCCAAGTGCCTCGGCGAATCCAAGCGACTTCGGCAGTTCAAAGACCGGGTTGACGCCGTGAACGAAAAGAGTGGTAATCTTGCCGCTTCGCATCTTTTCGACGAACGCGGCCATCTCCTGCATGGAAGCCGGGCGGCGATAACTGTTTTCGTTCGGGGCCAGCGGCGAAAGATACAGTCCGCCGGGCTGACCGAGATTGCCGGCCAGCGCATTCAACGCCAGAACGGCCTTGGCGGTCTGCAATCCGTTGGTATGACCCAGCGCCGCGCCGCCGACGACCGCCAGCGGCCGGGTCGCGCCCGCGAATGTGTTCGCCAGTTTCTGCAAGGTCTCCGGCGCAATACCCGCCGCGGCGGCGATTTTTTCGACATCCACATTCGCGAATGCGGAGGGAAGCGCGCCGCCGCGCGCTTCGGCGGCGAGCCGTCCGATTGCCAGCGCGACCAGGCCCTCGGTCCCGGGCTTGACCGGGACCCACTCGTCGGCTTTGGAGGCGGTTTGCGACATCCTGGCCTCGAAATGAACCAGGTATCCGCGTCGCTGGGGATTCCCGCGGCGCATCTTCGAGTAACCGCGCGTGTAAGCGACCGGCGAGAGCCAGGTCTCTAGGAAATTAGCGCCGAATGAAAACACGACATCGGCCCCGGCCACATCGAAAAACGGCAGGGCAGATTGGCCGAAGAGATCGGCGGCGGCTTTGGTCAGCGTGGCGCGCGCCTCGAACATGCCCAGCGCCCCAAAACGAACCGGGGCCGGCGCGCCGAGAGCGCTTGCGAGATCGGAGAATAAGTCAAAGACGTGGTCCGGGGCGAGGCCGACGAGGAAGGCGACCTCGGCCGCGGGAGTGTCCTTGAGGGCATCGGTCACCACGCTGACGGCTGAGTCCCAGGTCATCTGCTCGTCTTTCAATGCGGCGGCGCGGCTTTGTTTGGTTGGCTTCTGCACGCGGTCGGGGTTGTACAGGCCGTGTAGCGCGGCCTGGCCGCGGGCGCAGGTCTTGCCCAGGTTGACGGGATGGTTGGGATTGCCCTCGACTTTAAGCGCGCGCCCCTGATGTGTGCGGACGACCAGGCCGCATCCCGCGGGACACTCGCGGCAGGTGGTGGCAAAATAAGTGCTCAGGCCATTGTAGGCATATTCCGGCATTTTCGTGTACGGCTCGCGCACTACGTAACGCGAGGCCGTGCCGCAACCGGTCAGCACGGCGGTGGTCGCCGCGCCGAGGCCGGCCAGTTTCAGAAAATCGCGCCGGGAAATCTTATCAGTCATGCGTGTGTTCCTTTCACCCGGTTTAGTAGTGACACGTCCCGCAATCGGTAAGTTTGGTCAAACGCTCAGGGTCGTCCGCAAAGCGGGTGCGGTGACATTCCAGGCACCAGCCCATGTTCATCACCCGGGGGTTGACTGCGACGGTCACTCTGGTCATGTCGCCGTGACAGGCCTCACAGTTCAGCCCGGCCGCGACGTGCGGACGATGGTTGAAGTGAACGTAGTCGGGCATGATCGCGACCGGCACCCACGGGATGGATTCGTTGTTCTGGACGTATGCGATCAGTTTTTCGAGTTCGGGAGTCCGCTTGGCAATCTGCTGATGGCAGCCCCAACATTTGGTCTGTGTGGGGAGGCCGGGCGAGGCGGCGCGCGTCGCGCCCGGGTGGCAGTACAGGCACTGGATCCCAAACCCAACGTGCAGGTTGTGCGGGAATTGGATCGGCTGTTCGGGTGCTTTCTGGGTCTGCAGGATGCCCCAGGCCGCCGCGCTGAGGACGGCCAGCAATACAATCAACAAGGCAACCCTCCCTAGCGGCTCCATCAGCCACTTAAGGACTTTCTGGCTCATAGTCTCTCCTGAGAGTTGATGAAGTGCTCGCGCAAGCCGCCGCACAGGGACGGCGACGCATTGTAGAACCCTTACCTGCGGCGCAGGACGCGCACAATGACCACAACGACCGCGACCAGCACAGCCAGGAACAGCAAGGCGGAGCCGAAGGTGGCAAAGAACGCCGCGACGGCTGTGAGGATCCCGCTCCACAGGTTGCTGCCTGGTCCGCCGACCTGCGGGCCGGGTTCCGAGATCTCACTGCCGGGTAGCGGAGTTTCAGTCTCTGCGCCGGTGGGCAGGGTTTGGGCGTAGGCCAGCACATCGCGGCCGTCGGCCGGGGACCAGCCCAGGTTGTAGCCGACCGGCATCTCGGTCCCGGCCACGCCGAAGCGGGTGCGGTGCAGGAATCGGAACGGGTCGCGGTCCGCCACCGCGCCGAGGTATTCGTCCACGCCCTCGGTGCGGAAGACGATCCGCTTGCCGTCCTCGCCGTGGCAGGAGGCGCAGGTCTGCACATAAAGTTCGCGGCCGTGTTCCACGTCGCCGTCAATGACTTGCAAAGATACCGAGTCGATGTATAAAGAATCATCAATCAGGCCCTCTTTGAGAAAAACGGCCAGTTTTTCCATGGAGGCCTGATCGAGATAAGCGGAGAAATCGTGACCGGGATCGTTCGCGCCCTGCAGGTGAGCGACGATCTCTTCGCTGGTGAGATCGGGGACAACGATCATCAAACTGGGAAAGCCGGTGAAATGCGAACCCGAGGCGTACGCGCCCTGGTTGCCTTTATAGTCCCAGCCGTGACATTCGGAACAACGCCAGGTATCCGCGCCGGAACGCGAGTTGGTCGTCTGGCGACTCCACAAAGGCATGTCGCCTTCGGGCGCGTCCACACCCAGCGCGGCATACCATTTGTCATAGAGTTGGGCGCCCTCCACCACAACCGCGTCGTCCTGCGAGAGCCCTCGCGCAAAAACAAGGCTCGTCCCGGTTACGAACAGGGCGAGCAGAATGACAACCACAGGCAGATAACGTCTCATTACATTCTCCTCTGCGAGAGTGGAACCCCACCAGCACGCCGATTATACAACATAAAATAAATATATGGGATGAAATTTGGCTGGATTGCGCATGATATACTTGACGCGCCGCCATGAAGACATTCCCGCGCAGCCTCCGCCCGGTCGTGTGGATCGTTCTTGGCCTGACCCTGGGCCTGGTCAGCGCGGCCGTGAGCGGACCCGCCCCCGCGGCCCAGCCCGCCACGCCCACGGCCGCGCCTCTCACACCCACCCCCCAGGACGCCTCGGTGGTCGGCTCGACGGACGGCATCGTACTGATGGGCGTCTTCATCCTGATGATCGTGCTCATTCCCCTGTTTGTGGAACGACGCGTTTGGGCGAGGTGACGAAACGACATTCCCAGGATTATATGTGTTATCACCGCGCTGTCTTTGCGGTACAGCAAACACAAGTTCCTCGCCGGAAGAATTTTTGTTGATGGTTGTGCAGCGCGTGACAAGCCTCGTTGCTCAGCCGCCGTCCCCGGCGGCATTTTCAGCGCCGAGGACGGCGTTTAGAGCGGGAAACGGGTACGTCAAACAAAAGTTCCTCATCGGAGGAACTTTTTGTCATTTATTCGGCGGCCAGACGGGCGAGGATTTGCTCAGTCACTAACACCTGTCCATAAGACTGGAGCGCGGCCAGGAACGCCTTATGGACGTGCTCGGCAGGAATCGTCGTATCGCCGTATTTCAGGCCGCGCGTGGCGCACGCATCGGCCGCGACGATGACCTGAAAGCCAAGGTCTGCCGCGGCGCGGGCGGTGGCATCCACGCACATATGCGTCATCATGCCGCAGATGACCACGCGTTCGATTTCCCATTCCTTCAACAATTGCAACAGATTCGTCTCGCGAAATGAATTGGGATAGTGCTTTTGCACGAGAGGCTCGCCCTCGAAATGCGCCACCGAATCGTGGATGTCCGTGCCGCGATCGCCGGGGAGAAAAAATGTCGCGTCGGGCTTCCTGGAGACATGCTGAATATGCACGTGATGCCCGCCGTGCTCGCGGAAACACTGCAACAGCATAAACGCCTTCTGCGCCGCCTCTAGCGGATTGGCCAGTTCGTGCTTCCCGCCGGGGAAGTAGTCGTTTTGGATGTCAATCAAAAGCAACGCGGTTTTCAAATCATTTCCTCCCAAAATCCGCAGGGTTCTCGCCCCACATCCCCGTATCCCACTTCAAAACAGCGTCATCGTCCAGTTCATTTTCGGCCAGCCAGTTCTCGGCGCTGCGAATCAGCGCGAACAAGGGCGCGTTCCTTCCCGTACGCTTCAACTGGGTCTTACATTGACCCGTGTACACCCAGGCAATCGCGTTCTCTGAATCGGAATAAACGGGAATCTGTTTATTGTGTTTGGCAAGCCACGTCAACGCGTGGACGATGGACAGGAACTCCCCCACGTTATTCGTCCCGTCCGGGAACGGGCCGATGCGGAAAATCTGCTCCCCCGTAGCAGTGTACACGCCGCGATATTCCAGTTTGCCCGGCGACCCGCTGCACGCCGCGTCCACACAAATGGACGGCAGGATCGGCTGAATGCTCGCGCCTTTCCATTTTCCAGAAGAGGCGGGCCTGCCCTTATACTCTTTATACTTCGACTTGAACGCCTTCTCCGCTTCCTTGAGACTGTCGAAGGCCTTATACTCCGCGTCTTTATAACCCTTCACCTGCTTCTCGCATTCCGCCCACGAGGTGAAGATGCCCTGCCTGCGTCCCTTCCAGACGACGTAGAACTTCTGCTTCGGCATACTTTATTTTAATCGGAATTTGCGACTTCGGGTTTATACTTTGCATGCTGGTCGCCGCAAGTGAAATCAAACAAGAGACGTCCCATCCTGTTTTTGATCCTAACAGGAGCATTCCTCCTGGCTATTCGCTCATTCACCCCACATACCGTCCTCGCCCAATCCGCTTCACCCACTCCGACATTCGATCCGTTTGCACAACCGCCCCTGCCTCATAACCCGACGCAACTCGAACTGGGCCAATACCTGTATTGGAGACATTGCATGCCCTGTCACGGCGATCAGGGACAGGGCCTCACCGACGAATTCCGCGCCCTCTGGGTGGAGGATCACCAGAATTGCTGGGGGCGAGGATGCCACGGCGGAAGAAAAAATGATGAGGGCTTCCCCATCCCCACATTCGTCCCGCCCATCGCCGGTGTGAACAACCTCGCCCGCTTCGATTCGGAACAGGAACTGTTCGACTACCTCAAAGCCACCCATCCGCCCCAATATCCGGGCCGCCTCGCAGACGACGAATATCGCGCCATCGCGTTCTTTGTGTTTTGGATGAATCAACGCACGGCAGCTTCCCCCACGCCTCTGCCCGCCTCCACGCCGACCCCCGGCCTGCCCCCGTCAAACAAAGAGACTCTCCCTCGGAGCTCGCCGGCCCTGCTCGGGACCGTTGCAATAGTAGCGGCCCTTACATTTGCGACCTTTCTGCTCATCAGCAGAAACCGCAAGAAAGGCACCGGGCCTTAATCCCGGTTAGCCCTCTTCCTCCCAGCCAGACTCCTCGACCGCGATGAAAATATCCGTGGCCGAGATCAGGCCCACCAGCGCCCCGCTCTCGTCTGCAACCGGCAGATGGTGGATATGATTCTTCTGCATCACTTGGGAACATTCCTTCAACGTCCACTCCGGGCGGGCGGTGATCAGCGGCCCGGACATGATTTCGCGCACACTCGTCTCGGCGGGGTTGCGCTCCGCGGCTACGATCTTGTCGCGGATATCCGTCGTGGTGACAATGCCGTAGGCGGGATTCTTCTCTGTGACATCCACCACCACGCTGTGGATGTTGCGGCGGCGCATGAGCGTCATGGCGTACGATACGCTTGAATCGGGGTCAACGACGATAACGGGACTGCTCATCCAATCACGGACGGTGTGGGGCATAACAATCTCCTGAATCGCAATAAGGTAATATCAACAGTAAATCACGATTTTGGAATGCAGGAATTTGCTCCTGCCATTCTGGACGGCAAGCCGTCCGACTCAAAGCGAAACCTGTGATTTACCGAATTTGAATTATAGCCGCAGACAAAGACCGCTACCGCACAATTAATTGCACCGAATCCATCGCCAGCACGGAGCCGTCCGCGGCGCTGAAATCCGCAATGACCAGCAGAATCGGTCCGGGTGGAAAGGCCGACAGGTCGAGCGTCGCATCAAAGGTACCCGGCGCGCCGAGGTCCGGCGCGGACACCATCAGCGGCCCGGCCGCGAGTTCGTTACCCCCGCCAGCATAAATTCGATAACTCAGATTATTCTCGAACGGCGCAATCGTGACATTTCCCTTGATCTGCACCGTGCCGCTGACCTCGCTCCCGTCGAACGGCGATTCGATCGTGATGACGCGCTCGAGGCCGCCGGGCGTTTTCGAGGTGGCCCGCACCAGGGTCAGGCCCGAGGCGGTGAGGCGATAGGTCTGGGTGACGACTTGTTCGGGACAACAGCCCGGGTCGTTCGGCCCGTGGATGACCGCGTCCACGAAGATCGTCCCGTTCTGGATTTTGAGATCGTTGATTCGCGGACGGTCGTCAATCAGCCAGGAGGCGATGTGGCGCGGTTTCCCGTTTTCATTGACCACCGCCGCCGCCGAAACGAAAACGCCTGTCCCGCCATAATTGACAGCAATGGTCACCGCCGCGTCCTCCGCGCCATCGTCATTCAAGTCGCCAAAAACGATCTGCTCGCCAAGCACAACCGACACAAAATCAACCGAGGCGGAATCCGCGCCGCTCTGGAACGCGCCATCCGTTAAACGATAGGCGCGGTTATTACCGTTTGGATCCTGCAATGTGTACTCCATGTTCTCGAGCATCTCGGAGGTCAGCGGCAGGATCACCACAGCCGTTTCGGTTGGAAAAACGAAGGCGGTCGGCGTCGGCGTGGGCATCCAGTTCATGGAAAAGGAACAGGACAGGCTGAACGGAATCAACAGAATGAGCAACACCAACCTTCGTCCGCGCATGGCTTTCTCCATCAGGGAATCAACAACGACCACGTGGCCCCGCCGTCGTCGGTTTTGTAAAGTGAGGTATCCACGCCGTCGTGGGTGGTCAGCGCCCAGCCTGTGTTGGCATTGACGAACTGAACGTCGCTCAACAGATCCGTGAAGTCGGTATCGGGCGTGACCGAACCCCAGGACTGCCCGCCGTCGTGGCTGATGTAGAACGAGCCTCCGCCCCAGGCTACAATGTCATTGACCGAATAGATACTCGCCGGGCGTCCGCTGGGAATTGCCTGCCCGGGCGTCCACGTCAGGCCGCCATCGCGGGTCACGAAGAAGACCGTGGCGATGCCGGGGTCGGCAGGCAAAACCATGTTGACGGGAAGGATGCCCTCGGTCGCAGAGAAGAAGAGGGGCGCGTAATTGCCCGTCTGCGCGGCCTCGTAGCCCGCGGGGAGCGCGAGGTTCGTTTCGCTCCAGGTCGCGCCGCCGTCCTGCGTGATATAAAGATAGACGTAGCCGTCCACCGGAATACTGCCGCCAATCCAGCCGCGCGAGTCATTCAGAAAAGTAAAGCCATACTTCTGCCCGCCGAGTGGCAGGCTCTTGTCCACGCCGGGCTCGTGCTGGAAGACCATCTGCCAGACCGCGCCGCCGTCGTTCGTCTTGTAGATCGCCACGCCCTGCGACCCCGCGCCCGCGCCCAGGTCGGCCATGGCGAAACCGTTCGACGCGTCCAGGAATTGCAGGCTGCCATATACAAACGGGACCGCGCCCCAGGTCCAGGAGGCGCCGCCGTTGGTCGTGCGATAAAGAGTCCCGTTGTCGTCCAGAATCCAGGCGGTCAGCGCGTCCAGAAAAACATAGGGGCCGTAGCCGACAAAGTCCAGGCCGGGCGGGGTGGCATCATACCAGGTCACGCCGCCGTCGTTCGTGCGGACGACTTTCGTTTCGGTTACGCCCCAGCCAAACGATTCATCCACGAAATAGACGGACCACAAGTTGGGCGACTCGATGAGGGGAAGATTGATCTGGGGTACCGGCGTAGGCGCGTCGGGGCTGGAGGCCGGGCCGGGCGCGCCGCAACCGGCGAGCGCCAGGGACAGGCCAAGCACAACGTAAATCGTAAATCGCATGTTGATCTTCATGGTCTCATCCCATAAATTCGAGAATCGCCGCCTCACCCTGACCGACGCCGACGCAGAGTGTAGCGAGCCCATATTTGACATTGCCGCGCAGTTTCATTTCATGGACAAGCGTGGTTGCCAGCCGCGCGCCCGAGCATCCAAGCGGATGCCCGATGGCGATCGCGCCGCCGTTGACGTTGACGATTTCGGGATCGAGTTCGAGGTCCTCGATGACGGCCAGCGACTGTACCGCGAAGGCCTCGTTCAACTCGACCAGGCCGATATCTTTCATTTTCAAGCCCGCGCGCGCCAGCGCCTTCTTGGCCGCGGGAACGGGGCCATAGCCCATGACGCGCGGCGGCACGCCGGCCGCGGCCGAAGCCACCACGCGCACTAAAGGTTTGAGTTTCAGTTCTTTGGCCTTCTCTTCGCTCATCACCAGCAACGCGGCCGCGCCGTCGTTGAGGCCCGATGAGTTACCCGCGGTCACTGTGCCGCCTTCTTTCTTGAACGCGGGTTTTAATTTGGCAAGCGATTCCATCGTCGTGTCGCGGCGCGGGCGTTCGTCGGTTGCAACCGTCACGGGTTCGCCCTTCTTTTGCGGCACAGGCACCGGGACGATCTCCTGCGCGAAGCGGCCCGAGTCGATCGCGGCGATGGCGCGTTGATGGCTTCGCAGCGCGAACGCGTCCTGCTTCTCGCGCGTGAGATGCGGACGTTCGGCGGCGATGTTTTCGGCCGTCTCGCCCATGGATTCGGTGCCGTATTTTTCTTTCATCACAGGGTTCGGATAACGCCAGCCGAGGGCCGTGTCGTAAGCGGTCAGGTTTCCGAAAGAATATCCGCTCTCCGCTTTCGGCAGGGAATACGGCGCGCGGCTCATGGACTCGACTCCGCCCGCGATGAACACATCCCCTTCGCCAGCGCGGATGGCGCGCGCGGCCATGTTGACCGCGCTCAGGCCCGAGGCGCACAGGCGGTTGACGGTCACGCCCGCGACTTCGACGGGCAGTCCCGCCAGCAGCGCGGCCATACGCGCCACGTTGCGGTTGTCCTCGCCTGCCTGGTTGGCACAGCCGAAGTACACTTCTTCGATGAGGGCAGGGTCGAGGCCATTGCGTTGAACAATCTCCTTGATAACGAGGGCCGCCAGATCGTCCGGGCGGACCGGGGCGAGAATCCCTCCCAGCGCGCCGACCGGTGTGCGGATGGCGTCAACGATCACTGCTTGTGACATGAAATCCTCCAGGTCCGTTTCGTGATTTGATTTTACCACCCGAAAACACAGGAAGTTTGTACCCGTGAAAAATGACGCATGGCACTACTCGTATTTTTGGGAAAAAGCCATAATCAGGCTGGAAGATTTTGCCCTAATCCTGTCCAACTTCTCAGATAAGGAGAGCCAATGCCTGCGAAAGGTTGGATCGAAGTCAGCGATACCTATTGTAAAGGCTGCGAACTGTGCATCAGCGCCTGTCCGCAGGGCGTGATGGAGCTGGACATGTCACGCCTGACCCCCCGAGGCTACCACCCCGCGCACACGTTCAAGGACGGATGCACGGGGTGTGCCATCTGTGCGCTGGTCTGCCCGGACGCGGCGATTACCGTTTACCGCGAGATCACGAAAGCGGTGCCTGCCACCGCATGAGTTAACCGCGAAGAGACAAAGAACGCGAAGAAACTTAATAAAGAAACTTCGCGCCCTTCGCGGTGAAAATTCGGAGAATCACATGCCAAAAGAAATGTGGAAAGGCAACGAAGCCATCGCCGAGGCGGCGGTGCGCGCGGGACTGGAAGCCTACTTCGGCTATCCCATCACGCCGCAGACCGAGATCCTCGAATATCTTTCCAAGCGCATGCCCGAACTGGGGCGCGCCTTCGTGCAGGCCGAGTCCGAACTGGGCGCGATCAACATGGTTTACGGCGCGGCGTGCACGGGCGTGCGTGTCATGTCGTCGTCATCGAGTCCCGGTGTGAGTCTGATGATGGAAGGACTGTCCTACATTGCGGGCACGGAAGTCCCCGCGGTGCTGGTCAACGTGATGCGCGGCGGCCCGGGGCTGGGCAACATCGCCCCCGCACAAAGCGACTACAACCAGGCCGTCCACGGCGGCGGCCACGGCGACTACCCGCGCATCGTGCTCGCGCCCTCGTCCGTGCAGGAAGCCATTGACCTGATGGTGCTGTCCTTCGACCTCGCCGAAAAATACCGCATGATCTGCATGGTCATTCTGGACGGTTCTGTGGGGCAGATTATGGAACCCGCCGAGATGCCGGAGATGAAGCCCATCGTCCGCAAGGATTTCGAATGGGCCACCAACGGCGCGGTCGGCCGCGAGCGCCGCATCCTGTCCTCGATTTACATTGACCCGCCCGCCGAGGAAGTCACCAACTTCCGCCTCGCCAAACGCTGGCAGGAAGTGCAGGCCGATGAAGTGCGCTACAAGGAATATTATCTCGACGACGCCGAGTTCGTCGTCGTCGGCTTTGGCACGGCGGGACGCGTGGCTCTCTCGGCTGTCCGCGCGGCGCGCGCCGAGGGCATCAAGGTCGGCCTCCTGCGCCCGGTCACCGTCAGCCCGTACCCGTATCAGGTCATTGACCAGCTGGCGGGTCGCGTGAGCGCGTTCCTCGTCACCGAGATGAACATGGGACAGATGCTCGAGGATGTCCGCCTCGCGGTGCGCGGACGCGTCCCTGTCGAATTCTACGGGAGGACGGGCGGCGTGGTCCCGTTCCCCGACGAGATCCTGAACGAAATCCGCCGCGTCGCCGCGGGACGTTTGTCTGCCGAGGCCGACCCGCGCGTCTCCTGGCTGACGAGAATGGCATCCGTGAAGTAGAGGTGAGAGATGACTGCTCCCGAAAATCTTGTTTACGACCGGCCCGAAGCCTTCACCGAGACGCCGACGCATTACTGCCCCGGCTGTACGCACGGCGTGGCGCATCGCCTGATCGCCGAAGTGCTGGAAGAAATGGATTTGATTCCAAAGACCATCGGCGTCGCGCCTGTGGGCTGTTCGGTGTTCGCGTATAACTACTTCGACACCGATTTCGTCGAAGCCCCGCACGGACGCGCCCCCGCCATGGCGACGGGCATCAAGCGCGTCCTGCCGGACCGAATCGTGTTCACCTATCAGGGCGACGGCGACCTGGCGTCCATCGGCATGGGCGAGATCGTCCACGCGGCGGCGCGCGGCGAGAACATCACCGTCATCTTCATCAACAACGCCAACTACGGCATGACCGGCGGACAGATGGCCCCCACCACCCTGCCCGGCATGAAGACCACCTCCTCGCCCAACGGCCGCGACGTGGAGACTCAGGGTTATCCCATCCGCATGGCCGAGATGCTGTCCACACTCGATGGTGTAGGTTACTGCGTGCGCCGCAGTCTGCATGACCCGAAGAATATTCGTTTGGCGAAGAAGGCGATTCGCACCGCGTTCGAGACGCAAGCGCGCGGACTGGGCTTCTCGATGGTGGAATTGCTTTCCACCTGTCCCACCAACTGGGGCATGAAGCCGGTCGAGGCGCTCAAGTTTGTCGAAGAAAAAATGGTGCCCTTCTTCCCGCTCGGCGATTACAAGGTTGCCGCGGGTGTGGCGCAGGTAAAAGTTTAGAGATAGATCATGGTTAATGGATCATGGAGACCATCCTCCATCCACCATTAACCATCTTGCGAACGGAGTGAGCAAATGCAAAAAGAAATTCTCATCGCTGGGTTTGGCGGACAGGGCGTGTTGTTCGCGGGACAGGTGCTGGCGTACGCGGCCATGGACACGGGCAAGATCGTGACGTGGATTCCCTCCTACGGGCCGGAGATGCGCGGCGGGACGGCCAACTGCACCGTCGTCATCGCGGACGAGGAGATCGGCTCGCCGCTGGTGAAGAATCCGCCGCTGGTGATTGCCCTCAACCTGCCCTCTTTCGATAAATACGAAGAACTGCTCGCCCCGGGCGGCACGCTGATCGTCAACCAGTCCATGGTGGACCGCGGCGCGAAGCGCGATGACATCCGCGCTGTGTTCGTTCCCTGCAATGAGATCGCCGAGGAGATCGGTGACAGGAAGTTGATGAACATGGTCGCGGTCGGCGCGCTGTTGACCGCCCTGCCCGAACTTTCGTTGAAAGATGTGGAGAAGGCGCTGGAGGCGCATCTCCCGGAACGCCACAAGCACTTACTGCCGAAGAATTATGAGGCGTTGAAACGAGGCTTTGAAGCCGCGCAAAAAGTGCCAGCGTAAGGGTGACGCAGGGCGGGCCAATTCCGCCCTGTTTTTATGACTTTCGACACGTGAAATCCAAGAGGGGATGATGTATGATTTTCCTGGTGTAACAGGAAGCCGTCTCATAACCTGTTTTCTCCGTATAGAACTCCATTTTGAGATATTTCTGTGGCTACCTGATCCCTAATTTGGCGGCTCGTTCATAGTGAATAAGATTGGCTATAGGAGGCACAAAAGATGTTTTCCATACAATTATGCGGATGAGAAGCTCTCCACTGCCGTCAGAATCCTTGCAATAGGTGAAGGAGACGTTAGATCCAGACTCTTGAATGCGTTCCTAGAGTTTCACACACTCCAACCAGAACATTTACCGCAATCACTTCAAGATGATTATGAGTAGATCATCAACGAGATTACAAAGCGCGAGCCACAAACTGAGCAGGAACGACATGAATGGGTGCTTTGTTTGTGATGATGCTCTCGCTGAGACAACGAAAATAGGCACAGCCTATCGCAGAATCCAGCTGCCTCTTGATTGCTATCTGGAAATTCCAGGCGGGCCTGAAACCCCAAAAATGGATTACCGTATAAAATGATGTATGAACGCGCTCGCTCAGCAATGACTCACGCATGACAGGAATCTCATGAACAACTCAATCGCCATCGAAGTCCTCGACCTGCACCGTTCCTTCGGCGAGACCAAGGCGGTGCAGGGCGTCAGCTTCGAGGTGACACAAGGGGAGATCTTCAGCCTGCTCGGCCCGAACGGTGCGGGCAAGACCACCACCATCTCCATGCTGTCCTGCCTTCTGCGCCCCGATGCGGGTGACGCGCGCGTGATGGGACATTCCATCCGCTCGGACCAGAACGGCGTCAAGTCTGTGCTGGGAATCGTCCCGCAGGAGATCGCGCTGTACGAAGACCTGACCGCCCGCGAGAACCTGACCTTCTGGGGCAAGATGTACGACCTGCGCGGATCGGCGCTCAAGTCACGCGTGAACGAAGTCCTGGACGTGATCGGCCTGCAGGAGCGGGCCAACGAGCGGGTCGGCAAGTATTCGGGCGGGATGAAGCGGCGCGTCAACATTGGCGTGGCCTTGCTCCACAAACCCAAAGTCATTTACATGGACGAGCCGACGGTCGGCATCGACCCGCAATCGCGGCGCAACATCCTCGACAGCGTGGTGGCGTTGAAGAATCAGGGCATGACCGTGCTGTACACCACGCATTACATGGAAGAGGCCCAGGAGCTTTCGGACCACATCGCCATCATGGATCACGGCAAGCTGATCGCCCGCGGCACGCACGAGGAACTGGTCAAACTGGTGGGAGGGCAGACGCGCATTGACCTGACCCTGAACGTGGACGCGGCGCAGGTCATGGACGCGTGGCGCGGCATCGAGGGAGTCGAGCACGTCACTGCCGAGGACGGCACGGTCACCGTGCTGGTGGCCGACAGCAACCTTGCCCTGCCGCGGCTGTTCGAATCGGCCACGCGCCTCTCGGCACGCATCACCTCCGTGGACATCCGCGAGCCGAATCTCGAAACGGTGTTCCTGCATCTCACCGGCCGCGCCCTTCGTGATTGACCTTGTCATTGCGAGGGCTGGTGGTCGAGCAGCCCCGTGCAAGTCGGGGCGTATCAAGACCCCAGCCCGAACAATCTCCTCATCGCCTATGGAGATTGCTTCGTCACTTCGCTCCTCGCAATGACGATAGAGACACTACCATGAAAGCCCTCGACATCGCTCTCAAAGACATGACCCGCTCCTTCCGCAGTCTCTTCGCGGTGGTCTTCATGTTCGTCATCCCTCTGCTCGTGACGGGCATGTTTTACTTCATGTTCGGCAACATCGCGGGCAACGGCGGCTTCAACCTGCCGCGTACCAAGGTCATTGTTGCGAACCTCGATGAGGGCGGACCCAAGTTCAACATCAACCCCGATAACATCCCCGGCGGGAAGGAAGCCGACACGATGGGCGAACTCATCGTCGGGATTTTGCAAAGCGACGAAATGGCGGACCTCATCGAGGTCACGCTCGCCGCGGACGCCGCGTCTGCGCGCGCCGCTGTGGACAGTCAACAAGCCGAGGTCGCCATCATCATCCCCGCCGACTTCTCGGATCAATTCGCGGACCTGGAGGGGGAGGCCGCCATCGAGTTCTATCAGGACCCGACGCTGACCATCGGCCCGGGCATCCTGCGCGCTATCCTCGACCGCTTCACGGAGGGGATGGCGGGCGTGAAGATCGCCGTCAATGTATTCATGGACGAGGCCGCGCCCGAGCAGCAATACCTCGCGGGCGAGGTCGTGCAGCGCTATTTGAAAATCTCCCTCGCCGAAGCCGACAATATCGAGGACGAACTGCTCGATGTGCATGCGCCCGCCGGCGCGGACGAAGCAACCGAAAGTTCCAACATCCTGCTCGGCATCATCACCCCCATCATGGGCGGAATGATGGTCTTCTATGCCTTCTACACCGGCGCATCCACCGCGCAGAGTATTCTCAAGGAGGAGGAAGAGCGTACCCTCCCGCGCCTGTTCACCACGCCCACCTCACAGGCTACGATTCTGACCGGCAAGTTCCTGTCCGTGTTTTTGACCGTGTCCGTGCAGGTTGCAATTTTGCTCGCCGCGGCGCGGCTGATCTTCGGCATTCAATGGGGAGATGAACTTTCTGTAACGCTGTCGGCCATCGGCATCGTTTTCAGCGCTTCGGCTTTTGGCATCTTTGTCAATTCGTTCCTCAAAAGCACAAAGCAGGGCGGCGTGATCTTCGGCGGCGTGCTTACCGTCACAGGCATGCTCGGCCTGATCAGCGTTTTTACCATGAAGACGCCCATCACCGAGCGCATGGGAGAAACGGTCGCCCTGCTCGTGCCGCAGGGCTGGGCCATCCGAGGTCTGATGCAAGCCATGAACGGCGAGGCGGTCGCCGGCATATTGATAACGACCCTGGTTTCGCTGGCGTGGAGCGCGGCGCTCTTCGTGATCGGAGTGATGAGATTCCACAGGAGATACGCGTAGGCCCGCCGCGTATCTCGATACGCGGCGCTGAAGGTGCCACTACCCGACCAACAGACAACGCGAACACAAGACCACGCGACCAACAGACTTTGAGACCACCATGATCCGCATCCTCGACATCGTACAAAAAGACCTGATGCAACTGACGCGGGACTTCAAGACCTTCATGTTCCTGCTCATCATGCCGGTCATCTTCACGTTCCTGTTCGGCTTTGCCTTCGGCGGGTTCAGCGGGGGCGATTCCGATTCGCGCCTGCCGGTCGGTTATCTCTCCGAGGACGACAACTGGGTGACCGACGAATTGCACGATCTGCTGGTGAACTCCGAAGTCATCCGCCTCGACGAAAATGTGTTTTGGTCGTCGGCGGACCTCGAGCGGATGGTCGCGGACGGGGATCTGGCCGCGGCAGTCATCGTCCCGGACGGATACGGCCGCGCTCTCCTCAAAAATAAGACCGCGCGCCTGAGCGTCTATGCCGACACTGACACCACCGCGTGGACGACCGTCGAGGCTGAACTGCTGGCCTCCATCAGCCGCGCGGACGGCGCGGTCCGCACCGCGACCATCCTGGAAGACACAATCGGCGACCGCGCCCCGTTCCGCTATGCCTTCGATCAGACTCTCGAAGCCTGGAATGACCCGCCTATCGCGGTCGTCGAAACGACCAGCAGCGCCATTCAAAAAGCAGACGATTCGGTCGCAGCCCTGGCGCACACCTCGCCGGGCATGATGCTCCAATTCTCCATCGCCGGGCTGTTGACCGCCGCGCAGGTCATTGTGGCTGAACGCAAGTCGCGCACATTGCAGAGACTGCTGACCACCTCGGCGCGCCGCGTCCACATTCTGTTCGGTCACCATCTGGCGATCTTCACCCTGGTCTTCACCCAGTTCATGCTCCTGATCGCATTTGGCCAGTTCATCCTGAAAGTGGATTACCTGCGCGTGCCTGCCGCGACCCTGCTGGTGGCCTTCTGCACCGCATTGTGCATCTCCGCGCTGGGGCTGTTGATCGGCGTCCTGGCGCGCAGCGAGGAACAAGCCATCACATTTTCGCTCATCCCCATGTTCGTGCTGTCGGGCCTTGGCGGCGCGTGGGTGCCGCTGGAGGTGACCGGTGAAACCTTCCGCGCCATCGGGCACGTCTCGCCTGTGGCGTGGGCCATGGACGGATTCAAGAACATCATCGTGCGCGGCTTTGGGCTGGAATCGGTCATCGTCCCGGCCGCGGCGCTGGCCGCGTACGCGCTGGCGTTTTTCCTCCTTGCCGCGTGGAGATTGTCCGCGGCGGAGGAAAAATGATCACGCTGCTCTGAGCGCCGTCCGCGGCGCCCGGCATTTGCGCATTGCGCCGCCGTCCCCGGCGGCGCAAGCCGTTAACATGGGAATGCCCGAAATCCTGTCTGAACTTCGATTTTACCGCCCGTTGAATCGCGCCCCCAATTAAGGTATAGTGTTGTCACCAACAGGAAGGCACGCCATGGACGAACTCACGATTTACAACTGCCACATCCACACGTTTACCAGCCAGCATGTACCCAGGCATTTCCTCAAACTGTTCGCGGGAGCCTTCTTCGGCCCCCTGCTGAGCGCGCTGTTGAGGGTCGCATCCGTCGCCGCGTTCGTCACGAAACTGGCGCCCAGCCTCGGGCCGTTCTCGAAGAACGACATGATCGAGCGGCAGGCGCGTTTCTTCACCCGCGGCCGGGCCAAGGAACAACTGAAGGTCTTCGAGGGAATCGAGAGACAGTATCCCAAAGGCACGCAATTCGTCGTCCTGCCCATGGATATGGCCTTCATGAAATTGGGCAATGTGGACGCCTCGATTGACCAACAGCACGCCGAACTGCTGGAACTGGTGACCAGGCACAAGAAAAACGTAATCCCCTTCTACGCGGCCGACCCGCGCCGCGACGACCTCGTGGAAAAGGTACGCGCCAACCTGGGACCGGGCAGGTTTCGCGGTATCAAGATCTATCCCAACCTCGGCTACTACCCGCACGACAAGAAACTCATGCAGGTCTATGAGATCTGCGTCGAACGGGACGCGCCGGTCATCACCCACTGCTCGCCGACCGGCGTGTGGCAATACGGCCTGTCCGCGGAGGACCGCGTCCGCTTCGGTCACCCGCGTAATTATGAAATCATCCTCAAGACCTTCCCTACACTGCGTTACTGCCTGGCGCATTTCGGCGGGAGCGAAGAATGGAACAGGCACCTGAAAAGCGAGACCGCCCACGAAGGAGAGGAACGCGCCTGGATCCGCTGGATCACGGATATGATCAAATCGGGCGACTTCCCGAATCTGTACACCGACATTTCGTACACGGTCTTCCAGCCGACCGTCAAGGGGTTGTATTTCGATTACTTCGACTATCTCAAGGTGCTGCTGGCAAACAAGAAGATCCAGGAGCGCGTCCTGTTCGGCAGCGACTATTACATGGTGGAGCGCGAGCGGCTGACCGAAAAGGAAGTCTCGATCCTGTTGCGCAGCCGTCTCGGCGAGGAACTGTATTTCAAGATCGCCCACGATAATCCAATGAGATACCTGGGTATCACCTCGGAAATCGGTTAAACGCAAGCCGAAAGCGGCCAGGATGTGAATCGAGATTCGAGATTCAGGGAAGAACCCGCCGCCATAAGGTAGATCAACAACTTACGGCTCACCCACCCTGCCAGAAAATACCGCCGCCAATTCCGTCGTCGTATCCCGCGACTTCTTCCGCGACATATCCTTCACATACTGAATATCCCCGGGTTTGTTGTACTTCTCCTGATACGCCGCGCTGACCAGGTCCTTCAGCCGTTCGCTTCGGGTTTGGATGGCTCGAACGGGAATCTCTTTCTTCCCAACAACGATGATACCCTACGGGTCTTCGAGAAACGTCCGCCACCAACTGCGCGGCTTGAGACTCCACGAGCGGACGAAGACGCGTCCCTCCACGACCACGGCCCAAATCCCGATGACGCGGTGAGTCGAGTCCGTGCCCGCGCGAATGCGAAGGATTCTGTCCCTGCGGATGGATGCGAGGAGTTCGTCAGTGAACCGTTTTTTCATCACGAAAACCCTTTCTCTGGTTAATTGGGAAAGAGCGTGTCCGCGGGAGGATCAGCCGCCCTCTTGGTAAGGCTGTTCTTATGGGAATAATAAAGCCAGATAAAATAGAAACCTAGAATTGCCAGGCTGGCGATAATCCAGATTGCCGGCGGCAAGTCCAAACCATAAGCGCCGATCATTGTCATAAATGTCGAAGAGGTCAATCGTCCCAGCAGATTCGCAATGAAAAACCGCCTCGAAGAAATGACCCCGAGTCCAGCCACATAACACATGGCATCGGACGGGAAAATGGGCAGGACGAACGTCAGGAAATAAAACAGGATCCCCTGACCGGCGGAAATCCGCTCCCAGCGGTCAATCACCTTTTGAGAAGCCAGACGATAAGCCAGAGGCCGCCCGGCCCAGCGCGCCAGGTAAAAGGCAATCTGACTGCTCACGACCGCGCCGACAGCCGTCATCACCAGGGCGGGGAAAAAGCCAAAGACATACCCTCCCGCCAGGATGAGCGCCTGCCCGGGGATGAGGGCAATGAAAACCTGCAAGACCAGCAGGGAAATATATAATACAGGTCCCCAAACGCCATAGCCTTGAATGAATTCGGTCATGGCCTGGCGATCACTGAGCCATTCGATGAAATTGACAAGCGGGACTCGCCAGCACAGCATAAGCAGGCCGCAAAGGACCAACAGCAGGGTAAAAGAATTCCTTTTGATCAACCGATAAAATCCGCTCATGCCCTTGCCTCGACTGCCGCAAACTGCAAAAATGAAAGAGTGCAATCGCGAAGCCTACCTCAGCCAGTATAACCCATGCAAGGCCTCCACGATACCCTTCCCGCCCGCCCCCTCCCCGCTTATACTCCCGATTCGCACATGACGCATAAAAACCGCTGGCTTATCCCGCCGCCCATCACGCCCGAAGCCGACGCCGCGCTGGCGTCCTTTCCGCCCGTCCTGCGGCAGATTCTCTTCAACCGCGGGTATGCCACCTACGAAGCCGCGCGCGCCTTCCTCAAAGCAGAAACGTCCTTCGACACAAATCCATTCCAGATGAAAGGCATGCACGCGGCCGTCGAGCGCATCCGCTTCGCGCTCGATCACGCCGAGCCCGTCGCCATCTACGGCGACTACGATGTGGACGGCGTCACCGCCACCGCGCTGCTGGTCACGGCGTTGCGCGCGCTTAATGGGGATGTCCGCGAGTACATCCCGAATCGATTCGACGAAGGCTACGGCCTCAACAACGAGGCGTTGACGACACTCGCGAACGACGGCGTTAAACTGGTCATTACCGTGGATTGCGGCATCCGCTCCCCGGACGAGGCCCGCCACGCGCGCGACCTGGGCCTGGACCTCATTATCTCAGATCATCACGAACCCTCCGGCGATCTGCCCGACGCGCTGGCCGTAGTCAATCCAAAACAGGAAGGCGACTCCTATCCAGAAAAATACCTGGCAGGTGTGGGGATTGCCTATAAGATCGTCGAAGCACTCCTCAACTTTAAACCTTCAACATTCAACCTTGAATCCTTTCTCGACCTCGTCGCCCTCGGCACCGTGGCGGACCTGGCGCCTCTCACAGGAGAAAACCGCACCCTCGTGCGCGGCGGACTGCGTCAATTGCGGCAGACAACGCGGCAGGGACTCTTTTCCCTCGCCAACGTGGCCGAGATTCCACTCGCAAAAATTGGCGCAACACAGATCGGCTTTGCGCTCGGTCCGCGGCTGAACGCATCGGGGCGGCTGGAGTCTGCCCTGGCATCTTTCCAACTGCTCACCACAACCGACGTGTTTCAGGCGGGTCAACTCGCCCAGCAACTGGACGCGCAGAACCGTCAGCGCCAGCAACTCACGAAGGAGATACAAACTCAGGCCGAGGCCCTTGCTTTCGACGGACAGGACGACCCGCTTCTGTTGTTTGCCGTCCATCCAGAGTTTAATCATGGTGTGGTCGGTCTGGCCGCCTCGCGCCTGACCGAAACCTATTACCGTCCCGCCATCGTCGGCCATTACGGCGAGGAGACCACGCGCTGTTCGTGCCGTTCGATCCCCGAATTCCACATCACACACGCGCTGGACGAATGCGCCGACCTGCTCGTCCGTCACGGCGGGCACGCGGCCGCGGCGGGATTCACCGTCCGCAATGAAAACCTCGACGAACTGGTGGCCCGCCTGAGGTCCATTGCGACGCGAGAGCTGCAGGGCAAAGACCTGCGTCACACCTTCGTCGCGGACGCGGAAGTCAAATTGAAAGATTTAAGTTTCGATCTGCTGAAGTCACTGGATTTGCTGGAGCCGACGGGTTACGGAAATCCAAGTCCTGTTTTCGTGGCGCGCGATATCAAGGTGCAATCCTCGCGGCCCGTCGGCGCGGACGGGCGTCACCTGAAACTCGCCCTGACCGACGGGCGTATCACATTCGACGCCATCGGCTTCCGCCTCGGACACCTGCAACCCAACCTGCCTCCACGCGTGGACGTGCTGTTCGTTTTGGAAGCGAATGAATACAACGGCAATACGCGCCTGCAGTTGAATCTGAAAGACATCAAACCGGCCGGTGTAGCGGATTGAATTGCGGAACCGCGAAGAGACGAAGACCGCGAAGATGAATCAACTTCGCGAAGAAAAGATCTTCGCACTCTTTGCGTTCTTCGCGGTGAACCTTCCCGCGCTCGATTTTATCCTGCTTTCAACTCATCTTCGCGTTCGGGGATGGTGAAACCGCGGATGGTGGTGTAATCCACAAAGGCGGGCCAGAACTTGTTAAGAAACGACGTGACGCCCCACTGCCAGGGGATGATCCACATGCCGCGCGGGCGGCGCACCAGTTTGACCACGGCGCGCCCGACCTGTCCGGCGGTCAACAGCATGAAGCGGGGTGTGGTGGCCTTGGTCTTGCGTTTGATGCCCGCGTGCTGGCCGAACTCGGTCACCACGCCGCCCGGGTAAATGAGCGACACATCAATCCCCCAGGGCTTGACCTCGCGGCGCAACGCTTCGGAGAATCCGTGCACGGCATGTTTGCTGGCCGCGTAGATGGTATATGTGGGTGTGCCGACCAGTCCCGCCATCGAGCACATGTTGACGATACTGCCCGAACGCTGTTTGATCATCACAGGCAGGACCTGCCGCGTAGTCTGGATCACCCCCATGACATTTACGTCCACCTGCGCCTGAATGTCTTTGACGGGATCGAGTTTCTCCAGCCAGTCGAGGCGGCCAAAGCCCGCGTTGTTGATGAGGATGTCAATGCGGCCAAACCGTTCGAGGGTTTGCTTCACCATGGATTGAATGTCTTCCAGTTTGGAGAGGTCGGCCTGCACGACCAGAGTCTCTGCCCCCGTGCCCATCGCCTCGATCTCTTTTGCCAGCGCCTCGAGCCTGTCCACGCGGCGGGCGGCGAGCACCACCTTCGCGCCCTCGCGTCCGAACTCGCGCGCGGTGGCTTCGCCGATTCCCGATGACGCGCCCGTAACGATCGCAACCTTCCCTTTGACGTCCATGTCAGCCTCCTGTACCGATAAAATAATGGCTTATTTTACAGCACTTGTTCTGTTGCAAACACCTTCGGAGTCTGTCACTGCGAGCGGAGCGCTTGCCCTGAGCCTGTCGAAGGGAAGCAGTCTCCAATACCAGGCGAGATTGCTTCGACGCTTTCAGCGTCTCGCAATGACGGCAAAATGAATGATTGCAACAGAGCACACAGCACTACTAAAGTAACAATCTGGGAATCAGCGGGGAGATTGCTCACCTGCACTTGCATGCAGGTGCAAGTGTCGTCGCTCCGCTCCTCGCAATGACACCGTCAACTCACGGACCCCAGCGCGGCTGGTAATCGCAGTAATCGTTGTCCGTCAGGCGGCGCAGGTCGGTGCCGTCTACGCGGACGACGTAAATCTCGCACCCGTGATCGTCGCCGTAATGGTCGTAATACGCGGTGAAGACCACCCACTGACCGTCCGGTGAAAACGCGGGACCCTGCGCGTTCCCGCCTGCGGGCGAGAGTTGGCGCACATTCGTCCCGTCCGCGTTCATAATATAGACCTCGCGATGCCATGGCTCGCCCGAATAGGTGACGACGGACAGGCCGTCCGGCGACCAGTCACTGCGGCCGCGGATGGCCGGCAGACTGCCGACCTGATGCAGATTCTTTCCGTTCGCGTTGACTACATATAACTGCGTCGAGCCGTTCATATCGGACGCGAAGAGGATTTGCTTGCCGTCGGGCGACCAGGTGGGATCCCAGCCTGTGATTCTGGGGATGTTATGCGGATTGTCGCCGTTCCGTTCCATCAGCCAGATCTGATACTGGTTGGAGTTTGCCGTCCAGCGCATGAAGGTGATCGTCGCGCCGTCGGGAGAGATTTCGGGCGCGTTGAGCACACCTTCCCGATTGGTCAATTGCCGGACGGTTCCATCCGAAAGGTTCATCTCGTAGATTTCGTAGACGTTCTCCTCGCGGAACGCGGCATAGACCACGCTCGCGCCATCGGGCGAGAGAGACGGGTAGTAATGCTGGCGCGATGAGTCTGTGGTGAGTCGGCGAAAGCCCGTCCCGTCCGCGTTGATGATGCAAACCTGGTTGCTCGCCTGCACCTTGTAAATCTGGCAGGTGAAGACGATATGACCGGTCAGGCCGTCGCTCGCGGAGGGAAACGGAATCGAAGTCGGCGCGCCGGACGAAGTTGGGGTGAGTGTCGGGACAATCGCCGAGGTCGGCGTCTGTAATGGAGGCAGGGGCGAGACCGCCGTCGCCGGGGTGGAGGCCAGGAATGTCGCCAGCAGGTCGGGGGTCAACGGAGCCGAGTGAGGGTCTGAAATGTCGCTCTGCTCGGTGGCCTGCGCCTGGAGCGTCGCCAGGTTCAACGGCGATTGGGTCGGCGCGCCCAGGTTACAGGCAAGGATGACGATCAGAACGGGAAAAACGAAAGGAAGGGATTTTTTCATAATCAACGGTGGTATCGGTAATAGGCGGCGCACGCGCCCTCCGATGATACCATCGTTGCGCCGAGCGGATGTTCGGGTTTGCAGGCCGTCCCGAAGGCGGCGCACTCATGCGGTTTTTTCAGCCCCTGCAAAATCTGGCCCGCGATGCACAGCGGCGACTCCTCGGCCTGCATGGCCTCCACCTCGAATCGCTTCTCGGCATTGAACCGATCGAACTCGGCGCGCAGGCACCAGCCGCTCATCGGAATCGTCCCGATGCCGCGCCATTTGCGGTCGCATTCCTCGAAGACCTGCGCGATGACCTTCTGCGCCGACATGTTGCCCTCGAACGTGACCGCGCGCGCATACGCATTGGCGACCTCGGCCCTGCCCGCTTCCAGCAATTGGACCGCAGTCAGAATCCCCTGCACGATGTCGAGCGGCTCGAAGCCCGTCACCGCCATCGGGACCTTGAACTGCTCCGCCAGCGGCGGATATTCGTGATAGCCCATCACCGCGCACACGTGACCCGCAAGCAGGAAACCCTGCACACGATTCGTCGGTGAACTCAAAATGGCATAAATGGCAGGCGGCACGCGCACGTGCGAGACGAGAATCGAATAATTGGTCAGGCCGAGCCGTTTCGCCTGCAAGACGCTCATCACGTTAGGCGGCGCGGTGGTCTCGAAGCCGATCGCAAAAAAGACAACCTGTTTATTGGGATTCTGTTTTGCCAGTTCGATCGCGTCCAGCGGCGAATAGACCACGCGCACGTCCCCCCCCGCGGCCTTGATCGAAAATAAATCGCGGCCCGAGCCGGGCACGCGCAGCATGTCTCCGTACGAGCAGAAGATCACCTCCGGGCGCGAAGCGATGGCGAGAGCCTTGTCAATCAATTCCAGCGGCGTGACGCAAACGGGACAGCCCGGGCCGTGCACCAGTTCGATTTCGGGCGGCAGCAACTGATCAATGCCATGGCGGACAATGGCATGTGTCTGCCCGCCGCAGATTTCCATCAGCGTCCAGGGGCGCGTGACCGCCTTGCGAATCTGCTCGATCACGCCGCGCGTCAATTCCCCGTCACGATACTCAGCAATGTATCTCACGCCGGCCCAATCTCGTCTTCCAGATTCGAAATTTCCTTGAGAAGAGCGAGTGTCTCCTGCGCCTCTTTTTCGCTCAACAGGCTGATGGCGAAACCGACGTGGATCACGCAGTAGTCCCCCACCTTCGCCTCCGGCACGTACTCGAGGCAGGTCTCACGGAAGATGCCGCCGTAATCCACCCGCGCCATCTTCAACCCATCGCGGTCGAAAATCTCAACGATTCTTCCGGGCACAGCCAGGCACATTTCAACCTCTCATTCTGGCCGCGGCGACGACCGCCTGTCCCAGCGACAGACCGCCGTCATTCGTCGGCACTTCCTGATGCAGGTATACAACGAAACCTTCTTTTTGCAAAAGTGCCAAAGTTCGTCGTAATAGGGTGATATTCTGCCAGACTCCGCCGGAGAGTGCGACCTCGTTGATACCCGTCTCCCTCTTTATCCTCAACGTGGCTACACGCAGACCTTCAGCCAGACCATTGTGGAAGCGCGCCGAGATGGCCGGGACAGGGACACCCGTCAATACATCTTTGACTAACGCCTCGAGTGCGCTTCGCACCTCGACCTGGGCCTGGTTCAGCGAAAATGGATAACTCCCCGCCTCGGCCGGGTCCGCCAGCGCCTCGAACTCGATGGCCGCCTGCCCCTCGTAATTGACTGCCTGCCGCACGCCCGTCAGCGCCGCGGCCGCGTCGAACAGACGCCCCATGCTGGAGGTCATGGGCGTATTAATTTTCTTTTCCAATTGCACGCGCAAGGTGACTTGATCTTCCGCACAGAACTCTCTTACAGGTGCAAGATTTTCATCCCATTCAAGCCCAAGGCTCCAAAGCAATGCCAGCGCGGTGCGCGCGGGTTTCCTGATCGCCGCGTCCCCGCCGGGCAGAGGGAAATATGCCAGGTGCGCGGCCCGTTGATATGATTTGTAATCCGCAATAAGGATCTCTCCGCCCCAGATCGCGCCGTCCTCGCCGTAGCCCGTGCCGTCGAAAGAAAGACCGATCACGGGGCGCGAACCGTCCAGTCCGTGCTCGGCCATGCAAGCCGCAATGTGAGCGTGGTGGTGTTGAATGTTGAAAGTTGGAAGGGTTTCACGTTGGGAGCGTTCGAGCGCGTACCGCGTGGCGAGATAATTCGGATGCAGGTCGCAGGCGATGGCTTCGGGCTGTACGCGAAAGAGTCTTTCGAAATGCTCTATCCCCTGCTCGAAGGATCGAAGCGTCTCGTAGTTTTCCATATCACCGATGTGGTGACTGAGAAACGCATAATCCCTGTTTGTGATGCAGAATGTGTTCTTGAGTTCTCCGCCGACAGCGAGAAGAGGCGGCGCGTCCCACGGCAGTTTGACCGGGAAGGGTGCATACCCGCGCGAACGGCGGATGGGATAAATGGACGACTGACGACGGACAACGGACGACGGCGCGCGGTCTGTGGTCTGCGGTCCGCGGTCAAAGACGCGTACCACCGAGTCGTCGCAACGGATGTGAATGTCGCGGTTGTGCATCAGGAATGCATCGGCCAGTTTGGATAATCGTCCGCGCGCATCGTCGTTATCGGTTGCGATGGGTTCTTCGCTGAGATTTCCACTTGTCATGACAAGCGCTGGGGGAAAGCCATCATCCTTTTCAAGCAGCAGGTAGTGAAGCGGCATATACGGCAGCATGACGCCGAGCCAATCCTGCCTCGGCGCGGCCTCGCGGGCGATATTCGATTCGGGCCTGCGTTTCAACAAGACAATGGGGCGCGCCGCGGAAAGAAGCAGGGCGCGTTCTGCATCGTTAACGAGGCAATGCCTTTCAACGGTTTCGATGTCGGGCATCATCAGAGCGAACGGCTTGTCCACGCGCAGTTTGCGGTTGCGCAATTCAATTACAGAATTTGCATTTGTAGCATCACACGCGAGGTGGAATCCGCCCAACCCTTTTACTGCTACAATCCTTCCTTCTAACAAAAGCCGACGCGTCTCTGTGATGGCCTCATCACCATCGCTCGAACGTTTCAACTTTCCACCCTGCCAACCTTCCAACCATACTTGAGGTCCGCACACGGGACATGCCACAGGCTGCGCGTGAAAACGTCGGTCGGAGGGATCGGTATATTCGCGTTCGCAGTCGGGACACATGGCAAAGGGCGCCATGGTCGTCTTCGGACGATCATAGGGGATGTCTTTGATGATGGTGAAGCGCGGTCCGCAGTTGGTACAGTTGATGAAAGGATAGCGAAAACGCCTGTCGCTCGGATCGAAGAGTTCGCGCAGGCAGTCGCCGCAGATAGCAACATCGGGCGATATGGGCTGAAAGGCGGCGGGAATGGCCTCAGAGTGGAGGATCTCGAATGAACGGAATCCATTCGCGGGTCCGAAAGAGGCGGTCAGTTCGTCAATGCGCGCCAGCGGCGGAGCCTCGTCGCGCAATGCTTTGACGAACGCGTCTAACGTTTCCTTGTCTCCATCCACTTCGATATCGACGCCGGCGGAGGTGTTGCGCACCCAGCCGTCGAGGTGCATGCGCGTCGCGAGGCCGTAGACGAACGGACGAAAACCAACGCCCTGAACGATGCCCGTGATGTGGACGCGCAGTCCCAGCATGTTTATTTGGCCGCGTTTTGGATGAGCCAGTCCACCCAGGCGTCGAGGCCCTCGCCCGTGCGGCAGGAGAGCGGGAATGTTTTCACATCGGGATTGAGGGCCTGAACGCCGCGTTCGAAGTAATCCATCCGGAAAGGCACGTAGGGCAGGAGGTCGGTCTTGTTGATGACGAGCGCGTCCACGCCGCGATACATGCCGGGATACTTGTAGGGTTTGTCGTCGCCTTCGGGGATGGACGCAATCAGCACAGACTTGTGCGTGCCGAGTTTGAAACTGGCCGGGCAGACGAGGTTGCCGACGTTTTCGACGATGAGCAGATCGAATTGCGCCAGGTCGAGTTGTTCGAGCGCGCCGCGCAGCATGACCGCGTCGAGGTGACAGTCGCCGCCGGTGTTGATCTGGATGGCCGCGCCGGCCCCGGCAACGGCGGCGCGGTCGGCGTCGAGGGAGGTGGCGATATCGCCGTCCACGACGGCCACGCGCAGTTTGTCCTTCAAGCGCGGCAGGGTCTGTTCGATGAGCGAGGTCTTGCCCGCGCCGGGCGAGGCCATCAGGTTGATGGAGAAGACGCCCGCGGCTTCGATGCGGGCGCGGTTCTCCTCGGCGAGGCGGTCATTGGCATTGAGAATGTTTTCGACAACGGGGACGCGGGTGGGCATGGCGGTTCCTTTTCGGCGGCTATTCCACGTCAATGGCCTCGACGAAGAATTCCTCCCCGGCGATGATCTTTGCACCCACGCTTCCACAATTGGGGCAAAGCAGTTCTCCGTCGCCGGGGCGATATTTCTCGAAGCAGGCCATACATTGAAGTTCGGCCGGGACGCGGCGGAAGTGTAACTGCGCGCCCTCGGCCGGCGTATCCTTGGCGATGATGTCCCAGTAGAACTGGATCGAATCGTCCACATTGGTGGACAACTCGCCCATCACCAGGTAGATATCGGTAATGCGCTTTGCCCCTTCCGCATGTTGCAGGGCAATCTTCAAAATGGACTGGGTGACGGGGAGTTCATGCATACAGTCTTATTGATGAGCCTCGGCCGGTCTATAAGCCGCATTCTGTCCGGCAGGGGAAGGCAGGTTTACATCCCGAGGGACTTCATCCCTGCGCCCTGCCTGGGCGATCATCTCTCTGGGCGGCGCGTCACCGCGCCGCTCTGGCGGCCTACCCGGGACTGACGCTCTCCCTCAAGGAGAGGTGCATAAGGAGGCGAGCAGCCTCCTCCCGTCCGCAGACGGTATCGTCCCTGCTTGGCCTTGCTCCCGGCGGGGGTTACCTGGCCGTCCGCATTACTGCAGACGCCGGTGGTCTCTTACGCCACCTTTTCACTCTTACTGCCCTCACCCCCTTCCCCTCTCCCAATGGGAGAGAGGCACAAGGGTGAGGGAGCGACCTGTTTCTGTGGCCCTCTTCCGGCAGGTTGACTCCAAACGAAGTCTCCCCGCCCCGGGTGCTATCCGACGCCGTGCTCTCTGGAGTGCGGACTTTCCTCGATCCCGTTAACACAGGACCGCGACCGCCCGACCGGCCTGAGGCAACTTCATCATACCTGTTTGGCGGGCGGGCGTCAACTGAAAAACGTCCGCGAGGCGGCGGTCAAACGGGTAAACTTTAATGTAAAATAGGCCTGCAGCCTTTTCAAGGAGTAATTGTGAGCAACTGGCCCGGAAAATATGTCATCGGTTTGACCGGCAACATCGCCACCGGTAAGAGCGTGGTGCGCCGCATGCTGGAACATCTGGGCGCGTACACCATCGACGCGGACTCGCTCTCTCATCGCGCCGTGGCGAAGGGCGCGCCCGGATACAAACCTGTCGTCGAACTATTCGGCAAATGGGTGCTCGGCGCGGACGGCGAAATTGACCGCGGCAAACTGAGCGCCGTCGTATTTCGGGACCCGCAGGCGCTGGCCCAGCTCGAGGCGATCATCCATCCCCTCGTCGGGCAGGCCGTTGACATGCTTGTCCGCCGCGCCGGCCAGAAGGTCGTAGTGATCGAGGCGATCAAACTGCTCGAGAGTGAACTGCACAAGTCCTGTGACACGATCTGGGTCACATACGCACCGGAGGAAGTGCAGGTGGAACGGCTGATGCGCAAACGCAAATTAAGCCGCGAGGAAGCGCTCCAGCGCATCCGCGCCCAGTTGCCGCAGTCGGGCAAGGTGGCGCAGGCCAGCATGGTCATCCGCAACAGCGGTTCGTACGACGAGCTGTGGAATCAGGTCACAGCAGCCTGGAGGCGCATCTCACCCAAAACCGATACGACCCCTCTCGTCCACAAGGAGGCGGTCGGCGACATGGCCGTCCAGCGCGGGCGTCCGCGCGATTCGGCGGCCATCGCCGAGTTGATCACGCGGCTGAGCCAGGGCGCTCGTAAAATGTCGCCGGAGGACGTGATGGAAGCGTTCGGCGAGAAAGCCTACCTGCTTCTGCAAAGCGGCGGCAGTCTGGTCGGGTTGGCGGGCTGGCAGGTGGAAAACCTGGTGGCGCGCACCACCGACCTGTACCTCGACCGCGCCACGGACGCGGCCAAGGCGCTTGAGGTGCTTATCCGCGAAGTGGAATTGGCTTCCAACGACCTGCAATGCGAGGCCTCCCTGTTGTTCCCCTCGGCGGAACTGGCCGCGCACAGGGATGTCTGGAAAAAACTCGGCTACGAACAACGCACGCCGCAGACCCTGGGCGTGCAGGCCTGGCAGGATGCAGCGATTGAATCCATGCCGGCCGGGACGACCCTGTTCTTCAAGCAATTGCGGCAGGATCGCGTCCTCCGTCCAATCTAGCAGGCTGTCGGAGAAGGCGGGTTCTCCGAAAAACTGCCAGCGCGTTACGAACGTTCGACGAATCACCGCCAGGAGCCGGGACGCGGACCCGAACGAGACGCGTTCCTGGCGGCCTGGCGGTTAGATGTCGCAGGTTTTGAATATCCATGGCCGATTTCCTGAGCAATCTGCTCTTCGTCTTTCAACGACTCAACTGGCTGAGTGTCCTCGACATTCTGCTGGTGGCTTTGATATTCTTCAGCCTGCTGTATGCCCTGCGCGATACGCAGGCCATGGCCTTGTTGCGCGGTGCCATCTTCCTCATCGTCGCGCTCGCCCTGCTCACCAGCCTGGCAGACCTCCCCGCCTTCTCCTGGCTGATCACCAGCACCCTGCCCGCCCTCCTGCTGGCGATCCCCGTCATCTTCGCGCCGGAGATCCGCCGCGCCCTGGAGCGCATCGGGCGTGCCGGGGCGTTCTTCCCGGGCGGCAAGAGCGAAGACCAGAAAATGCAGCAGACCATCCGCGCCATCGTCAGCGCGGCGGCGCGGCTTTCGGCGCGCCAGCACGGGGCGCTGATCGTGCTCCAGCGATTGGAGAGCCTGGACGCGCTGGCCGAATCCGGCGTGCGTTTGCAGGCCCAGGTCACGCCGGAACTGTTATTGCAAATCTTTTACCCGAACACGCCCCTGCACGACGGAGCCGTCATTATCGCGGGCGGACAGGTGGCCGCGGCGGCCTGCGTCATGCCGCTTTCTTCGAGCGGCATCCTCAACCGTTCACCGGAGCGGCAGATGGGACTGCGTCACCGCGCCGCGCTGGGCATCTCGGAATCCAGCGACGCGGTGGCGGTCGTCGTCTCGGAAGAGACCGGCTCCATCTCCATCGCCCACTCCGGGCGCATGATCCGCCGCATAGACCCGGAGCGGCTCGAGAACATCCTGATCGCCTTCTACCGTTCGAGCGCCGCCCCGCAAAACAGCTGGTTCCAGCGCGTCTTCCCAAACATGTTCCCGCGCAAGGATGACGAACGATGATCGGCTGGCTTTCCAAAAACTGGCGCACCATGTTGTGGGCGCTCACCCTCGCCGTCACAGTGTGGATCGCGGCCGTCACCGCCGACGACCCGGACGAAGAACGCGTCTACCCGGACCCGGTGCCGGTCGAAATCGTCGGGCAGGACCCCGGCCTGGTCATCAACGGCGACTACCCGGGCGAAGTGGAGGTGACCCTGCGCGCGCCGCGCTCCATCTGGGACAAACTGGAGGCCGAGGAAGCGCCCGTGCGCGCCATCCTCGACCTGTCCGGCCTGAGCGCGGGGGAACATACCGTCAGCATCCAGATCCAGGTCGCGCTCAGCCCGGTGCGCATCGTCTCGGCCTCGCCCGGTGCATTGACATTATTGCTCGAACCGCTCGCCACGCGCACCATCCCGGTGGACGTCACATTGAACGGACAGCCCGCGGTCGGCTATGAGGCCGGGCAGGTGGAACTGACACCGCAGGAGGTGGTGCTCTCCGGGGCAGAGTCGCTCATGGCGCGCGTCGAACGCGTGCGCGTGGTGGTCAACATATCGGGGACGCGCGAAAGCGTCAACCAACTGCTCACAGTCCAGATTTTGGATGAAGCGAACCAGCCCATCAATGGATTGAGCGTGAATCCGCCCAGCGTGCAGGTCGTCCTGCCCATTGCGCAACAGGGCGGCTACCGCGACGTGGCTGTCAAGGTCGTTGCGCGCGGACAGGTGGCCAGCGGCTATCTGCTCACGAAGTTATCCGTTTTTCCGCCGGTGGTCACGGTCTTCTCCTCCGATCCCAGCCTGGTGAACGCACTGCCGGGCGTGGTCGAGACCCAGCCGCTCGACCTGCAAAATGCCAGCGACGATATCTTCACCCGCCTGGCGCTCAATCTGCCGGAGGGCGTTTCGGTGGTCGGCGAGCAGAGCGTGGAGGTGGAAGTCGGCATTGACCCGATCCAGAGCAATCTGACGCTCCCGCGCGTGACGGTCGAGTTCACCGGCCTCGAGGAAGGCCTGAGCGCGGCCATCTCCCCCACGACCGTTGACGTAATTCTCTCCGGGCCGTCGGCCGTGCTGAACGGACTCTCGCGGCAGGATGTGCGCGTGATCGTGGATTTGACCGGCCTGACCGAGGGCACGCATCAATTGACTCCCAAGATCGAGATCCTCGTGGCAGACGTATCGGTCGAATCGATTCTGCCGGCCACGGTGGAAGTGGTCATCACGCCGGGCGTCACGCCCACGCCATAATCTTCGCGCTGAGCGGAGGGCTGAGCATCGAAACCCGCAGACGAAGCGCAGGTAATTGATATTTTGCCCTTCGTCTCCGCTCAGGGCGAAAAAATTCACAGATCAAACCATGCCCAAACCTCTCGTCGCCCTCGTGGGACGTCCCAACGTGGGCAAAAGCACCCTCTTCAATCGTCTGGTCGGCGAGCGCCTCGCCATCGTGGACGATACGCCCGGCACCACGCGTGACCGTCTCTTATCGGATTCGGAGTGGAACGGCGTTTCGTTCCACGTGATGGACACCGGCGGCATTGACCCGACTCACGGCGGCAGGACTCCCCTCTCCGTCGGCTCGGCGGATTTCATCGAGCAAATCCGCGCCCAAGCCCGCGTCGCCGTCGAGGATGCCGACGCGGTGTTGTTCCTCACCGACGGCGAAGAGGGCGTCACCGAGGCGGACCGCGAGGTGGCCGAAATCCTTCGCCGCTCCCAGCGCAAAGTGGACGGAAAACCCTGGCCGCCGATCTACCTCGTGGTCAACAAATGCGACAGCGCCGAACGCCGCGCGGCCGCGGCCGAATTCTACGAATTGGGATTGGGCGATCCGTATCCGATCTCGGCCGTCCACGGCACCGACACCGGCGACCTGCTCGATGACCTGGTCAAGGCCTTCCCCTCGCAGCGCGCGGACGAGGAGGATGAATCCGCTAAAATTGCCATTGTCGGCAAGCCCAACGCGGGCAAGTCCAGCCTGCTCAACCGGCTGGTGGGCGCGGAGCGCGCCATCGTCAGCCCCATCCCCGGCACGACGCGCGACGCGGTGGACACGAAAATCCAATACGAGGGTATTGACATCACGTTGATTGACACGGCAGGCATCCGCCGCCGCGGCAAGATCGAGCGCGGCGTGGAGCAGTTCAGCGTGCTGCGCGCCTTCAAGGCCATCGAGCGCGCCGACGTGGCCCTGTTGGTCATCGACGCCGAAAGCGGAATCACCGCGCAGGACGCGCATATCGCGGGCTTCATCCTGGATGCCTGGAAGAGCACCGTGGTGCTGGTCAATAAATGGGATGCGGTCGAGAAGGACACGTACACGATGGACGCGTTCACGAAACGCGTACGACAGGAATTGAATTTTGTAGATTATGTTCCCTTGTTATTCATTTCCGCCAAGACCGGCCAGCGCGTGGACCAGGTCCTGCCGCTGGCGTTGAGAGTCCAGGAGGAGCGGCTTGCGCGGCTGACCACCTCGCAGATCAACCAGGTCATCCAGCGGGCGCAGGACGAACACCCCGCGCCCTCGCACGCCGGGCGCGCCCTGAAAATGTATTACGGCACGCAAGTCCGCTCCGACCCGCCGACGTTCATGGTCTACGTCAACGATCCGAAACTGGCGCACTTCAGTTATCGGCGCTATCTCGAAAACCGCATCCGCGAATCGTACGGGTTCATCGGTACGCCGATTCAGATTGTGATGAAGGGGAGGAAAGAGAAGTAAAGCAGACGTAAAAGGTTTGCTATACAAGTAAGGTAGAGAAATGAATAAATCAATCCTATCACTGTTACTGATAATAGTATTCGCCGCAGGTTGTGCAACAACGCCAACAGCAACGCAAGAGTCGATATCGGATTCACAGTTTAACAATATAACTGATTGCATTGAAATTGAATCAGCGATGCCAAATTACGCTAAGTTAACTGGTACTGTGATTTCATATGACAGGACCTCTTACAAGAGCTCCTCTACACTGGGATACCGTGAGACCAAGTTACAGAATCTGGGAACAATGGATATCGAGGTGTTGGCCAAAGCAGATGATCCTTTTCTCTACATGAAGATTTCGCCAAGCAGAAAACTTATGGCATATTATCGGCCAGTAGAGGAAGAGTTGCAGATTGCGGACTCAAATCATCAGGTGATAAAAAGGATCGCGTGGGATCGAGAGAAGTGGAAATATATAACCGGCTGGTTAGACGATCAACGCGTCGTCATTGAGTTATCGGGCACCGTGCCTTCCACGCTTCTCGTGTTAGACATAGCTTCTGGTCAGGAAAAGTTGCTCATTCCAAACTTTCCTGATATCTATGCATTAGATACACAATTCAATTGGAATGGGTGGGGAGAAACGGTTTATGATTCAACGCTCAGCCAGGTCGTATACGCTAGTTATCCCACCGACTCTTACTACTATGCTTTATGGGATATGAACATTGAACAATCGATAGCAGTTTTACCTCCCATAAACACGATTATTTCGTTTGCCAGAGGGCCCAAATGGTCGCCTGACGATTCGCAGGTAGTGATGCCATCAACAATAAACTTCCAAGGACAAGCTAGCGAGGAGTTGTTTAGTGTAAGTCGCGAAGGGAAGATCACACAATTGACGAATTTGAGCAGGTATTATAAGTCGGTAGGATTTACGAGAATGAGTTGGTCGCCCGATGGGCGTTATATAGCTTTTTATTTCCTTGCATCAATGTATTTCGAGGGCGAACAATTGGCGATTGTCGATACTGTTTCTAATGAAACGGTCAATATTTGTATTCCAGGCCTCCAAACTTCTGAATATCACGAGATCTTCCCGCCCATGCCATCTACATTTCTTGAGTTTCTGCCTGCGCCAATATGGTCTCCTGACGGCCAACAATTGCTTGTTGAGAATCGATTTGCTGTAAACGGCAGCCGCCTCATCCTAATCGATATAGTTCAGGGTTTTGCGGCAGAAATTGGTAAGAACCTAGAGCCTATTGGATGGATGGTTAATCCATAACTTGCTCGGCGAGGGACTTCGCGAAGCATCCCCGCCGAGGATTGGAAATAAAAGGCCTCCGAGTTTTCAAAGACTCGGAGGTCTGCTTTTTACGGCCTCCAGGAGGGCATCATCCAGTCGTCGCTGAGGGAGAGGCCCGGGGCGTCTATGCTGAACTGCTCCAGCGTCTCCAGCGAGATGACGAATAAGTGACGGCCTGTGTCCGTCGAATCTTCAACGAGCAGGTATTTCCCATCTGGCGAAAAGTGCAGAGACGATACTGCCGCGCCGCGATAGACCTGTCCCAGGCCGGTGCCGTCACGGCGGATGACGTATACGTCATTCACCTGGGTCGCCGGGTCCGTGCCGTAGACGTTGAAGGCCAGCGAGTCGCCATCGGGCGACCAGACAATCGGATAGATCGTGGTCGTGAAGGTCGCCAATTGCTCGCGCACATTCCCTTCCGGCGTGAGCAGGCTGAGGATGTGCTTCATGCTGGCATAGTCATAATCGTCGTAGGCGAAAAAGTCGCCGCCGAAAGAGGGGACAAGTTCCGCCTTGGTGAGCAGGGTGTCGTACAACGTGCGTACATAACCATCCTCAGCCCGCGCGATGTAAATCAACCCTTCATTGCCGGGCTTGCCCGAACGCAGAATCACGTTTTCGCCGACCCAGCCATTCAACACATAGGGCTGTCCATCGGCGGGCAAATCGGGCGAGGCGGTCAGGTCGCGCAGATCCGTACCGTCGCGGCGAATCACCTGCACACTCCCGCCGCCCTGTCCATCCTGGACGCGGAAGGCGATCCACGTGCCGTCGCTGGACCAAAACAGCATGTCAATGATCGGGAACTCCGCCAGCGGCGTCCACGATTCATCCTGAGGCTTGTAAAGATACAGCGACATGCCGTTCGCAGACGGCGCGGCGAACGCGGCCAGGGTCCCATGGGGGGACCAGGCCAGCGGCGCGGGATTGAAATCCAGCGCGAAGGGTGTCTCGACGATTTCGAGCGGCGGGCAGACGGTCTGCACGGTCACACAGGACCCGGGCAGGCGCACCAGTTCGACGGCGTTCGTCCCATCCCGTTTCAGCGTGAAGAAGTAGACCTCGCCCAGGTCCGCGGGAGAGACTTCAACCGTCGGCGTCGCGGCCGCGACCTCGGGCGTGGGCACCGCGCCGGTGATGTCGGTGAAGCCTAGAGCGGACACCGGCTCGACGAGGAACAACGCGTCCGCAAGCGGCTGATCGAACTCAACCGCGGTGATCACATATTCGTTCTGAATCGCCTCTCCCCCGCCCTTGCCGAAGTCTTGGGCACGCAGGATGACGCCGGTCTGCGTATCCACCCAGTAGCGGCTGGCGAGCAGTCCCGGCTGGGGCGACCATTCCACAACCAGGGTCTCGCGGCCCAAAATCGTTTCGATGTTTATGGGAGTGAGTGTTCCACTGCGCTGGCCCAAACCAGCCGGGAAGATCAACGCGCCGAAAGGCGAGCCAATCTGTCCCTCCAGCGGGTGGGGGTAGATCGTGTCCGTGACGGCTGAAGGCGGCTCGAACGGAGCCCGCACGAAGTCGGGAAGAACCGAGGGCAAAGATTCCCCGGTGACCAGATTTGTTTCGAGGATGCTCTGCCCGTCGCTGACTTTAACAAAGTCCGGTTCACCATCCGCAACGCCGTTGACATAGCGGAAGCGGAAGTTCGGCTGGTCCACCCAGATCTGCTGGCGGTAAACCTGCGCGGGCGCGTCCATCCCCTCGGGGGCGTTCCACGTGACGACGCCGTCCACCCAGATCGTCTGCCAGTTGGTATGGCTGTAGAGAAGTTTGAGGCGGATGGCCTCCGAATCGGATTCGAGAGTCAACGGCTGTGACTGCGGAGCCTGCGCGGGCGTATCCAGCGGAAGAGGCGAGGCGGTTGCGGGAGCGCCCGCGCAGGCCGCGAGAATCGAAGACAGCAGGACAAAGGCGAGAATTTTATTCACGATACCCTCGATGACTTAAAGTTGTTGGCACAGGAAAGAGTGCCTGTGCCAACGACGAGAGTCAATCTTGTTTTGTTCCTCACGGCGTGGCCGTCGGTGTCGGCGTCGAGGTGGCCGTGACCGTCGGCGTGGGAGTGAACGTGGGCGTGAAGGTGGCCGTGGGCGCGGCACCCGCGCCGGAGCGGAAGATGCGCGGCGCCACCCACAGGGCGCGGTCGCCTGTAGCGTAAGAGCCTGCCAGAACGGTGAGAATGAATTGGACATCCTGCCCGGCCAGCGAGCTCAAGTCGAGGTCGGCCTGGAAGTACTGGCCTTCGTATTTTTCGCCGAACACCCAGAAGGTCTTGATCGCGCCGCTCCCGATTCGATAATCGAGGCGGAAGACCACGTAGCAGGAAGTGGCGTTGAACTCACAGTTGACGATGCTCTGGAAGCGGTCGCCGCTCTGCACGCGGAAGGCGGGATAGATGCCCTGGATGTATCCGTTGTTGACGTTCTGCGGGAACGTGATCAGGCCCGGACGAGTGTCGGTCGCGCCGTTTTCGAGGCGCGGGTTGCTCACATTGAGGACAAAGCCTTTAGCATCGCCATCCGTGCCCGGGCAGGGCAGGTTGCCCGCGCCGCTGACCCACTGGGCCGAGCAGGCATTGAGCGCGAAATCGTAGGCGGTGTTCGCCTGTGGTGTAGCGGTCGGTCCGCCGGGTGTGACGGTTGGGCCGCCGGGCGTGACGGTCGGCCCGCTGACCTTGATGTCCACCCAGAAGGGTTTATTGGCCTGTGCGCCGATGCCGAAGATCGCGCCGGAGGCGTTCTTGAGCATCCAGTAGCCGCGGTACGATCCGCCCGCGCTGGGTGCCGTCAGGTTGACCGAGAGGTCAACTGTCTGTCCGGGGTTGACGCTGGTGGGGAAGGCCGCGGAGGACGGCCCGCCCATCTGTTCGCCGCTGGAGAAGACCAGCAGGTAACCGGTCGTCCAGGTGCAGGTGCCGACGTTCTTCAGCCGCCAGGTCTTCTTGAACGTCGCGCCGGGGTTGAAGGTGGTGCCGTCGGGGACGGTCACATCCGCGATGAACTGGGCCTTGTCACAACCGGAAGCGGGCGGAGGCGTGTGTGTGGGGGTGGGCGCGGTGGAAGTGGGGGTCGCGGTGGGAGGCGTGCCGGTCACGGTGGGCGTGGCGGTATTGACCGCGCCGGCGCGCGCGATGACCGGGTTGGCCCACAGGGCGCGGTCGCCGGTGGGCGAGCCGTAGGCGGACATGTAGAGGATGAATTTCACGTCCTGCCCGGCGAGCGAACTCAGGTCGAGGTTGGCGCGGTAGTATTGTCCTTCGTATTTTTCGCGGAAGGACCAGAACGTCCTGACCGCGCCGGAGCCGATCTGATAGTCGAGGCGGTAGGCAACATAGCAGGAGGTCGCGCCGCCCTCGCAGGATACGGTCGCCTGGAAGCGGTCGCCGCTTTGCACGCGGAAGGCAGGATAGACCGCCTGGATGTAACCATTGGTCACATTCTGGGGCGAGACCAGCAGGCCGGGGTTGGCATCGGATACGCCGTTTTCGAGTTTGGGGTTGGCCTGCTTGAGCACAAAGCCTTTGGAATCGCCGTCCGTGCCCGGGCAGGGCAGGACGCCCGCGCCGCTGGTCCAGACCGCATCGCAGGCTTTCTCGGCAAAGTTGTAGGCTACGCCGCTCCCGGCGCCGGTCACGTTGATCTCCACCCACCAGGGCTTGTTGGCGTAAACGCCAATGCCAAACAGCACGCCGGCAGCGTTCTTGAACTGCCAGTTGCCGCGATATTTACCCGGGGCGGAGGGCGCGGTCATGTCCACACTGATGTCAACGGTTTGGCCGGGCGCGACCGTGGTCGGCATGGCCACGGTGAGCGTGGAGCCCATCTTCTCGCCGCTGACATAAACCATGCTGTACGATGTCGTCCACGTGCAGGTGCCGATGTTCTTCAGCCGCCAGGTCTTCTTGAACGTGGTGCCCGGCGCGAAATTCGTCCCGTCGGGAACGGTCACATCCGCGATAAATTGCGCCGCATCGCAATAGGTGGACGCCGCCGCGCTCTGCACGGTCAGCCCCCCGACCGGCACGAGCGAGGTCAGCAGGGCGACGAGCAAAGCCACGGTGGCAAAGGTCAATTTGGATTTCATCTCATCCTCCTCGGATCAATATTGCCTGAAAGGGACGACCGGCAAGGGCTGAAAGTTCCATTGCGGATAACCTGCACAAGTATATCTCCGGTTGCGCGTTAGGACAATATGAAGAGAGAGCTAAAATTCTGCACCTCCCCACATAAAAAGTCAGACCGCGAATCTTTGCGGTCTGACTCATCTTTGACCCGAAGGAGGCTCTCACGGTTCCCAAACGAAATGGACCATTCCCACCATGTAGGGTTGGCCATTGACATACTCGAATCCCACCAGCCATACCCTCCAGTCAAATAAGACGCCCGGAGTAGGCGGTTTGACCACCGCATAGTAATTCACATTGAGATACGGCCAGGGATCGACGAACATGCTCGCGTGGGATGGGTCGTTGCAATTCAACTGATAGGCGGAGTTGAGCACGTCCGCCAGTTTGGGCTGGACGATCTGGGAGAAGGTACCCACATCAACGGTGCCGCTCCCCCCACCACTACCCCAGTTAATCGACTCCGTGCTGGTGAAGGCCGTCTGCGCGGTGGAGGCGGTGTAATTCACCGTCGTGCCGTACAGCCAGTAATTCACGTTGACGCCGTGCCTCGGGCTGACCAGCGCAGCAAACGCCTGGCCGCTGGACTGGTTCACCGCCTGCTTGAACTGCTCGATTAGAGACGCGATGCGCGCGTCCCCGCAGAACGCGGCAGGTGTGACGTATTCGGTCAGGTAGTAGAAGTTGACCCAGCCGGTCCCGCCGCCATCCGGGCGCACCACCTCGACCCACTCCGAACCGTCAACCGTCGTGATCGGCCCGGTGCGCATCACATTGACCGCGTCGCGCGGGAAGGTGGCGACGATGGGATTGCTGACCCCGGCGGCAGACCGCACGTTGAGCACGTCGTTGAGGGCAACGCGATACACAGAATAGGGTCCGATCAAAGAGGAGGCGGTGGGTACCGGCGTGGGCGTGGCGGGCAACCATGCATAGGTCGAGACGATCTCGAAGAAGATCGCCGACTCGGCCGCCTCGTCGAACAGCGGCGGGGGCGTGGAGTAAGCGCCCGGGTTGAGGGAGTGCAGCATGAACCCGAGGCTGACACAGACGTTATCACGTTGCGTGGAATATGCCGTCCACTGATAGAGATTACCGGCCGCGCCGTCCGCGCCGCTCTCTTTGAGGAAATTGATCCCGTTGATGACCACCTGCGAGGTTTGGATCGCCTCGGGCGGGTATCCGGCCCCAAACGGGCTGATACAGGCGGCAGGATTGAGGAGAATACTTACATCCAGATATTTCTCTTTCAGATTTGTGCCCGCGGCAATGGGCAACTGGATGCGTGCGCTCTGGTCCGTCTGGCTGACGATCTGTCCCTGCGGTGGATAGTTGAACCGGAAGCCGTACGGCGTGCTGGTGAAAGTCAACCAACTCGTGGACGTTGGAACAGGAGTCGGAGTGAAGATTGGGATCGGCGTTCCGGTTGGTGTCGGAGTGGCGGTGGGAGTTGGCGTGGTGGTGGGAACAGCGGTTGGGGTTTGGGCCGGTGTCGGCGTGGTGTTCACGCTTCCGGTCCGGACAATACGCGGCGCCACCCACACGGCGCGGTCTCCGTTCGCGGCGCCATTCGAGAGCACGGTCAGGATGAACTTGGCGTTCTGCCCGGATAGTGAACTGAGGTCGAGGTCAATGTTGTAATAGAGGCCCTCGTATCGCTCATGGAACGCCCAGAGCGTATTAATCGGCCCGCTGGCAATCTGGTAATCGAGGCGGAAGTAGACGTCACAGCCGGTCGCGTTGTACTCGCAGTTGATCGTGGACTGGAAGTGGTCGCCGGCCTGCACGACGAAGGCAGGATAGACTCCCTGAATCCAGCCGTAATTCACCATCTGCGGGGCGGTCAGCAGTCCGGGACGAGTATCTGTGACTCCGTTTTCGAGGACCGGGTTCGCCAGATTCAAAACGAACCCGCTCGAACTGCCGTCCGTTCCGGGGCACGGCAGGACGCCCGCGCCGCTGACCCAGACCGCGTTGCAGACCTCGGCCACGAAATCATAGCCACCGGAGGTCACACCCGGTACGTCAATCGAGACCCAGAACGGCTGGTCGCCATTCGGCCCGATGCCAAAGAATCCACCGGCCGGGTTGCGCAACATCCAATACCCTTTGTAAGTGCCGGGCACAGTCGGAGCCGTGAGGTAAGCCGTCAGGTCAATCGTCTGGCCGGGCAGGACAGTGGCAGGCAGGGCCGAAGCCGCCGCGCCGCCCATCTGGTCGCCGCTGACGAAGACCAGGCTATAGGAGGGGGTCCAGGTGCAGGTGCCGGCGTTCTTCAAACGCCAGGTTTTCGTGAACGCCTGACCAGCCGGAATATCTGTTCCATCCGGCGTGGACACATCCTGCACGAATTCCGCTTTATCGCACGCGGAGGCCGGAGGCAAGGTCGAAGTGGGAGCGGGAGTCAGGGTTGGAACGACAGGCGTGGCTGTCGCTGGGAGAGGCGTGGGCGTACCCGGAACCACCGCCACTTCCCGGACGAGGCTGGGCGCCACCCACAGGGGCTGGTCCCCGCCTGCGGGTCCGCTGGCGCGGACGATCAGCACCAGTTTGATTCCCTTTTTATCGGCGTATTTGCTCAAGTCCACATCGGCGCGATAGAACATGCCATCGTATCTTTCCCTGAACTTCCAAATCGTTACCAGATTCCTGTCCGGGGTCATGTAATCTAATTCGAAGGTGACGTAACAATCCGTCGCGCCGTACTGACATCCGATGAGCGCCTGAAAGTGGTCGCCGCGCATGATGTCCATCTCTGGATAGACCCCCATGATGATGCCGTTATATTTCTGATGAGGCACCGTAAGGATGCCTGCCTGGCCGGCAGGCGTTCCGTTTTCGAGAATCGGATTCTCGATACGGATGGCATAACCATATTGCTTCTTCGCTTCACGATATGGACACGGAATCGGTCCGCCGTCGTAATGCCAGGTAGCCGCGCAGATCTCCGCGGCGAAATCATAAGCCGTGACGGTCGGAGCGGAAACAACAACATCCACCCAAAACGGACTGCTCGCAGACGACCCGATGCCAAATATGGCACCGGCCGCATTACGCAGGAGCCAGTTGCCGCGGAAATGCCCGCTGACCGGAGGGCTCGTCATCTGCACCGACACGTCCACCGTCGCGCCCGGCGGGACGTCGTGAGGCAGATACACGACCGGGGGGGCGCTCATCATGTCGCCGTGAGAATAAACCAGCGCGTAAGCAGTGGTCCAGGTGCACGTGCCGATATTCTTCAAACGCCAGGTTTTCGTAAACGGCGTGTTGGGCGCGAGAATCGTCCCATCTGGAACAGTCACATCCATCACAAACTGCGCCCAATCGCAATACGCAGCCGCCTCGACTTGTGAAGTTGTCGGGGATGAAACAGGGGTGGCTTGCGAAAGCAGCGCCAGCATCACAATCGCAGTCACCAGGTAGCGCTTTGCAGGCATTAATACTCCTTTCAGCGCGCGCCCCCCAAGACGTGCGTACGCCATACAACAATCCAATAGCCCCCTGTGAATAATGCCACTACTACTATACAACCCGGCAGGCCGAAAAGCAATATGACTTCCGTAACATCTCCATTTCAAATTTGATTCGATTTCTCATATAATGAGCGCGTGCCCCGCACCATCCTGCACCTCGACCTGGACGCTTTCTTCTGCGCCGTCGAGGAGAAATTCAATCCCTCTCTGCGCGGAAAACCGTTTGCCGTAGGCGGCAAGCCCGACGAACGCGGCGTGGTCTCCTCCTGTTCTTACGCGGCGCGGCAATACGGCATCCGTTCGGCCATGCCGACGGCGCGCGCCTTGCGTCTCCTGCCAAATCTGGTCATCTTGCCTCCTCGTCACCGCATATATAGCGATGTGTCCAAGCAGGTGATGGAAATCCTGAATAAATTGACGCCGCTGGTGGAACAGATCTCGATTGACGAGGCTTTTCTGGACATCTCCGACCTGCGCGAAAAGCCCCCCGAACGCTTCGCGCGGGACCTTCAGGCTGCCATCCGCGACGAACTGCAGTTGCCCTGCTCCATCGGGATCGCCTCCAATAAGCTCGTGGCGAAGATCGCCACAGAAGTTGGGAAGAAGGCCGCGAAGAAGGGCAGTCCGCCCTTCGGCCTGACCATCGTCCCCGCGGGGCAGGAAGCGGCATTCCTCGCGCCCCTCCCCGCGGACATGCTGTGGGGCGTCGGCCCGAAGACCGCAGCGCGGCTGGCCGAACTGGGCATCTACACCATCGGCGACATTGCCCGTTGGCCCGAGGAGGGCTTGATCCGCCTGTTCGGTGAAAACGGCCGAGACCTGGCGCACCACGCGCGGGGTCAGGACGACCGCCCCATCGTCACCGAGCGCGAGACCAAGTCCATCAGCCAGGAAACCACTTTCTCGCGCGATACATCCGACGACAAATCACTGGAACGAACACTGCGGGAACAGGCCGCGCAAGTCGGCGCACAGTTGCGAAAAGAACACCTCGCGGGGAAGACTATCAAGGTGAAAATCCGCTGGCCTGATTTCACCACGTTGACGCGCCAGACCACTTTGTCCCAGCCGACCGCCAACGACGACGAGATTTTCGAAACCGCGCTGGCTTTGCTCAAAAGGGTGCGGCGTCCGCATCAACCCGTACGATTGATCGGAGTTGGTGTAAGCGGTTTGGGAGAACCGATGCGGCAATTGCCGCTGTGGGACGACGGCGGGGAAAAATCGCGGCGGCTGCAGGAGGCAGTGGACACACTCAAGGAACGCTTCGGCAGAAAAGTGATTCAGCGCGGCCAATTCGATGAGCGGAAATAAAGCATTTGCAATACAATTTCGGCAAGGCACAGATTTCGCTTTGGAGTCGAACGGCCTGCCCCCGAAATTCTGGAGCAAGCCCCCTGCCCCCACAGCATTGCTCTAAGCGCCGCAAAGTGGTATGCCGTCTAAAACGGCACTCCAAAATCGTGTAAGGAGAATGCCATGAAAAAACTCGATTTGAAAAAAGAATTGAAACAATACTATCAACCCTCGGCGAAAAAGCCCGTCATCATCCAGGTGCCGCCCTTCCAGTTCGCAATGATAGACGGCGCGATCGAAAAAGGCGAGGCGCCAGGCACATCACCCGCATTTGCCGAGGCGATGATGGCGCTGTATGGTCTCTCGTACACATTGAAATTCACCTCCAAACTTCGCAAGACGAATCCCATCGAGTATCCCGTCATGGCATTGGAGGGATTGTGGTGGGTGGAGAATGGCCAATTCGACATCACGGTCAAGGACAACTGGCATTACACGGTGATGATGCTCCAGCCAGAGCACATCACACAGGAGATGTTCGAGGCGGCGCGCGAACAGGTGCGCAAGAAGCGCGGGGACTCCCCTGCCCTGTCGAAAGCGCGGCTGGAGCATTTTGAAGAGGGGCTTTGCGTGCAGATGATGCATATCGGACCCTACGCGGCCGAACCCGCGACCATTGAGATTATGCGCGCCTTCGCCGCGGAGAACGGATACCGTGACCGCGTCGGGCCGAACGGCAAGCACCACGAAATCTATCTGGGCGATCCGCGCAAGGCCGATCCCGCCAAACTGAAGACGGTCCTGCGGCATCCCATCGAGAAGATTTGACACATGACAGTCCAAACACTCAACATCATCCTGTCCACGCGCGGGAACGCCGACGTTCATGACATCACCGACCAGGTTGCAAGCCGCGTTATCCAAAGCGGGCTCAAGAATGGCACAGTGACAGTATTCTGCCCATCCTCCACCAGCGGCGTGACGACCATCGAATATGAATCGGGCGCGGTGAGCGACTTGAAGCGCCTGTTCGACGAGATCATCCCGCCGGACCGCGAGTACGCGCACAACGCGCGCTGGGGCGACGGCAACGGTCACAGCCACGTGCGGGCAGCCCTGCTCGGCGCGTCACTGACTGTGCCGTTTACGAACGGACGCCTTCTGCTTGGAACCTGGCAGCAAATCGTTTACGTGGATTTCGACAACAGGCCGCGAAAAAGAGAATTGGTCTTACAGGTAATCGGAGAGTAACTTGATCTGTTTTTATCATCCCGATCAACCTGCCGTTGGAATTTGCAAGCACTGTCAGCGCGGGCTTTGCTCCGATTGCGCCGCGATAGTGGATGATTCGCTCGCCTGCAAGGATCGCCACGAGGCGCAAGTCCGCGGGCTGAACCTGCTGGCCGAGCGCGGCATCCTGCAAGCCGGGCGAATGGGCGCGAATTACGCGCGCAGTGCCTGGTTCTACCTGCTCACGGGCCTGCTCTTCGCGGGCTTTGGCCTGTATCAACTGCGCTGGATGGGCTTGCAGGCTTTGTTCCTGCTGTTCATCGGCCTCTTCCTGCTTTACGTCGGCATTGCCAATTTTCTCGAAAGCCGCAAGTTCAGGAATTGAGCAACTTTCATTGGTCTCCTGCGTAAGTCCATGCAGACAAAACGAAAGGAGCGCCAATGAACACAAACTACAGAGCCCTCTACCGAAGCAACACCAACCGCATGATCGCGGGCGTATGCGCGGGACTGGCCGATTACATGAACATGGACCCGACCGTCATGCGGCTGATCTTCGTCCTGCTGTTCTTCGTCACGGGGCCGGGCGTACTGCTGGCCTACTTCATCATGGCCCTGATCGTGCCGAACGAACCAGTCCGCCAGTAAACATTGAGACGACCCGACGGGTCGTCTCAGTGCTTCACGCGAGGACTTGTCGCTGGCATCAAGGCAGACAGCATCTTTCCCAGATTGTCCGCCTCTTCGAAATACATGGTTTGGATCAGGTGCTCGCGTGCATTGGTCAGCCTCAGAAATACCTCCTTGTTGATGATTTTCTTGATCGCTCTGAATTTGAGACTGGCATAGTCCCTGCGACTTCCCTCTTTTGCCCAAAAACATCCCAAGAGACCGAACAAATCGGCGATAAATTCGATTGGCAGGGATGGAGACTGTCTTTCCGCCAGTGTAGTTAGTTTATCCAGAGCAGCCACAGCGGCAAAATCATCGGCCTCCTTTGCAGCGCAAACGCCGATTTCGAACAATGCCTGGCTGATTTCTGTAAGCATATTTGGTCTATTCGATGCAAAATCGACAGAATTCACATATGCAAGGATTACATTGTCCCGCTCAACAGATTTGAAATTGACAATCAGCGTCCTGGCCAAGTGACTGATGGCGTGGACGACCCGCCGCCTGTCGTCTTCGGTCTCCGCAGGGTGGTCGGCCGCAAGAATAGTGGTGAGAATTCCTACCGCTGCTCTATAATTATACAAATCTTTTGCTTCAGGGCTGAACGCGAGCATGTGTGTCAATTCCTCGATCAACATTTCCAAGGAATCGCCGGCGTATTTTGGATCTGCCAGCACGTCTTTGACGACTTCCATCAAGGCATTTACCACCATTTCCCGTTCCTGACCTGCCTCACAGTGTTTCCCCAGATTGACCAAGTCATTGAAGGTCTCGCCGCTGACGTTCAAGCGTTTGCGTTTTTTCAATTCCACCAGCAGGTCCTGTGTCAATCGTTTGACGATCTTTTCCCGGCGTCCATACTGTTCTGGAATTTGCTGGGAAATGTCCAACGCCAGAAAAAACAGCAAACCAAATACCGCCATCCAGATCAGTTGCTGAATAACCTGCCGAATGAAGTCTTGACCCTCATCGCGGGGAAACACGGCATATACCATCTGCACGACAATACCCCCGCCGATAATCCACAATGCTTTCCTCAAAAAAGAGCGCACATCCAGCCGTCCCTTTTTCTGAACGGCAGCGCGTTCAATGGGTGAAATTAATTGAAGAATCAGAGCGGGAATACCGACTAGGAAGATCAGCAGCGTAAGTAATGCGTCAAAAGGAATTTCCATAAAGCGCCTACCCTGCCGCCTGCGACTTCTCTACAATGCGTTCGATGATCTTTACTAAAATCGTATCCGCGATACCAGCGGTTTTGTGTTCGAATACTTCGATTTTCAGTACCTCCAGCCGTGCGTGGAGAGCAGGATCGTCCTCCACTGTAAACACGCCGACATGATGCGGCCTAACCCAGGTTGGCGGCGGGTAGAGAAAAGAATGACCGTTGAACATCCAATTCGCCAGTTCGAGGCCGAGGCGGGCAAAGGCCTTGTCCTCTTCTCGTTCCCGGTAGATTTTGATCCACTGCTCGTCCATACCGGGTGGAATACGCATGTCGAGAATGATGGCGTCATAGACTGTCGTCTGCAAGCGCTTCATTGCGTCGGTGGCATCCTCCGCGAGACTCAAGTCATAGTCCCCGCTCATATAGACCGGCCCAAGCAAACTACGCAACTCCAACCGAGCGCTGTCTTCCACCCAGAGAACTCTTGTCTTCATCGTAATGTCATGCCTCCCACAGCGTAGATTTGAACGTCTGCATACAGAAATTTCATGTACAGTCACAACCCGCAGCCGGGATAAACCTCATCCTACAGACTCCCAGCCAGCGGCAACACCATCGTGACCTTTGTTAAAAACGGCTGATGATAATACTTCTCGCTCTTCTCGTCACGCAAACCGCGCACTGCCGGGTGGCTTTCGATCTCCAGCCAGCCTCCATGCGCCTCGGCCACGCGGCGCGCATCCGTCAATCCGATGCCCGTTCCAAGGCGCCCGCGATCCTTCGACAACTCGCCCCGATAACCGAGCTCGAACACCTTGCCCCGTTCGATCTCCTCGCGTTTGACGGGTACGCCCCAGTTCTCGAACTCGATAAACACCTTCTGATCCTGAATCCGCGTGCGCACTGAGACCCAGGCCGCCTTTGTCCGCTGCGGATCGCGCCGCCAAGAATATTTGATGGCGTTGTGTAACAGGTTGGACAAGGCCCGCACCATCTCGCGTTCATTGACCAGCACCACGGCGTCCAACACATCCTTGCCCTCGATTTCTATCTTCATACTGCGCGCATACTCTGCCAATCGTTTGGTCGATTCTTCGAGGAGAGCCGCCACCCTCTTTTGCTCGCGTTCACTATCCTTCCGGGCGCCTGAGGTGATGAACTCCCGCAGACTGTGAATGGTGTAATCCATCTGGATGACCGCCGCTCGCGTCTCGAGTACCTCGACAAGATTTGTCAGGCGTTCCATATCCCATGCCGAGTTCTGCAATTCGCGTGTTAAGTCCCGCGTCAGATGCCCGGCTGCAATGGATGCATGGATCTGCCCCACCTCGTTGGCAATTTTCCTCAATGTAGGGGAATACGATTCCGGCGTAGGGATTCTCTCCCTGAAAGTGCGTAGAAGGTCCACAAATCCCTGCAAACGCTTCCATCGCGGTGCCGCCAGGGCTTTCAAACGCCGTTCCTCGTCCGCGCTTTCGACCAGCCGCTCAATGGCATTGGCCAGTCTGTTGGCCGCTTCGGCCAGGTGCGCCTCCACTTCATCCGAAGAAGGGATGGACACATCCCGAAACGGCCTCGGCTCAAACGCCTCTATCACCGCATCCAGCGTCTGCTTAACCATAACCAGCGTGGTCGTATTGGCATGCAGAATACGCCCAATGTCAAAACGCAGCTCCTCCACCGCATCTCGCAATGCCTTCTCACTCAGGCGCGTTTCGTAATCCGCCGTCACATCCACGAGACAGCCGACAAAGCCACTGATATCTCCCGCCTCATCCTGAAGGATTTTGCAGTAATCTTCCGCATACACATCCCGCCCTCCTACCTTCAAATGCAGAATGCTTCGCTCCACATGCTTCCCCTCTTTCGCCATCTGCTTCGCGTCCTGGATGGCCGCATCCCGATCCGCTGGATCGGCATAATAAGCCTTGATATTAGCGTCTAACTGCCCTTCCAGCGGCAACCCCAACATCTGGCGCACGATTCGATTGGCGACAATAAACCGCCCGTCCAGGGAGGTCATATATACCCCAATGGGCAGTTCGCGAAAATCGAACCCGGCAAATTGTTCGAGAGACGGCGATTGTTCTTCCATGATTTCCCCGACGAAGTTGGGGGCTTATGTCCAGTATATAACCATTTTTCCGCCTGTCAAGAAGGAGTCAATCTTTCGCCAGGGAGAGGAAGACATCTTCCAGAGTCGGTTCGCCGCGCTCGATTTTTTGGATGCTGACCCCCGACGCGGTCAACGCCTCTCTCAGCGCTTCAGGCTGGACCCCGAGGCTGATCGTCCGCAAATGATCGCCCGCGAGGCCGACGCGTTGGACTCCCGCCACCCGCGCCAGTGACTCGAGTCCCGCCTCGAGCGGACTGGCAAACACCTCCCATACATCGCCTTGAATGATTGATTTCTTCAAATTGGTGGGCGTGTCCATTGCCAGCAACTTCCCATCGCGCATGATGCCGACGCGCTCGCAGTATTCGGCCTCATCCATGTAGTGCGTGGTGACCTTGATCGTCACGCCGTTTTCCTCGGCCAGTTCGTAGATCAAATCCCAGAAGACGCGGCGGGCGGTGGGATCAACGCCCGAAGTCGGTTCATCGAGGAAGAGCAGTTTCGGTTCATGCACCAGCGCGATGCCGAGCGCGAGTCTCTGCCGCCAGCCCGCGGACAGGGAACGCGTCAGCGTGGATTCATGCCCGTTGAGGCCGACCATGTCGAGGGTCCGTTGGACGCGGTCTTTGTCCCGAATCCCGTAAACGCCCGCGTAGAACGTCAAATTTTCAAGCGTCGTCAAATCGTCGTATAACGCGAACTTCTGTGACATGTATCCCGAACGAGAGCGAACCTGTTCCGATTCGAGGAAAGAGTCATATCCCAGGACAGTGGCCTTGCCTGCTGTGGGCTTCAGGAGGCCGAGCAACATGCGGATGGTAGTGGTTTTGCCCGAACCGTTCGGGCCGAGGTAACCGACCACTTCGCCCTGCTCCACCTCGAAGTTGACGTGATCCACCGCGACGAAATCGCCGAAGTGACGGGTGAGGTTCTGGGCAACGATCACGGTCTCAGTCATTCGATCCCTCCTGCGATTCGGATAAGGCGATGAACACATCTTCGAGAACGGGCGGAATGGCGCGCAACTCGGCCACTTTGCCGCCCGCGTTTTCGATCTCTTTGGGCAGGCGTTCGAGGATGGCCTGCGCTCTGCCCGTCCGCACGCGCAGATGCAACTTGTCGCCGAACGCGGCCACATCTTCGACATCCGCGTCCTGGTGCGCGACGTGGCGCAGCAAGTTATGCGGGTCGCCGCGCAGTTCGAGCACGCGTCCGTTGAGGCGGGCGCGCAGATTCGAGGGAGTGTCTTCGGCGATGATTTTTCCTGATTTCATAAACCCCACGCGGTGACAGCGCGAGGCTTCGTCCATGTAGGGGGTGGAGATTATTACGCTAACATTGGAGGATGATTGCGGGTTAGGAGTTGCGAGATACGAGTTACGAGTTGCGGATTCCGCGTGTTCCTGTGTACCTGTGTACTTGTCTACCTGTGTACCTGTATACGTGTCTACCTGTGTACCTGTTTGCGACACGAGTTTTATCACCAATTGCCAAAAATCCTGCCGCGTGACGGGGTCAACACCAGTCGTCGGCTCGTCAAGCAATAGCACGCGCGGACGCGTGACGAGCGCGGAGGCGAGCCCGAGTTTCTGTTTCATGCCGCCAGAGAGTTGACCCGCGCGGCGGTCTTTGAATTCGGCGAGGCCGACGAATTCGAGAATCTCGAGGCAGCGCGGAAGCCACTCGTTCGATTTCAGTCCGCGCACCTCGGCGAAGAAGCGGATGTTTTCGAGGACGCTCAAATCTTCGTACAGCGAGAAGCGCTGTGAGAGGTAACCAATTTGCGAACGCGCCTGTTCCACATCGCGAAGCACGTTATAACCGCAGACAGTGATTTCGCCCGCGTCGGGTTTCAGCGCGCCGACCAGCAGACGCATGGTCGTGGTCTTCCCCGCGCCGTCCGAACCGACGAGGCCGTAGATTTCGCCAGGCGCGATGGTCAGCGATACGTCATCCACGGCGCGGTTGTCGCCGAAGGATTTTTTGAGATTGGCTGCGCGAACGAGATGGTCTGTCATTCTAATTCTCACTGAACGATGTCGGATGCAAAATCACGAATACTTCCGTCTTTCCCAAATCTTCCAATTGTTCGCGGCTTGGGCGTTTCGGCAGTCCATGCGCCTTCTCCATGATGAAGCCGATCATGCGCGGATGACGCGCCAAGCGCACTTCCAGAAAGTCGGCAAACTTGCACGGGTCGGTGATGACTTCGGCTTGACCTTCAAAGTGTCGCGCTCCGACGCGGACTTCTACGCACGGGTTGACCTGGATGTTGCGAACCCAGTCGGCTTTCAGGCCGCGCGCCGCGCCGACGTAGTAGTCATTGCCAATCTTTTCATATTGCAGAGGTGTCACCCGCTTCTTGCCTGACCTTCGGCCTGTGGTCGTCAAAAGGAGGATGATCCTGCCGATGAGCGGACCCAGTCCAATCTCGTAGAGGACGCGATGGATTTTTTGGATATGCTTCATTCGAGTCCAATCAAATGCAACGGGTTTCATGGCACGCTTTACTCAATCGTACGTCAAAGGTCGAAAGTCAAAAGTCGGTCCTGCCTTCGACTTTATTTGAAAACCACATCCGCAGGCATGCCGATCTTCAATTTGCCTTCAGGATCGTTGACAGAGAGTTTGATGGCATAGACCGTGCTGGAGCGTCCCTCCACTGTCTGGACATTGCGCGGGGTGAATTCGGCTTTGTCGGAGATTTGGATGACGGTGGCGGTGAAGGTAACACCAGGGAATGAATCCACTGTGACTTCGGCCTGCTGTCCCAGCGAGACTTCGCCGTAGCGATCTTCTGGCACATAGACCGTGATGGTCAGATCGCTCAACTGGCCGAGGACGAAGGCGGTCGCGCCAGGCTGGACGAATTCGCCGACTTCCACGCTGCGGGTCAGGACGACGCCGCCGCTGGGCGCGATGACGGTCAACTTGGCGATTTGCGTATCGAGCAGGGCAAGGTTGGCTTCGGCCTGCGCGAGCGCAGACTTGGCCTGATCCAGCGACTTTTGCGCCATCACCACAGCGGGTGAATTGAGCCCAGTTTGCAGCGAGACGTAACGCGCGTAAGCCGTGTCATAGCGCTGCTGGGCAACGACCACTTCGCCGCGCGCGTTTTCCACATCCTTCGCGGCTTGCGTATCGAGCAGGGAATTGTATTCATCCTGGGCGGAGCGCAATTCGTCGAGGGCTTCGTTGTAGGCTTTGTCCGCGGCTTTTTGGAGCGCGCCGCCTTCGGCGGCATAATCGGCGTTCGTCTTGACCTCGTCGGCGACAAGATATGCGGCGCGCGCGTCAGCGAGCCGTTTTTCAGCCTCGAGAAAATCGGCATTGTTCAAATCCGCGATGACTTTGGCGAGATTCGCCTGGGCCTCTTCGAGCGCGGCTTTGGCCGCGTCCACTTCGGCCTGGGCGGAGGCTAATTGCTCGGAAGGGGAAAAGTACCATGAAGGCTGGTTGAAATCATCGGGCGCGGAGAAACGCCAATCCTTTGCGGTGGAGGCCTGCTGCTGGGCCAAGGCGTTCTGCACGGCGAGATCATAATTGGTCTGCGCGGCGGCGAGGGCGGCTTTGGCGGTGTCAACGGAGGCGGCCGCGACGGCTCGCTGCGCGGTCAGCAGGCTCGGGTCCAGGCGAAGAAGCGGATCGTCCGCTTCGACGGAGTCGCCCTCCGCGGCGAGGACTTCGATGACCTTGCCCGCCAGTTCGGGCGCGACGTTCACTTGAGTCGCTTCGATGAATCCCGAAGCGGTCAGTGCGCCGTTCGTCCTGGCGGCACTTTGGGTATAGATAAAGTAAGCGCTTACCGAGATCACGATCAAGAGAACAACGATGACGGGAACGGGCGGGCGTTTGTGGTTCATTGGAAACTCCTTTGCCTCCCCTCTCCGCGCAGGAGAGAGGACGGGGTGGGGTTAATCGAGTCGTTTGCGGAAGCGCAGCGCGGCCATGGTCATAATGCCGACTGCGAAGAGAGTCATGAGAAGGAACGGTAGTTGAATATCGGCAAGGCCGACGCCCTTGAGGAGAAGCGAGCGGATGATGAAGAGGTAATAGCGCAACGGCATGAAGTACGAAAGCCACTGTAAGAATTTCGGCATGGCTTCGAGCGGAAAGAAAAAGCCCGAAAGAAAGATGCTCGGCAGGAGGGTCATCCACACGGTAAGCATGGCTTCCTGCTGTGTGTTGGCGATGGTCGAGGCAAAGAGTCCGATACCCAGGCCTGTGATGAGGAAGATGCCCGACATGAGCAGGATGAGGCCGAGGTCGCCGCGGATGGGGACACCGAACCACCAGTGACCGACAGCCAGTACTTCGATAGTGTTGAAGAAACCGAGGATCACGTAAGGCATGAGTTTGCCGACGATCAATTCCCATGGGCGAATCGGTGTGACGATGAGCTGCTCGATGGTGCCGCGCTCGCGTTCGCGCACCACTGACGTGGCTGTGAGAATGGCCGCGATTGCGTAGAGAATCATGCCGATCACGCCAGGGATCATGAAGTGCGCGCTGACCATATCGGGGTTGTACCAGACGGTGGTGTGAACGGTAACGGGCTGCTGGATGCGCATGTTCTGTCCCGTGCGGGCGAAGGTTTCGGTAAGCAGTTCGATGGCGTGCGCCTGGCTGATGAGTTGCGCGGCGGAGAGTGCAGTGGACGCGCTGGTCGGGTCGGAGCCGTCGAGGATGAACGCGACCTGCGCGCTGCCCTCGGCGAGCCGCTGGGCGTAATCGGGCGGGATGATGACAGCGGCGCGCGCGTCGCCGCGCGAGATCAGCGTTTCGATCTCCGATTCAGACTGGACGTCGTACGCGATGCGGAAATAATCCGCGGCGCGGTACGAATCGAGCAGGGCGCGCGATTCGGGGCTGCGGCTCTGGTCGAGGACTGCGAGCGGGATGTTGCGCACGTCGCTGGTGGCGGAGTAACCGAGCAGGAACAATTGCATGATTGGGATGACGAGGATCATGATGAGGGTGCGCGTGTCGCGGCCGATCTGGATGAATTCCTTGCGGATGATGGAGAGCAGGCGTGAGTTCATGCGGTCTCCTTGACGAGTACGCCGTGCAGGTATATGTCAATGTAAACTTCGGCGGCGTCCTTCGGCATGAGTTTGGTGAGGACCGAATTGGCTGTGATCATTTCGGTGATGAAATAGGAGATGATCATCCCGAAAAAGGAACGCAGAAACATGGCAGGATTGGAAACCCGAAGCCCCTTGCGAACCTTCAGCATTTGTTCGAAGGCGGGAAGAACCTTCGGCGCGATTTCTTTCAACATGCCCGCCCCGTGTCTTCCGTTAAATTCCACAAGTTCGATCATCATGAGTTTCATGTAAATGGGGTTATTACCAAGCTCGGTTACCACGATCCTGAAGGCGTTCCGCAGGAATTCCTCGGCGGTCTCGCCTGGCGTTTGCAGTACCAGCGGCAGAATGCGCCTATAGGGGTGCTTATCCACAATGATGGCTTCGAAGATCTCGTCTTTGCTGGCAAAATGGTTATAAATTCCGCCCAGCGCCAGTCCCGCGCGCTCCGCGATCTGCCGCATGGATGTGGCGTGATACCCCTGCTCCATGAACAATTCCACTGCGGCATCTTCGATTTGGAGGCGGGTGCGTTCCCCTTTTGTGAGTGTTTCGACAGGCATATTTTCTCTCTTGGAAATGAACGAACGTTCGTTTTTATTTTAATCCGTTTGCGCGCAGTGTCAAGAGGCAATTTTCGGGATGGTAGAATCTGCTCATGCTCTCCCCCCTGGAAAAAGATGTTCGCACTCATCTGCGCCACAATGTAACGTTTAACCTGCTGGACGGCGCCCTCTTCGGTCTCGGTTTTGGGTTCGCATCCATTTCGACCGTGATCCCTCTTTTCATCACCCACCTCACAGACTCGGCCATCCTCATCGGGTTCGCTCCCGCCCTCCACACCATCGGCTGGCAATTGCCGCAGTTGTTTACCGCAGGTCATCTTTCACGGATGCGAAGATACAAACCGTCCGTCATGCTCAACACGATCAACGAGCGCGTGCCGTTTCTGATGCTGGCTATCATCGCCTGGCTGATTCCAGTCATCGGAACAAAGGCCGCGCTGGTGCTGGCCTTCATCGCCCTCGCCTGGCAGGGATTTGGGGGAGGCTTCACCGCCAACGCGTGGACCAGCATGATCGCAAAGATCATCCCCTCGGAAACGCGCGGCACATTCTTCGGCATTCAGGGCGGGCTGGTCAACCTGGCCGTCGGCGCCGCCGCCATCGGCGCGGGGTATCTGCTGGACTGGCTGGGTTATCCAATTGACTTTGCCGCCTGCTTCTTCATCACCAGCCTCGCCATGGTCGGCTCCTATCTCGCCCTTGCGCAGACGCGCGAACCCGAAGATACCGAGAAAGTGATCGCGGAAGAAACGACTCATTTCTGGCAGGGCGCAAAGGCCATCCTGCGCCGCGACCGAAACTTCAACTGGTTTCTCGCCGCGCGCACCCTGGCGCAGTTCGCCACGATGGGTTTTGGTTTCTACATCCTGTACGGCCTGCGCCGCTTCGACATGAGCGAAATTACCGCAGGCTACCTCACCGCCGCGCTCACCATCACCGCGACCTTCGCCAATGTGGGCATGGGCTGGCTGGGGGACAAATGGGGACACCGTTCCATGCTGGTTATCGGCGCGCTGGCCGCGGTGGGAAGTACCGCCCTCGCCTGGTTCGCGCCCTCCCTCAACTGGCTTTATCCCGTATTCGTTTTCGCCGCCATTGCGAATGTGTCCATTTGGACGATCGGCATTACATTTACAGTGGGCTTCGGTACGGAGACGGAACGTCCCCACTACATCGGTTTATCCAACACGCTCATCGCCCCTGCGACCATTCTCGCCCCCATCCTCGGCGGCTGGATGGTGGATCACATCGGGTTTGGAACGACATTCGGCGTCTC